>NZ_AP040861.1:1102500-1275000 GCF_055398055.1 Leisingera sp. S2M4
CCGGTTGGTGTTGGAGACGGTGCCGTTCTTTTCATAGAGCGCCGAGGCGGGCAGGATGATATCCGCGTAGTTGGCCGTTTCGGTCAGGAAGATATCCTGCACGATCAGCAGCTCCAGCTTGGCGAAGGCATCGCGTGCATGGTCCACGTCCGGGTCCGACATCGCCGGGTTTTCCCCCTGGATGTACATGCCCTTGATGTTGCCGGCATAGACCTCGTCGACGATCTCGGTCACCGTCAGCCCCTTCTCGTTCGAGAAGTCGCCGCCGCCCCAGACATCCGTGAAGCTGCGGCGGACGTCGTCCGAGGTCACGGTCTGGTAGTCCGGCAGGAACATCGGGATGAGGCCCGCATCGGACGCCCCCTGCACGTTGTTCTGGCCGCGCAGCGGGTGCAGGCCGGCGCCGGGCTTGCCGACATTGCCGGTCATCAGCGCAAGGCTGATCAGGCAGCGCGAGTTGTCGGTGCCGTGGATGTGCTGCGACACCCCCATGCCCCAGAAGATCAGCCCCGCCTTGCCGTTCGCAAAGGTGCGCGCGACGCGGCGCAGCTGCTCGGGGGACACGCCGCAGATTTCCGACATCTTCTCGGGCGTGAACTGGCGCAGGTGCTCCTTCTCGGCCTCCCAGTTCTCGGTCCAGCGGTGGATGTACTGGCTGTCGTAGAGCTCCTCCTCGACGATCACGTTCATGATCGCGTTCAGCATCGACACGTCCGCACCGGGGCGGAACTGCACCATTTCGGTCGCGAACCGGCGCAGGCCGACGCCGCGCGGATCCATCACGATCAGCTTGCCGCCGCGCTTGGTGAACTGCTTGAAGTAGGTCGCCGCCACGGGATGGTTCTCGATCGGGTTGGAGCCGATGACGATCGCCACATCCGCGTTCTCGATCTCGTTGAAGGTTGCGGTCACGGCACCGGAGCCGACGTTTTCGATCAGCGCCGCAACGGACGACGCATGGCACAGTCGGGTGCAGTGGTCGACGTTGTTGTGCTTGAAGCCCTGGCGGATGAACTTCTGGAAGAGATAGGCCTCTTCATTGGTGCATTTCGCCGAGCCGAAGCCCGCCACCGACTTCGGATCCTCGTCCCGCAGGCGCATCAGGCCCTTGGCGGCGAGATCCATCGCCTCTTCCCAGGTCGCTTCGCGGAAGTGCGTCGACAGATTGCCCGGATCGACGTTCAGACCTTTGGCCGGGGCATCGTCGCGGCGGATCAGCGGCTTGGTCAGACGGTGCGGGTGGTGGATATAGTCAAAGCCAAAGCGCCCCTTCACGCACAGGCGGCCCTCATTGGCGGGGCCATTGATGCCCTCGACGTATTTGACCTTGCCGTCCTTCACCTTGAGGCTGACCTTGCAACCGACGCCGCAGAACGGGCAGACGCTTTCGGTCTCGGAGTCGTAGTCCTTGCTGTCGCCCACTTGCGCCTCGTCGACCACGGTCGCGGGCATCAGTGCGCCGGTCGGGCAGGCCTGCACGCATTCGCCACAGGCCACGCAGGAGGACGCGCCCATCGGGTCGGCGATATCAAAGGTCGGATAGGCATCATGACCACGGCCCGCCATGCCGATCACGTCGTTCACCTGCACCTCGCGGCAGGCGCGCACGCACAGGCCACAGGAAATACAGGCGTCCAGATTGACGCTCATGGCGACATGGCTGTCGTCCAGCAGCGGGATGCGGCCCTCTTCCAGCTTGGGAAAGCGGCTTTCGGTGACGCCGTTCAGCTCGGCCATGTCCCACATGTGGCTGGACTTGTCGTGCGCCTTGTCCCGTTCGGGCTGATCGGCCACCAGGAGTTCCATCACCATCTTGCGGGCGTTCTCAGCCCGCGCGTTGTTGGTGGTGACAACCATGCCCTCGGCTGGTTCGCGGATGCAGGAAGCCGCCAGCGTGCGCTCGCCCTCAATCTCCACCATGCAGGCGCGGCAGTTGCCGTCGGGGCGGTAGCCCGGCTGCGGCTTGTGGCAAAGATGCGGGATCTTCAGCCCGCGGCCGTTGGCCACTTCCCAGATGGTCTGGCCTTTTTCTGCCGTGACCTCTTTGCCGTCGAGGGTGAATGTAACGAGATTGCTCATGGTTCAGACCTCCTCGGGGAAATGTTTCATGGTCAGGCGGATCGGGTTCGGCGCCGCCTGGCCCAAACCGCAGATCGAGGCGTCGACCATGGTCTGGCTCAGCTCCTCCAACAGCGACTGGTCCCATTTCGGGGCCTGCATCAGCTTCACCGCCTTTTCGCAGCCGACCCGGCAGGGGGTGCATTGGCCGCAGCTTTCATCCTCGAAGAAGCGCAGCATGTTCAGCGCCGCATCGCGGGCCGAGTCCTGATCGGACAGCACGACCACGGCGGCGGAGCCGATGAAGGTGCCATGCGGCTGCAACGTGTCGAAATCCAGCGGGATGTCATTCATCGATGCCGGCAGCAGGCCCGAGGACGGACCACCCGGCTGATACGCCTTGAAGTTGTGGCCATCCAGCATGCCGCCCGCGGCCTCGATGATGTCGGTGATGGTGGAGCCGGCGGGCAGCAGATGCACGCCCGGGTTCTTCACCCGGCCCGACACCGAATAGCTGCGCAGCCCCTTGCGGCCGTTCTTCTCGACCGCGTTCAGGCACTCCGGCCCTTCGCGATTGATCTTGCAGACCCAGTACAGGGTCTCGACGTTGTGCACGAGGGTCGGGCGCCCGAAGATCCCCACCTGCGCCACAAACGGCGGGCGGTGGCGCGGCTCACCGCGCTTGCCTTCGATCGACTCGATCATCGCGCTTTCTTCACCGCAGATATAGGCCCCTGCCCCGCGGCGCAGGTCGATGTAACCCGGCGCAACCACGCCCGCCTCTTCCAGCGCCTTGATCTCGCGGCGCAGGATTTCCAGCACCGCCGGATATTCGTCGCGCATGTAGATAAAGGCTTTCTCGGCCTCGACCGCCCAGGCGGCGATCAGCATGCCTTCGAGGAAGACATGCGGGGTGCGCTCCAGGTAGTAGCGGTCCTTGAAGGTCCCCGGCTCGCCCTCGTCGCCGTTCACGGCCAGATAACGCGGGCCTTCGTTGGCCCGCACAAAGCCCCATTTGGTGCCGGAGGGGAAACCCGCGCCGCCAAGACCGCGCAGACCCGCTTCCTTGACCTTTTCCTGCACCGCCTCCCAGTCGCCATTCGCGCGCAGCTCTTCCAGCGTCACGTAGCCGCCCGCCAGCGCGTATTCCTGATAGGTCTGATAGTCCGGGATATGCGCGTGGGTGTCACCCGCCGCGATTGCCGCTTCGACCTTTTCGACCGTGGCATGGTCGATGTGGTTATGGCCGATCTCCAGCACCGGCGCGGTGTCGCAGCGGCCCATGCAGGGCGCGCGCAGCACGCGGACCTGGCTGGCGTCCAGACCATCTTCCAGGGCCTGTTTCAGCTGTTCCGCCCCGGCCAGCTCACAGGAAAGCGAGTCACAGACCCGGATGGTCAGCGCCGGCGGCGGCGTCTCGCCCTCGCGCACCACGTCAAAATGCGCGTAGAAGCTGGCGACCTCGTAGATCTCCGCCTGCCCGGTGCGCAACTCCTCGGCCAGCGCGCGGATATGCGCCGCGCTGAGGTGGCCGTATTTATCCTGGATCAGATGCAGGAATTCGATCAGCAGATCCCGGTTGCGCGGGCGGTCCCCCAGCAGTGCTTGAACCTCGCTCAGCGCCTGGTCATCCACCTGACGGCCCTTGGGCGTCTTGCGCCCCTTGCCGCGGCCGGATTTCCATACGCCCTTGCTATCATCCAATGGTGCCATCGGGCCCTCCAGTCAGCACGTTATTCATCGGGCAATGCCATCAAGAATGAATATCGTCAAATCTAGAAAACCGATGAAACGATAAGCGCAGCTTATCTCGTGATTTAGGTCGCATCTCCCTCGACAAAGGTCGCAACCACGCTTTTCAGCGCCTGAATGGTGGTCAGCTCCGGGCTGCGGTCCAGCGTCGCCAGGCAAATTTGCCGGTTTTGCTCGGGCTCGACCAGGTCCAGCACGCAGGTTCCGCCCAGCCTGCCCAGCGCCTGCGTCAACGCCCGCGGCAGAATCGCCGCCGCAGATCCCTCCAGCGCCAGCACCATCGAGGCCATGAACCCGTTGGATTCAGAGACGATCTCCGGCTTGCATCCGAGATCGGCAAAGATGCGGTCCAGAATGCGACGGTTCTGCATCTGCTGGTTCAGAAGGCTCAGTGGCAGCTCCGCCGCCTCGGCCCAGGTGATCGAGCCGTCCCGCCCGGCCACCATCGCCTCCGGCGCCAGCAACACGTAGCTTTCATCATAAAGCGGGCGCACCGTCACCAGGTCGCGGCCCATGCTGTCGGCATAGGTGATACCGGCGTCTATTGTACCATCATAAAGCCGCTGCTGGATAGCCAGAGATGTCGTCGCTTCCAGTTGGGTCAGGATCCGCGGATAGCGCTGCCGCACCTGATCCACCAGCTGCGCCGCCCAGGCGGTGGCGGTCGGGATCACGCCCAGCACCAGCGTGCCGGTCACCTCGCCCCGGCTGGCGGCAATTTCCTGCTCCAGCGCCCGGGCATCATCCAGGATCGACCGCCCCCGGCGGACGATCATCAGCCCCTCCTCGGTCAGCCCCTGAAACCGGTTGGCCCGGCGCACGATGGACAAGCCAAGCCGGTCTTCCAGGTTGCGGATCCGCATGGAAAAGGCCGGTTGCGACATGCCGCATTCGGCCGCCGCCTTGGCAAAATGCTGGTGCCGGGCCAAGGCCGTCAGCAGCTGGAGTTCCTTGAGTTCAATCATGGCGAAACCTTATGCCCGCCCGGACGGCAGGCGCAATGGGCACGACCGATGCAAACCACGGCCCATGACACCCCGGACCACATTTGCCGCAGGCCCGCCGCCGTGCCAGCCACGGACACGCGCAGCAGAGACGCCGGGTCAGGCGCCCACCGGCTCCAGCGTGTCATGCAGGGCATCACCATAGGCTTTGCTCAGGCTGTCCAGCGCGTTGCGCGTCGCACGCAGCTGCTGGGCCAGATCGCCATGCGACACCTGCACCCGGCGGGCCAGCGCCGCGCGCTGCCGCAGCAGCCCGTCCAGCACCTCTGCCCCCCGTTCGGTCAGCCGATAACTCACCCCGGACCGCCCGGCCCCCTGCTTGCAGGTCAGGCCGGCCGCGCCCAGTTTGCGCAGGGAGTATTGGATATTTGGAATGTCGATACGGTTGGTTGCGGCGGCCAGTTCCTTGATCGCCTTGGGCTTGCCCTCGTCGCCGATCAGCTGCAACAGGGTGACCTCCGCACCGGTCAGCGACACGTCGCTGATCTGTTCAAAGCCATGCACCTGCCAACGCGCCAGCCCTTCGGCGGCCCGTTGCACGGCCAACGCCAGCGCCTGGATGTCCTGCGCGACAGACTGTTGCTGGTCCAAGCCAGAGGTCTGCGCCTCTGCAGATGGGGAAAATGGAATGGGGGCGGTATTTATCTCCAACGAACGAACTCCAATATTAAAATGGCCATGCCAGCGCACGGCAGAACACCGGGATACAAACCGAAACCAACCCAATACGGCCCACAAACGACCGATACGACGCAAACGCGAAACCGCGAAGCATCCAGGCGACTCCGAAAAATCCGAACTAAATTCTAAGCAATATATCCAACCATTTGTGACAAGGTTCAATACCGAAGCTTCCAAGCCCGTTTTCAGGCCGTCCCATCACCACATCTTTCACGTGGAACATCCCGAACATCGCCCAGCGCCCACCCGCGGTCAGCCCGGCGTCTGCACCAGGCCCCCTGCCCAATGCCGGGTGGCGCGCAGCGTGGATTGCCCGCAAGGCCCGCCACCACTGGACAACCCGCGCGCCCGTGGCTACCCAAAGACACACAAGGCCCTCATGTGGCTCCGCCGCCCTGCACCTGCCAGGGGCCGCGCGCCGCCACACAGGGGCGTCGTTCTGCACAACCGCTGAGGCCCGGCATGCGTATCGACAGTTTCGGAGCCACCCCGGATGGGCATAACGTCGAGCGCATCACTCTGCGCAACGGCGGGATGCGGGCACAGATCCTGACCCTTGGCGCGGTCCTGCGCGACCTGCGACTGGAAAGCCACCCCGCGCCGCTGGTGCTGGGGCTGAACTCCGCCGCCGATTACTGGGACAGCCCCTGGTATTTCGGGGCCATTGTTGGCCGCGTCGCCAACCGGGTTGCCCGGGGGCACCTGCCGCTCAACGGCACCGATCACCAGCTGGACCGGAACTTTCTGGCAAAACACATGCTGCACGGCGGGCGGGATGGGCTGCACCGGCAGGTCTGGACGATCGAGGCCGCCGAGGACGCCAGCGTCACCCTTGGCTGCCGCCTCGCGGATGGTCACATGGGCTTTCCCGGCGCGCTGCAGGTCACATGTCACTACAGCCTCCACTCCGACAACAGCCTGGAGATCACGCTGAGCGCCCGGGCCGACGCCGACACGGTCTGCAATCTGGCGCCTCATTTCTATTTCAATCTGGATGACAGCGGCGATCTGCGCCACCACCGCCTGCAGGTGCAGGCGGATCAAATCCTCGAAACGGACGAGGAGCTCGTGCCCACCGGCAAGTGCCTGCAACTGGATGGCCACCCCAAGGACCTGCGCCGCCCGCGCGCCGCCGCCGCGACCGCGCTCGATGACAATTACTGCTGTTCGCAAACGGTCACGCCGAGGCGCGAAGTGGCCTACCTGCACAGCACCGCTTCCGGCATCGGAATGCGGCTGCACAGCAATCAACCGGGGCTGCAGGTGTTCAACGCAGCCGGGATGCGCAGCCAACACACAGGTCTCGACGGGCGTTCATACGGCAACCACGCCGGTATTGCACTAGAACCCCAAGCCTGGCCGGACGCCGTGCACCACCCCAGGTTCCCGTCAATCATCCTGCGCCGCAACGCGCACTACGAGAGCCGCAATCTCTTTTCTTTCGAGCACCTTGCAGGAAATGGGGCTGGTCCGGGCTGAAGCCGGATACAGTCTTCCCGATGCACCCACAGCCGCAGCGGAACGTACGTCCGCCGACACCGCATGCCGATCAGCTGCGCGCGGTCAATTCTCTGCAAACGGGAGGGAGGGTAGTGGCGGACCGAGGAGGATTCGAACCCCCGACCCCTTGATTCGTAGTCAAGTACTCTATCCAGCTGAGCTATCGGTCCACTGCGGCGGGGTTTATCCTTGGCACCGAGGCAGCGCAACCCCAAAAACAAAAAACTTTCACTTGCCTGTCACATGCCCCGCGCGACGGCCGCCGACAGCCTGCCCAGCGCGGTTCAGAGCGCGCCGTCCCCCTTGGGCAGACACACCTCGAAGGTCGTGCCCGCCGGGCTGGTTTCGCGCAGCTTTACCGCGCCGCCGTGACCGCGCGCCAGCTCATCCGCGATGGCCAGCCCCAGCCCCGTTCCGCCCTTGCGCGCGCCGCCCTGAAAGGGGGTGAACAATTTGTCCTGGGCGCGTTTCGGCAGGCCGGGACCGGTGTCGCTGACGGTGATCAGCCAGCGGCTGTCGTCCTCGTGGCAGGCCACGGTGATACGGCCGGGCTGCCCGGTGGCGGCAATCGCCTGCCGGGCATTGCGCACCAGGTTCATCACGATGCGGAACAGCTGCTCGGGGTCTCCCCGCAGCATCATCGGCTTGGGCACTTCGTTGACGATGTCCGCAAGACCGCCATCCGCGGCCAGCCGCTCGCTCTCGACGATGTCCTCGACAATCTCATGCAGGCAAATGACGGCAAAGGTCGGCGCGGGTTCTTCGGCGCGGCCAAAGGCCAGCGTGCCCTCGCACAGCGAGACCGCGCGGGTGATGGAATTCACCAGCTTGGGGGCGAGACGCCGCACCAGAGGATCTTCGCTCATCTCGATGCGGTCGGTGAACAGCTGCGCCGAGGTCAGGATATTGCGCAGATCGTGACTCACCTTGGCCACCGCGCCACCAAGCTGCGCCAGCCGTTCACGCTGTTTCAGCGCCTGGGTCAGCTCGGTCTGCAACTGCATCAGCGCCTCCTCCGCCTCGCGCAACTCGGCAAGGCGCGAGCTGGGATGGATGATGCCGCGGGCATCCTCCGGCGCCGCCGCATAGCGCTGCATGTATCCCACCACCGCCTTGATCGGCTTTACCAGCACGATTCGCACCGCCACGAACAACAGCAACGCCGTGAAGATCGAGATCACCGCCGACAGGATCAGGATCCGCACGCCATAGTCGATCATCGCCATCCGCAGGGGCGCGGTTTCCATGGTGATCTCGATCAGCAGCCCGGCGTCATGGACCGGCGCGCCGATCACCCGGATGATCTCGTTTTCCGGGTTGGCCAGGCGCAGCATCGCATCGCGCACCAGCACCAGCGCACTGGCCATGCGCAGATCATAGGTCGCCGCGATGGGCTGCGGAATCGGCGAGGCCAGCATCAGCTGGCGGACCTCGTCGCGGCGCAGCACCACGTTGAACACCCCCGCGGTCTCCAGAAGCTCCGCCTCCAGCTCACTTTCCAGCATGTCATCCGCCAGCAGCGCCAGCGAGGCGATCTGGGCGCGCTCCAGCCGCGCCGCCAGGTAGTCTTCGCGAAACCGTGCGATCGAAGGCACGAAGATCAGCACCTCGGCCAGCATCACGAAGACCGTGGTCAGAATCAGAAATCGGCCCGAAAGCGTGTTGAGCATTCCGCCGCCCCTGTTCCTCACCCCGTCCTAGCGCCGCCAGCGCTGCACCAGCTGCACCGCCCGCTTGACCAGATCACTATCGAACAACCGGGGCGAGAAGTAGGCTCCAGCCACCCGCTTGTTGATTTCGCCGACCGTGGGATAGGGCGCAACCATTGCAGCAATCTGGCTCATTTTCAGGCGGTTGGCCAGTGCCATCGACCAGAGCGAGATCAGCTCCCCGGCCTGCTGGCCGACGATCGTCACCCCCACCGGGCGACCGCGATGCACCATCACCTTGATGAATCCGTCGGTCTTGCGCTCAGCCACGGCCCGGTCATTCTCGCGGAAGTCGAACCGCACCACCTCCAGCTTGGCGCCATAGATGTCGCGCGCAGCCCGCTCCTGCAGCCCGACCTGGGCCAGCTCCGGATCGGTATAGGTGACACGCGGGAGATGGCTGGTCTTTGCCGTCGACGGCAATCCAAACAGCGCCGAGCGGATGATGACGCTGGCGTGATAGCCCGCCACATGGGTGAACTGCAGCCCGCCCGCCGCATCGCCGATGGCATAGACGCGCCGGTTGCTGGTCAGCAGGCTGTCGTCCACCTTTATACCATTGCCCGCGGTTTCGATCCCGGCGGCAGACAGGTTCAGCCGGTCGATATTGGCGCGCCGCCCGACCGCCATCAGCAAATGGCTGCCGTGAAAGCGGCTGCCGTCGCGGGTCTCCACCTCGATGGCCCCCGCCTGCCCCGACACGCGCGAGACCATCGCCCCCTCGGCGATCTCCACGCCCTCGGCGCGCAGGGCGTCCAGCACCAGCGACACGGCCTCCGGGTCATCCTGGCCCAGCGCCCGCTGGCCTTCGATCACGGTGACCTTGCTGCCCAGCCGCACATGCGCCTGCGCCATTTCCATGCCGATCGGGCCGCCGCCGACGATCAGCAGATGCGCCGGGCGTTCGCGCAGGTCGAACAGCGTCTCGTTGGTGAGATACGGCACGGTGTCCAGCCCCGGCACCGGCGGCACCAGCGGTGACGATCCGGTGGCGATCACCACCCGCCGCGCGGTGATGCGGTGGGCGCCCGCCTCGACCTCGGTTTCCGAGACGAAATGACCGAACTCGCGGATCACCCGCACGCCCAGCCCCTCGAACCGCTCCTGGCTGTCCACCGGGGCGATGGTTTCGATCACCTGCCGCACGTGGCCCATCGCGGCGGTGTAGTCCGGCTGCGGACGGTTTGGCGGCACTCCGAAGGCCGCGGTCTGCGCCGGGCCATGCGCCGCCTTGGCACTGGCCAGCAGCGCCTTGGACGGGACACAGCCGTAGTTCAGGCAGTCGCCGCCCATCTTGTGGCCTTCCAGCAGCACCACATCGGCACCCATCTGGCTGGCGCCCGCCGCCACCGACAGCCCACCGGACCCCGCGCCGATCACAAGAAGGTCGCAGTTGATACGCTCCATACTCAATTCCCCCGTTATGTCTTGCCACGCTTGCCGCGCAGGGCTTTCACCAGAATCGGCATCGCCGCCAGCACGCAGAGCCCCAGAATCGGCCCCAGCACATGCGGCTCCCACAACAGGGTCAGATCCGGCTTGCCGCCGCGGTCGAACACGGCGCCCAGCCCCACGCCGATCCAGGTAAAGACGATGGCCCCGGGGATGATTCCCACCGCCGTCGTCCACAGGAAGTTGCGCAGCCTCACCCCGACCAGTGCGGGCAGCAGGTTGGCGACAAAGAACGGCACCGCAGGCACCAGCCGCAGCAGCAGCAGCACCTCGACCTCATTCTCGCGCAGCGCCTGCTTCAGCATCTGCACCCGGCCCTCAGCGGCCTCCATGCGGGCGGTCAGCAGCGCCCCCAGCCCCCAGCGCGCCGCCAGAAAGATGCCCGCCGCGCCGATGGTGGCCGCCACCACGTTGAACAGCGTCCCCGCCACCAGCCCAAACAGGAACCCGCCGGTGACCGAGGCCACAGCGGCGCCGGGCAGCGAGAAGACCACGATCACAATGTAGAGCCCGACAAAGGCCGCAACCAGTCCCGGATAATTCTGATCCCGGAATGCCATCAGCGCTTCGCGGTTGTCGCGCAAGGTGTCAAAGGTGAGGTAATCGCGCAGCGTCACCGCGCCGATCAGCGCCACGGCGACAACCGCGATCAGCGGCAGGTGGCGCAACATCCCCGGCCGGGTCTCGGGCTGGTGGCTGGGCTGCGGTTCGGAATTCTGTGGCTTGCTCATGGTGTGTCTTGGTCCGTCTTGTTCGCTGGCCTTGTAGCTATGCCTTATATGGCCTGCGCACGAGAGCAAGTGCGCCCGGATCACGGGCGGTTGATCTGCCCCTCGTGTTACGTGAGAATTATGACGCGCCGGGGCCGAATCCTGTAACACTGGCCGCCACGCGGAGGCGGCGACCATGGTTTTTTGACAGAAATGTTGCGGTTCGGGCTGAAACTTGGCGAAAACCCTGCCCACGGGGTTTGACTTACCCGCCATTCCCTTCTACAGACCGGGCTTCGAGATAGACACCGGGGCAGGCCGATTCCATGCCCGACCCGTAGACAATATGTGGAGACCGGAGCGATGAAACGCACCTATCAGCCTTCGAACCTGGTTCGCAAACGCCGCCACGGCTTCCGTGCGCGCATGGCCACCAAGGCAGGCCGCAAGATCCTGAACGCACGCCGCGCACGCGGTCGCAAGGCACTGAGCGCATAAGCTCAGTTCCAGTTCTGACGGACATGACACCGCCGGAGACCCCCAAGGATGGCCAAGCTGCCCGCGGGGATCAGTCTCCGGCGGTGTCCGTTTGCGCATCTGACGCGCCGCAGATCGACGTAATGGCCAAGCGCCGCGACTTCCTCGCCTGCGCCCGTCCGCCTGCGCGCAAGCAGGGCACCAAGGCGATGATGCTGCAGGGGCGCGACCGCAAGGACGCCTCGGGCATCCGCGTCGGCTTCACCTGTTCCAAGAAAGTCGGCAACGCGGTGGCCCGCAACCGGGCCAAGCGCCGCCTGCGCGAAGCCGCCCGTCTGGTGCTGCCCACCCATGGCCGCGCAGGCTGGGACTACGTGCTGATCGGGCGCGCCAACGAGACCGCCCAGCGCCCGTTCGAGGATCTGAAGCGCGACCTCATCTACGCGCTGCAAAAGGTCCACGGCGCCTAGCCCCCCTCCCCCCTTCCGTTGAGACCTCGCTGCCAGCCAAAAGTCCGGCCGGTGCCTGTGCCTTCCGCATGAAGGTCGCTTCCCCCCGCCACCGTGCCGGGGCCCGGGCGTGGTCCTGATTGCCATAGCGCGCAACTCTGCCTATCTATCGCCCATGACACCCCTGGCCCATATCCTGGCACTCCCCGTGCGCGCCTACCGGCTGCTGTTCAGCCCCTGGGTCGGTTTCAATTGCCGCTACCAGCCCACCTGCTCGGCCTATGCCCTTGAAGCCCTGGAGAAACATGGGGCCATTCGCGGCGCATGGCTGACGGCCCGCCGCATCGGGCGCTGCCACCCCTTTGGCGGCGACGGCTACGACCCGGTGCCGGACACCGACCAGCACGACTGACATCGGCACCGCTTTTTGTCTTGGCAAAACGCCGATCCTCGGCTAGGGCGCGATCATGCTTGATGATGATCTGGACGAAATCCATCCGCTGTTCGCCGGTGCGCCCTCGACCACCGAGTTCAAGAAGCTCCGCAAACGCATCGTGCGCTACGCGCGCGAGGCGATCGAGCAATATGGCATGGTCGAACGGCGCGAGGACGGCAGCACCCCGAAATGGCTGGTCTGCCTGTCCGGCGGCAAGGACAGCTATACCCTGCTGGCGGTGCTGTATGAGCTGAAGTGGCGCGGCCTTCTGCCGGTGGACCTGCTGGCCTGCAACCTCGACCAGGGCCAGCCCGGCTTTCCCGCCACCGTGCTGCCGGAGTTCCTGGAAAAGATGGGCGTGCCGCACCGGATCGAGTATCAGGACACCTATTCCATCGTCGTCGACAAGGTGCCGCAGGGGCGCACCTACTGCGCGCTGTGTTCGCGCCTGCGCCGCGGCAACCTCTACCGCATCGCCCGCGAGGAGGGCTGCTCGGCGGTGGTGCTGGGCCATCACCGCGACGACATCCTGGAAACCTTCTTCATGAACCTGTTCCACGGCGGCCGCCTTGCGACCATGCCGCCCAAGCTGGTGAACGAGGAAGGCGACCTGTTTGTGTTCCGCCCGCTGGCTCATGTGGCCGAGGCCGACTGCGAGAAATTCGCCCGCGCGATGAACTACCCGATCATCCCCTGCGATCTGTGCGGCAGCCAGGACGGGCTGCAGCGCCAGCAGGTGAAACAGATCCTTGACCAGTGGGAATCAAACAGCCCCGGACGCCGCCAGGTGATGTTCCGCGCGCTGATGAACGCCCGGCCATCGCATCTTCTGGACCCGAAACTGTTCGATTTTGCGGGGCTTCAACTGAAGAATGCCGATTCCCCGCCGGAAAATGACGGGATTCCGAAACTGCGTTAACTCCCGAGTCAGAACCGCGCCCTAGTCTATGTCCGGAATGACTGGATGCAGACGAAAGGTCTGACGATGATGAACACCGGTTCAGGACTCCTGGCGCGACTGCGAAAGATACTGGCGCCGGCGCTGTTTGGCCCTCCCATGCTGGCCTTTCTGCCGGCGCTGTCGCTGGCAACCTACTGGCTGGGCGGCGAAGTCGCGCTGCTGGCCGTGGCGCTTGGCCTGCCGGTGCTGATCGTCGCAACCGGCGGTTTCGCCCGGTTCGGCGGCAATGGCATGCCGCATGACAGTGTCACCGGCATGGTGCTGCGGGACGGGTTTGAAAAAGCCGCTGAACAGGTGTTCGAGGAATGCGGCGCGTCCAACCTGCGCGCCGCCATCTTCGTGATCGAACTGGATGATTACCGCGCCCTGACCGACCGCCATGGGCAGGAGGCCGGGGACCGCATCATGCAGCACTGCGGCAGCCAGATCACCTCGGTGCTGCGCGAAGGAGACACCGTGGCGCGCATTGGCGACAGCCGGTTCGGTGTCTGCCTGTCGCCGACCCTGCAACTGGATCTGGAGCTGTGCATCCAGCTGGCGGGCCGCATGCAGGCCGCCGCCGAGGAACCGGTGCCGCTGGATGGCACCACCGTCTACCTGAGCTCGTCGATCGGCTTCTGTCAGCGCCACCGCGCACCCGGCAACACGACCACCGACTGGATCAGCGCCGCCACCGCCGCCCTGGCCGAGGCCCGCAGCAACGGCCCCGGCGGCATCCGCGCCTTTTCCACCGATCTGCCGAGCCGTGGCAACACCCGCTCCAACCTGCGCGAGGAAGCTGCCGATGCGCTGGAGGCCGGGCACATCCAGGCCTGGTTCCAGCCGCAGATCTGCACGGACACGGGCCGCATCTCGGGGTTCGAAGCGCTGGCCCGCTGGTCGCACCCGGTGCAGGGGCTGGTGCCGCCCTCCACCTTCCTGCCCGCGCTCGAAGAGGCCGGGCTGATGGACCGGCTGAGCCAGGTGATGCTGTACAACGCGCTGGTCGCGATCAAGGCCTGGGACGAGGCGGGTGTGCATGTGCCCAGCGTCGGCGTCAACTTCGCCACCCAGGAGCTGCGCAACCCCGGACTCGCCGCCCGCGTGAAATGGGAGCTGGAGCGTTTCGACCTGGCCCCGGAACGCCTCTGCGTGGAAATCCTGGAAACGGTGATGACCGACCAGCCCGATGACACCATCACCCGCAACATCACCGCACTCAGCGAGATGGGATGCCGGATCGACCTCGATGACTTCGGCACCGGCCATGCCTCGATCGCCGCGGTGCGCCGCTTCAGCATCTCTCGGATCAAGATCGACCGCTCCTTCGTGATGAAGGCCGATCAGGACCCGGAACAGCAAAAGCTGATCTCCGCAGTGCTCAGCATGGCGGAACGGCTGGACCTGGAAACCCTCGCCGAGGGCGTGGAAACCACCGGCGAACATGCCCTTCTGGCACAGCTCGGCTGCGGTCACGTGCAGGGCTTCGGCATCGGCCGCCCGATGCCCTTCGACCAGACACTTGACTGGATCACCGCCCACCAGGCGAAGCTTCAGGACACGCCCGCGATCGGCCGCCAACGCCCCTGACCGGTCCAATTCTACCGTATTTTATGCCGCGCCGGAGGCTCTGCCGCCCCGGCGCGACGTGATTCTGCTTGACCTTTGCGGCCCACCTCTGTTGAACCCCACCTGTCCTTCCCTACACGAGGTGGCAGTCCCCAATGGACGATCAGAACAAAAATCTAATTCTCGCAACCGCTCTCAGCTTCCTGGTGATCCTCGGCTGGTACACTCTCTTCCCGCCGCCGGAGCCGGAACAGGCGCCGGAGACCGCGATCAGCGAAACCGCCCCCGCGGGCGACATCGCCGCCGCGCCAAGCGCCGGTGCCGACAGCGTCGCGGACGCCTCCACCGCCGAGGCGGAAGCCTCCCAGGCCCCCCGCCTGGAGATCGAAACCCCGCGCATCACCGGCAGCATCTCGCTGCAGGGCGGGCGGATCGACGATCTTGCGCTGAAGGACTACCGCGAGACCCTGGACGAGAATTCGCCGATCGTCACGCTGCTGAAACCGGTTGGTGAAGCGCAGGCCTATTACGCGCTCTATGGCTGGGCACCCGGTGCCGGTCTTTCGGCGAGCGACGTGCCCGGGGCCAACACCCTGTGGTCCGCCCCCGAAGGCGCCACCCTGACGCCGGACAGCCCGGTGACGCTGACCTGGGACAACGGCAAGGGCCTGACCTTCAACCGCACCATCGCGGTCGACAAGGATTACATGTTCTCGGTCACCCAGTCGGTCACCAACGCCTCCGGCGGCACCGTGTCGCTGGCGCCCTATGGCACGCTGGCGCGCCATGGCCTGCCGCAGGATCTGAAGAACTTCTTCATCCTGCACGAGGGTCTCGTCGGCATGGCCGATGGCGAGCTGTCCGAGATCGATTACGACGACATGGAAGATTTCGAGCTGGACCCCCGTGACGGGGCCCGCGCCGAGGTCCGCCAGGTCGCCGAAAACGGCTGGATCGGCTTTACCGACCACTACTGGATGACCACCCTGGTGCCCGCACCGGGTCAGGGGTTCCGCTCGATCGCCAAATTCGACGAACGTCGCGGCATCTACCAGTCCGACATCGTGCTGCCCGCGGTGACCCTGGCCGAGGGCCAGAGCTCCGAGGTGACCACGCAGCTGTTTGCCGGTGCCAAGGAATGGGCCACCATCCGCGAATATGAATCCGCGGGCATCAAGGGCTTCCTCGATGCCATCGACTGGGGCTGGTTCTTCTTCCTGACCAAGCCGATGTTCTGGCTGCTGCACAATCTGAACGTGCTGATCGGCAACATGGGCTGGGCGATCATCGGCCTGACCGTTGTGATCAAGATCCTGGTGTTCCCGCTGGCCTACAAGTCCTACGCCTCGATGGCGAAGATGAAAGAGCTTCAGCCGGAGATGGAGAAGCTCAAGGAACGCGCCGGCGACGACCGCCAGAAGATGCAAAAGGAGATGATGGAGCTCTACAAGAAGGAGAAGGTGAACCCCGCCGCGGGCTGCCTGCCGATCCTGATCCAGATCCCGATCTTCTTCTCGCTCTACAAGGTGATCTTCGTCACGCTGGAACTGCGCCATGCGCCTTTCTTCGGCCCCTTCCAGGACCTCAGCGCGCCGGACCCGACCTCGATCTTCAACCTGTTCGGCCTGCTGCCCTGGGCAGCCCCGGCCCCGGACAGCCTCCTCGCCCTGGTCTTCATCGGCATCCTGCCGATCCTGCTGGGCATCTCGATGTGGCTGCAGCAAAAGCTGAACCCGGCGCCCACCGATCCGACCCAGCAGATGATCTTTGCCTGGATGCCGTGGGTGTTCATGTTCATGCTCGGCGGCTTTGCCTCTGGCCTGGTGGTCTACTGGATTGCCAACAACACGATCACCTTCACCCAGCAGTATCTGATCATGCGGAGCCACGGCTATACGCCGGATGTGTTCGGCAACATCAAGCAAAGCTTCAAGAAGAAGCCCAAGGTGGAGAAGTGATGACCCATCAGGTCACAAGTCTCTGGCGCCACCCGCTCAAATCCCATGGGCGGGAGGCACTGGAAAACGTCACCATGAGCGCCGGGCAGACCATGCCCGGCGACCGTGTTTGGGCGGTTGCCCATGACAGCTCCAAGGCGGACGACACCGCCTGGGTGCCCTGCCAGAATTTTACCCGGGGTGCCAAGGCGCCCCAGCTGATGGCCATCGAGGCCCGGCTGGATGATGTCTCCGGCCAGCTGACCCTGCGCCACCCGGACCGCCCGGAGCTGACCTTCGATCCTGACGCGGCCGAGGACCTGCCGCGCTTTCTGGAGTGGAGCCAGCCGCTGCTGCCCGCCAACCGCGCCGCGTCGGCCCGCATCGTGCGGGTGCCGGGACGCGGCATGACCGACACCGAATTTCCCTCTGTCACCCTGTGCAACCAGGCCTCCCACCGCGCGGTGGAACAGGCGATCGGCCATGATCTGTCGCCGCTGCGCTGGCGCGGCAACATCTGGTTCGACCTCGGCGAAGCCTGGGTCGAGAATACCTGGCTCGGCCGCGAGGTGCAGATCGGCGAGGCCGTCTTTGCGGTGCGCGAGCGGGTCACCCGCTGCCTGGCCACCACCGCCAACCCTGAAACCGGCGAACGCGACGCCGACACGCTCAAGACCCTCAAGGACAATTGGGGCCACCAGGATTTCTCGGTCTATGCCGAGGTGGTGCGCGGCGGCGAAATCCGCCTGGGCGACGCGGTAAAGGTACTGTGATGCAGATGCAATTTTCCCTCGCCGAGGCGCCGGACGACGCCGCCGCCGAAAAGGGCCGCAAGCTCTTTGCCCGCGAGACCGAGTTCCTGAAGGGCGTGGTGGCGATGAACGGCCTGCCCGATGCCGACCGGCTGGAGGTCTGCTTTGCCGGCCGCTCCAACGTCGGCAAATCGAGCCTGATCAACGCGCTGACCGGCACCAAGGGCATCGCGCGCGCGTCCAACACACCGGGGCGCACGCAGGAAATCAACTTCTTTACTCAGGGGCCGGATCTGTATCTGGTTGACCTGCCCGGCTATGGCTATGCCAACGCGCCGCTGAAGGTGGTGGAGCAGTGGCAGAAGCTGCTGAAACGCTACCTGTCGGGTCGCCAGAACCTGCGCCGCGCCTTTGTGCTGATCGACAGCCGCCACGGGGTGAAACCGGTGGACGACGAGATCATGAAGCTGCTGGACACCTCCGCCGTGACCTTCCAATGCGTGCTGACCAAGGCCGACAAGGTCAAGGAAAAGGACCGCGCCAAAGTGCTGGAGCAAGTGAAGGGCGCGCTGGCCAAACACCCCGCCGCCTACCCCGAGATCGTGCTGACCTCGTCTGAGAAAGGCGACGGCATCGCCACGCTGCGGTCGATCATCGCCGGGCTGTAACGGCATGCTCAGCCGCCTGCCTGCCCTGCTGGTTGTGATCGCCCTGGCCGTGGCCGGGCTGATCCCGACCGGCTGGATGCCGGGCAACACGACCCACGGCAAGGTACTGCTGGTGATCTGTACCGGCCACGGGCCGGTGGAAACCTGGGTCGATCTGGACAGCGGCGAGCCCCATGCGCCCGCCGACCAGATGGAAGACCGCAGCTGCCCCTTTGCCGCCATCGGCGCAACGGCCCTGCTGCCGGACAGCCAGATCTCACTTGAACTGGATGCGCCGCTTGGCAGCCGCTGGGCGCGCGAGGCCTTCACCCATCACAGCGCCGGGTTCCACTGGCGCTACGACGCCCGCGGCCCGCCCGCACTCTCCTGACTTCGCAGAACACTCCCTGATTTTCCAGCCGGCAGCCCGCTGCCCGGCCCTGTTCCGATATGGAGAGCCCCAATGGCGACCAGCCAAACGCAATCCGCGCCCTCCGCGCGCCCGCTGTCCGAGAAATTCTACTTCGCCGCCTGGCGCTGGCATTTCTATGCCGGGCTATACGTGATCCCCTTCCTCATCGTGCTGGCCGTCACGGGCCTGATCATGATGTACATCGCCCTGTTTGACGGCCGTGACGGCGAATATGTGACCATTCCGCAGGGCGAGACCGCCCTGCCCATCGCAGCCCAGACACAGGCTGCGCTGGACCATCTGCCGGGGGCCGCACTGGTGGAATGGATCGGCCCCAAGGCCGATGACCGCGCCGCCGTAGTCCGCGTCGCGGTCGAAGACGGCCAGCGCATGGTCGCGGTCGATCCCTACACGGCTGAGGTGGTCGAGGTCTGGGACCGACGCGCGGGCTGGTATGACGTCCTGACCGACATCCACGGCACCCTGCTGCTCGGTGATCTCGGCGATCGGCTGATCGAGATTGCCGCCGGGCTTGGCATCGTGCTGGTGCTGACCGGTCTCTACCTGTGGTGGCCGCGCGGCAGGTCCGCCTCCGCGTTTGTCCCCAACCTCGCCGCCCGCGGCCGCGCCCTGTGGAAGAGCCTGCATGCGGTCACCGGCGTCTACATCTCTCTGCTGCTGGTGGTGTTTCTGGTCTCCGGCCTCGCCTGGTCAGGCTTCTGGGGCGAGCGCTTCGTGCAGGCCTGGTCCAGCTTCCCGGCGCAGAAGTGGGAGGCGGTGCCGCTGTCCGACAGCACCCACGCCGGGCATATGAACCACGGCGCGACCAAGGACGTGCCCTGGGCGCTGGAGCAGACCCTGATGCCCGAATCCGGCTCTGACGCGGGCCTCTCAGGCCTGCCGCAGGGCACCCCGGTCAACGGCGATACGGTGGCGGCACTGGCCCGCGCGCTGGGATACGACGGTCGCTTTCGCATCGTCTTCCCGCGCAATGACAGCGGGGTGTTCACCATCAATCAGGACAGCATGAGCAACGACAGCCACTGCCCCACCTGCGACCGCACCGTGCATGTCGACCAGTTCACCGGCAAGATCCTCGGCGACGTGAAATTCGCCGACTATTCGCTGGCGGGCAAATCCATGGCCGTCGGTATCGCCTTTCACGAAGGCGATCTGGGGCTGTGGAACGTGGTTCTGAACACGGTCTTCTGCCTTGCGGTGATCTTCACCTGCGTCTCGGGCGTGGTGATGTGGCTGAAGCGCCGCCCCGCCGGTGCGGCCCGCCTGGCCGCACCGCCGCAGCCCGCGGAGCTGCCGTTCTGGAAAGGCGCGGTGCTGATCGGGGCGCTGGTCTCGCTGGCCTTCCCGCTGACCGGGCTGGTGCTGCTGGCAGTGCTGGCGTTCGATGTGCTGCTGCTGGGCAATATCCCGGCGCTGAAACGCGCGGTCAGCTGACCCTGAACAGGCGCTGCCCGGCCTGTCGGCCGGGCGGTTTCCCAGCACTCAGACGTGCTGCGCGCCGTTCACCTCGATCTCGGCGCCGGAGATATACGAGCTGCCTTCCGAGCACAGGAAATAGATGGCCGAGGCCACCTCCTCGGGCTGGCCCAGCCGCTGCATCGGCAGTTTCTCGACGATCTTCTCGGTGCCGGGCGACAGGATCGCGGTCTCGACCTCGCCCGGGGCAATGGCGTTCACCCGCACCCCCATCGGGCCGAAATCATGCGCCATCTCCCGCGTCAGCGCCGCCAGCGCCGCCTTAGAGGTGGCATAGGCCGCCCCGGCAAAGGGATGCACCCGGCTGCCCGCGATCGAGGTCACGTTGACCACCGACCCCTTGGCCGCGGCCAGTTCATCCTTCAGCCCCCGCGCCAGCACCACCGAGGCAAAGAAGTTCACGTGGAAGACCTTGCCCCAATCCATCAGGTCGGTGTTCAGGGTGTTCAACCGCTCGCCATTGGGGCCTTTGGGCGAGATGCCTGCATTGTTGACGAGCGCATCCAGCTTGCCGTCCAGCAGCTCCTGGATCTGCCCCACCGCATTGATGGTGTCCGAGGGGTCCGACAGATCCAGTTGCACGTGATTCTCCCGGCCACCGCCCCAGGGGCATTCCTGCGGGAAGGGCTGGCGTGAACAGGTGATGACCCGCCAGCCTTCGGCGTTGAAGCGGCGCACCGTGGCATGGCCAATGCCGCGGCTGGCTCCGGTCAGCAGCAATGTTTTCTGACGCATCAGATGGTCCTCATCGACGATTGCGCCCCGACCCTATCACCGGCACCGGCGGTGGCAATGGCCCGCGTGAAAAGCGCCCCGCGACGCAGGCAATGCTTGGCAGCGACGACGGAACCGCCTAAACCCGTGACACCTAGGGATGATGACAGCGATGAAGACACAGAACATGAACCGCGACTGGATTGCCACTGCCGAGACCCTTTCAAGCGCGCTGCCCTACCTGCAGCGCTATGACGGGGCGATCGTCGTCATCAAGCTGGGCGGCCACGCCATGGGCAGCGACGAGGCGATGGAGACCTTTGCCCGCGACATCGTGCTGATGCGGCAGGTCGGGGTGAACCCGGTGATCGTGCATGGCGGCGGGCCGATGATCAACGCCATGCTGGACAAGCTGGACATCCAGTCGGAGTTCGTGAACGGCAAGCGCGTGACCGATGCCGCAACCATGGAAGTGGTCGAGATGGTGCTCTCCGGCGTCGTCAACAAGCGCATCGTGCAGGCGATCAACGCTCAGGGCGGCCGCGCCGTGGGCCTGTCGGGCAAGGACGCCAACCTGATCACCTGCGATCAGGCCAACCCCGATCTCGGCTTTGTCGGCGCCCCGGCTGAGATGGATCCAAAGGTGCTTTATGGCCTGTTCGAAAAGGACATGATCCCGGTCATTGCCCCGATCGGCGCAGGCCGCGCGGGCGAAACCTTCAACATCAACGGCGACACCGCCGCCGGAGCCATCGCCAAGGCGCTCAAGGCTGACCGGCTGCTGCTGCTGACCGATGTGGCGGGCGTCAAGAACGCGAACGGCGACGTGCTGACCGAACTGAAAGCCTCGGACGTCGAGGAAATGACCGCCAGCGGCGTCATCGCCGGGGGCATGATTCCCAAGACCGAAACCGCGCTGGACGCGGTGCGCAACGGCGTGCGCGCCTGTACCATCGTTGATGGCCGGGTGCAGAACGCGGTGCTGCTGGAACTGTTCACCGACCACGGCGCGGGCTCGATGATCCGGGCCTGAGCCCCAGACTGATGACACCTCCCCCCTGCGCCCCCGGCGCAGGGCTGGCATTTGCGCAGATGCGGCCCTGCCCCGCTGGCGCAGGCCATTCCCCCCGCGAGACTATTCGCAACAAAACGGCCGCTGACGCACTGCCGCAGGGCGTTTTTGCGTTCCGGCCTCGGACCCGACGCTGCTAGGCTGCCGAAAACAATCCGGAGCCAGCCGTGACGTCCGCCCCCCAAACCGACCTTTATGTGCGCGTTGACCGTGCTGCCGCCGCCGCCGGGCTGGAGATCTATGGCGCGCTGCACCCGGGCCATCCGCCGGTCAAGGGGCTGCGCGATGGCACCTTGGTGCTGCTGGGGACGGGCGCGGCCTTCTGGCCGCTCTTCACAGCCAGCCCCGAACACCAGGATGGCCGCCCCGATCCGATCGACCGCTGGTCCGAGCGGGTGGTGGGCGGCATGGCCTGCGCGCTGGGGGCACGGGCCTATTACCCCTTTGGCGGGCCGCCCTATCAGCCCTTCGTCGACTGGGCCCTGGCCTCCGGGCGCAGTTTCACATCGCCGTCACAGATGCTGGTGCATGATCGGGTCGGACTGCTGATTTCCTTGCGCGGAGCCCTGCATTTCAACCAGAAGTTTGACATACCCCCCCCGCCGCTGGCAGAGTCACCCTGCCACAGCTGCCCGATGCGCCCCTGTCTTTCGGCCTGCCCCGCCGGGGCGCTGTCCGATAGCGAGCGCTATGATCTGGTGGCCTGCCACGACCACCTTGCCACCGCCGCGGGCTCCGCTTGCATGACCGGCGGCTGCCTTGCCCGGCTGGCCTGCCCGCTCAGCCGTGGGGCAGGCCGCGATCCCGCCCAAACCGCCCATCACATGAGGCATTTTCATCACCCATGACCCGCACCCTGATCCTGACCCGCCACGCAAAATCCGCCTGGGACACCAATGTCCCCAGCGACCACGCCCGCCCGCTGAACAAACGCGGCCGCCGCTCGGCTCCCGCAATCGGCGCCTGGCTGCGCGACAATGGCTATCTGCCCGGGCAGGTGATCTCTTCCTCCGCGCAACGCACCCGCGAAACCTGGGAGCTGATGGGGCTCGAGGCACAGGCTGCCTTCACCGAGCGGCTGTACCACGGCAATTCCGACATCATGTTCCAGCTGCTGCAGCAGGCGGAACATCCCTGCGTGATGATGATTGGCCACAATCCCGGCATCGCCGCCTTTGCCCATTCCATCGTCCGCCACCCGCCGGATCACTCGCGGTTCGACGACTACCCCACCGGCGCGACCCTGGTTGCCCGCTTCAATACGGATCGCTGGCAGGATATTTCCTGGAGCAGCGCCAAGGTGGTGGATTTCTGCGTCCCGCGCGAGTTGCTGGGCGAGTGATCCGCGGCATCCCGCCGCATCCCGCGCAGGAAGGTTCTGGCAGCGGTCGGTATCGCTTCCTAGGTATGCGTCAAAGACTGTCGTTTTGAACCAGGAGCCCGCCATGAACCGCCGTTCCCTGCTGCTGGCCGCAGCCGCCCTGCCCTTTGCCCGCCTGCCGGTCGCCGCCGCATCACAGCCAACCATCCGCGTCATGAAATCGCCCACCTGCGGCTGCTGCACCGCCTGGGCCGAGCGTCTCGCCGATGCCGGGTTCCAGACCGAGGTCACCGATGTACCTGACACACAGCTGTGGGCGATGAAGGAAAAACTGGGCATCACCGAAGAGCTGGCCTCCTGCCACACCGCGATGGCCGACGCCTATGTGATCGAGGGCCACGTGCCGCCTGCCGATATCCAGCGGCTGCTGGCCGAACGCCCCGATGCCCTGGGGCTGACCGTGCCCGGCATGCCGATCGGCTCGCCGGGGATGGAGATGGGCGACGAGCGCGAAGCCTTCGACACCCTGCTGATCCGCGCCGACGGCAGCACCGAGGTCTTTGCCAGCCACGGCTGAGCCGCAGCACGCGCAAACAAAAAAGGCCGGGCGCTTTGCCCGGCCTTTTGTTTGGTTTCTGCAACCCCGGTTCAGTGACCCAGGATCTGGCTGAGGAACAGCTTGGTCCGGTCGCTCTTGGGGTTGTTGAAGAACTCCTCGGGCTCGTTCTGCTCCACGATCTGGCCCGCATCCATGAAGATCACCCGGTTCGCCACCTGGCGGGCAAAGCCCATCTCGTGGGTCACGCAGAGCATGGTCATGCCTTCCTCGGCCAGTTCGATCATGGTGTCGAGCACCTCCTTGATCATCTCCGGGTCGAGCGCCGATGTGGGTTCATCGAACAGCATGATGCGCGGCATCATGCACAGGCTGCGCGCGATCGCCACACGCTGCTGCTGGCCGCCCGACAGCATGCCGGGGTACTTGTGCGCCTGCTCGGGGATCTTGACCTTCTCGAGGAAGTGCATCGCCCGCTCTTCGGCCTCTTTCTTGGGCGTCTTGCGCACCCAGATCGGCGCCAGCGTGCAGTTCTCCAGGATGGTCAGATGCGGGAACAGGTTGAAGTGCTGGAACACCATCCCGACCTCGGACCGGATCTTGTCGATGTTCTTGAGGTCGTTGGACAGTTCGGTGCCGTCCACCACGATCTTGCCCTGCTGGTGTTCCTCCAGCGCGTTGAGGCAGCGGATCAGGGTGGATTTGCCGGACCCCGACGGCCCCGCGATCACGATCCGCTCGCCCTGGTTGACGGTCAGATTGATGTCGCGCAGCACGTGGAAGGAGCCGTACCACTTGTTCATGTTGGTGATTTCAATGGCAACCTTGTCGCTCACCTGCATCTTGGAGCGGTCGATTGCGCGGTCGGTCATAAGTTCAGACATATGTTGAACTCCTTAACGGTGGTCCGTCTTGAGGCGACGCTCAAGATACATGGAATAACGGGACATGGAGAAGCAGACGACGAAGAACAGCGCCGCGATGAACGCGAAGAGTTCCCAGTAGATGCCATTCCAGGCTGTGTCTGCGCGGATCGCACTGGCCAGGCCGATGACATCGAACAGGCCGATGATCGACACCAGCGTGGTATCCTTGAAAATCCCGATGAAGGTGCTGACGATGCCCGGAATGGAGATCTTCAGCGCCTGCGGCATGATGATCAGCCGCTGCGCCTGCCAGTAGTTGAGGCCAAGGCTGTCAGCCCCCTCGTACTGGCCCCTGGGCAGGGCTGCCAGACCACCGCGGATCACCTCGGCCATATAGGCGGCGGAGAACAGGGTCATCATGATCATCACCCGCAGGATGATGTCAAAATTGGTCCCCGGCGGCAGGAAGATGTTCAGCAGCAGCGAGGCCACGAACAGCAGGGTGATCAGCGGCACGCCGCGCACGAATTCGATGAAGCCGACGCAGATGTACTTGACGATGATCAGGTCGGACTGACGCCCCAGCGCCAGCACCACCCCGATCGGCAGCGAGACACCGATGGCCACGACCCCCAGCATGATCGCCAGCATGAAGCCGCCGAACTGGCGGCTCTGGACCGCCTCGATGCCGATGGGCAGGGCCGAGGACAGGGCATCCGTCACCGGACCGGCCAGCACGAACCACCAGATCACCGCGGCCACGACACCTGCGATCATCGCGCCCAGCTCACCCAGTTTTTCGGAGCCGTGCTTGATGATGAGATAGCCGATGACAAAGCCGAGCGCGGCGCTCAGCGGACCCCAGATGGTGCCACCCCACATCAGGAAGGGCATCAGGAAGGGGTAGGCTGCGGTCAGGATCAGCATCTTGGAGGAAACCCGGTCGGAGAACAGCACCGGGCTCAGCGCCGCCAGCAGCAGCACCAGCGCCAGGATCGGCCGCCAGTACAGATGCGGCGGGTAGAAGCCGAACAGCAGCTGCAGCCAGCGCTCCTTGATCACACCCCAGCAGGCGTGGCCATGGGTCGAGCCCCAGGTTTCCATCATGATCTCGCGGCATTCGGTCAGCGAATCCGCGTTCCACACCGACTGGAAGATCCAGGGCAGCACCCCGGCCAGCACGTAGTAGATCGCCGCCACCGCCAGCAAGGTCATGCCGGTGTTCACCCAGGTGGAGAACAGGTTGTGACGCATCCAGCCGATCGGTCCCACTTCGGATGCGGGAGGCGCCTGCTCGGGCAGCATGGTGTCGCGCACATAGGCGACGGTATGGGCATGTGTACCGCTCATCTCAGCGCTCCTTCAGCTTCACGGCTTCGTTGTACCAGTTCATCACCGCCGAGATGGTCAGCGAGATGGCCAGGTAGACCAGCATCAGCATCAGCACGCACTCCAGCTCGCGACCGGTCTGGTTCATGGTGATACCGCCAAGGGTGCCGGTGATGTCCATGTAACCCACGGCAATCGCCAGCGAGGAGTTCTTGGTCAGGTTCAGATAGTTGGAGATCAGCGGCGGGATGATCACCCGCAGCGCCTGCGGCAGGATCACCAGCGACATGGTCTTGTTGGGACGCAGGCCCAGGGCCGATGCGGCCTCGGTCTGGCCCTTGGAGATCGCCAGGATCCCCGCCCGCACGATTTCCGCAATGAAGGCAGCCGTGTAGAGCGACAGCGCCAGCCACAAGGCCAGCAGCGAGTTGCGCAGATGGGTACCGCCCTGGAAGTTGAAGCCCTTCAGCTCGGGGTAGCCGAGGTGGAAGCCCAGCGCGATCAGCAGGCTCAGCAGCGGCAGGATCAGCACCGCGGCGCGGGTGTGCCAGGTGCGCGGGCGCACGCCGGTGGCCTCCTGGATGCGGTCCGCGCGCTGGCGGATCTTGATCGAGGCAAAGATGCTGAGGCCGAGCACCACCAGAATGGCAATCAGGTCCAGCGAGATATCAAAACGCAGGCTGGAGCTGCCGAAAAGGTGCACATCGCCCAGGGAGCGCGAGAACAGCGGTTCCGGCAGGTAGGTGCCGCGGTTGGTCACCACCACGGCGCCGGTCTCGACGCCCCGGTAGACCTTGGGGTGCGGCGTGGATTCGGTGACGATGGCAAAGATCAGCACGATCCACAGCAGCACCGGGATGTTGCGGAACATCTCGACGTAGACGGTCATGATCCGCGCCACCAGCCAGTTCGACGACAGCCGCAGCACGCCGACCAGCACCCCGACGATGGTCGCGGCGACACAGCCCATGAAGGCGATCACAAGCGTGTTCAGCAGGCCCAGGAAGGCCGCGCGCAGGTGGGTGTCCTGGTTGTCGTAATCCAGCAGTCGCTGGTTGATATCGTAGCCTGCAGTCTCGCCCAGGAACCCGAAGGAGACGGGTTTGCCCAGCGTATTGAGGTTGATGATGGTGTTGTTGATGAGCCAGGCGGCCAGAAGCATGAACCCGAACATCGCGATGACCTGGATGGTGGCCGAGCGATACCGGGTATCATAAAGGAGCATGGACAGCCGGAACTGCTCCTTTGGAGGGTCAGTGAGCGTTGACATATATGTGATCCCCTGGGCTCCGGTTTTCTGTCCTGGCGGCGTTGGTCGCCGCTCCGCAGCTGGCCGGAGCTTATGCAAAGATAGGAAAAGGGCGCAGGCTTAACCTGCGCCCCTCCCGATGGTGTGATTAGCGGAACGGCGGTGCGTACAGCAGGCCACCTTCGGTCCACTGTGCGTTCAGACCACGCGCCAGACCAATCGGGGTGTCCTCACCGATGTTCTTGGCGAAGATCTCACCGTAGTTGCCGCCAGCCGCGATGGCGTTTTTCGCCCAGTCAGCCGACAGGCCCAGCATTTCGCCCAGGGTGCCTTCGGTGCCCAGCAGACGGTTGATTTCCGGGTTGTCGGTACCTGCGGCCATGTCGTTCAGGTTGGCCGAGGTGATGCCCAGCTCTTCGGCTGCGATCAGCGCGTTCAGGGACCAGCGCACCACGTCGCCCCACTCGTTGTCACCGTGGCGGACCAGCGGGCCCAGCGGTTCTTTCGAGATGATTTCCGGCAGCAGCACATGCGCCGACGGATCGTCGAAGGTGGCGCGGGTGGCCGCCAGGCCGGAGGCGTCGGTGGTGTAGACGTCACAGGCACCTGCCAGGTACTGCTGCTGCGCCTCGGCGTTGGTTTCGATCGGCACCGGCTCGTAGGAGATGTTGTTGGAGCGGAAGAAGTCCGCCAGGTTCAGCTCGGTGGTGGTGCCGGTCTGGATACACACGGTGGCGCCATCCAGTTCCTTGGCCGAGGACACGCCCAGCTCTTTCGGAACCATGAAACCCTGGCCGTCATAGTAGTTGATGCCGGTGAATTCGAACTTCAGGTCGACGTCGCGGCTGAAGGTCCAGGTGGTGTTGCGGGCCAGCATGTCGATCTCGCCCGACGCCAGCGCGGTGAAGCGGGTCTTGCCGGTGGTCGGCACGAATTCCACCGCGGTGGAGTCGCCCAGCACGGCCGCAGCAACGGCACGGCACACGGCCACGTCGAAACCTTCCCATTCGCCGTTCGCATTCGGAGCCGCAAAACCGACCAGACCGGTGGTGACGCCGCAGTTCAGCTTGCCGCGCGCCTTCACGTCGTCCAGCGTGCCGGCAGATGCCGCGCCAGCCGCAAGACCGGCGAAGGTCATTGCGCCCAAAATAACGGATTTTTTCATATTTACCTCTTCCTGATGGCCCGCCATTCGGCGGTTCTTATTATCCGGCGATCCCCCGCCGGAAATGAGACTGAAGAAGGGTTTACCCCCAATTCATGCCCGAGTGTGGGCGCATTCATCAGCAAACGTCAAGGGTCGTATCAGGAAATTCGATGCGCGGATTGCGCACAAACCCCGGCCAAGCAAAATACTTTCGCCGCGACCGGGGTTCGGGTAATTTTCAGCGCTCCGTGGAGAGGTCAAAGAAACGTTTGGCATGCAGGAATTCCTGCCGCTTGACGGCGGCGACGGCCTGCGCCTCCTCATCCACGCCCCATTGCTCTTCCTGCCAGCGTTCATCGAGCCGCGACAGCTGCCAGATGTCCTCGGCATCGCGCCAGTCCAATGCCGCCGCGAACCCTAGAATCAAGGACCCGGAGATGCCCACCAGGTCATGAAACGCGGCCAGCTGGAACGGGCTCAACGCCTCCACCTGCTGCGCCAGACATGCCAGCGCCGACGCCTCCTGCGGCTGATGCAGGATGCCGCTGCGCGGTGCCAGACGGGCGCCCAGCGCGGTTTCGGCCCAGTCCAGGGCCGGATCCCATGCCTCGGCCTGGCGCGCGGCCAGCTCGGCCGGCGAGTCCGCGCGATAGCACAGCAAATCGGTGTCACCGTATTCCGCCAGTATCGTGGCGACTTCGCTGTGCTGATGTGTCACCTTGTCGATCGCCGCATTTGCCGACCGGGTGCAGGGCATGCTGCCCGGGTCGACTGATTCGCTCTGGGCGTCCCACTCCGCGGCAATGGCCTCAGCCATGGCGCGGGTCGGCACCGTCAGCGCAGCCTTTGCCGGGGTCTTCACCCGGCGGCCGTCCAGCTCCACCGCAAAGCCATCGTCGCATTGCGCCACTGCCACTGCCTTCCAGAACCGTTTCTGTGCCCAGCCGCTCATGTGCCTATTCCTTCCAGATCTCTGCCAGCAGCGGGCGCAGCTCCGCGAAGTCGCGGATCAGGTAGTCGGCGCCCAGTGTGGCTGCGTCGTGATAGCCCCAGGGCACGGCGATGGTCGTGACCCCCGCGGCGCGCCCCATTTCAATGTCAAACCTCGTGTCGCCGATCATCACGGTGCTGTCCGGATCGGCCCCGGTCTCTGCCATCGCCGTCAGGATCATCGACGGATGCGGTTTCGACGGATGATGGTCCGCCACCTGCCGGGTCACGAAACAGTTCAGCCCATGCGCGTCGATCAGGGCATCCAGCCCGCGCTGTGACTTGCCGGTGGCCACGCCGAGCAGGTATTCCGGCACCTCGTGCAGCTGCGCCAGCGCCTCGCGCGCACCGGGATACAGCGGCGAATGCGCCGCGCCCGCCGCCTCTCGCGACAGCATGTAGGAGGACTTGTAGCCCTCCACCAGCGCCTCGATCGTGGCATCGTCATGATTCGGCGCCAGCTCCCGCATCGCCAACGGCAGCGACAGCCCGACGATGGACAGGATCGCCTCGCGCGGGGGCACGTCCAGGCCCGCGCCTTCGAACGCCTCCGCCATCGCACCGGTGATCGCGCCCTGGCTGTCGGCCAGGGTGCCATCGACGTCAAACAGGATCAGCCGCAGCGGTTTGCTCACTTCAGATCCTCGAACGGGTCGTCCGCCGCCAGGTCCTCGGTCCAGCCAAAGGTCTCCCAGCTTTCCTTCATATGGTCGGGCAAGGGCGCCACCACCGACACCGGCTTGCGGGTGACCGGGTGCTCGAACACCATCCGGCGCGCGTGCAGGTGCAGCTTCTTCGAGATCACCCCGCCGATCTGCGCGCCCCAGCCGTCGCCCAGGTTCTCCTGCCCCGAGCCGCCGTATTTGCCATCGCCGGCAATGGGATGGCCCATGCCGGACATATGCGCGCGCAGCTGGTGGGTGCGGCCGGTAATCGGCTCCATCGCCACCCAGGCAGCGCGGGAGGCAACCCGGTAAAGCGTGGCATACAGCGTATGTGCGCGCTTGGCACCCGGCGTGTCGTCGATGTCGCGCGGATGCACGTTGATCATCTTCTCGCCCTCACCGGACCGGCCATGCCCCGGCGCCTTCACCAGCCCGTTCTTGATCTCGCCAAGGTACGGCGTCGGCACGCCGGCCACCAGTGCCCAGTAGATCTTGCGGGTGTTCTTGTGCCGGAACGCGGCGGTCAGCGCCTGTGCGGCCTTGCGGTTGCGCGCCAGCACCAGCACGCCCGAAGTGTCCTTGTCGATCCGGTGCACCAGCTTGGGCTTGTCCTCCAGCCCGAACTTCAGCGCCTCGGCCAGGCCATCCACGTGCTTGGTGGTGCCGGAGCCGCCCTGCACCGCCAGCCCCGCGGGCTTGTTCAAGACGATCACGTCGTCGTCGCGGTAGATCACGCAGTCGCGGATCATCTTCGCGTCGGCGTCGGAAATCCGCATCTCGCGCGGGGCAGCCGGTTTCAGGTCACTCTCCGCCAGCGGCGGCACCCGCACCACCTGTCCCGCCTCGACGCGGGTATTGGCCTTGACCCGACCGCCATCCAGCCGCAGCTCGCCCTTGCGGCACATCTTCTCGATGCGGCCCTGGTTCACATGCGGGAACAGCCGCCGCAGCCAGCGGTCGATGCGCTGGCCGCTGTCGTCTTCGCTGACGGTAATCATCTGAACGCCGCTCATGCGAACACTCCCCTTGCGGCCCACAGGCCGAAAAACAGCCCGCCGACCGACAGGCCCACGGACAAAGCTACATACAGCGCGGCCTGCCCGAAGGCGCCGCGCTCGATCAGGTTGGCGGTCTCCAGCGAGAACGCCGAGAAGGTGGTGAACCCGCCCAGGATCCCGGTCATCACCAACGGGCTGAGCCAGGTCAGGTCCCGCAGCGCCGCCGCCACCACGAACACCCCCATCAGGAAGGAGCCGAGGATATTGACCGTCAGCACCGCCACCGGGAAATCATGGTGCCCCAGCAGCCGGATGATGCCCAAGCCCGCCAGATACCGGCACACTGCGCCGACCGCGCCACCAAGCGCCACCATGGAAACCGAAGAAATCATCCCCGTCCTGTCGCGCGCACGGGCAAGGATGTCAAGTTTTGCCCGCCCTGCACCACGCGCAGGGCTGCCCGCAGAACCACCCCGGCTTCATCTTTCCCCAAATACTCGCGCCGCAGGCAGCGGCTTTGCCCGCAAAGCCGCTTCACTTGTTCCGCTTCAGCCTGAGGTTGGCAAAGTAGTCATTGCGCCGCTTCAGCTCGCGCTCAAAGCCACGCTCCACTGGCTGGTACAGCACCGGCCGCTTTACCCCGTCGGGGAAGTAGTTCTGGCCGGAAAACCCGTCCTCGGCGTCGTGGTCATAGGCATAGCCCTCGCCGTAACCCTGCTCGGCCATGAACTTGGTCGGCGCGTTCAGGATGTGCTTGGGCGGCGGCGCGCTGCCGGTCTGCTTGGCCAGCCGCCGCGCCGCCTTGATGCCGACGTAGACGGCGTTGGATTTCGGCGCCAGCGCCAGGTAGACGGCGGCATTGGCCAGCGCCAGCTCCCCCTCAGGGCTGCCGAGGCGTTCATAGGTCTGCCAGGCATTGAGACACACGGTATTGGCCTGCGGATCGGCCATGCCGATGTCCTCGGTCGACATCATCGTCAGGCGGCGGGCCAGAAAGCGCGGATCCTCTCCGCCCTCCAGCATCCGCGCCAGCCAGTACAGCGCCGCATCCGGGTCGGAGCCGCGGATCGATTTGTGCAAGGCTGAGATCAGGTTGTAATGCTCGTCGCCAGACTTGTCGAACTTGGCCGCGCGGCGCATCAGCCGCGCCGACAGCGCCTCGCGCCCCAGCGGGGCCTCCACCTTCCAGGCGGCAACCTGTTCGATCAGGTTCAGCAGCGCGCGCCCGTCGCCATCGGCCATCTCGTGCAGCGCATCGCGGGCATCGCCCGAGAGCGGCAGGGCGCGGCCCAGCTCCTTCTCGGCGCGCTGGGTCAGACGTTCGAGATCCGCCAGCGACAGACGTTCCAGCACCAGCACCTGGGACCGGCTCAACACGGCGGCATTGAGCTCGAACGAGGGGTTTTCCGTCGTCGCCCCCACCAGCAGGATAGTGCCATCCTCCATATGCGGCAGGAAGCCGTCCTGCTGGGCCTTGTTGAAACGATGGATCTCGTCGACGAACAGCAACGTTCCCTGGCCATTCTGGCGGCGGATCTTGGCGGCCTCGAACACCTTGCGCAGTTCCGGTACGCCGGTGAAGATCGCCGAGATCTGCACGAAATGCAGGTCCGTTTCCTTGGCCAGCAGCCGCGCGATCGTTGTCTTGCCCACGCCCGGCGGCCCCCAGAAGATCAGCGACGACAACGAGCCGGAGGCCAGCATCACGCCCAGCGGCGCTTCCGGGCCAAGCACCTGCTGCTGACCGATCACATCCGTCAGGGACTGCGGCCGCAGCCGGTCGGCCAGCGGCCGGTTGCGGGCGGGTTGCTGGGCGGTGTCGTCACCACCGCCTTCGGGGCTGCCGAACAGATCCGACATCAGAGCCGGAACCTCAGCGCCACCTGCCTGCCGCGCCGGTTCAAATCCAGCTGGACCCAGCGGCCACTGTTGGCCAGCAGCGCATAGACATCATCGGTGCTGGTCACCGCCTTGCCGTTCACGGCCAGCACGACGTCCCCGGTCTGCACCCCGCCGCGCGCGGCATAGGGACCGGGATCGGTGACCACCACCCCTTCCGCCGACAGCGGCAGGCCAAGGCGGGTGATGACCTGCGGATTGATCCGGGCCACGGTCAGCCCCGGCAACGCGGTCTTTTCGTCCAGCTGGACCGGATTGGCGGGCGGCGTGTCAGGGGCGGTGATCATCGGCACCTCGACCTCTTCCCGCTCGCCCCCGCGCAGACGGGTGATGACCGAGGTATCCCCCAGCCCGGCCACCGACATGCGGAACACCATCTCCGAAGGCGAGTTGACCACTTCACCGTCGACATGGGTGATCACGTCGCCGACCCGGAAGCCCGCCTTGGCAAAGGGGCTTTCGCGGTGCAGATCCGAAATCACCATGCCCTCTGGCAGCTCCATCCCCAACGAGGCGGCGAGGTCCGCATCCACCGGCTGCCCCGCCATACCGGCCCAGGGGCGCTGGAACTCCTCGGCGCCTTCACGCGCCTGGTTGACGAATTCCCGCACCAGGTTGGCGGGGATTGCAAAGCCGATGCCGTTGGAGCCGCCGGAACGGGACAGGATGCGGGTGTTGATGCCGATGAGATCGCCGTTGACGTCGATCAGCGCACCGCCCGAGTTGCCGGGATTGATCGGTGCATCGGTCTGGATGTAGTAGCCAAAGCCATCACCGGCCCCCATGCCGGTGCGCGCAAGCCCCGAGATGATGCCACTGCTGACGGTCTGCCCCACGCCAAAGGGGTTGCCGATCGCCAGCGCCAGCTCTCCCACCTCGACCTGGTCGCTGTCGCGCAGGGACAGGTAGGGCAAGTCTTCGGCGTCTTCCAGCTGCAGGATTGCCAGGTCGCTGGCCTTGTCGCCCAGGATGACCTCGGCGTTGTATTCGCGGCGATCCGCGGTCACCACGCGGATTTCCGTGGCGCTGCCGACCACGTGATAGTTCGACACCACGATGCCATCGGCCGACAGGATCACACCTGACCCGAGCGAGTTCTCGACGCGCGGCTGCGGCGTGGTGAAGCTGCGGAACAAGTCATCGAAGAACGGATCATTCATGAAGGGCGAGCGGCGGCGTTGCTGCACCTGCCGCACCACCTTGGCATAGATGTTGACCACCGCGGGCGAGGCCTCCCGGACCAGGGGCGCAAAGCCGAGGGAGATCTCGGCCTGCGATTGCGGCACGCGGGTTTCGGCAGCGGCCGGCAGGGCCAGCAGGATGGCAAGGGCTGTCAGGACGGGGCGGAACATGAGCACTCCAACAGTTGTTGCCCGAAGGATATGCGGAGCATGCGCCCGGATTGCAAGGCAGCTGTGTCGACTGGCGGGTCATGCAGGAGGGACACGCTGCGCCTCCCGGGCCGACAACCGATTTCCCCCACCCGCAGGTGCAGGAGCCGGAGAGAGGCGGCCATCGGTGGCCGCCTCCCTGTTCAGGTGGTTCAGGCGTCTGCCAGCGCTGGCGCGGGGCGGGCTGCGGCGGCGCGGCGGGCATCCACGGCGGCGGCGAGATGCTCCAGCGCGGTCACGGTGTCGTCCCAGCCGAGGCAGCCATCGGTGATCGACTGGCCGTAGGTCAGCGCGCCCTGCCCCAGATCCTGCCGCCCGGCGACCAGGTGGCTTTCCACCATCACCCCGGTGATGCGCTGCTCGCCACCGGCGATCTGCCCGGCGACATCGGCCAGCACCGCGGGCTGCTTTGCCGGATCTTTGCCGCTGTTGGCGTGGCTGGCGTCGATCATCACATGGCCACGGATGCCGTCCTTCTCGGCTAGCTTGCAGGCCGCATCGACCGATGCCGCGTCGTAGTTGGTGCCGCCGCCGCCACGCAGGATCAGATGGCCGTCGGGGTTGCCGCTGGTGGCCGCGATCGCGGCGCGGCCGGACTTGGCAAGCGCCATGAAATGATGCGGGTGCGCCGCGGAGCGCACCGCGTCCACCGCGATCTGCACATTGCCGCGGGTGCCGTTCTTGAAGCCCACCGGGCAGCTCAGCCCCGAGGCCATCTCGCGGTGGATCTGGCTTTCGGTGGTGCGGGCACCGATCGCGGCCCAGGCCACCAGGTCGGAGATGTACTGCGGCACCGCGGTGTCGAGGAACTCGGTCCCGACCGGCAGGCCAAGCGCGTTGATGTCCAGACACAGGCGACGCGCCAGCCCCAGGCCTTCGTTGATGCGGAACGAGCCATCAAGGCCAGGATCGTTGATCAGCCCCTTCCAGCCCGAGATCGTGCGGGGTTTCTCGAAGTAGACCCGCATCACGATTTCCAGCTGCGCGCCCAGCCGCGCGCGCAGCGGCGCGAGGCGTTCGGCGTATTCCATCGCTGCCTTGGGATCATGGATCGAGCAGGGACCAACCACCGCGACCACCCGGTCGTCGCGGCCATGCAGGACGTCCTGAATGGCGCGCCGCCCGGCCAGGACGGTCTGAGTCGCGGCGGCGGTGGCGGGCATCTGCGCCGCCAGGTCCTCGGGTGAAACCAGCTCCTGCATGCCGGTGATGCGCAGGTTTTCGGTCTGGGGTGTCATGTTTCAGCTTCCTTGTCGGGAGGCCCTTGGCGCTGCGGCGGATACGAAAAAACCGCCAGCGGGCTGCGGGCGGTTGGTGGTATCCTGGTGCGTTTCCTGTCTGTCCTCAGAACGCGCTGACCCCTCCGTCCGCCATGTGGCGCGGATAAAAGAAATACCAGAATGCGGCATAGCTACGGGTCATGGGTCGGACGCTAGCGAAGATTCGCGCAGCTGTCACCCCCGAAAATCCGCGCCGTTCCTCCCCCGCCTGCGAGCAGGAGATCGCGCAGCCGCGCCCCCGATGTCGCCCCCATGAAAAGGAACAGGCCCCCCGCTGCGGGAGGGCCTGCCCAAAACGTCGTACGGTGGCTTCAGAAGTCCTGCCACAGATCGCGGGCAGCGTTGCCGCTGGTTGCGGCCACGGCCACCGGCGCCGGGCTGGCCTCGATCTGCCAGTCGGCCTCGCCATGGGCGGAAATCACCGCCTCGGCCGGAGCCTCCTCGGCAAGCGGCACCGCGCCCTCGGCGACCTGGAAGCGGGCCACCAGGCTCGCCAGCTTGTTGGCGTCGCCCTTCAGCATGTGGCCGGCGGCGGTGGCCTCTTCGACCATGGCGGCGTTCTGCTGGGTCACCTGATCCAGCTGGGTCATGCCGGTGTTGATCTCAGCGAGGCCGGTGGACTGTTCCGCGGCGCCCTCGGCGATCTCGGAGACGAGCTGCGAGATATGGCTGACCCGGCCCGCGATGGATTGCAGCGCCTGGCCTGCGCGGCCGACCAGATCAACCCCCTGCTCCACCTGCCGCGAGCTGTCGCTGATGAGAGTCTTGATCTCCATCGCCGCATCCGAGGAGCGTTGCGCCAGGGCGCGCACCTCGCTGGCCACCACCGCGAAGCCCCGGCCGGCTTCCCCGGCCCTGGCAGCTTCGACCCCGGCATTCAGCGCCAGCAGATTGGTCTGGAAGGCGATATCGTCGATCACCCCGATGATCTGCGAGATCCGGTTCGAGCTCTCTTCGATGCCGCTCATGGCGGTCACCGCGCTTTGTACCACCTCGCCGCTGTCGGCAGCCTCGTTGCGGGCTTCCTGCACCGTGGCCTCGACGTTGCGCGCGCCTTCCGCGGCGGACTGAACGCTGGCGGTCAGCTCATCCAGCGCGGCGGCGGTCTGCTCGAGCGTCGCGGCCTGGCTTTCGGTGCGATGCGACAGGTCATCCGATGCCTGGCTGATCTCGGCGGCGCCATTGCGGATGCTGGCGGAGGCTTCGATCACCTGCTGCACGGTGGCGTTCAGATTGTCGATCGACCCGTTGAAATCGGCGCGCAGCTGCTCGTAGTCCTCGGGGAACGGCTCTGCAATGCGGATCGCCAGATCGCCCTGCGACAGCCGGGAAAGGCGCTCGCTCAGCTGCTGGACAACACCAGCCAGCTCGGCGTCCTTGCTCTCGGCCTTGCGCTTCTCGGCCTCCTGCATCTTGACCAGCTCGTCGCGGAACTTCTCCAGGGCCCGCGCCATCTCCCCGACTTCGTCGCCGCGGGACTGGCCATGGATCTCGACCGCGTTGTTGCCTTCTGCCAGCCCCCGCATCGACACCACGATCCGGCGGATGCCCTTGGCGATGCCGGAACCGGTCACCAGCGCCATCACCGCACCGATCAGGATGGCCGCCGCGATGGCCGCCGGAATCATGATCCGGGTCTGGGCCGCGATTTCCTCGCTGACGGCGCGGCGCGCGGCCTTGGTTTCCATCGCCTGCGCCTTCAGCGACTGCATGGTGGCGCGGAAGCTGTCAAAATAGGCCTTGCCCTGCCCCTGCGCGACGAAATCCGCCATGTCATCCATCGTCGCCGCGTCGCCGATCTCCTGGCGCAGCTGGATCATCGGCACCGCGACTTCCTTGCGCCAGTTGTCGATGGTCTCCGAGGCGGCGTTCAGCCGGTCCATCTGGGTCTTGTCCTCCAGCAGGGAGAGGCGCAGCGAGCTCAGCACCGAGCGCAACCGGCTGCTGCCCTCCATGAAGGGGGTCAGGAAGGCCCGGTCTCCGGCCAGCAGATAGCCCCGCATGCCGGTTTCCATGTCGACGGCGGCCGCCATCAGGTCCTTGGCGCTGCTGATCACCTCATGGGTCTGTTCAACCGCCTCCAGCGCGGTTTTCAGGTACTCCGGGTCGGCGATGCCCGCCGTGACCAGCGACGAGAACGTATTGCGGCGATCGGCGAGGTTCACCTCTTCCTCTTCGATGACGCGGGCAACCTCGGCGCGGAATTCCTCGAAGAACACCCGGCCGCGCGACTTCTTCACCTCGGCCGCCATGTCATTCATGGTCATCGCGTCGCCGATTTCCTGCCGCAGGGTAATCGCCGCGGTCGCAACGGTTTCCTGCCAGCCGTTGAGGATTTCCTCGGCTTCATCGAGATCCGCCAACAGGGCGTCGTTGCCGGCCGCGAGGCTGCGCAGGGTCGCCAGCGCCTCGGCGACCTCGGCCTTACCGGCCTCGTAGGGTTCCAGGTATTCCTCGCGCCCCGCCAGAAGATAGCCGCGCAGGCCCGCCTCCATACCGGCGGCGGCAACAGCCAGTTCCTGCGCCTCGCCGAGAATTTCCTGGGCATGCGCCACATCGGCGGCCGCTTTTTCCATCCGGCCGAGATCGTTGACCGCCATTACCCCGACACCAAGAACCAGCAGCAGCGGGAACAGCGCGACTGAGACGATTTTCGACTTGGTACTGAGGTTTGCCAGAGAGAACCGCCTGGCCGCGGAAGGCTTATTCTTCTTCATCACATCCGTCCCGGTGCATTCACAGATGCGGCAGTCAAAACAGAAGAAACTTACCAATCCCTTTCCCGCATAGGTAATTTGTGGGTATGCATACTTTTGCCGCGCAAAAGAAAAACCCCCGCTCCGGGCGGAGCGGGGGCAGACAGTCAGACCCTGGGGTCCGGCGCGTCTTATTCTTCGGCGTCGGCTGCCGCTTCCTCAGCTGCCAGGCGGGCCTTGTCGGCGGCGCCTTTGGCGGAGGTGTCACGGTCAACGAACTCGATGATCGCCATCGGAGCCATGTCACCGTAACGGAAGCCGGCCTTCAGGATGCGAACGTAGCCGCCCTGACGGTCCTTGTAGCGCGGGCCCAGAACCTCGAACAGTTTCGCGACGTCCTTGTCCTCTTTCAGCCGGGCTGCGGCCTGACGACGGGCGTGCAGATCGCCGCGTTTTGCCAGGGTGATCAGTTTTTCAACGATCGGGCGCAGTTCTTTTGCCTTGGGCAGGGTGGTCTTGATCTGCTCGTGCTCGATCAGCGAGCCGGCCATGTTGGCGAACAGGGCCTTGCGGTGCTCATGAGTACGGTTCAGGCGGCGATAACCACGTGCGTGACGCATTTTTCAGTTCCTTCACTTTGCGTTTTGCTTTGTCAGGCAGCTGATGCGTGTCAGCCACTCACCTTGGGGCGGGTGCCCATGTCTTCCCCGGCCGGTCCGGGCATTGAAGAGGAGGGCCGAAGCCCCCCTCAAAACGGTTTAGAAGCTGTCTTCGAACTTCTTGGCCAGATCTTCGATGTTGTCCGGCGGCCAGTCCTCGACGTCCATGCCGAGGTGCAGGCCCATGCCCGACAGAACCTCTTTGATCTCGTTCAGCGACTTGCGGCCGAAGTTCGGGGTGCGCAGCATCTCGGCTTCGGTCTTCTGGATCAGGTCGCCGATGTAGACGATGTTGTCGTTCTTCAGGCAGTTTGCCGATCGCACGGACAGTTCCAGTTCGTCCACTTTCTTCAGCAGAAGCGGGTTGAACTCGAGACCATCGTCCTCGTCCTGGCGGCCAGCCGATTCCGGCTCGTCGAAGTTGACGAAGATCGACAGCTGATCCTGCAGGATGCGGGCGGCGAAAGCCACGGCATCATCCGGGGTGATGGAACCGTCGGTTTCCACCTTCATGGTCAGCTTGTCATAGTCCAGCACCTGGCCCTCACGGGTGGGCTGCACGTCATAGGAGACCTTCTTGACCGGCGAGTAGATCGCGTCGATCGGGATCAGGCCGATCGGAGCGTCTTCCGGCTTGTTCTTGTCGGCAGAGACATAGCCCTTGCCGGTGTTCACGGTCAGTTCCATGAACAGGTCGGCACCGTCGTCCAGGTGGCAAATCACGTGGTCGCGGTTCAGAACCTCGATGCCGGCGGTTTCGGCGATGTCACCGGCGGTGACGACAGCCGGACCCTTGGCATTGATCGACAGGCGCTTGGGGCCTTCGACTTCCATGCGCAGGGACACGCCCTTGAGGTTCAGGATGATGTCGGTGACGTCTTCACGGACACCGGCAACGCTGGAAAATTCATGCAGTACATTGTCGATCTGCACGCTGGTGATGGCGGCGCCTTGCAGCGAGCTCATCAGAACGCGGCGCAGCGCGTTGCCCAAGGTCAGGCCGAAACCGCGCTCCAGCGGCTCTGCTACAACGGTGGCCTGACGTGCAGGATCGTTGCCCGGCTTCACTTCCAGCTGTGCCGGTTTGATCAGCTCTGCCCAGTTCTTGTGGATCATGCGTACCCTCCATTCCTGTCCTTGCCCCATGTCCAAAAGGCCAAGGACGCCCGAGGTTTAAATGACGCACTGGGGCCCTGCGAATCAAGCGGGGCCCCAGCAAAAATATTGTTCTTAGACGCGACGGCGCTTCGGCGGGCGGCAGCCGTTGTGTGCGATCGGGGTCACATCACGGATCGAGGTGATGTTGAAACCGATGGCGGCCAGCGCGCGCAGAGCCGATTCACGGCCCGAACCGGGGCCCTGAACTTCGACTTCCAGGGTCTTCACACCGTGATCCTGGGCTTTCTTGCCCGCGTCCTCGGCAGCCATCTGGGCCGCGTAAGGCGTGGATTTCCGCGAGCCTTTGAAGCCCATGGTGCCGGCGGACGACCAAGAGATCGCGTTGCCCTGCACGTCGGAGATCAGGATTTTGGTGTTGTTGAACGACGAGTTCACATGAGCAACGCCGGAAGCGATGTTCTTGCGCTCTTTACGCTTAATGCGAGTCTTATCACGTGCCATTGATCAATGCCCCCCTTACTTCTTCTTGCCGGCGATCGGCTTGGCCGGGCCCTTGCGGGTACGGGCGTTGGTGTGGGTACGCTGACCGCGGACCGGCAGGTTGCGACGGTGGCGCAGGCCACGGTAGCAGCCCAAGTCCATCAGGCGCTTGATGTTCATGGTCACTTCACGGCGCAGGTCGCCTTCGACGGTGTAGTTGGCGTCGATGTGCTCGCGCACGGCCAGAACTTCAGCGTCGGACAGTTCGTTCACACGACGGGTTTCGTCGATGCCCACGGCTTCGCAGATCGCTTTGGCCGAGGTTGTACCGATACCGGTGATGTAGGTGAGGGCGATGGGAACCCGCTTTGCAGTCGGGATGTTAACGCCGGCAATACGTGCCACGTGTCACTTTCCTTTTGGTTGCGGTTCCGTAATGCCGGAACCTTTTTTCACAACACTTGACCGTAGCAGGGCGCCAGAGGGTCCAGCATTTCGAGGTAGTATGGCAGGCAAACGAATCTGCCCGCCGGGAATCATTCCCAGAAGGGATGGGGCTGGGTATTTGGAAATTGCAGCAAGGTCAACCCGCGATCTGCCCGCAGCCGCCGACGCGGCGAAGCTGAAAAGCAAAACACCCCGCACCGCGATGGCACAGGGTGTTCGATGTCCGGCGCTGGCCGCGCTTACTCGCCCAGGATCCAGGCGATGGATTTCTGCACCTCGTCGATCGAGGCCATGCCGTCGAGGCGCTGCAGGTTGCCCTTGGCCCAGTAGTAGCCGATCAGCGGCGAGGTCTTCTTGTAGTATTCCATCAGGCGGATACGTACGGCCTCTTCGGTATCGTCGGCGCGCGCCTCCTTGCCGGCGGCGCGGGCTTCGGCAGCGCGGTTGACGATGCGCTGCACCAGCACCTCGTCATCCACCTGCATTTCGATCACCGCATCCAGCTTGAGGTCCATCTCCGCCAGCAGCTTCTCCAGCGCGTCCGCCTGCGGCAGGGTGCGCGGGAAACCGTCGAAGATGAAACCGCCGTCGGAGCCTTCCTGCAGACGCTCGCGGATCAGGCCGATCACGATCTGATCGGTGACCAGCTTGCCCTCGGCCATGATGGCGGCAACCTTCTTGCCCATCTCGGTGCCCGAAGACTGTGCTGCGCGCAGCATGTCGCCGGTGGAAAGCTGGGTCATGTTGCGGGTTTCGACCAGGTGGCTGGCCTGCGTTCCTTTGCCTGCGCCCGGCGGGCCCAGCAGAATAATATTGGTCATCGGCGAGACGGTCCCCGTTTCGTACGTTTCTTATTGCGGCCGCGCAGCTGGCTCTTCTCGATCAGCCCTTCGTACTGATGGGCCAGAAGATGGCTTTGGGCCTGCTGAATGGTGTCCATGGTGACCGATACCACAATCAGGACCGAGGTACCGCCAAAATAGACCGGGATGGCGAATTGGCCGCGGAGCACTTCCGGCAACAGGCAGACCAGCGCCAGATAGGCCGACCCCAGCACCAGAATGCGGTTCACAACGTATTCGATGTATTCCGCGGTCTTCTTGCCCGGACGGATGCCGGGAACAAAACCGTTCTGGTTCTTGAGGTTGTTTGCAACGTCATCCGGTTTGAAGGCGACGTTGAAAGTATAGAAATAAGCAAAGAAGACGATCATCGCCACGAAGAACAACAGGTACAGCGGCTGACCGGGGCCAAAGTTGGCCAGCAGCCAGGACATCACCGGACCGGAGGTCGTGCCGGAGGAAAAGGTCGAGATCGTGGTCGGCAGCAACAGCAGCGAGGAGGCAAAGATCGCCGGAATCACGCCCGCCGGGTTCACCTTGACCGGCAGATGCGAGGAACCGCCGTCATAGACCTTCATGCCGACCTGGCGACGCGGGTACTGGATGTGGATCTTGCGCAGGGCGCGTTCCATGAAGACCACGAACATGATGATCGCGATCACCATCAGGATCACGCCGATGATCACCGCGGGGCTGATCGCGCCAGACCGGCCGGAGGCGAAGAACTGCGCGATGGCGGCCGGAACCTCGGCGATGATGCCGACGAAGATGATCAGCGAGATACCGTTGCCGATGCCGCGCTGGGTGATCTGCTCGCCCAGCCACATCAGGAACATGGTGCCGCCGACCAGGGTGATCATGCACGCCATGCGGAAATACATGCCCGGATCGGTCGCCAGATCACCGGATTCCAGCGACACCGCGAGACCGTAGGACTGCGCGGTCGCCAGCAGCACGGTGCCGTAGCGGGTATACTGGTTGATCTTCTTGCGGCCCTGCTCGCCCTCTTTCTTGAGCTGTTCAAGCGAGGGCACCATCGAAGTCAGAAGCTGAACGATAATGGAGGCGGAAATATAGGGCATGATGCCAAGGGCAAAAATACCCATCCGGCCAAGCGCGCCACCGGTGAACATCGACACCATGCCGCCGATGCCCTGGCCCGCCTGCTCCATGAACTGGCGCAGCGCTGCCGCGTCGATTCCCGGAACCGGAATGAAGGTGCCCAGGCGATAGACAATCAAAAGGCCGATGGTGAACAGGATGCGGTTGCGCAGATCCGTGGCCTTGCCCAGGGCAGCCCAGCTGGTGTTTGCCGCCATTTGTTCTGCTGCTGATACCATGAAAAGGTCTCTTCTTTAGCGAAAACGCCGCCCGGAACCGTTTTCCGGCTCGGGCGGCGTAATGGGAAAACTCGTAGGCCTATGTAAGCGGCATTGGCGCCGCTCACAAGCGCTTACTCGGCGGCGGCTGCGTTTGCCGCGGTGAGGGTGCCGCCCGCCTTGGCCACGGCCTCGACGGCGGCCTTGGAGGCGCCGGTGACCGCGATGGTTGCCTTGGCAGTGATTTCACCCTTGGCCAGCACGCGGATGCCGTCCAGCTTGCGACGCACCAGGCCGGATGCAACCAGCGAATCCTCGGTGATCGAGCCGGCGTCCAGCTTGCCTGCGTCGATGAACTTCTGGATCAGGCCCAGGTTGACGACAGCGTATTCCTTGCGGTTCGGCTTGTTGAAGCCGCGCTTGGGCAGACGCTGGTAGAGGGGCATCTGGCCGCCTTCGTAGCCGTTGATCGAAACGCCCGAACGGGATTTCTGACCTTTGATACCACGGCCACCCATTTTACCCTTGCCGGAGCCGGGGCCACGGCCAACGCGGGTGCGTTTCTTGGATGCGCCGGGATTATCGCGCAGTTCGTGCAGTTTCATGTCGCTTCTCCTTGCCGGATGTGACCCCCGAAGCGTGATGGGCCAAACACGGCGTTTCTTGATTGGTGATTCCGTGGCGCATGACGCCACCGGGGGCGTATAGACCTGTTGCGCCACAGGATCAAGCCCCGCGGCCGCCAGCTGATGCGTCCGTGCTGCGCCAAAGCGCCCTGCCCTGGCGATAGATCCCTTTTTCCTGTACTTCCGCCTCTTTGCCGCTGATTGTCGACCGTTAAAGGGTGGCGGCGCCGCCGGGTGAAGATGGGATGGGGCGTAACCCCATGCGAATAACGCGTCAGCCGCGCTCCGGGTGCCATGCCGGAGCCCAATTCCAGGTGCCGGGGGTGTCAGGCCCGGCGGGTGACCATGATCGGGTTTGAGACTGCCAGACCGGGGTTAACACCGCGTGGGAGCGGCGTACGCAACCCACGCAACAGCCCCTGGACGGACACTGCAGAAAACAAAAACGCCCCTGCCGATTGGCAGGGGCGCTTTTGCGCCGGTTCCCGGAGAGGGAGGAGGATCCGGGGGCGGCGAAAGGGATTACTTGCCGTAGACATGCTCCCGCGCAGCGCCGGGGATGGCGCAGCGGGTCAGACCGATGTCATCCAGCTCACGGTCCGACATGGACCGCAGCGCGTCGACGGTGAGGCGGTATTCGCGGCGCAGTTTCCATGCGCGCAGGGCGGCAGCGGCAAAACCGCCCACACGAGCCAGAATGCCCGAGGAAGCAGGTGCCGAAACAGTTGAATAAGCCATTGTTCTTGTTTCCTTTGCATCGGAGCCGGAAACGGTTTCCGGTCGCAGCTGATGATCTGTTCGCTTGTCGTGCAGCGGAAATAGGGACGCGACCGGCTGCCTTCAACCGCCGCTTTGGTCTGGCCGCCATGCCCGGAATGCATGGCTAGGGCCATTGAAAACCGGGCGCTGTCACCAGGCAAAAGAAAACGCCCCTGCCCGGCGTCGGGCAGAGGCGTCTTGGTCCGGACCTGAGGGAGGAGGAGAAAGGTCCGGGAAGGGGAATTCAGTGGCCGTAGACGTGCTGGCGGGCGATGTCTGCGATGTCGCCACGGCGGACGCCGATGTCGGACAGTTCGCGGTCGCTCAGGCCGTCCAGCTCGTTGTAGGTGCGCTGGTACTCGCGCGCCTTTTCCCAGCCGGTCTTCACGGCCTCAAAGGCGTGACGAATACGGGCGGTCAGGGACAGGGCGGGGGTGGAAGAAAGAACATGTGCCATCATTAAGATCCTTGTGTCTGAGCCGGGCCTATTCCCGGCGGTGCTTGTGTTGGTCTTTTCTTGTGACACCGAAATAGGAAATACCGTTGGCGATAACAATTGCCGGTTCGGTCTGTCCGCTATGCGGCGGATGCAAGGGCCCTTGCCAGAGAGTTAAGCCTCCGCTTCCCCTGCCCTCGCCCGCCGCTCAGGGCGGCGCAACGAAAAACGCCCCCGGCAGAACCGGGGGCGTTTTCCTAGATCAGTCGCGAAAGAGGGGCGTCTTAGCCGCGCTCTTCGATGATCTGAACCAGATGCGGGATCGAGTTGACCATACCGCGCACGGAGGGGGTATCCTCCAGCTCGCGGGTCTTGTGCATCTTGTTCAGGCCCAGGCCAACCAGGGTTGCGCGCTGTTTGGCGGGGCGGCGGATCGGCGAGCCGATCTGCTTGACGACGATGGTTTTTGCCATGGATCCGTCTCCTTACGCTTCTGCTTCCGCAGGTGCTTCGTCCCGCTTGGGCAGGATGTCGGCAACCTTCTTGCCACGACGCTGAGCCACAGAGCGCGGGCTCTGTTCTTTGGTCAGGCCGTTCAGAGTGGCGCGGATCATGTTGTAGGGGTTCTGCGAGCCGATCGACTTGGACACAACGTCCTTGACGCCCAGCATTTCGAAGACGGCACGCATCGGACCACCTGCGATGATCCCGGTACCTTCCGGAGCGGTACGCATGACCACCTTGCCGGCGCCGTGGCGACCGCTGATGTCGTGGTGCAGGGTACGACCCTCTTTCAGCGGCACGCGGACCATCTGGCGCTTGGCCTGTTCGGTCGCCTTGCGGATCGCCTCAGGCACTTCTTTTGCCTTGCCCTTGCCAAAGCCGACACGGCCTTTCTGGTCGCCAACAACAACCAGTGCAGCAAAGCCAAAGCGCTTACCGCCTTTTACGGTTTTGGACACGCGGTTGATCGCAACCAGGCGATCTGCAAATTCCGGTGTCTCTTCACGGTCGCGGCGGTTGCCGCGGCGGTTTTCACGTTCTGCCATCAGGCATTCCTTTCAGAATGGCGCACTGCACAAAGCACGGGGCGCCGGTTTTCTCCAATCCTTGGTGAGATGGGCGCAGCCTGCGCCCTCTCCCGGATCATCGGGGCAGCCCCGGAGGGCTGCCCGCTTGGGACTTAGATCTTCAGACCGCCTTCACGCGCAGCGTCGGCCAGAGCCTTCACCTTGCCGTGATACAGGAAGCCGCCACGATCGAAATAGGCTTCGGTCACGCCTGCGGCCTTGGCACGCTCGGCGATCGCGGCACCAACCTTGGCGGAGGCCTCGATGTTGTTCTTGCCGACAACACCCAGATCCTTTTCCAGGGTGGACGCCGAAGCCAGGGTCACACCGCGCAGGTCGTCGATCAGCTGAACAGAGATGTTCTTGTTCGAACGGTGCACGGAGAGACGCAGGCGGCCTGCGTTCACTTTGCGAAGCTTGTTCCGGACGCGCAGCCGGCGCTTCAGAAACAGGGTACGTTTGCTGTTTGCCATTTTGCTGGTCCTTACTTCTTCTTGCCTTCCTTGCGGAAGATGAATTCGCCCTTGTAGCGGATGCCTTTGCCTTTGTAGGGCTCGGGACGGCGCCAGTCGCGGATTTTCGCCGCCACTTCGCCCACCTGCTGCTGGTCGATACCTTCCACAACGATTTCAGTCTGCTTCGGCGCGGTGATGGTGATGCCATCAGGCGCAACGAAGTCGACATCGTGGCTGTAGCCCAGGTTCAGCTTCAGGACATTGCCCTGCATCTGAGCGCGGTAACCCACACCCTGGATCTCCAGCTCTTTCTTGAAGCCTTGGGTCACGCCGGCCACCAGGTTTGCAACCTGGGTGCGGGACATGCCCCACTGCTGGCGAGCACGCTTGGACTTGCCGCGCGGCTCGACCTTGACGATGTTGTCCTCAACGGTGAGGGTCACGTCGTCGGTGGCAGTGAAGGTACGGGCGCCTTTCGGGCCTTTGACTTCGATGGTCTGGCCGGACACGCTGGCGGTGACACCGCTGGGCAGTTCGACCGGTTTCTTACCAATACGGGACATCGTTAAGGCCTCCTTAGAAGACGGTGCAAAGCACTTCGCCGCCGACGTTGGCTGCGCGTGCGTTTGCGTCCGACATCACACCCTTGGGGGTGGAGACAATCGACACGCCCAGGCCCTGGCGGACCTGCGGAATGTCATTGACGCCCATGTAAACGCGGCGGCCGGGCTTGGAGACCCGCTTGAGCTCGCGAATGACAGGTTCGCCGTCGAAGTATTTCAGGCTGATTTCGATGGCGGGATGGCCATTTTCACCAGTCACTTTCTCATAACCGCGGATGTAGCCCTCGTCCGCCAGCACGTCCAGCACCCAAGCCCGCAGCTTGGAAGCCGGGGTCATGACGGTGGATTTGCCGCGCATCTGAGAGTTACGGATACGGGTGAGCATATCGCCGATAGGATCGTTCATATCAGTCTCTCCCTTACCAGCTCGATTTCACCATGCCGGGGATCTGGCCATTGGAGCCCAGTTCCCGCAGCGCGATCCGGCTGATCTTCAGCTTACGGTAGTAAGCGTGAGGACGGCCGGTCAGCTGGCAGCGGTTGTGCAGACGGGTTGCCGACGAGTTGCGCGGCAGCTTGGCCAACTTCAGGCGCGCTTTGAAGCGCTCTTCCATCGGACGGCTTTCGTCGTTTGCGATTTCTTTCAGCTCGGCACGCTTTGCGGCATATTTGGCCACCAGGCGCTCGCGCTTCTTCTCGCGTTCGATCATGCTTTTCTTAGCCATGGTCTCTTCTCTCCCGCGCTTAGCTGTTGAAGGGCATGTTGAAAGCTTTCAACAGCGCCTTTGCTTCCGCGTCGGTTTTCGCGGTGGTGGCAATCACAATGTCCATGCCCCAGGCTTCGTCGATCTTGTCGAAATCGATTTCCGGGAACACGATGTGCTCTTTCAGACCCATGGCGTAGTTGCCGCGGCCGTCAAAGGAGGTACCCGAAACACCGCGGAAGTCGCGGATACGGGGCATTGCGATGGTGATCAGACGATCCAGGAATTCATACATCCGGTCGCCGCGCAGGGTCACCTTGGCGCCCATCGGCATGCCTTCGCGAACGCGGAAGCCGGCGATGGAGTTCTTGGCAACGGTGGTCAGAGCCTTCTGGCCCGCGATCGCGGTCAGGTCTGCCTGTGCGGATTTGGCTTTCTTGCTGTCTTTGACAGCAGCGCGGCCACAGCCGATGTTCAGAACGATCTTCTCCAGCTTGGGGATCATCATATCGTTCTTGTAGGCGAATTCCTCTTTCAGGGCACCACGGATGGTTTCCTTGTAGAGAGCCTTCAGGCGCGGGGTGTAGGTTGCAGCGTCAAGCATCAGACAGTCTCCCCGGTGGTCTTGGCGAAGCGCACCTTCTTGCCGTCTTCCTCACGGAAGCCGACGCGGGTTGCCTTGCCGTTGCTGTCCAGCAGTGCCAGGTTCGACAGGTCGATCGGCAGTGCCTTGGGCAGACGGCCGCCCTGGCTGTTTTGGGTCTGGCGGGTGTGGCGGATCGCCATGTTCACACCTTCGACAACGGCTTTACCGGCCTTGGGGTCGACGGAGGCGATGGTGCCTTCCTTGCCCTTATCCTTGCCGGCCAGCACGACGACCTTGTCGCCTTTGCGGAGTTTAGCAGCCATGATTACAGCACCTCCGGAGCCAGCGAGATGATCTTCATGAAGTTCTTCGCGCGCAGTTCACGAACAACCGGGCCAAAGATACGGGTACCGACCGGCTCGTTGTTGTTGTTCAGGATAACGGCTGCGTTCCGGTCAAAACGGATCGCGGTGCCGTCTTCGCGACGGACTTCTTTGGCGGTGCGCACGACAACGGCCTTACGGACGTCGCCTTTTTTCACGCGGCCGCGCGGGATGGCTTCCTTTACCGAGACGACGATGATGTCGCCAACGGATGCGTATTTACGCTTGGAGCCACCCAGAACCTTGATGCACTGAACTCGGCGAGCGCCGGAGTTGTCAGCAACATCCAGATTTGTTTGCATCTGGATCATGTGGTTTCTCCCGACCTATGGGGCAGCGATGCGTGCTGGTATCCCCCAGGGTTTCGACTGACTGTAAAGTCTAGTCGCCAGGAGTCTCGAGACGAGACTCTTAGGCTTCCAGAACTTCCCAGCGTTTCGTTTTCGATTTCGGCGCGCATTCGATGATGCGTACGGTGTCGCCGACCTTGAAAGCGTTCTTTTCATCGTGAGCCCGGTATTTCTTGGACTTACGGATGGTTTTCTTCAGAACCGGGTGCGTGAAGCGGCGTTCAACCGAGACAGTTACGGTCTGGGCGTTTGCGTCGCTGGTCACAACGCCTTGCAGGATACGTTTGGGCATTGTGTCGCTCCTTATTCGGCTGCTGCTGCAGCTTTTTCGTTCAGGATGGTCTTGACGCGGGCGGCATTGCGGCGCGCCGCCTTGATGCCTGCAGTCGATTCCAGCTGACCGGTTGCCTGCTGAAAGCGCAGGTTGAAGCTCTCTTTTTTCAGGGATGCGAGGATATCGCGGAGTTCATCCACGGTTTTCTCGCGCAGATCATTGGCGTTCATCGCCTTTGTTCCTTGTCCAAAGCACCAGAAGGCCCCGAGGGTAACCTTGAACCTGGTGGGTTATGTCAACCGCGCCAAAAGCGCGGCAAAAAAGAATCACTTACCCCGGATCCGGCATGGATTGGGGCCAAGCGATGGGTTCCTATAGAGGAGACCGGGCGCAGGGGCAAGGGAAAGGTTGGCCACCGCCCCTGCCGCGCCGCGGTTCAGATGATTTCATCCTCATCGAACATCGCCGCACCGTCGAGCTGGGCGCTCAGATCCTCGATCCGCTGCTCCGCCTCGGCGGCATTCACCACCCGGGCGATGTGAAACAACGCATCGCCTTCGTTGACGATCGGCATGTTGGCGCGCCCGATGATCAGCCCGGCAGCGCCGGCCGCTAGCTCCGCCTCGGTTTCGCCGAAGGGGTCGGAAACCACGCCAAGGACCTCGCCCTGCTCGACCATGTCGCCGGTCGTCTTGAAGGCCCGCAACAAGCCGCCCGCGGGGGCGCGCTCCCAGCTGCTGCTACCCGCGCGGACCGGGACGGTTTCGGCCAGCGGCACGCCATCCTCCGGGATCATCCCAAGCGCGTGCATCACGCGCAGGATGCCGGCAACCCCGACCCGCGCCGAGTATTCGTCGAAGCGCAAGCCCTCGCCCGCCTCGTACAACAGGATATCGACGCCGACGTTCTGCGCGGCCTGGCGCAGCGACCCCTCGCGCAGGCCCGACCGGATCACCACCGGCGCACCAAAGGCATCCGCGTAGGCCAGGGTATCCTTGGCCTTTGGTGACACCCGGATCTGCGGCATGTTGGTGCGGTGGATGGCCGCCGAGTGCAGATCGATGCCCAGGTCGCAGCGCGCTACCACCTCGGTCATGAACAAATGTGCGAGGCGGCTGGCCAGCGAGCCGCCTTCGCTGCCCGGAAAGCAGCGGTTCAGGTCGCGCCGGTCCGGCAAGTAGCGCGAATGGTTCAGAAAGCCGAAGGTGTTGACGATCGGCACCACGATCAGCGTGCCCTTCAGCCGCGAGAACTTGCGGCTGCGCAGCAGTCGGCGCGCGATTTCAACCCCAATCACCTCGTCGCCGTGAATGGCGGCGGAGACAAACATGGTCGGCCCCGCCTCCGCGCCGTGGATCACATGGGCGGACATGGTGACCGGCGTGTGGTCCGACAGTACGCTGACCGGCAGATCCACCGTGCGGCGGGTACCCGCAGGAATGCAGAAGCCACCGATCTCGAAGTCAGGACGGCGCGACATGGCAAGAGCCTCTCAAGGACGAACTGCAAAAGCCTTAGCAGGATTCGAGGCATTGGCAATCGCGCCGATGCGATGCCCCTACTCCCAGCGGTAGTTGAAACTGACGGAAATACGCTCTTCCTCGGCCATGTTCATCGGCACCTCGTGGCGGATGAAGCTTTCCCACAGCAGCACGTCGCCCACCTTGGGCGACTGGTAGACGAAGGTCTTCAGCTCCTGACGGCAGGTTTTCACGCGCGGCGGATGCGCCATCATCATCGCGTGGCGCGGGTCCTCCAGCTTGAGCGCGCTGGCCCCTTCGGGCATCGACACGTAGGTGGTGCCGGAAATCACCGAATGCGGGTGAATGTGGCTGGCGTGAGTGCCGCCCTCGGGCAGGATGTTGATCCACAGATCTTCCAGCACCAGCTTGCGACCATCAAGATCCAGTTCCAGATCCTCAGCAAAGGCCGCCACATGCAGATCCAGCGATTTCACCAGGTCGGCGAAGATCGGGAAGCGCCACGGCAGATCGGTCAGGGATGCATAGGAGGTATACCCGGGATACCCGTTTTCCTCGCACCAATCCTGGCCTGCGTCATCATCACCGGCGATGACCAGGCATGAGTTTTCCAGTTCCTGCGCGTCGATTGCCGGTCCGTGTTCGGACAGCGGCGCGCGGTAAAGTCGGGTCACGAAGAGCGATTCAATCTGAGCCATGCGCCCCTCCTACTCCATACACCAAACAAACGCGAGAGGCTGGCAGCACCGCTGAACAACCGGCGCATCCGGCGGATATCATCAAGACAAAATAAAATCTCTATCGGATTCCAACAGGGATTTAACCATTGGCGGCTAAGCTGACGGAAAAACAAGAAACGACAACAATCTCTCTCGTGAAAATGGTCCCAGTCACATGAAACTCAAAGTCACTGTCGGTTCGGCAATCCTGTCGATCATCGTTCTTGCCGGGGGGCTGATGGCCGTTCTGGTCAGCCTTCTTCTGTACTCGCACGGGGTGCGTGACGACATGCAGAACCGGGTGGCGGTCATCGAATCCGCCTATCGCAACCTCGACACGGTCGAGCTGGAAATGCTGATGGCGCGCCGCGCCGAAAAGGATTTCCTGCTGCGTCGGGACGACACGCATGTCGAACGACACGCCGCCACCATGGCGCGGATCAAGGACGCCTACGGCGCGTTGGAGCAAAAGGTTCCGAACATTCCGGAACTCGCGGAGAAACGCCGCGAACTGGCGACGCTTGGCGAGGTGATCGCCGCCTATGAAGCCAGCTTTCATGCGCTGACCGCCAGCAACCTGCGCCTTGGCCTTGATGAGAACAGCGGTCTGGAAGGCCAGCTGCGGAGCGCGGTCAAAAGCGCCGAAGCCACCCTGAAGGACCTCGGCCGCCCGGAAATGGAAGTGAAGATGCTGATGATGCGGCGGCATGAGAAGGACTTCATCATGCGCCAGGCGCCCAAGTACCTGGACCGGCTGAATGCCCGGGTCGAGGAATTCGCCGCCTTCCCGGCCAGCTATTACAGCAGCAGCGCCCAGCAAAAAGAGGTGCTGGCGCTGATGACCGCCTACCAGAAAAGCTTTGCCGACTACGTGAGCGAAAAGCTTGCCGAAAGCGAGCTGCGCAAGGAGGTCTCGCAGCACTTCGCCACCGCGGAGCCGCTGCTGGCCGCGCTGCAAGCCGAGGTACGCAGTGAGCTGGACGCCGTGCGCCGCGAAGGCGAGGCCGTCAGCTCCGCCGCGCAGACAAACGCCCTGCGTGCGGGCATCGTCGGCTCCCTGCTGTTCATCGCCGTCGCACTGTTGCTGGCCCGCGGCATCGCGCGGCCGCTGAAGCAGATCGACCAGGTCCTGAAGCAGATGATCCGGAACGACTTTACCGCCAAGCTGCCGACCACCCGTATCCGTGAGATTGCCGCCATCGGCGGCGCGGTCGGAGACTTCCGTCAGGCCGAGGTTGCCAAGCAGCAATTGAACGCCGAGATCTCAGAAGTCATCAACGCCTGTGGCGCCGGCGACTTCTCCCGCCGCATCCAGTGCGGCGACGGCGAGGACAGCGGCCTCAGCCGGGGTGTCAACACGATCGGCGAAGTCGCCCAGAAAGGCCTGGGAGACGTGCTGAAAGTGCTCGCCGCGATTGCGGATGGCGACCTGACCCAGCGGATGCCCTCGGGCCAGAAAGGCGTGTTCAAGGACATCGCTGACGCCATCGACAACCTGACCGGAAACCTGGAAACCATCGTGCGCCAGTTGGCGGGCAGCAGCGAGATGCTGAACAACACCTCCAACGAAATCGCCGGAGCGGTGGCGGATGCCTCGCGCCGCGGTGAAGCCTCGGCCGCGTCGCTGGAGGAAACATCGGCCGCCCTGCAGACCGTCAGTGATACGGTGCGTGACACCGCCGAGAGCGCGCAGGGCGCCCGCAGCTTCGTGAACGACGCCCAGTCGACAGCCGAAACCACCCGCAAAGTGGGGGAGCAGACCATCGCCGCCATGCAGCGCATCAAGGAATCCTCCGATGCGATTTCCAAGATCACCGGCATGATCGACGACGTCGCCTTCCAGACCAACCTTCTGGCCCTGAATGCCGGGGTCGAGGCCGCCCGCGCGGGCGAAGCCGGTCGCGGCTTCGCGGTGGTGGCCTCGGAGGTGCGAGCACTGGCGCAACGCTCCTCTGCGGCGGCGCAGGAAATCAGCGCCCTGATCAGCAGCAGCCAGATCGAGGTGACCAGCGGCGTGAAACTGGCTGATGAAACCGGTGCCGCCCTTGCCACGATCCACCAGATGGTCAGCCAGGCTGCGGAGAAGGTGAACGAGATCGCCGAGAACACCCACGAGCAGGCGAACGGGATCTCCGAAGTGAACGTCGCGCTCGAGGTGCTGGACCGGGATTCGCAGCACAGTGCCGCCATGCTGGAAGAAACCGCGGCCTCCGGCCAGATGCTGCGTGACGAGGCGGCGCGGCTGGCGCAAGCCATCTCGGGCTTCCGGCTGGATCACGGCAGCGTGCCCCGGACCGCTGGCAACGATGTCACCGCCGCAGCGGACGACTTCATCGAACGCGCTGCCTGAGCCTAACCCGCGGGCCGCCAACCGGTCGGCCCGCGGACGTCACCCGCCAGGTTCCGCGGCCACCATCCGCTCCCCCACCCGGTATCCCCCCGCAAACAAAGCGATGCGATGCCGTACGTTGCGGTACCCGGCGTCGGAGACCACGCTCCCCACCCTCAAAGACACGGAAACCATGCAAAAAGCCCCCGCCGAAATCTCGGCGGGGGCTTTTTAGTCTCGTTCACGTTCCACCGGCCCGGGCGCTGCTGTCAGCAACCTGCCGGTGGGATCGTGTATTACCAGTCTTCGCGGACCACGACGCGGGTCTTGACCGGCAGCTTCATCGCAGCAAGGCGCAGAGCCTCGCGAGCGACTTCATCGCTGACGCCGTCGATTTCGAACATCACGCGGCCGGGTTTGACCTTGCATGCCCAATAATCCACGGAACCTTTACCCTTACCCATACGAACTTCGACGGGCTTGGAGGTCACCGGAGTGTCCGGGAAGATACGGATCCAGACACGACCCTGACGTTTCATGTGGCGGGTCATGGCACGACGGGCAGCCTCGATCTGGCGTGCAGTCACACGCTCAGGGGTGGTTGCCTTCAGGCCATAGGTGCCGAAGTTCAGGTCGGAACCGCCTTTTGCCAGGCCGTGAATCCGGCCCTTGTGCATCTTGCGGAATTTAGTGCGCTTTGGCTGAAGCATCTCAAATCCTCCTTAGCGACGGCCGCCACCAGCACCACGGGGTGCAGGGCCGTCCTGGATTTCTTGTGCTTTACGGTCACGCGCCGACGGATCGTGCTCCATGATCTCACCTTTGAAGATCCAGACCTTGATCCCGATGATCCCGTAGGGGGTCATCGCTTCGGAATGTGCGTAATCGATGTCGGCACGCAGGGTGTGCAGAGGCACGCGACCTTCGCGGTACCATTCGGTACGTGCGATTTCGGCACCGCCCAGACGACCAGCGACGTTCACCCGGATACCCAGGGCGCCCATGCGCATGGCGTTCTGCACGGCACGCTTCATCGCGCGACGGAAGGAGACACGGCGCTCCAGCTGCTGAGCGATGGACTCACCGACCAGCTGCGCGTCGAGTTCCGGCTTGCGCACTTCAACGATGTTGAGGTGCAGCTCGGAGTCGGTCATCTTCGCCAGCTTCTTGCGCAGAACTTCGATGTCTGCACCTTTCTTGCCGATGATGACGCCCGGACGTGCGGTGTGAATGGTCACACGGCACTTCTTGTGCGGACGCTCGATGATGACGCGCGCAACGCCGGCTTGCTTGCACTCGGTCTTGATGAACTCACGGATCTTCAGATCCTCGAGCAGCAGATCACCATAGTCTTTGGTGTCGGCGTACCAGCGGCTGTCCCAGGTGCGGTTGACCTGAAGGCGCATGCCGATCGGATTGACTTTCTGACCCATTAGGCTTGCTCCTCAACTTGACGCACCTTGATGGTGATCTCCGCGAACGGCTTCAGGATTTTGCCGAACCGGCCACGGGCACGCGGGCGACCGCGCTTCATGGTCAGGTTCTTGCCAACCCAAGCCTCGGCGACGATCAGCTCATCGACGTCCAGGTTGTGGTTGTTCTCAGCATTCGCGATGGCGGACTGAAGGCATTTCTTCACGTCCTGTGCGACCCGCTTGTTGGAGAAGGTGAGATCGGTCAGAGCCTTTTCAACCTTCTTGCCACGGATCATCTGAGCCACCAGGTTCAGTTTCTGCGGCGAGGTACGGAGCATGCGCAGTTTTGCCATTGCTTCGTTGTCTGCCACGCGGCGGGGATTCTTTTCCTTACCCATGACTTACTTCCGCTTCGCTTTTTTGTCGGCGGCATGGCCATAATAGGTACGGGTCGGCGAATATTCACCGAACTTCTGACCGATCATGTCTTCCGAGACGTTGACGGGGATGTGCTTCTTGCCGTTGTAGACACCAAAGGTCAGACCAACGAACTGCGGCAGGATGGTGGAGCGACGCGACCAGATCTTGATCACTTCATTGCGGCCCGATTCACGCGCTGCTTCGGCCTTTTTCAGGACGTAAGCATCAACGAAGGGGCCCTTCCATACGGAACGTGCCATGGATTAGCGGCCTTTCTTCTTGGCGTGGCGCGAGCGGATGATGAGCTTCTGCGACGCCTTGTTTGTGTTGCGGGTACGCTTACCCTTGGTCGGCTTACCCCAGGGTGTCACCGGGTGACGACCACCGGAGGTCCGGCCTTCACCACCGCCGTGGGGGTGATCGATCGGGTTCATCACGACACCACGCACGGAAGGACGCTTGCCCTTGTGGCGCATACGGCCGGCTTTACCGTAGTTCTGGTTGGAGTTGTCGGGGTTCGACACGGCACCAACGGTGGCCATGCATTCCTGACGGACCAGGCGCAGTTCACCCGAGGACAGGCGGATCTGAGCGTAGCCACCATCACGACCAACGAACTGAGCGTAGGTACCGGCTGCACGGGCGATTTGGCCGCCTTTGCCGGGCTTCATTTCGATGTTGTGAACGATGGTACCGATCGGCATGCCCGAAAACGGCATTGCGTTGCCCGGCTTGATGTCTGCCTTTGCGGAGGCGATGACCTTGTCACCAACTGCCAGACGCTGCGGAGCCAGGATGTAGGCCTGCTCGCCGTCGTCGTACTTCACCAGGGCGATGAAGGCAGTACGGTTGGGGTCATATTCGATGCGCTCGACGGTTGCGGCGACATCAAATTTATTCCGTTTGAAGTCAACGATCCGGTAGAGACGCTTTGCGCCGCCGCCACGGCGGCGGGAAGTAATCCGTCCGGTGTTGTTCCGGCCGCCCGATTTGGTCAGACCCTCAGTGAGAGACTTGACCGGACGCCCTTTCCAAAGCTCCGAACGGTCGATCAGAACCAGCCCACGCTGGCCCGGCGTCGTCGGCTTATACGACTTAAGTGCCATGCTTTCTGTCTTCCGTTTAGCGTGCCGGGCCTTCGGTTGTTGTCTTTGGCCCAGCTATGTTTAAGGCCCCCGTAGGTGCCTGAGTTATAGGGCCCCGAAGGTCCCCAGTTCGAACATCCCGACAAACGTAACGACCCCGGAACGAATCCGGGGTCTTCAGGATTGGTGCGGCTTAACAGATGCCGCGCGGGCTGGCAATGGGGTGTTTGACGAACCACCCGCCGAACCGCAAACCGGGTAGGCGTATCATCGGCTTTGTCAGGCCAGTCACCCTGAATTACGGGCTATATGCGGCGGAACCGACCAGCCGCCAAGGCGCCGCGCTCACGACTTTTTGCGCGGCAGGCCATCATGGTCGGTCGACGCCAGCTCCTCCAGCTCGTCCTCGCTCATCGTTTCGTACATGTCCTTCGACGCCCCGGTGAGCTCGGACACCTTGGTGTCACCGCGCTTGGCCGACAAGGCGGCCCCTGCGGCCTTCTGCTGCGCCTTCGACTTGGCTTTCATGGCGTCCTCCTGTGTGGGCTGCTGAACGAGAAACGCCACGGCCCCCTGCCCGGTTCCGGAGCGCTGCGCCACGCAGGTCTGGAACGCGGAACCTATCTGCGCTCCAGACGTTGTCGAGACAGGCTCACCAACGACAGGAAAGGACGAAGCCATGGACTGGAATCAAGTGAAGGGCCAATGGAAACAGCTGAAGGGCGCAGCCCAGCAAACCTGGGGTGACATCACCGACGACGATTGGGACCGGATCAACGGCCGCCGTGAAGAACTGGCCGGCAAGATCCAGGAGCGCTACGGCCGCGAAAAAGAAGAAGCCGAACGCGAAATCGATCAGTGGATCGCACGCCTGTGACCCGGTCGGCGCGGGGCAACTCCCTCCCCGTGCCTGCCTCGTAGGCGCATGTAAAAAGGCCCTCGCATTCGCGAGGGCCTCTCATGTTCTTCAAGAAGACAGATCTCAGAGACCGGTGGTCACGTCGATGGTGTTGCCTTCTTCCAGGGTCACATAGGCCTTTTTGACGTCCTTGCGACGGCCCAGCTGGCCGCGGAAACGTTTGACCTTACCCTTGGTGACGGTGGTGTTGACCGCTTTGACCTTGACGCCAAAGAGAGCTTCAACAGCTTCCTTGATCATCGGCTTGTTGCTGTCGATCGCCACTTCGAACACCACGGCGCCGTTTTCGGACGCCAGGGTGGATTTCTCGGTGATGATCGGCTTGCGGATCACGTCGTAGTGTTCTGCCTTCGCGCTCATTTCAGGCGAGCCTCCAGTGCTTCGACACCTGCTTTGGTGATCACCAAGGTGTCACGCTTCAGGATGTCATAGACGTTGGCACCGATGGTCGGCAGTACGTCCAGACCTTCGATGTTCTTGGCGGCGCGAGCAAAACCCTCGTTCACGGCAGCGCCGTCGATGACCAGAGCGCGTTTCCAGCCCAGGTTCTTAACCTGCTTGGCCAGAGCGGAGGTCTTGCCCTCGGCACTCGCGTCCTCGATGATGACCAGCTCGCCCGCTTTCGCCTTGGCGGACAGCGCGTGGCGCAGGCCCAGCTTGCGGAACTTCTTGGTCAGCTCGTGGCCGTGCGACCGCGGGGTCGGACCCTTGTAGATACCACCCTTGCGGAAGATCGGCGCGTTGCGGTCACCGTGGCGTGCGCCGCCGGTACCCTTCTGGCGATAGATCTTCTTGGTCGAGTAGGAGGTCTCGGAGCGGGTCTTCACCTTGTGGGTGCCCTGCTGCGCGTTGTTGCGCTGCCAGCGAACCACACGGTGCAGGATGTCCGCACGCGGCTCCAGGCCGAACAGCTCTTCGGACAGTTCGATGTCGCCCGCTTTGCCGCCGTCCAGTTTGATCACGTCAAGTTTCATGCTTCACCACCTTCCGCGGGAGCTTCCGCAGTTTTCAGAGCGGCCGGGAAAGGCAGACCCTCGGGGGCTTTCTTCTTCACGGCATCCTTGACGGTAACCCAGCCGGATTTCGGGCCCGGAACGGCGCCCTTGATGAAGACCAGGCCGCGCTCGGCGTCGGTTTTCACCACTTCCAGGTTCTGGGTGGTCACACGGGCAGCACCCATGTGGCCCGCCATCTTCTTGCCTTTGAAGACGCGGCCGGGGTCCTGACACTGACCGGTCGAACCGTGCGAACGGTGCGAGATCGACACACCGTGCGAGGCGCGCAGACCACCGAAGTTGTGACGCTTCATGGCACCTGCGAAACCTTTACCGATCGAGGTACCGGTCACGTCCACTTTCTGGCCAGCCAGGAAATGTTCGGCCGAGATTTCGGCACCGACTTCGATCAGGCCTTCCGCGGGAACGCGGAACTCGGCCAGCTTGCGCTTGGGCTCAACCTTGGCTGCTGCGAAGTGACCGCGCATGGCTTTGCTGGTGCGCTTTGCCTTGGCGGTACCGGCACCCAGCTGAACAGCGGTGTAGCCGTCCTTTTCCTCGGTGCGCTGAGCAACAACCTGCAGGCCGTCCAGGGACAGAACGGTCACAGGAATCTGCTTGCCGTCTTCCATGAACAGTCGGGTCATGCCGACTTTCTTTGCGATAATACCGGAACGCATAATCTATACCCTCCGATCTTACGATTGCAGCTTGATTTCGACGTCAACGCCAGCGGCCAGGTCGAGCTTCATCAGCGCGTCCACGGTCTGCGGGGTCGGGTCGACGATGTCGAGAAGACGCTTGTGCGTACGGATCTCGAACTGATCGCGGGATTTCTTGTCGATGTGAGGGCCACGCAGAACGGTGAACTTCTCAATCTTGTTCGGCAGCGGGATCGGGCCGCGCACTTGGGCGCCGGTCCGCTTGGCAGTGTTGACGATTTCCTGGGTGCTGGCATCCAGCACGCGGTAGTCAAATGCCTTCAGCCGGATACGGATGTTTTGGCTTTGCATCGTACAGCCTTATTCTAGGCGTTGGGGTTGAGAGGAGGGCCTGCGCTCACCGCAATCCCTCATCGAACCCAAAAGGCGGGAATCATCCCGCCCCTGATCACACTCGGTGAACTCGCGCCCTATACGCGCTATGGCCCGGTCTGACAAGGGGGTGCGCCGCGAAACAAAAGGAATTCGCACGCGCGCTCCCTGCCGGAGGCATCCGGGCCGTGCAGCCAGGCGCAAATGTAGGGGCCGCTCATGTCACCTGCCCCTTCCCTTCGTCCCGCATAGAAAAAGGGCCTCCCGAGGGAGGCCCTTTCCATCCAGTATCAGGAGACCTGATTACTCGATGATTTTGGACACGACGCCGGCGCCGACGGTGCGGCCGCCTTCACGGATGGCGAAACGCAGACCGTCTTCCATCGCGATCGGAGCGATCAGCTCAACACCGAACTTCAGGTTGTCGCCCGGCATCACCATCTCGGTGCCTTCCGGCAGGGTCACGGTGCCGGTCACGTCGGTGGTGCGGAAGTAGAACTGCGGACGGTAGTTCGCGAAGAACGGGGTGTGACGGCCGCCTTCTTCCTTGGTCAGGATGTAGGCTTCGGCTTCGAACTTGGTGTGCGGGGTCACGGAGCCCGGCTTACACAGAACCTGGCCACGCTCAACCGACTCACGGTCAACACCACGCAGCAGGGCGCCGATGTTGTCGCCTGCTTCACCGCGGTCCAGCAGCTTGCGGAACATTTCCACGCCGGTGCAGGTGGTTTTGGTGGTGTCTTTGATGCCGACGATTTCGATTTCGTCGCCAACGTTGATCACGCCACGCTCGACACGGCCGGTCACAACGGTACCGCGGCCGGAGATCGAGAACACGTCTTCGATCGGCATCAGGAACGGCTGGTCAACCGCACGCTCGGGGGTCGGGATGTACTCATCCACGGCCGCCATCAGTTCCTTGATCTTGTTTTCGCCGATTTCCGGATCACGGCCTTCCATCGCCGCCAGCGCGGAACCCGCGATGATCGGGATATCGTCGCCCGGGAACTCGTAGGAGGACAGCAGCTCGCGGATTTCCATTTCCACCAGCTCCAGCAGCTCTTCGTCGTCGACCTGGTCAACCTTGTTCATGAAGACAACCAGGGCCGGAACGCCAACCTGACGCGCCAGCAGGATGTGCTCGCGGGTCTGCGGCATCGGGCCGTCGGCTGCGTTCACAACCAGGATGGCGCCGTCCATCTGGGCCGCACCGGTGATCATGTTCTTCACGTAGTCGGCGTGGCCGGGGCAGTCGACGTGCGCGTAGTGACGCGCTTCGGTTTCATATTCCACGTGGGCGGTGGAGATGGTGATGCCGCGGGCTTTTTCTTCCGGTGCGCCGTCGATCTGGTCGTAGGCTTTGAAGTCACCGAAGTATTTGGTGATCGCTGCGGTCAGCGTGGTTTTGCCGTGGTCAACGTGGCCAACGGTGCCGATGTTGACGTGCGGTTTATTACGTTCAAACTTTTCCTTAGCCATGATGGCCTCCTTTTGTTTCGAGAGGAGCCCGCGGATGCCGCGAACCCCTCAAAGTCTTGACGCTTATGCGTATTTCGCCTGGATCTCTTCCGAGATGTTCTGCGGCACCGGATCGTAGTGATCGAACTGCATGGTGAACTGGGCGCGGCCCGAGCTCATCGAACGCAGGGTGTTGATGTAGCCGAACATGTTCGCCAGCGGCACGAAGGCGTCGATGGCGATCGCGTTGCCGCGGTTCTCCTGGCCGGACACCTGACCACGACGGGAGGTCAGGTCGCCGATGATGCCACCGGTGTATTCTTCCGGGGTGATCACCTCGACCTTCATCACCGGCTCGAGCAGTTTCGCGCCGGCCTTTTTCAGACCTTCACGCATGCACATGCGGGATGCGATTTCAAAGGCCAGAACCGAGGAGTCCACGTCGTGGAACTTACCGTCGATCAGGGCAACCTTGAAGTCGATGACCGGGAAGCCTGCCAGCGGACCGGAGTCCATGACGGACTGGATGCCCTTTTCGACGCCGGGGATGTATTCCTTCGGCACCGCGCCACCGACGATGCGGGATTCGAAGGAGTAACCTTCGCCCGGCTCGGTCGGCTGGATCTCCAGCTTGACTTCCGCGAACTGACCCGAACCACCCGACTGTTTCTTGTGGGTGTAGGTGTGCTCGATCGGCTTCGAGATGGTCTCACGGTAGGCCACCTGCGGCGCACCGATGTTCGCCTCAACCTTGAACTCGCGCTTCAGGCGGTCCACCAGGATGTCGAGGTGAAGTTCGCCCATGCCCTTCATGATGGTCTGACCGGACTCGAGGTCGGTTTCGACGCGGAAGGACGGGTCTTCGGCGGCCAGACGGGCCAGACCCTGGGACATCTTCTCCTGGTCGGCCTTGGTTTTCGGCTCAACCGCGATCTCGATCACCGGATCCGGGAAGGTCATGGTTTCCAAAACGACCGGGTCGTTGACGGCGCAGAGGGTGTCACCGGTGGTGGTGTCCTTCAGGCCTGCCAGCGCGATGATGTCGCCCGCGAACGCTTCCGTGATTTCCTCACGGTTGTTCGAGTGCATCATCATCATCCGGCCAACGCGCTCTTTCTTGCCCTTGGTCGAGTTCAGCAGGGTGTCGCCCTTGTTCATCACGCCGGAGTAGATCCGGGTGAAGGTCAGGGAGCCGACGAAGGGGTCGTTCATGATCTTGAACGCCAGACCTGCGAAGGGCATGTCGTCGTCCGCACGGCGGGCGATGTTACGCTCTTCGTTCTCGTCACCCGGCTTGAAGCCCATGTAATCGACAACGTCCAGCGGGCTGGGCAGATAGTCGATCACGGCGTTCAGCAGCGGCTGCACACCTTTGTTCTTGAACGCGGAACCACCCAGAACCGGAACGAAGTTCAGCGCCAGGGTGCCCTTGCGCAGCAGTTTGCGCAGGGTCGGCACGTCGGGCTCGTTGCCTTCCAGGTATTCCATCATCGCGTCGTCGTCTTGCTCGACGGCCGCTTCGATCATCTTGCCGCGCCACTCTTCAGCCATGTCCTTCAGGCTGTCGCGGATCGGAGCCTTGACCCAGCTTGCGCCGAGGTCTTCGCCCTGCCACAGCCATTCTTCCATGGTGACCAGGTCGATCAGGCCTTCCAGCTCGTTCTCGGCACCGATCGGGATACCGACCGGAACAGCGCGCGCGCCGGTGCGGTCTTCGATCATGCGAACGCAGTTGAAGAAGTCAGCGCCGATCTTGTCCATCTTGTTGACGAACACCATACGCGGAACCTTGTAGCGGTCAGCCTGACGCCACACGGTTTCGGTTTGGGGTTCAACACCAGCGTTGGCGTCCAGAACACAGACGGCACCGTCGAGAACCGCCAGCGAACGCTCAACTTCGATGGTGAAGTCAACGTGGCCGGGGGTGTCGATGATGTTCAGGCGGTGCTTCGGAGAATCGGCAGTCTTACCGTCTTCGGTGCGTTCCCAGAAAGTGGTGGTCGCAGCCGAGGTGATGGTGATGCCGCGTTCCTGCTCCTGCTCCATCCAGTCCATGGTGGCTGCACCGTCGTGCACCTCACCGATGTTGTGGGATTTGCCGGTGTAGAACAGGATGCGCTCGGAGCAGGTGGTCTTACCTGCGTCGATGTGCGCCATGATACCGAAGTTACGGTATAGTTCGAGCGGATATTCGCGTGCCATAGGTCTAAGCCCCCTAGCTTACCAGCGGTAATGGCTGAAGGCTTTGTTTGCCTCGGCCATTTTGTGGGTGTCTTCGCGCTTCTTGACCGCGGTACCACGGGACTGGACGGCGTCCAGCAGCTCGCCTGCGAGGCGCTCTTCCATGGTGTTCTCGTTGCGGCCGCGCGCGGCGGTGATCAGCCAGCGGATTGCCAGCGCTTCGCGACGCTCGGGACGCACTTCAACCGGCACCTGATAGGTTGCACCACCAACACGGCGGGAGCGGACCTCGACGGAGGGTTTCACGTTGTCCAGCGCTTCGTGGAACACTTCCACGGGCGCGCGCTTGATCTTGGCTTCAACGCGGTCAAACGCGTTGTACACGATACGCTCTGCGACCGATTTCTTGCCATCGATCATCAGGTTGTTCATGAATTTGGTCAGAACGCGGTCACCGAACTTGGCGTCGGGCAGGACTTCGCGTTTTTCTGCGGCGTGACGACGGGACATCTCGCTCTCTCCTTCTTACTTAGGACGCTTCGCGCCGTACTTCGAGCGGCGCTGCTTACGGTCTTTGACGCCCTGGGTATCCAGAACACCGCGCAGGATGTGGTAACGGACACCCGGAAGGTCTTTCACCCGGCCGCCGCGGATCAGGACCACGGAGTGCTCCTGAAGGTTGTGGCTTTCACCAGGGATGTAGGAGATCACTTCGTAACCGTTGGTCAGGCGCACCTTCGCAACTTTCCGCATAGCGGAGTTCGGCTTCTTCGGAGTGGTGGTGTACACGCGGGTGCAGACGCCGCGTTTCTGCGGGCACTGCTCGAGGTGCTGGGACTTCGAAACTTTGCGTTTCGGCTGACGCGGCTTGCGGATCAGCTGTTGGATCGTTGGCATTCAGGTATTCCCCGTTTCGCAACATGTCATGCACGCCGGCGCGTGCGGGTTATTCTGTTGCACTTATGCGTCCACAAGCGCAAAAACCGCAATCGCTCCCATTCCGAGGTGAGACGACGCGGTGTGTTTACAGAGGAACCGGGTGGTAAAAGTGCCCGGTTCTTGAGCCACTGCAATTTTGAATTCGGCTTTCGGAGATACACTCCGGGTGCCGGATAAGCGGGCGTATATGGGGAGTCGCGGATGTTGTCAACAGGTGGCACCGACAACCCATGGTCGCCGACCGCCGGGCGCGGTTGCCAGCCTGTCGCCGCACCGCCATAGTCACTGCCACAGCCTTTGTGAAGATATGGATTTTCAGCATGCAAGTCATCGGATTGTGTCGGTTCTCCTACCCGGCCCTCGGCGGGTTCCAGGTGGTGCATGAAACCATCGAGGAGCGGATCGCCTACCTCTATTCCGATGCCCGCATGGAGGAGCGGTTTCGGCTGTTCGAGGCCGTCACCCTGCCCTGCCTGCGCAAACAGAGCGACCCCGAGTTCGACATGCTGGTGGTGATCGGCGACAGCCTGCCCCGGCACCACCGCGACCGGCTGCACGATCTGACCGCAGACCTGCCGCAGGTGCGGATCCATGCGGAACCGCCGCGTCGGCACAGGGATGTCATGAAGGATCTTCTGAACGGCGCGCGCGAGGACCGGGATCAGCCCTGCCTGCAGTTCCGGCTGGACGATGACGATGCCGTGGCGGCGGAGTTCGTCGAGCGGTTGCGCGAAACCGCCCGTGACTGTGCCACGCTGTTGGAAAAGACGCCGATGGCCGCCATCGATTTCAATCGCGGCTACATCGCCGAGTTCGGAGCAGACGGGATCCGCGCAACCGCGACCGTAACCCCCTATGCGACGGCCGCGCTCGGGATGTATGCGGCCGGAGGCACCCGCCGGACGATCATGAATTTCGCCCACCACCGGATTCACCATCACATGCCGACGCTGACCTTCAGCGATGTGCCGATGTGGGTACGCAGCCACAATGGCTACAACGACTCACGCCAGAGCGGCGCAAAACCCGTCGATGTGGCGCCGTTGACGGCCCAGCAGGAACAGGAGTTCGCGACGATCTTCGGCATCCGGACCGACTCGGTGCGCGCCATCTTCCGCGATGCCTAGGCGGCGCGACGCCGCGCGATCCGTCGATCCCGGTACAGCGTGAACAGCCCCGCGGCGGCAACGATTCCGGCGCCCGTCATCGTCACCGTGTCCGGCCATTCGCCAAACACTGCCCAGCCCAGCAGCAGCGCCCACAACAATCCGGTATACCGCAACGGTGCGATCACGGCGATTTCCCCGACCCGCATCGTCATCACCGAGCACAGGTAGCCGCCGAAGATGAAGAAGGCCGCGGCCATCAGGACCAACAGTTGGTCGCCGCTCACCGGTTGCCAGTCAACCGTGACCGAGCTGCTCGCCCCAAAGGCCAGAACCGAAAGCGACGCGCAGAAGGTCACGGTCATCGACGGCACCTCGGGCGGCATCCGGCGGGTGACCAGATCGCGCGCGGTCACGAAGGCCACCGCGCCAAGGGCAAACAGGGCGCCGTCGCTGAAACCATCCGGCCCCGGTCGCACGATCAGCAGCATACCGCAGAAACCGGCGACGATGGCGGCCATCCTGCGCCAGCCCACCGGTTCGGAGAACAGCAGCGCCGCCCCCAGGGTGACCGACAACGGCAGCACCTGGAGAACCGCGGTGATGTTGGCAATCGGCATCCGCAGCAGCGCCGTCAGAAACAGGTAGGTCGCGCCGACCTCGCACAGGCTGCGCAAGGCAATCATCGTCCACGCCCGTCGCGACAATCGCATCCGCAGACTGCCCAGGTTCCGCGCCAGGAGATAGATCAGGAAGCTCGCCGCCAATCCGCGAATGGTCAGGATCTGCGGCAGCGGCAGGGACGTTCCCACCAGTTTGACCAGCGCATCATTGAACGTGAAGGCCGCCATGCTGACGCACATCAGCAGCGCCCCGGTCTGGTTAGCCGTCATATCGGCGCCCCCGTTGCTGTGGCGTGCCAGCCGACCGCCAGATCGGCGGCGGGCGTCGCCCCCGGTTTGAAAAGATCTGCCAGGTCCAGGCCAGAAAAATTGCGCCGCCCCGGCTTCCGCATCAAAAGCCGCCCCTTGGAATTATGCAAGCGGGAGCCGCGAAAATCAGGACACTGCCGCCCTGCCGGGACAAAGAAAAAGCCCCCGCATGTCACCATGCGGGGGCTTCTTCAATTCATGTCAGGCGCGGATCAATCCCGGCTTTCCGGCGTTTCCACCAGGTTGTCCAGGTCGCTGTCGTCGGCCACGTCGTCCATGACCGGCGCAGCCAGCGCTGCGGCTGCCTCGGCCTCTTCGCGGCGGGTTTCCAGCACCACGTTGTCGCGGCTCTGGGCGATCTGGCGCACGCGCTGGGTCGCACCACCGGTACCGGCCGGGATCAGGCGGCCAACGATGACGTTCTCCTTGAGGCCGACCAGCTTGTCCTTCTTGCCCTGCACCGATGCCTCGGTGAGAACGCGGGTGGTCTCCTGGAAGGAGGCCGCCGAGATGAAGGAGCGGGTCTGCAGCGACGCCTTGGTGATGCCGAGCAGGATCGGTTCGCCCTGAGCCGGACGCTTGCCGCGGGCCAGCGCCTTCTCGTTGGCGGCGTCGAATTCCTGCTTGTCGACATGTTCACCCTTCAGCAGGGTGGTGTCGCCGGAGTCGGAGATCTCCCACTTCTGCAGCATCTGGCGAACGATCACCTCGATGTGCTTGTCGTTGATCTTCACACCCTGCAGTCGATAGACGTCCTGAACCTCGTCGATCATGTAGTTCGCCAGTGCCTCGACACCCATGATGGACAGGATGTCATGCGGCGCCGGGTTGCCGTCCATGATGTAGTCGCCCTTCTGAACGAAGTCACCTTCCTGAACCGGAATGTGCTTGCCCTTGGGCACCATGTATTCGACGGGCTCCAGCGTGTCGTCGACCGGCTCGATCGAGATGCGGCGCTTGTTCTTGTAGTCGCGACCAAAGCGCACGTAACCATCGATTTCGGCGATGATCGCGTGATCCTTCGGACGGCGGGCTTCGAACAGTTCCGCAACCCGCGGCAGACCACCGGTAATGTCCTTGGTCTTGGCGCCTTCACGCGGGATACGCGCGACAACGTCACCTGCCATGATCTGCTGGCCGTCTTCGACCGACAGGATGGCGTCCACGGACATCGGGTAGGTCAGCGGGTTACCGGCGTCGTTGCGCACCGGCTCACCGTTGCTGTCCACCAGGATGATCTCCGGCTTGAGGTCAGAGCCCTTGGGCGCCGCACGCCAGTCGATCACGATCTTCTGGGTCATGCCGGTGGCTTCGTCGGTCTCGTCGCGCACGGCGAGGCCCGAGATCAGGTCGACATATTTCGCGGTACCCGGCTTCTCGGCGATGATCGGCAGGGTATAGGGGTCCCATTCGAACAGCTTGTCGCCACGGCTGACCTGCTGGCCTTCCTTGACGAACAGCTTGGAGCCGTAACCCAGCTTGTGGCTGGCGCGTTCCTCGCCGTGTTCGTCCTGGATGATCAGCTTCATGTTGCGGCCGACAACCAGAACTTCGCCGTTGGCGTTTTCCAGGGTCTGCGGCATCTCGAAGACGATCTTGCCTTCCTGAGAGGCTTCCAGGAACGACTGCTGGCCACCCTGCGCAACACCGCCGATGTGGAAGGTCCGCATCGTCAGCTGGGTGCCAGGTTCACCGATCGACTGCGCCGCGATGATGCCGACGGCCTCGCCGGTGTTCACCTGCGTACCACGCGCCAGGTCACGACCGTAGCACATGGCGCAGACGCCCTCTTCGCTTTCACAGGTCAGCGGCGAGCGGATACGGGTCGACTGAACGCCGGCCTCTTCCACCGCATCCGCCATGCGCTCATCGATGAGCTGGCCTGCGGCAACGATGATCTCGTCGGTGCCGGGACGCTTGATGTCGTCGGCGGCGACACGGCCCAGGATACGCTCACCCAGGGACGCCACGACCTCACCATCGTTCACGGCCGCTTCCGCGGTGATCGCACGCTCGGTGCCACAGTCGTGCTCGCGCACGATGCAGTCCTGCGCCACGTCCACCAGACGACGGGTCAGGTAACCCGAGTTCGCCGTCTTAAGCGCGGTATCCGACAGACCCTTACGGGCACCGTGGGTGGAGTTGAAGTACTCCAGAACGGTCAGGCCTTCTTTAAAGTTCGAGATGATCGGGGTCTCGATGATGTCGCCGTTCGGCTTGGCCATCAGGCCGCGCATACCGCCCAGCTGCTTCATCTGGGTAACCGAGCCACGCGCACCGGAGTGGGCCATCATGTAGACCGAGTTCGGCTCCATCACGGCGCCGTTCTCGTCCCGCTTGTCAGCGGAGATGGTGCCCATCATCGCTTCGGTGACCTTGTCGTTACACTTCGACCAGGCATCGACAACCTTGTTGTACTTTTCGCCCTGAGTGATCAGGCCGTCCATGTACTGCTGTTCGAAGTCCTTCACCTGCTCGCGTGTCTCATCGACCAGCGACCACTTGTTGTCCGGGATCACCATGTCGTCCTTGCCGAAGGAGATGCCGGCCTTGAACGCTTCGCGGAAGCCCATGGTCATGATCTGGTCACAGAAGATGACCGACTCCTTCTGACCGCAGTAGCGGTAGACGGTGTCGATGACCTGCTGGACTTCTTTCTTCCGCAGAAGGCGGTTGACCAGCTCGAAGGGCGCCTTGGCGTTCTTCGGCAGCAGCGCGCCCAGACGGACACGGCCCGGGGTGGTCTCAAAACGCTTGAGAACCTCGTTGCCTTCCTCGTCGATCTGCGGAATCCGCGCGGTGATCTTGGAATGCAGGTGCACTTCACCGGCATTCAGCGCGTGCTCGACTTCCTCGATCGTGCCGAAGATCTTGCCTTCGCCGGGCATGCCTTCGCGTTCCAGGGTCACATAGTAGAGACCCAGAATCATATCCTGCGAGGGAACGATGATCGGCGCGCCGTTTGCGGGCGACAGAACGTTGTTCGTCGACATCATCAGGACGCGCGCTTCCAGCTGGGCCTCGAGGCTCAGCGGGACGTGCACAGCCATCTGGTCACCGTCGAAGTCCGCGTTGAACGCCGAGCAGACCAGCGGGTGCAGCTGGATAGCTTTACCTTCGATCAGCGTGGGTTCGAACGCCTGGATACCCAGACGGTGCAGCGTCGGTGCGCGGTTCAGCATCACCGGGTGTTCGCGGATCACCTCGTCGAGGATATCCCAGACTTCGGGACGCTCTTTCTCGACCAGCTTCTTCGCCTGCTTCACGGTGCTGGACAGGCCCTTGGCCTCCAGACGCGAGTAGATGAAGGGCTTGAACAGCTCCAGCGCCATCTTCTTGGGCAGGCCGCACTGATGCAGCTTCAGCTCGGGACCGGTCACGATGACCGAACGGCCGGAGAAGTCGACGCGCTTACCCAGAAGGTTCTGACGGAAGCGGCCCTGCTTGCCTTTCAGCATGTCGGACAGCGACTTCAGCGGGCGCTTGTTGGCGCCGGTGATGACGCGACCGCGGCGGCCGTTGTCGAACAGCGCGTCCACGGATTCCTGCAGCATCCGCTTTTCGTTGCGGACGATGATGTCCGGCGCGCGCAGCTCGATCAGGCGCTTCAGACGGTTGTTCCGGTTGATGACGCGGCGGTACAGGTCGTTCAGGTCGGAGGTCGCGAAACGGCCACCGTCCAGCGGCACCAGCGGGCGCAGTTCCGGCGGGATGACCGGGATCACGGTCATGATCATCCATTCCGGACGGTTGCCCGACTCGAGGAAGGACTCGACGACCTTCAGACGCTTGATGATCTTCTTGGGCTTCAGTTCGCCGGTCGCTTCGGCCAGTTCAGCGCGCAGCTGCTCGGCTTCCGATTCCAGGTCGATCTGGGCCAGCATGTCACGGATTGCCTCGGCGCCGATGTTGGCGGTGAAGGCGTCCATGCCGTACTGGTCCTGGGCATCCATGTACTCTTCTTCGGTCATCATCTGACCATAGGTCAGGTCGGTCAGGCCCGGCTCGATGACGACGTAGTTTTCAAAGTACAGGACCCGCTCCAGATCGCGCAGGGTCATGTCCAGCATCAGGCCGATGCGGGACGGCAGCGACTTCAGGAACCAGATGTGTGCAACCGGTGCCGCCAGTTCGATGTGGCCCATGCGCTCGCGGCGCACTTTCTGCAGAGTGACCTCGACGCCGCACTTTTCGCAGACGACGCCGCGGTATTTCATCCGCTTATACTTGCCGCACAGGCATTCGTAGTCCTTGATCGGGCCGAAGATCCGGGCGCAGAACAGGCCGTCGCGCTCGGGCTTGAAGGTCCGGTAGTTGATGGTCTCGGGCTTTTTGATTTCGCCATAGGACCAAGACAGGATCCGTTCCGGGCTGGCCAGCGAGACTTTGATTTCGTCAAAGACCTTCGGCGGCGTCAGCGGGTTGAACGGGTTGTTGGTGATTTCCTGGTTCATTTTGATACCTCAAATCTTGCGGAAGGGGGGAGCGGGAGAAGGGCGCGGGGCCCTTACTCCTCAACCTCCGCATCCAGGAGTTCCATATTCAGGCCGAGGCCGCGGACTTCCTTCACGAGAACGTTGAAGCTCTCGGGAACGCCCGCCTCGAAGTTGTCCTCGCCCTTGACGATCGACTCATAGACCTTGGTCCGGCCGGCGACGTCATCCGATTTCACGGTGAGCATCTCCTGCAGGGTGTAGGCGGCGCCATAGGCTTCCAGAGCCCAGACTTCCATCTCACCGAAGCGCTGACCACCGAACTGCGCCTTACCACCCAGCGGCTGCTGGGTAACCAGCGAGTACGGGCCGGTGGAACGCGCGTGGATCTTGTCGTCCACCAGGTGATGCAGTTTCAGCAGGTACTTGATGCCCACGGTGACCGGACGTGCGAACTGCTCACCGGTGCGCCCGTCGAACAGGATCGACTGACCGGACTTGTCAAAGCCCGCCCGCACCAGCGCGTCGTTCACATCGTCTTCCTTGGCGCCGTCGAAGACCGGGGTCGCGATCGGCACACCACGGGTGACGTTGCTTGCCGCTTCCACCAGTTCCTCTTCGGACATGTTGGCGATGCCTTCGTCGTAGACATCGTCGCCGTAGGCGTGATGCATCGCTTCGCGCACCGGGGTCAGGTCGCCGGACCGGCGATATTCCTGCAGCGCCTCGTCCACCTTGATGCCCAGACCGCGTGCGGCCCAGCCCATGTGGGTTTCGAGGATCTGACCAACGTTCATCCGCGACGGCACGCCCAGCGGGTTGAGGCAGAAGTCGACCGGGGTACCGTCGGCGAGGAACGGCATGTCCTCCATTGGCACCACTTTCGAGATCACACCCTTGTTCCCGTGACGACCAGCCATCTTGTCGCCCGGCTGCAGCTTGCGCTTCACCGCGATGAAGACCTTGACCATCTTCATCACGCCCGGCGGCAGGTCGTCGCCACGACGGACCTTCTCGACCTTGTCCTCAAAACGGGCATCCAGGGCGCGCTTCTGCGCCTCGTACTGCTCGTTCAGGGCCTCGACGACCTGAGCGTCCTGTTCGTCTTCCAGCGCCAGCATCCACCACTGACCACGGCTCAGGCTGTCGAGCAGCTCCTCGGTGATCTCGGTACCGGCGCGCACGCCTTTCGGACCCTTCACCGCGATCTTGCCGACCAGCATCGAGCGCAGACGCGCATAGATGTTGCGGTCCAGGATCGCCAGCTCGTCGTCCCGGTCACGGGCCAGACGCTCGACTTCCTCACGCTCGATCTGCAGCGCACGTTCGTCTTTCTCGACGCCGTGGCGGTTGAAGACGCGCACCTCGACCACGGTACCGTAATCGCCCGGCTTCACGCGCAGCGAGGTGTCGCGCACGTCAGATGCTTTTTCGCCGAAGATGGCGCGCAGCAGCTTCTCTTCCGGGGTCATCGGGCTTTCGCCCTTCGGAGTGATCTTGCCGACCAGAATGTCGCCCGGCTCCACATCGGCACCGATGTAGACGATGCCCGCCTCGTCGAGGTTGCGCAGGGCTTCCTCGCCGACGTTGGGGATGTCGCGGGTGATCTCTTCCGGGCCGAGCTTGGTGTCACGGGCGGCGACTTCGAATTCCTCGATGTGGACCGAGGTGAAGACGTCGTCACGCGCGATGCGCTCGGAGATCAGGATGGAGTCTTCGTAGTTGTAGCCGTTCCACGGCATGAACGCGACGACCACGTTCTTGCCCAGAGCCAGTTCGCCCATGTCGGTCGACGGACCGTCGGCGATGACCTCGCCCTTGACGACCTTGTCGCCCACCTTGACCAGAGGCTTCTGGTTGATGGTGGTGTTCTGGTTGGAGCGCTGGAACTTGCGCAGACGGTAGATGTCAACGCCCGCATCACCAAGCTCGAGATCCTCGGTGGCGCGGATCACGATACGCTGCGCGTCGACCTGGTCGATGATGCCCGCACGCTTGGCCTGGATGGCCGCGCCGGAGTCGATCGCAACCTTGCCTTCGATGCCGGTGCCGACCAGCGGCGCCTCGGCCCGCAGCAGCGGAACCGCCTGACGTTGCATGTTCGAGCCCATCAGAGCGCGGTTGGCGTCGTCGTTTTCGAGGAACGGGATCAGCGAGGCCGCAACCGAAACCAGCTGTTTCGGGCTGACGTCGATGAGGTCAACGCTTTCGTTCGGCGCCAGCGTGTAGTCGCCCGACTGGCGGGTCGACACGAGGTCGTTCACGAAACGGTTGTTCTCGTCGAGGTTGGCGTTCGCCTGCGCCACCGTGTGACGCATTTCCTCGGTCGCGGACATGTAGTGCACCTCATCGGTGACCTGCCCGTCCTTCACCACCCGGTAGGGGGTTTCGATGAAGCCGTACTTGTTCACCCGCGCGAAGGTGGCGAGCGAGTTGATCAGACCGATGTTCGGACCTTCCGGCGTTTCAATCGGGCACATCCGGCCATAGTGGGTCGGGTGAACGTCGCGCACCTCGAAGCCTGCGCGTTCGCGGGTCAGACCGCCCGGACCAAGCGCCGAGAGACGGCGTTTGTGGGTCACTTCAGAAAGCGGGTTGGTCTGGTCCATGAACTGCGACAGCTGCGAGGAGCCGAAGAATTCGCGCACCGCGGCCGCAGCCGGTTTCGCGTTGATCAGATCCTGCGGCATCACGGTGTCGATCTCGACGGAGGACATCCGCTCCTTGATCGCACGCTCCATGCGCAGCAGGCCGACGCGGTATTGGTTTTCCATCAGTTCGCCGACGGAGCGGACACGACGGTTGCCCAGGTGGTCGATGTCGTCGACGTCGCCGCGGCCATCACGCAGGTCGACCAGCGCCTTGATACAGGCAACGATGTCTTCCTTGCGCAGGGTGCGTTGGGTGTCCTCGGCATCGAGTGCCAGGCGCATGTTCATCTTCACGCGGCCCACGGCCGACAGGTCGTAGCGCTCGGAATCGAAGAACAGGGTGTCGAACAGCGCGGAGGCTGCTTCAACGGTGGGCGGCTCGCCCGGGCGCATCACGCGGTAGATGTCCATCAGCGCGGTTTCGCGGGACATGTTCTTGTCCTGCGCCATGGTGTTGCGCATGTAGGGACCGACGTTGACGTTGTCGATGTCCAGCACCGGAATGTCGGTGATGCCCGCGTCCAGCAGTTCCTTCAGGGAACCGCCGATCAGTTCGCCGTCCTTGTCGTATTCCAGGGTCAGCTCATCGCCGGCCTCGACATAGATCGCGCCGGTTTCTTCGTTGATGATGTCCTTGGCGACGAATTTGCCGACGATGTGATCGAAGGGAACCAGCAGCTCGGTGATGGAGCCTTCCTCGATCATCTTCTTGACGGCCCGCGGCGTGACTTTCTTGCCCGCTTCGCAGATGATTTCACCGGTTGCCGCATCGACCAGGTCGTAGGTCGGACGGGTGCCGCGCACGCGCTCCGGGAAGAACGGCGTGACCCAACCGCGGGATTTCTCCAGCTTGTAGTGCACGGTATCGTAATAGGCATCCATGATGCCTTCCTGGTCCAGGCCGAGGGCATAGAGCAGGGTTGTCACCGGCAGTTTGCGGCGACGGTCGATACGGGCGTAGACGATGTCCTTGGCGTCAAACTCGAAGTCCAGCCAGGAGCCGCGGTACGGGATGATGCGGCAGGCAAACAGCAGCTTGCCCGAAGAATGGGTCTTGCCCTTGTCGTGGTCGAAGAACACGCCCGGCGAGCGGTGCATCTGGGACACGATCACGCGCTCGGTGCCGTTGACGATGAAGGTGCCGTTCGGGGTCATCAGGGGCATGTCGCCCATGAAGACATCCTGTTCCTTGATGTCCTTGACCGACTTGGCACCGGTGTCCTCGTCAACATCAAATACGATCAGCCGCAGGGTGACCTTCAGCGGCGCCGAATAGGTCATGTCGCGCTGCATGCACTCTTCGACGTCGTATTTCGGCTTCTCGAACGAGTATTTCACGAACTCCAGAACGGAGGTTTCGTTGAAGTCCTTGATCGGGAAAACCGACTGGAAGACCCCCTTGATGCCTTCGCCGTCCAGCGGCTCATCGGCGTCACCGGAGCGCAGGAAAAGGTCGTAGGACGATTTCTGCACCTCGATGAGGTTCGGCATTTCCAGCACTTCGCGGATCTTGCCGTAATATTTGCGTAGACGTTTCTGGCCAAGGAACGATTGAGCCATGTCAGATGTCACCTTTCCGAGTTCTCACCGGTCAAGGATGCCGCCGGGCCCCGGCACCTTGCCCATACGAGACAGCGCGTTCGGATCAATTCATGGCCACCGTCCCGAAGGTAGCCTCCCGATCCCTTGAACCTCGCCTGAAAAAGCACCCTCGCAAGGGCCCTTTCTAAGACAGGTTCGGCTGGGCCCGGAAAACTCCGGACCCAGCCAAAATTCCGATGCACCTGAAATGCACCAGTTGCAGGACTTAGGCCAGCTCGACTTCGGCGCCAGCTGCTTCCAGCTTGCCTTTGATGTCTTCTGCTTCGGCTTTGTCCACGCCTTCTTTGATCTTGCCGCCGGCTTCGACCAGCTCCTTGGCTTCTTTCAGACCCAGGCCGGTGATGCCGCGAACTTCCTTGATCACGTTGATCTTGGAGGCGCCAGCGTTCTTCAGAACGACGTCGAATTCGGTCTTTTCTTCTTCGGCTGCACCGCCAGCGTCGCCGCCAGCTGCCATGACAACCGCGCCGCCTGCTGCGGGCTCGATGCCGTATTCGTCTTTCAGGATGGTTTTCAGTTCTTGTGCTTCCAGCAGGGTCAGACCCACGATGCTTTCTGCGAGTGCTTTCAGATCAGCCATTGTATCAGCTCTTTCCGTTTACAGTATGTGTGTTCCAACGTGCGGGCTTCAGCCCCACGCCAGTCATTCAGTGCCAACCGCTTACGCAGCTTCCGCCTTCTCTTCGATGGTCGAAAGGATGCTTGCGATGTTGCTTGCAGGTGCGCCAATTGCGCCGGCGATGTTGGAAGCAGGTGCGCCGAGCATGCTTGCGATCTGAGCGATAAGCTCGTCACGGGAGGGCATTTTCGACACGGCTTCAACGCCTGCGCGGTCCAGAGCGTTCTCACCCATTGCACCGCCAAGGATCTCAAACTTTTTGTTTTCCTTGGCGAAATCCTCGGCCACCTTGGCGGCGGACACGGGATCTTCGGAGTAGGTCAGAACGGTCATCCCTGTCAGCAGGTCAGACATGCTTTCACACGGCTTACCCTCGAGGGCGATTTTGGCGAGCCTGTTTTTGGCAACACGCACGGAGCTGTTCGCGTCACGAGCACGTGCGCGCAGATCCTGCATCTCGGCAACTGTCAGACCGGCGTAGTGAGCAACCACCACGACGCCAGAGCTTTCGAAGATCTGGCCGAGTTCCTCGACCACTTTCTCTTTCTGGGCTCTATCCACAGTTCTCTCCAAGTTAGGGATGCTCTCGCATCCCGGCTCATGTTTGCCGATTCCGAGGAACCGGCGTTCAGGTCCGTTTTACGGGATCAGCCAAATCCGCCCGAGGGAATGAAAACCCTCGATCTTCATGGTCTTACCCGTCTCAGGAGGGAAATTAAGGCCCGATCGAGAGGCCACCCACCATCTTGGACGAAATGAAATAAAGCGCACGACGAATCGCACGCTTTATCTCAAGGCCGTGGATAGTCCTATTCGAGCGCTTTTCCAAGGGCAAAAACACCCCTGCCCAAAACGGCTCTGGCAGCCTTCCTGCCGCAGCGCGTGGCACCGCGACCTCGAAGCCCACGGTCAGGGCTGGTCATCCCGCACTCAAGCGGCAAGCGCCTGCTTCAGGATCTCGCTCCGGTCCCGGAAGACACTGTCCTGGTCAAACCGCTGCCCGTCCTGGCGCGCTGCCCGTTGAAGGTCCAGCAAGGCCCCACGCGCGTGCGACAGGTCGGAAATTACATCTGCGAGTGCTGCAACGCTGCCGTTTGCAACAAATCGACCGCCGCCAAAGCCTTCCACCAGCTCACGCGCGTACGCGCTGTCATAGCCTACGATCGGCGTGCCGGACATCAACGCCTCGATCAGGCAGCGCGGGCTTTCCGGCGTCTTGTGACAGAAGACAAACAGATGCGCCTGCCGCAGAGCCGCAATCACCGCTTCGCGATCTGCCACGAAACCGGGCATCGCAACGACATCACCGATCCCCGCCTGCTCGGCCGCGCCCCGCATGTCTGCCAACATGGGGCCATCGCCGAGCCAGCGCGCGCGAAAGTCCACGCCCCCAGCTTTCAGCTCCGCCAAGGCCTCGAGCCACTCCAGCGGCCCCTTCATGTCGTCCGCCCGACCCGCATAAACGATCTGCAGCGGCCCCTGCCCGCTCGCGCGCTGCTTGGCCGTGAAGTCCTCCTCCGTGATCTGCAGACTGCGATCCAGCAGAATGTCATGCACGACCTTGGGGTTGCGACAGAACGCGGCGTAGGTGTCAAAGGTGTCCCTGCCATGAAACAGCCCCACGGCGGCGCGGCGAATGACCGCCTTCTCCAGCTGCCACATGGGCCCCGCGGTCAGGCGCTTGCGCAGCCGGGTCTTGAACGACCCGCTGGCCGCTGTCAGCCGCGTCACGGCGCTTTCGACACGATCCGTCCAGGCAGCAAAGGGACGGCCCTTGCCATGCGCCACGAAACTCGCCACCGCGCCCCAGTCGCCAAACAGCCCACCAATGGCAAATGACAGGATGTCGGCCTCATCAATCAACGCCGCGATCCGCGCCCGTGTCGGACCGAGACACCGGGCAAACCGCAACGGGGTATAGGCGCAGGGCAGCGGGTGCAGGACCACGCGATCGATGTTGCCCGCCTCGTAGGGGCTCCACCCCTCTGGCGGCGGCGCATCAATGACCGGCATCATTGCCGCGACGGTGGCGAAATTATCCGCCCACAAACGCAGCCCTACCCGCGCCTGGTCCTCCAGAAACAGCTGTTCGCCCACCCGGTACAGGGGCACAGGCGCATAGATCAGGAGTCTGTTGCTCGCGGGCTGCCTCATATCGACCTTCATGTCGCTAGTCTTCTGGCGCCAAGATAGACCCTGCGCACAGCCCCATGTCCATGAAAAAAGGGCGCCCCAACCGGGACGCCCCTACATAGCAGTCGCGTTATGTCGCGATTACTCGCTGACCGCGTTGTCGACATCAACCGTGACGCCCGGACCCATGGTCGAGGAGAGGTTGATTTTCTTCATGTAGGCACCCTTGGCACCGGTCGGCTTGGCCTTGGCCACGGCCGACACGAAGGCGCGGATGTTTTCGACCAGCTTGGCTTCGTCGAAGGACGCTTTGCCGACGCCTGCGTGCACAACGCCACCTTTTTCCGCCTTGAACTGGACTTCACCGCCCTTGGCTGCTTCCACGGCCGCTTTCACGTCCATGGTCACGGTGCCGACTTTCGGGTTCGGCATCAGGTTGCGCGGGCCCAGGATTTTGCCCAGACGGCCAACGACCGGCATCATGTCCGGGGTCGCGATGCAGCGATCGAACTCGATGGTGCCGCCCTGGATGGTTTCCATCAGGTCTTCGGCGCCGACGATGTCTGCACCGGCTTCCTTGGCTTCGTCAGCCTTGGCACCACGAGCGAAGACAGCAACACGCATCGCCTTGCCGGTGCCGTTCGGCAGACCGACCACGCCGCGGACCATCTGGTCTGCGTGGCGGGTGTCGACGCCCAGGTTCATGGCGATCTCGACGGTCTCGTCGAACTTGGCGTTGGCGTTGGCCTTGATCAGGGCAACAGCTTCTTCCACGGACAGGTTTTCCTTGCCAGCGAAAGCTTCGCGCGCCGCGCGGGTACGTTTACCGAGCTTTGCCATCTTACTTCACCTCGATGCCCATGGAGCGGGCAGAGCCCAGGATGATCTGCATTGCCGCGTCGATGTCGTTGGCGTTCAGATCTTTCATCTTGGCTTCGGCGATTTCTTTCACCTGGGCCACGGTCACGGTGCCGACGGTCTCGCGCGACGGGTTGTTCGCGCCGGATTTAATCTTGGCAGCCTTCTTCAGGTAGTAAGACGCGGGCGGCGTCTTGATGTCCATGGTGAAGGACTTGTCCTGATAGTAGGTGATCACGGTCGGGCACGGCGCGCCGGGCTCCATGTCTGCGGTCTTGGCGTTGAACGCCTTGCAGAATTCCATGATGTTGATGCCGCGCTGACCCAGAGCGGGGCCAACCGGCGGAGAGGGGTTTGCCTGACCTGCAGGAACCTGCAGCTTCATCGAACCAACAAGCTTCTTAGCCATTTGGTTTTCCTTTCAACGAGGACAAGACGCGTCCTGCCCGGTGTGTGTTGCGTGGTCGGACGTCAGGGTCGCGACCCGTCCATCTCCCACGAGAGAATCTCGCCCGAAGACGATAGGGGCGGCATGTATAGGGGAATGGTGGGGTTGGCAAGGGGGGGCTTCCACAAAGGCCGGTTAGGACTTTTTCCTATTCCCCGTCCTATGCCACGGGCCTTCGGCCCCATATAAACCCGATCAATTACGGGACGGCTGTTGGGAAGAAAAAACCATGAGTGACGACGAAACGAACGACGACCTAGGGCGCTGGGTTCGGATTGTGAATAAGGGGCACGGTTACGCCGGGGTATTCAATTATGAAAACAGTGACGACAAGCAGATCGTGGAGATCAGCACCATTGAAGAGTGGCGCAAGTCAGTTCTTGCCGAGTTTGGTATAGAAATGGCAACGCCACGCGCCAATCCGCAGGATCCCCCTGATTTCTTTGTTTCAATCGCGGATCGGGAGCTCAAGGTTGAACTGGTGCAATTGGTTGATCAGGACCTCAAAAAAAGAGCCACCAAAGGTGAAACGCCGTTTGCAGGTCAGCTGTTCCGGGATGCGCGATGGTCGAAAGAAAAATTTCTTGAGAAGTTGAAAGAGGTTATCGACAAGAAGGGAAGAAAGTACAGCGCGAGAGGGTTGGAGGTCGATGTGCTACTCATTCACACGGCAGAGCCTTGGCTGACTTCTATCGCAGCTCGCCGATGGCTTACAGCCGAAGCCATAGAGGCCCATCCCAGTATCCGCTCGGCCTTCCTTCTTTTCGAGTATGAGCCTGGAAACGCAAAGCACTGGCCCATAATAGCCGTTTATGGAGACCCATTTCAGGGAATTAGTGGCGATGTTTCCCGCTAAGGCGCCTCCAAAGCACCAAAGAAAACGCCGCGGTGCATCTGCAACGCGGCGCCATGAATTCCACTGAGGGGCCAATCACCCCTGTTTGGTGACCTGAGTAAAGTCCAGCTCCACCGGGGTTTCGCGGCCAAAGATGGACACGGTGACCTTGAGCTTCTGGTTGTCGTCGTCGACCTCTTCGACCATGCCGTCGAAATCCTCGAACGGGCCGTCGTTGACCTTGACCTTCTCGCCCACCTCGAAGGTGATCAGGGTGCGCGGTGCCTCGACGCCTTCCTCGACGCGGCCCAGGATGCCCTGCACCTCGGCGTCGCGCATCGGCATCGGGCGGCCCTGCGGGCCGAGGAAGCCGGTGACGCGGTTGATCGAGGAGATCAGGTGGTAGCCGCGGTCGGACATTTCCATGTGCACCAGCACGTAGCCTGGCATGAAACGGCGCTCGGTCGAGACCTTCTTGCCGCGGCGGATCTCGATCACCTCTTCGGTGGGGACCAGTACCTCGTCGATTTCGTCCTCAAGGCCCTGTTCAGCGACCGAGGTGCGGATCTGCTCTGCGATTTTCTTTTCGAAGTTCGAAAGAACGCTGACCGAATACCACCGTTTCGCCATGAACCGTCGTCCTTGTTCTGCCGGGCCGGCAAATGCCGCGCCGCTGCCTGTTCATACGTTGCAGCAAATGCTGCGCTCTTCAACAAAAAGCGGCGTGCAAACCGAATCGCTGCACGCCCGCCTCAATAGTTCCCGCTCACGTACCGCCCATTGCCGCCAAGATCAAGTGCCGCGCGGCGGGTGCGGGCCGGAGCCGTAATACTGCCGCAGGCTTAGCTGAACATCCCCAGAAGCCCCTGAAGGCCAAAGCGGATCAGGAGATCGACCAGCGCAAAAAACACCGCCGTAAGCGCCGCCATGATGAAGACCATGACCGTGGTCAGCAGCACCTCACGCCGGGTCGGCCAAACGACCTTCGACACTTCGGCACGAACCTGCTGGATAAACTGAACTGGATTAATAGTCGCCATGCTGGGGGGATCTCTCTGCTAGCAGTGTTGGCGATTTAACGCCTGCAGGCAGTGAATTCAAGCCCTGTGCAACGGCAGCCCCGCCAGCGCGCGCCCGGTCAATCCAATTTTAATCCACTTGCGACAGAACGGACGACAGCCCGGCCGCGCCGCACCACCGGCACGACGGCCCAACACTCGCGGATTTGATGAGATCGGATGCCATGACACCAGCCTATTCCCTCTCCCAAGCGGAACAATTCGAACGGGATGCCAAGCTCGAGAATGCGGTCCTCGCCTATTCGGGGATCCTGGCCCGCAACCCCAAGAACGCGCGCGCGTCGCAAGCCCTGACCTCGCTGCGTGACCGGCTGCGCGAGCAGCGCGAACCCTCCGAAGACACCCGGGCGGAACTGGAGGGGGCCCTGGCCGCGGGTCAGCATTTCGAGGCTGCGGAAAGCTGCGGCGCGTTGCTCAAGACGTTCCGCGAATCGCATTTCCTATGGGATTTCCTCGGCCGCTGTCACCTGGCTGCCGGGCATCTGGACAATGCCGCCACCTGCCTGAACAGGGCGCTTGGCATCGACCCGCGGGTCGCCAGCACCCACGCTGCGATGGGCCGCGTCCACATGGCACGCGGACAGCTGGACACGGCGGTCCGTCTTTACGAAGAAGCTCTGACGCTGGACCCGGCCTGCCTGCTGGCCCTGCGCAGCCTGGCCGAGGCGCTGACCACTCAGGGGCGCACCACCGCGGCGGCGTCACATCTGCGCAATGCCGTTGCGCTGGCGCCGGAGGATGCCGCGCTGCATGCCGAACTCGCGAAACTGTATCTGCTACTGGGGCAGACGGAGGACGCCAAGGCGCTGTTCGATCAGGCCGCCACGCTGAACCCCGCCCTGACCGGGGCGCATTACCAGCTCGGCCTGCTGCAACTGGAGGCGGGTGAGCCCGCCCGGGCGCTGCCCTGCTTTGACAGGGTCCTGCAGGAAAACCCGGCCCATGATCCGGCCCGCACCCAGCGCCTCGTTGCGCTGGCGGCGATGAACGATTGGCGCTGGGTTGCGGAATACGACAGCCACCGTCGCCTGCTGGGTCTGCGCGGCGCCGGGTGTGAGCCCAGTGCGCTGATGCAGATGGAGGACAACCCGGACCTGCTGCGGATCCGTGCGCAGGCCTTCGCCAGCGACCAGCTGCCTACCCTGCCGCCGGTGTCCCACGCCCGACCCGAACAGCGCCCCGAGCGCGTGCGGCTGGGATATTTCTTCGTCAGCTCGCAAGCCCCCCAGGTGCTGATGAGCCACGGCAGGATGCTGGCGGCCCATGATGCGCAACGCTTTGAGGTGCTGATGTTTGCGCATAGCGGCTGCCTGGACGAAGCGACGCGTGAGGGATTTCAGAACCTGGGCCTCAAGGTGCACGACTGCGGCGGCCAAGCGCCTGCCCAGGTCGCAGAGGCAGCACGACAGCAGCACCTTGACATCGCGATCGACCTCAGCGGCAACGCCACGACGGCCCGCGCCCGCTTGTTCACTGAACGGCTCGCGCCCCTGCATGTCGCGTGGCCGGGTTACCCTGGCACGTCAGGCACCGCGGCATTTGACTATCTGCTGGGCGATGCGACCACCTGCCCACCCGGCAGCGAACGCTTTCACAGCGAGCATCTCCTGCGCCTGCCCGTAGGACATAGCGCGATTACCGCACGTCCGGCAGCGCGCAACCCCGAGACCCTCGCGCAGCGTCGCGCGGAACACGGCCTGCCGGAAACCGGAGCCGTCTTCTGCAGCTTTGCCAACTCCAGCCAGATCACGCCGCGGGTGTTCGACATCTGGATGCGCGTGCTCGCCAAGGCCCCGGACAGCAGCCTGTGGCTGTTGGAAGCCAATGATCACGCGACGTCCAACCTGCGCCGTGCCGCAGCCAAGCGCGGCATTGAACCCGACCGCCTGATCTTTGCTGCCGGCACCGATGCGGCTGCATCCGAAGACAGGCTGGCTGTGGCGGATCTGTTTCTCGATACCTTTGTCGTGAACGCAAGCACCGCGGTACGCGCCGCCCTCGCAGCCGGTCTGCCGGTCCTCACGCTGGCCGGCCAGCAATACGCCGCCCGCACCGGCGCGAGCTTGCTCCAGGCCGCTGGCTTGGGCGAACTGATCGCCTCGGACGATGCGGATTACGAATCCAAGGCGGCAACGCTCGCGGCTGATCCGGACGCGCTGCAGGCCCTGCGCAACAAGCTTCTGGATCAGCAGGCCCTGGCTCCCCTGTTTTGCGCCGAAAGACAATGTCGTCAGGTCGAAGCAGGCTTTGATGCGGTCTTCGCACGCTACCTCAACGGGCAAGCGGCGGATCATCTCGACATTGCATCGCAGGCTGCCTCGGCGTGATGAACGAGGGCGGACGCAATTCGTATCTGTGGGAAATGGCAGGGGCAGCAGGGTTCGAACCCGCGACCTACGGTTTTGGAGACCGTCGCTCTACCAACTGAGCTATACCCCTGTGGTGCGGCATGTCCTACGGCAGCGACGCACTGGTGGCAAGAGGGAAAAACGGATTTTCTGCCAGCAACTGCAACCTCCACCGGTGCCGGGCTTTGCCCCGGCCCGGCCATGCAGTATGACGGGGCAAAACCGGCCCGGTTGACCTCGGCCCGACCGCCACCAACAGAAAGAGCAGCCTCCCGTGAGCCTGAGAAAGAAGATAGCCGACAGTCCGCGTTTCAATCGCACCGTCGAGGGGCTGCTTGCCGGCTACGTGCGATTCGCCTTTCGGACATCCCGGTGGCGGCGCAGCGGTTTTGAAGAGATGGACGCCTGCGTGCGCCGCGGCGAGCCGGTGATCTTCGTTCTCTGGCACCAGCGGCTGATCATGGCACCTTACCTGTTCGACACCTCGCTGGGACGTATCTGCGCGCTGACCTCCTCGGCACGGGCCGGGCGATTGGCGGGGCAGATCCTGGTGCGGCTCGGATTCGAGACAATCCCGATGTCGAGCCACAAGCGCCATGTGGCCCTGTCACGCGAAGTCCTGCGCCGCACCCGGGAGGGCTGCTCGATCGGGATTGCCGCCGACGGGCCGCGCGGGCCGGCGCGGGTGTCTTCCACCGTGCCCATCGTCTGGGCGCGGATGACCGGCTGCCGGGTCTTCACGGTGGCCTTTGCTGAACGCAAAGTGCTCAAACTGCCGACCTGGGATCAGCAGATGCTCCCCTTGCCCTTCTCGCGCGGTGTGCTGATGTGCCAGGAATGGCGCGACGAAGTGCCGAAAAAGCCGACGGACGATGAGGTGGAGGCCCTGCGTCAGAGCCTGGAAGCGTCGCTGGAGGAAATCACCGATGCGGCCGATGCCGCAGTGAAGGGCAGCGTCCAAACCGGCTGACGTCAGCTCCCCGCGCCGCCTCGACCCCGGCTTGCAACTGGGGTTCCGTCGCCCCCCATTTTCCCGCGCCTTGCCAATAGTCTGGCTGCTCCCGTTCGAAGCTCCGCTGGAGGCTTTGAAGACTTTGGCGCGCATTCGACAGAAAGCCAAAAGCAGAGCGCGCTCGTGCGACCCGCCCCTGCCCTCTGCCACGCATAGAAAAAGGGCCTCCCGAGGGAGGCCCTTTCCATCCAGTATCAGGAGACCTGATTACTCGATGATTTTGGACACGACGCCGGCGCCAACGGTGCGGCCGCCTTCACGGATGGCGAAACGCAGACCGTCTTCCATCGCGATCGGAGCGATCAGCTCAACACCGAACTTCAGGTTGTCGCCCGGCATCACCATCTCGGTGCCTTCCGGCAGGGTCACGGTGCCGGTCACGTCGGTGGTGCGGAAGTAGAACTGCGGACGGTAGTTCGCGAAGAACGGGGTGTGACGGCCGCCTTCTTCCTTGGTCAGGATGTAGGCTTCGGCTTCGAACTTGGTGTGCGGGGTCACGGAGCCCGGCTTACACAGAACCTGGCCACGCTCAACCGACTCACGGTCAACACCACGCAGCAGGGCGCCGATGTTGTCGCCTGCTTCACCGCGGTCCAGCAGCTTGCGGAACATTTCCACGCCGGTGCAGGTGGTTTTGGTGGTGTCTTTGATGCCGACGATTTCGATTTCGTCGCCAACGTTGATCACGCCACGCTCGACACGGCCGGTCACAACGGTACCGCGGCCGGAGATCGAGAACACGTCTTCGATCGGCATAAGGAACGGCTGGTCAACCGCACGCTCGGGGGTCGGGATGTACTCATCCACAGCCGCCATCAGTTCCTTGATCTTGTTTTCGCCGATTTCCGGATCACGGCCTTCCATCGCCGCCAGCGCGGAACCCGCGATGATCGGGATATCGTCGCCCGGGAACTCGTAGGAGGACAGCAGCTCGCGGATTTCCATTTCCACCAGCTCCAGCAGCTCTTCGTCGTCGACCTGGTCAACCTTGTTCATGAAGACAACCAGGGCCGGAACGCCAACCTGACGCGCCAGCAGGATGTGCTCGCGGGTCTGCGGCATCGGGCCGTCGGCTGCGTTCACAACCAGGATGGCGCCGTCCATCTGGGCCGCACCGGTGATCATGTTCTTCACGTAGTCGGCGTGGCCGGGGCAGTCGACGTGCGCGTAGTGACGCGCTTCGGTTTCATATTCCACGTGGGCGGTGGAGATGGTGATGCCGCGGGCTTTTTCTTCCGGTGCGCCGTCGATCTGGTCGTAGGCTTTGAAGTCACCGAAGTATTTGGTGATCGCTGCGGTCAGCGTGGTTTTGCCGTGGTCAACGTGGCCAACGGTGCCGATGTTGACGTGCGGTTTATTACGCTCAAACTTTTCCTTAGCCATTCCTTAGGCGCCCTTTTGAAATGAGGGGTCAGCACTGACCCGGTTACCTCTGCGCGGGCGGATTATTTGGTTTGCACGCAAAAATCAACCCGTTCCTGCTTGACAGCTGCGGAATTCTGCGGGCTCAGCCCGCAGGTGCCGCCGCTGCCGGATCCGCCTGATCTTCGGCACTGTCACGTGGTGCAAACCAGCCCTGTTCCCGGTGCTGCTCCGCCATCCATTCCTCGACCTTGTCGGCGATATTGACGGCCAGACCCTGGATCTGCTCCTGCTTGCTGCGGGCATGCCCGGAGCCGACCAGCGCGCTTTCGCCGGTGGTGCTTTCGAAGATCTCCATCTGGTGCTTCTTGGCGAGGAACCTCTCCTGCTCCACGTCGTAGACAAAGACGTTCACGACCACGACGCTCTTTGGCGAGAACAACACCGGCACCCCTGCCGGCGCAAGCATGAAACCTTCGAGCGTCACCGCGACATCATACTGCTGACCGCCTTCGTAGCGCCGCAGCCGGGTTTCAAGAGCCGACTTGATCGGATCGGTCCACTCGCTGTGATCGGCGCTGCGGGACATCGGCCATTGCAGCGCCTTCTCGGTATAGACATGTACGATGCGCGCCTGGAAGGCGCCCAGATCTTCTGGCGCCTCGTCGAGGCGGGTCTCACCACAGGCGACCAGCAGGCTTAGTGCGGCGAAGAGGGCGATTATCCGGGTCATGTCAATTCTTCCAATCTTCAGGTCGTGAAACAGGGACTATCCGCGCCCGCTCATTTGAACTTGTAGCTGCGCGGGAAGCCATGCGGCGGGCGCTTGCCGACACCGGCGCGCTTGCCCAGCCATTGGGTCAGGTCGGCTTCATGGCGGGTCTTGCCGCCGCCCATTTCCCATTTCAGACCTTCATCCCAGTTGAACGTGGTCACGTCGCTGAGACCGCCATCCAGTTCCAGCGCCCCCTGCTTGCCGCGGGCCATGTTGTACTTCTGCAACCGGACCCCCTTGCCACGGGTCAGCTCCGGCATTTCCTCGACCGAGAACACCAGGAACTTGCCGTTTTCCGACACGATCGCCACGTGATCGCCTTCCACGGGGATGCAGATCTTGGCTCGCTCGTCGTCCTTGACGTTCAGGACCTGCTTGCCGCTGCGGGTCTGGGCCACGATGTCCTTTTCGGCGCAGATGAACCCGTTGCCCGCATCCGACGCGACCAGCAGCTTGCCCTCGGGGTTGTGGATGAACAGATCGACGATCTCCACCTCGTTGGGCAGATCGACCATCAGCCGCAGCGGTTCCCCCATGCCACGCCCGCCCGGTAGATTGGCGGCAGACAGCGTATAGAAACGCCCGTTGGACCCGAATACCAGCAACCGGTCGGTGGTTTCGGCATGGAAGATGAAGCGGGGGCCGTCGCCATCCTTGAACTTCAGGTCGCGCTTCAGGTCGATATGGCCGGTCATTGCCCGGATCCAGCCCATCTGGCTGCAGACCACCGTGATCGGCTCGCGGTCGATCATCGCCTCCAGCGGGACTTCCTCGACCTCCCCGGCCTCGGCGAAGCGCGTGCGCCGCGCGCCGCCTTCGTAATCCTTGCCGAACTGCTTCTTCGTCTCCTTCAGCTGCTCGGTGATGCGGGACCATTGCAAGGCTTCCGAGCCAAGCAGCTCCACCAGCTCGTTGCGCTCCGCGCGCAAAGCGTCGCGCTCCCGGACCAGTTCGATTTCCTCGAGCTTGCGCAAGCTGCGCAGGCGCATGTTGAGAATCGCCTCGGCCTGCACCTCGGTCAGTTCGCCGACGCCGGGGGCCGGGGTGATGTATTCGGCCTCGGTAAGGGCGCGGGGGTGGTCCTTGCTCCAGTCCTCCCGGATCAGGGCGGCCTTCGGGTCCTCGTCATAGCGGATGATGTCGATCACCCGGTCGAGGTTGAGGAAGGCGATGATGAAGCCTTCGAGCACCTCCAGCCGGTGGTCGATCTTTTCCATCCGGTGGCGCGAGCGGCGCTGCAGCACGTCGCGGCGATGGTCGAGGAAGGCCCGAAGCACCTCTTTCATCGAGCAGACCTTGGGCGTCACGCCGTCGATCAGCACGTTCATGTTGAGACTGAAGCGGATCTCGAGGTCCGAGTTGCGGAACATCATGTTCATCAGAACCTCGGGGTCCACGTTCTTGGACTTGGGCTCCAGGATGATGCGGATGTCGTCCGCCGATTCGTCGCGGACATCGGCGAGAATCGGAACCTTCTTGGTCTGGATCAGCTCGGCGATCTTCTCGATCAGCTTGGACTTCTGAACCTGATAGGGGATCTCGGTGACGACGATCTGCCACTGGCCGCGGCCCAGGTCCTCGACCTCATGGGTGCAGCGCAGGCGGAAGGACCCCCGCCCGGTCCGGTACGCCTTGGCGATGTTTTCCTTGGGCTCGACAATCACGCCGCCGGTCGGGAAGTCGGGACCAGGCACGTAGTTCAACAGCGTGTCATCACGGGCATCCGGTGTCTTGATCAGATGGATGCAGGCGTCGATCAGCTCGGCGATGTTGTGCGGCGGGATGTTGGTCGCCATGCCCACCGCGATGCCGGCCGCACCGTTGGCCAGGATGTTCGGGAAGGTTGCAGGCAATACCGCCGGTTCGGTCAGGCGGCCATCGTAGTTGTCGCGGAAATCAACCGCGTCCTCGTTCAGCCCCTCCAGCATCGCCTCGGCGACAAAGGTCATCCGCGCTTCGGTGTAGCGCGAGGCGGCCGGGTTGTCGCCGTCGATGTTGCCAAAGTTGCCCTGGCCGTCGACCAGCGGGTAGCGGACGTTGAAGTCCTGCGCCAGACGCGCCATCGCGTCATAGATCGCGGCGTCGCCATGGGGGTGGAAATCGCCCATGGTATCGCCGGAAATCTTGGCCGATTTCAGAAAGCCGCCCGTGGAGCTGAGCCGCAGGCGGTTCATCGCATAGAGGATGCGCCGGTGCACGGGCTTCAACCCGTCGCGGGCATCAGGCAGCGCCCGGTGCATGATGGTGCTGAGCGCATAGGTCAGGTAGCGCTCGCCAATGGCGCGGCGCAGCGGTTCCAGGATTTCACCCTGTTCGGGGGCGTCGGGCATGTCGGGATCTTCTACCAAGTCGGTCATGGTTCGGTGATACTTGCGTGACCCGGTTTGGTAAAGCACGGCCTTGCGAAAAACCGGCGCGATCCTGCCCCCGGCTGCACGAAGGGGGAGAAGACGTCGGACACTCCCCTGTTTCCAGACGCCCGCCCCGCACTAGATAGTACGGAACCAAGCAGCCGCGTCCGGCGTTCAACTTCCAAACACATGCAACCAGGACAGCGGCCATCTGCACGCAGAAAGCCTTGGCTGCTTAACAAGTTGGTCTGGGGGGACCGGATTCATGTCACGTTTCGTTGTGTTGTCTTTTGCCTTTCTCGGTTGGGGGTTCTACGAGCTGAGCGGCGGTGCCGATTTCAAGCCCCCGGAGCGCCCGAAACCCGTCGCCGAGACCAAACAGGCGGATCAGCCCAACAAACCCTCCCCGGAAAGAATCACCCTGGCCAGCCTCGACACCCGTCCGGTGCTGACCCGCCGCGCGGAGGGCCCGCGCCCGCAACGCCCGGCGGCTGACCCGAACCGGCGCGCCAAGGTCGCAGCCGAACATCTGGCCAATGCCTCCGGCCTGCTGGCGTCCACCGACACCGCGTTCTCCCAGGCATCGCAGGGTGGCACCTTGCAGCTGGCTTCGCTGGATGGCGGTCTCGCGGCGATCAGCGCCACACCGGCAGCGACACCAGCCGTCGCCGAAACCCAGCCCGAGGAACAGCAGATCGAGGAACGCGTCGACCGGCGGACCATCCGCGCCTCTCGCGTGAACATGCGCCAAGGGCCGGGCACGCGCTACCCGGTCATCACCCGCCTCATGGGCGGCGACGAAGTGATCGTGATCGAGGACAGTGGCACTGGCTGGCTGCATCTTCGCGCCCCGGAACAGGGTCGGGTTGGTTGGATTGCCGCTTCCCTGGTGAGCCGGAAACGCCCATAACAGCCCCGAGGTATTCCGCGCCGATCCCGGCGGGAAGCCGGGCAAAAGGGCGCGCACATGAAACGTACCATCCTGATCACCGGATGCTCCTCGGGAATCGGCCTGGACGCCGCCAGAGGCATGCGTGCCCGCGGCTGGCGGGTCTTCGCATCCTGCCGCCAACAGCGTGATTGCGATCGTCTGCGCGCCGAAGGCTTCGAAAGCCCCCGCATCGATTACACAGATCCTGCCAGTATCGATGCCGGGCTGGCGCAGGTGCTCGACGCCACGGGCGGTACCCTGGATGCCCTGTTCAACAACGGCGCACATGGATTGCCCGGCGCGGTGGAGGACCTGCCGACGAATGCATTGCGCGCCATTTTTGAAACCAATTTCTTTGGCTGGCACGAGCTGACGCGCAAAGTGATCCCGGTGATGCGTGCGCAGGGCCATGGGCGGATCGTGCAGAATTCATCGATCCTCGGCTTTGTCACCATGCCGTGGCGTGGTGCCTATGTCGCCACCAAATACGCGCTGGAAGGCTTGACCGATACGCTGCGCGTGGAACTGCAAGGCAGCGGGATTCACATTGTTCTGATCGAACCCGGCCCGGTAACGTCGAAAATTCGAGAGAAATCGATTCCGCATTTCGAGCGGTTCATCAACTGGCAGGCCTCGCCCTTGCGGGAGCGGTACGAACAGCGCCTGCTGAAACGGCTGTATCACAGCAATGGCCCCGACCGGTTTGAACTGCCGGCCTCGGCCGTTACCGCAAAGCTCGCGCATGCCTGTGAAGCACGCCGCCCGCGGCCGCGCTACTACGTCACGACACCAACTCATGTGGCGGGCCTGTTGCGCCGGGTTCTCAGCACTAGGGCAATTGACCGCATCCTGCTGCGGCTGGGATAACGATTTCGCGGTCGCCATCGCCACGGACAGCAGATAGATGGGACAGGCAAACGTGATGTGGTTTTGGGGGACAGGATGAGCGATCCGCTGTATTATCTGGGACTGGCAGCCGTGGCTGCAGTGGTTGTGGCGCTGGTGATCGGCATCGGCGGCTTTGGCAAGGGCGGTGATTTCAACCGCAAGAACGCCAACAAGATGATGCGCCTGCGCATCATGTTCCAGTTTATCGCCGTAGTGTTGCTGCTGGCCTATGTCTATCTGCGCACGCAAGGAGGGTGATCAGCCATGGTGGTCCTGAACAAGATCTACACGCGCACCGGCGACAAGGGCGATACCGCGCTCGGCAATGGCGAGCGTGTTGCCAAACATGCGGTGCGGGTGAATGCCTACGGCACCGCGGATGAGTTGAATGCCTTTGTCGGCGTCGCGCGCCTGGAGGCCGAGGGCGAGATCGACCTGGCCCTGTCCCGGATCCAGAACGACCTGTTTGACCTCGGCGCGGACCTGTGTCGCCCGGAGATGGACAAGGACGCCGAGGCCGACTACCCGCCGCTGCGCATCGCCACGGCGCAGGTCGAACGGCTGGAAGCCGAGATCGACGAAATGAACAAGGATCTGGAAGCGCTGCGCAGCTTCATCCTGCCCGGCGGCACCCGGCTGGCCGCCCAGCTGCACGTCTGCCGCACGGTGGCACGCCGCGCCGAGCGACTGGCGACCGACCTCGCCGCGTCCGAGGCGGTGAACCCGGCGGCCGTGAAATACCTCAACCGCCTGTCCGACTGGTTCTTCGTCGCCGCACGTGTCGCAAATGATGGCGGCAAGGCTGACGTTCTGTGGGTCCCCGGCGCCAACCGCTGATCCCCATCGCTCCGTTTTTCCCGATGGCTCCCGAGGCAGGCCAAACTGCGTCAAAATGACGTAGTTTGGCGGTTCCCTTCCTGTTTGCGACAGGTTTTCTAGCCCTCCTCCGCCCATCAGGGCGCAAATTTCCCAGCGGAAACATTCTTGCAAAATTGCTGCTTCAAATCAGCAAACGCGACGTCGCCGTGCGCTAACGTGACGATTTTGCCCTGTTGCCGCGCCACACCAGCCGGTATCAACACAGCGAGAGCATGGAGGGGAGTCGCCCTGAGGCGGCTTGCCGTTTGTTAAGGAGAGAACGCAAGATGAAGGTACTCGTGCCTGTCAAACGCGTGATTGACTACAACGTGAAGGTCCGCGTCAAAGCGGACGGCAGCGGTGTCGATCTCGCCAACGTGAAAATGTCGATGAACCCCTTCGACGAGATTGCCGTCGAAGAGGCGATCCGCCTGAAAGAGGCCGGCAAGGCCGATGAAGTGGTCGCGGTGTCGATCGGCGTCAAGCAGGCCCAAGAGACCCTGCGTACCGCGCTGGCAATGGGTGCCGACCGCGCCATCCTGGTGGTTGCCGCTGACGACGTGCACACCGACATCGAACCGCTGGCAGTTGCCAAGATTCTCGCCAAAGTGGTCGAGGAAGAGCAGCCCGGCATCGTGCTCTGCGGCAAGCAGGCGATCGACAACGACATGAACGCCACCGGCCAGATGCTGTCGGCGCTGCTGGGCTGGTCCCAGGGCACCTTCGCCTCGGAGCTGGACATCGAAGGCGACAGCGCCAAGATCACCCGCGAAGTCGACGGCGGCCTGCAGACGATCTCGGTCAAGATGCCGACCATCGTCACCGTGGACCTGCGCCTGAACGAGCCGCGCTACGCCTCGCTGCCGAACATCATGAAGGCGAAGAAAAAGCCGCTGGACGAGAAAACCGCCGCCGACTACGGCGTCGACGTAACGCCGCGCCTGGAAATCATCGAGACCAAAGAGCCCGCAGCCCGTGCCGCCGGCATCAAGGTGGGTTCGGTCGACGAGCTGGTTGAGAAACTCAAAGAAGCGGGGGCTGTGTAATGGCTGTTCTTCTCCTTGCTGAAGTGACCGACGGCGCGCTGGCGCTGGACGCAACCGCAAAGGCCGTGACCGCGGCTGCGAAACTGGGTGACGTGACCGTTCTGGCCGCCGGCGCCTCCGCGGCGGCCGCCGGCGAAGAAGCTGCCAAGATCGCAGGCGTGTCCAAGGTGCTGGTCGCCGAAGACGCTTCGCTGGGCCACCGCCTGGCAGAACCGACCGCGGCGCTGATCGCCAGCCTCGCCTCCGACTTCGAGCACATCGTTGCTCCGGCCACCACCGACGCCAAGAACGTGCTGCCCCGCGTGGCTGCGCTGCTGGACGTGATGGTGATCTCGGACGTCTCCGGCGTTGTCGACGGCAACACCTTCGAGCGCCCGATCTATGCCGGCAACGCGATCCAGACCGTGAAGTCCAACGACGCCAAGAAAGTCGTCTCCTTCCGCACCGCGTCCTTCGACGCCGCGGGTGACGGCGGTTCGGCATCGGTTGAGACCATTTCGGCCGCGGAAAACCCCGGCCTGTCCGAATGGGTCGAGGACAAGGTTGCCGAGAGCGACCGTCCCGAGCTGACTTCGGCCGGTGTGGTTGTTTCCGGTGGCCGTGGCGTCGGCTCCGAGGAAGACTTCAAACTGATCGAAGCCCTGGCCGACAAGCTGGGCGCCGCTGTTGGTGCCTCCCGCGCCGCCGTCGACTCGGGCTATGCCCCGAACGACTGGCAGGTGGGTCAGACCGGCAAGGTCGTCGCGCCGGATCTGTACATCGCCGTCGGCATCTCCGGCGCGATCCAGCACCTGGCCGGCATGAAGGACTCCAAGATCATCGTGGCGATCAACAAGGACGAAGAAGCACCGATCTTCCAGGTTGCCGACTTCGGCCTGGTGGCCGACCTGTTCCAGGCGGTGCCCGAGCTGACCGAGAAACTGGGCTAAGGCCCAGTCCTATGATCAAAGAAAAGGCCCGCCGAATGGCGGGCCTTTTTCGTGCGGAATATACAGTGAAAACTAGCGGCGGCTCACCATCGGGGCCAGCTTGCCCGCCAGCGCCTCTGCAATCCGCAGATGCTCTTTCGGGCCGATCATATGGCGCGCAGTCGGCAGTTCCAGCTGCCCAAACGTCATCCCGGCGATGTCCCGCGCCGCAGCCGCGGAGGCCGTGTGAAATTCGAGGACCGCGCGCACCTTGGTCCGCAGCGCATCCACCATCGACTGGTCGACCAGCACCGGTTCGTTGCGAAAGCCGGTCCCGCCATCCAGTTCGTAACGCAGCCACAAGAGCACGACGTGCTCCCCCACCTTCGCGATCAGGTCCGACATGCGCTCGACCCAGCTGCGTTGCAGCTGGTCCCGCACCTGCGCAAACCGTTGCGCGCAGACCTCCTGCAAGGTGCACAGCAGATGCTTGTTGAAATGGAATTCGGTGAAATCCACCTCGGGATATAGCGTCTTCAAGGCAGGTTGCGCCTGCAGGAAGCGATCGTTGCGGCGCGGATGCACCCGGTAATAGGGATTGGATATGTTCTGTGCGCTCAGCATCTGCAACACGCAGAGATCTGCCTCCTGCGCGATTGCGATCAGGGTCTTGTCCTGAACGAAACTGTCCAATCCGGCGTTCACGCTGCCAAGGTTGATGCAATCGACACCAAGTTGCGTTTGCAGCGAATCGACAAACGGAAATTCAACGAATCTGCCGTAGACTTCGGTTCCACCGAGAATGGCAACATACGGTGCATCCAGGGTCCTTTCAGGTCCCCGAACCAACAGCCGTGATTGTCCATATCTGCACGGTTCCCCCGAAAGCGCCCCCGCGCTTTTGAGTTCATAGCTCATTTCACCACCAATTTTTCACCCGAGACTCACCTTGGCGGGGAACAGTTGCAATTTCCCTAAACTGCAAATTTGCTTCAAATCCATCGCGCCCGGGCTTGTACCCAACCGCGCGCGACACGTATGGTTGCCGCAGATATTTCAGGAGCCCGAGGCATGGAAATTCAGAAAGTTGGCGTGATCGGTGCCGGTCAGATGGGCAACGGCATCGCCCATGTCATGGCGCTGGCCGGTTATGATGTTGTGCTCAACGACGTGAGCCAGCAGGCGCTGGACAGCGCCTTGAGCGTCATTCACAAGAACATGGCCCGTCAGGTCAGCAAGGGGAAGATCGCCGAAGAGGAGATGACCGCCGCGTTGGCCCGTATCACCCCGTCGCTGGCGCTGGCGGATGTCGGCGCCACGGATCTGGTGATCGAAGCCGCCACCGAACGCGAGACCGTAAAGCAGGCGATCTTCGAGGATCTGCTGCCGCATCTGCAACCGCATACGATCCTCACCTCGAACACCTCGTCGATTTCGATCACCCGTCTGGCCAGCCGCACCGACAGACCCGAACGCTTCATGGGGTTCCACTTCATGAACCCGGTCCCGGTGATGCAGCTGGTGGAGCTGATCCGCGGCATCGCCACAGATGAAGAAACCTTTGCCGCCTGCCAGGAGGTCGTGGCGCGGCTGGGCAAGACGTCGGCCAGCGCCGAGGACTTCCCTGCCTTCATCGTCAACCGGATCCTGATGCCGATGATCAACGAGGCGGTCTATACGCTGTACGAGGGTGTGGGCTCGGTCAAATCGATCGACGAATCGATGAAGCTGGGTGCCAACCATCCGATGGGCCCGCTGGAGCTGGCCGATTTCATCGGGCTCGACACCTGCCTTGCGATCATGAACGTGCTGCACGACGGCCTGGCGGACACCAAGTACCGCCCCTGCCCGCTGCTGACCAAATACGTCGAGGCCGGCTGGCTGGGCCGCAAGACCAAGCGCGGCTTCTATGACTACCGCGGGGAAACTCCGGTGCCGACGCGCTGATCCATTCCGACAGGAGGGGGGCATCCCCCTCTTGCCTCACGGCCAACGCGCCCAAGCGTAATTCTGGATAGGCGCGCCGGTCACGACCAGCAGCCGCTTTGAATTGCGGGTCAGCCCTGCTTGCCAAGGTTGAGCGTGTGCTCACGCAGCCAGGCCATGAAGCCCCGCGGATCGCTGTGCAGGCGTTCCATCTGCTCATCCGTCAGCGGCTTGCCGACGATTGGCGCCTGCGGCTTGTTGCAGGAGCGCACGATTTCATGCAGCAGAAGCCCCTGGCGCAGGATCGGGGAGATCTGGCAAGCGATCTGGTACCAGCGCGAGTTGTGGCCGGGGAAGTAGATCGGCACCACCCGAGCGCCCGAGCGGCGGATCAGCTGCGCGGTAAAGACGTTCCATTCCCGCTCCACCGGCTCTCCGAACCAGCTGTCCGAGGACATCACCACACCCGACGGGAACAGCGCCACGGCGCCGCCTTCCTTGAGGAAGGCCATCGTCTTGGCGCGCATCTCTACCATCTTGCGCTGTGCTTCGGGATCATGCGGGAAGGGAACCGGGATCATGAAGGAGGTCGCCGCCTCGTCCAGTCCGGTCAGCACCGACCGGGTGAGAATGCGGTAATCAAGACGCCGACGGCCGATCAGGTCGGCAAAGATCATGCCATCCACCATGCCATGCGGATGGTTGGCCACGATCACCACCGGCCCGTCTTTTGGGATGTTGTCGATCTGCTCCTGCGGGGTCTGCAGTTCGATCCCCATGACGTCGAGCGCACCACGCCAGAACTTCTGGCCGCGGTATTCGGCGTTCCGCTTCTCGAACTTGTTGACCATGCGCAAGATCGACAGCTTGCCGGTCATCCATTCAATGGTCTTGATCGCCAGTGCGGTCCAGCGATCGTCGAAGGAATTGGCATAGGTCAGGGTGCGACGGTCGTAGACCTCGCCCGTTTGCCCCGATGCTTCCGGCGCGACGCCGGTGTTCCTGTCGTGTGCGGTATCCGCCAAAGTGCCTGTTCCCGTTCCGCTGCCGAGGCTGGCCTAGTAGCCCTCACCGAACTTGTCGGCAACCAACGCCTCAAGCGCATGTGCCAGCGCGTCAGCATCGGGCCCCGAAGTTTCGACGTCAATAGTCGTTCCTTTCGAGGCTGCCAACATCAAAAGCCCCATGATGCTGTCGCCAGAGGCGGACATACCGTCCTTGATGACCTCGGCAGTGGCATCGAAGCCTTCGACAACCTCTACCAGTTTGGCCGAAGCGCGGGCGTGCAGCCCTTTTTCGTTGATGATTTTCAGCGTCTTCAGAGCCATTTAATGTGCCTGCTCTCCGTCGGGGTTAACGTTTTGCGCGTTTATATACTTGCGCCCGGCTTCCATGGCCTGGCGAACCGCATCGGCAACCGGAAGGTGGCGGGACTTTGCCAATTTGATCAGCATCGGCAGGTTGGCGCCGTAGAGAATGCGACGGTTCGCAGGGGCACAGGCCTTGAGACTCAGGTTCGACGGCGAGCCGCCGAACAGGTCAGTCACCACCACCACGCCATCGCCATTGTCCACCTCATTCGCGGCGGCGCAGATTTCCCCCTGCTTGCCACCCCGGTCATCATCCGGACCGATGGCAACAGCAAGCAAACTTGGTTGCGGACCCACGACGTGTTCCACCGCAGCAAGATACTCTCTTGCCAATCCGCCATGTGCTACGATCACGATTCCGATCAACCCGGCCTCTCACTTCTATGCTGGCCTTGCAGCTCGCGGTGCCTAATTGACACCTGCAAGCCGTCTTCTGCAAGAGCCTTCGCCAGCGATTCCGCCAACGTAACAGATCTGTGCTGCCCGCCAGTACACCCAAAGGCGATTGAGAGGTGGGACTTTCCCTCCTCGCGATAAGCCGGGAGCAGCATGCGGGTCAGATCCAGCACCCGGTCGAAGAACGGGGCAAACCGGGTGTCCGCCCGCACATAGTCCTGCACGGCAGCATCGGTGCCGTTCAACCGGCGCAAATCCGGCTGCCAATAGGGGTTGGTCAGAAAGCGGCAGTCAAACACCATGTCGATGCCATGGGGCATGCCGCGTTTGTAGGAGAAACTCTGTACCGAGAGGGCAAGCGCGCGGCCTTCGGGCGCGAACCAGCGCTCGATCTCGGCCTTCAGCTGGTGAACATTCATGGCCGAGGTATCGAGCAGGATATCGGCCCGGTCCCGAATCGGCACCATCAGGTCCAACTCCCGCCGAACGCCTTCAGCGGGTGATTCGGCAGGTGCCAGCGGGTGGCGGCGGCGGGTTTCCGAATAGCGCTGCAACAGAACGTCAGGCTGCGCATCCAGGTACAGCACCGTCAGCTCGATCTCGCTGCGGCCCGCCAGCATCTCGATCACATCCAGCAAGGCCGGGGGCGAGAAATCGCGATTGCGACTGTCCAGCCCCAGGGCCATCGGCCGCGGCACGGCGGCCGCGTCGAACAGACCGGGCAGGAGGCGGAGCGGCAGGTTGTCGATGGCCTCGAAGCCAAGATCCTCAAGCACGTTGATCGCAGTGGTGCGTCCGGCCCCGGAAGGGCCGGTCACCAGCACCGCGGGCACCGCTTTGTGATCGGTATCAGGCATCGGGATCCAAAGCTCCGCATCTGAGAAACTGCATCAGCGCAGGTGCAAAATGGGGAGCGTCGACCCGCTTCACAAGAGGCAGCGTCTTGCCCAGAAGGCGAGTGGTTTGCCGTCGCGGCAGCCTTTCGGTTTCCAACTGTTCCAGGTCGACCATCGCCACCACCGGCACCGGGCTGCGGATCTGCGCCTTCAGCAACCCCATGCAGCGCGCCTCGATCAGGCCGCGGATCGGGTCCGGAGCACGGGCGATCACCTGGCCATCCAATACCTGGACCAGCACCCGGTCATCCGCCACCAACTGTGCACCGTAGGCCATCAACTGCAACGCCAGCGCTGACTTGCCCCGCCCGGATGCACCGGTGATCAAAAGCCCCTGCCCCTCCAGCGCGACGCAGGAGGCATGCAGGATGAGGCTTTCGGGTTCAGACATGGCTTACACCGGCAGGCCAACCACAAACCGCGCACCCAGCGGTTCCGAGGTCACATCGGCCTCGGTGGGACGAATGTTCTCGGCCCAGATCACCCCACCATGCGCCTCGACGATCTGCTTGGAAATCGCCAGGCCAAGGCCGGAATTGTTGCCGAAATGCTCCACCGGTCGCTGTGAGTAGAAACGTTTGAAAATCTTGGAGAGCGCCTGATCCGGGATGCCGGGGCCGGTGTCCTCGACCACCACCAGGACCCGATTGGCGCGACGGCGCGCCCAGACGCGGATGGCATCGCCTTCTTCGCAGAAGGAGATCGCGTTGGTGATCAGGTTGACGAAAACCTGTGCCAGCCGGGCTTCCAGACCCTGGAGGAGAATCGGCTGTGCAGGCAGATCGGTGATGTAGTCGATGCCCTTGGCGCGCGCATCCTCACCCAGATACTGGTTCAAGTTGCCGAGCATGGTCAGCAGGTCGAATTCCTCTTCTTCTTCTTTGACAAGCTCGGCATCCAGCCGGGAAGCGTTGGAGATATCGCTGACCAACCGGTCAAGCCGTCGGACGTCATGTTCGATCACGTCCATCAGCTTCTGGCGCTGATCCTCGCGTTTGACCATGCGCAGCGTGCCGACCGCCGATTGCAGGCTGGCCAGCGGGTTCTTGATCTCATGCGCGACGTCGGCGGCGAATTGTTCATTGCTGTCGATGCGGGTGTAGAGCGCCTTGACCATGCCGCGCAGCGCGCGGCTGAGGCGACCGATTTCATCCGGGCGACCGGACAGGTCCGGAATGCGGATGCGGCCCGGATTGGATTGCTTGCTGCCACGGTCGCGGCCGATCTCTGCCGCTTCGGCCAGATCTGCCAAGGGGTTGGCGATGGTCGAAGCCAGAACCAGGCTGAGCCCGACAGAGACCAGCAGGGCAACGATAAACATTTGCAGCACCCGCTCCTGCTCGGTCCGCACCAGGGCGTCGACTTCGCCGGTCGGAGAGGTGAGCGCGATCACGCCAACCGGAACCCCGTTGTGAATGATCGGTGTCGCTGCCGAAATGATCCTCGCCCCGGTGGTATCCGCCACGGTCTCCACCCCGGTGCCCCCGCTGAGCGCCCGGTCCACCAAACCGCTGAGCCGGGTTTCCAACGCCGGGGCCGAGGCATCGGGCACGGCCCCCGGGTCGCCGTCCGCAAAGGACCAGATCGCGGCCAGTGCATCGCTGATGAAAGTCCGCCGCGGGCCACTGTCATTCAGGACGTTCAGCGCATCGCTGCGATCCACGCCCTTGACCGTCGAGATCAGATTGCCGGTGGTATCAAAGACGAAAGCCTCGACGCCACCACGCAGGCTGAGCTGAGCCAGCGTATTTTCCACCTGAATGCCATCCCCCGCCGCGAGGCTGACGGCCCCGGCGGCAGGCAATTCGGCCTCGAACACATCCGCCACCAGCATCGCTTCGGAGACCAGTGTACCGGCGCGCTGCAGAACCAGGCTCTGGCGCGAGGAATTCAGGTACAGGATACCGGAAACGAGGATGATCAACGCGATCAGGTTGAACGTGATGATCTTGCGGGTCAGCGGCGAGCCCTTCAGCGACAGCAACCCGCGCCGCGCGCGCTTGACCTGCATCTCCTGCGTCACGGTCTGTTCCGGGCTGACCCAGTCGTCGCCGAGCACGACGTCGCCGTCCTGCTGGCGGTTGGTCAAACTGGTATCGCGCATGCGCGCCTCTCCTTCGGTCGGGGCAGATTGCCCCGCTCAATCGTTCTGCGGGCGTATCGGTCCCGCGCCACCCTGCGCCCTATTCTTCGTTGTAACGGTAACCGATTCCATAAAGGGTCTCGATTGCCGCGAAGTCCGGATCAGCGCTGCGCATCTTCTTGCGCAGCCGCTTGATGTGGCTGTCGATGGTGCGATCATCGACATAGACTTGGTCATCATACGCCACATCCATCAACTGGTCGCGACTTTTTACGAAGCCAGGACGCTGGGCCAGCGCTTGCAGCAGCAGGAACTCGGTAACGGTCAGCGACACGTCCTTGCCCTTCCAGCTGACGGCATGCCGCAGCGGATCCATCCGCAGGTTGCCGCGTTCCATGACCTTGGCTTCGGGGCTGGCGGTGCCTGCCTCATCATTGCCAAGCGCTTCCTGGCGACGCAGCAAGGCACGGATCCGTTCCACCAGAAGCCGTTGAGAAAACGGCTTTTTCACATAGTCGTCCGCGCCCATCCGCAGGCCCAGCACCTCGTCGATCTCATCATCCTTGGAGGTCAGGAAGATCACCGGCATCTGGGTCTTCTGGCGCAGGCGCTGCAACAGGTCCATGCCGTCCATGCGCGGCATCTTGATGTCCAGGACAGCCATGTCGGGCAGCTTCTTGTTGAAAGCGTCCAGCGCCGCCTGACCATCGTTGTAGGTTTCGACCTCAAAGCCCTCGGCCTCAAGCGTCATGGAAACCGATGTCAGGATGTTCCTGTCATCGTCAACCAAAGCAATCTTTGACATCTGAATTGCCCCTAATCTGCTCTGTACTGTTCAGTTTTTAGCACTTTCATCGCCGTTCTCAGGCGGCGAATCAATCCAATTCGACGAATCAGGCCCATGTTTGGACACAATTGGGGCAAAAATACCTTAGTATCTGCTGAACCGGAGAGCGACTTTGCCTGCCGCGTGGGATGGTTGCGCTAAACATCAACTTGGTGGCGCTAACTACCGGAAGCCACCCTGTTCAGCACCCGAAAGCCCATGTTAAGACCGCGCCACCGGCATCCTCGCCGTTTTCTATTGCCCCAGGGCGCAGCCGCGCTGATCGCGTGAAACCTGCGCCGCCACAGGAGAAAAACGCATGACATCTGGACGGGTTAACCCGCAATTTCGCCTCGAAGATCAGGGCATCGAGGGTCTGGGCAATGTCTATTACAACTTCATGGAGCCGGCCCTGATCGAAGCTGCGCTGAAGCGCGGCGAAGGCACGCTGGGCAATGGCGGCGCCTTCCTGGTGACCACCGGCAAGTTCACCGGTCGCTCGCCCAAGGACAAGCATGTGGTGAAGACCGACAGCGTCCGCGACACCATCTGGTGGGACAACAACGCCGCGATGAGCCCGGAAGGCTTCGATGCGCTCTATGCAGACATGCTGGAGCACATGAAAGGCCGTGACTACTTCGTCCAGGATCTCGTCGGCGGCGCCGATCCCGCCCATGCCATCAACGTCCGCATGGTCACCGAGCTGGCCTGGCACAACCTGTTCATCCGTCACCTGCTGCGCCGTCCCGAGCGCGAGGACCTGGATGAATTCATCGCAGATTTCACTATCATCAACTGCCCGTCCTTCCAGGCCGACCCCAAGAAGCACGACTGCCGCTCCGAGACCGTCATCGCGCTGAACTTCGACAAGAAGGTGATCCTGATCGGCGGCACCGAATACGCGGGCGAGAACAAGAAGTCGGTGTTCACCCTGCTGAACTACCTGCTGCCGGAAAAGGGCATCATGCCGATGCACTGCTCCGCCAACCACGCCAAGGGCAACCCGGTCGACACCGCCGTCTTCTTCGGCCTGTCCGGCACCGGCAAGACCACCCTCTCCGCCGACCCGGACCGCGTGCTGATCGGCGACGACGAGCATGGCTGGGCCGACAACGGCACCTTCAACTTTGAAGGTGGCTGCTATGCCAAGACCATCAACCTGAATGCCGAGGCTGAGCCGGAAATCTACGCCACCACCTCCAAGTTCGGCACCGTGATCGAGAACATGGTGTTCGACGAGGAAACCAAAGAGCTGGATTTCAACGACGACAGCCTGACCGCCAACATGCGTTGCGCCTACCCGCTGCATTACATCTCCAATGCATCCGAGAGCGCCCGCGGTGGTCACCCCAAGAACATCATCATGCTGACCTGCGATGCCTTCGGCGTGCTGCCTCCGATCGCGCGGCTGACCCCGGCGCAGGCGATGTACCACTTCCTGTCGGGCTTCACCTCCAAGGTGGCCGGGACCGAGCGTGGCGTGACCGAGCCGGAGCCGACCTTCTCGACCTGCTTCGGCGCACCGTTCATGCCACGTCGTCCGGAAGTCTATGGCAACCTGCTGCGTGAAAAGATCGCCCAGCACGGTGCCACCTGCTGGCTGGTCAACACCGGTTGGACCGGCGGCGCCTATGGCGTTGGCAGCCGGATGCCGATCAAGGCAACCCGCGCCCTGCTGACCGCGGCGCTGGACGGCTCGCTGGCCGAGGCCGAATTCCGCAAGGATGCCAACTTTGGCTTCGACGTTCCGGTGACCGTACCGGGCGTGGCCGAAGTGCTGCTGGACCCGCGCCGCACCTGGGACGACCAGGAGGCTTATGACCGTCAGGCGGCCAAGCTGGTGCAGATGTTCTCGGACAACTTCGGCCAGTACCTGCCGCATATTGACGACGACGTGAAAGCCGCCGCCATCGGCTGAGCCGCAGCTCGCACCTGAACAAAAGAAAGCCCCGGCCGCTGTGCCGGGGCTTTTCGTTTTTGGCGCTGCGGCAGCGGCCTACAGCGCGCCGCTGATCATGTCGCGCACCTTCACCGCGTAGCGATCGGTCATGCCCGAGACGAAATCCGCCAGCGAATGCATCGCACTGCTGGCATCGGTGACGCCGCGCAGGTCCAGATCCACGGCACGGATCAGCTGCACCCAATGCGGATGCGCCCGGGCGAACTGCGCCTGATCCCAGTCGCAGGCTGCCAGATCGCAATAGAGCGCGTGGAAGTGGTCGAGGATCCGGTGCAACACCTGTCGGCCCGCCACCTCCAGCTCTGTCTTGCGCCGGGCGGCAAAGATGCGCTCCACCGACAGGCGCTGCAGCTCCGCGAAGGCACCCGCCTTGACCGACGCACCGATGAGGTCGCCGTCGAAATCGCCGCACATGATGGCGTCGTAGTTATCGAGGAAGGCCTGCACCGCGGTGCTGGTGGCCGCCCCGATCGCCAGGGCCCGCAACAGGGCAACCCGCTCGCCCAGCGGCATCGCGGCGTCTTCCTCGCGGTTGCGCTTGCCGGTGATGTCCTCCAGCACCGCCGCCACGTCAGCGCGGTCCAGATCCCCCACCGCGCCTGCATCCTCGATATCCATGATGCGGTAACAGATGTCGTCCGCCGCCTCGACCAGGAAGGCCAGCGGGTGCCGCCGGTACCAGCCAGTCGGCTCGCGCAGCATGCCGGTGGCCTCGCAGATCTCGTCCAGCAGGGCGCTGTCGGCGCTGAACGCGCCGAACTTCTTCAGCCCCGCATAGGGCGCCGGGCCGCCCGCGCAGACCGCATCGCGCAGCGGCCGGGTGCAGGGGTACTTCAGGAAAGCACCCAGCGTCGCATAGCTGAGCCGCATGCCGCCCTCGCGCCGCGCCATCTCCAGCCGTCCGGCGATGCGCAGCCCCTGCGCGTTGCCCTCGAAATGGGCGAACTCCGCCTGCTGTTCTGCGGGCACCTTCGCCGCCAGACCGGTGCCTGCCCGGAACTGCGCCGCGAACCAGCCGCCGATGCTGTCCTCGCCGGAGTGGCCGAACGGCGGGTTGCCGATATCATGCAGCAGGCAAGCTGCCTGCACGTGGCCCGCGATGCGCAGGACCTGATCCGGGGTGATCCGCCCCGCTTCCAGCAGCGCCTGTCCCACGCCGGATCCCAGCGAGCGGCCGACGCTGCAGGTTTCCATGCTGTGGATCATGCGGTGATGCACGTGATCGTGGCTGTAGAGCGGATGCACCTGCGTCTTCTGCGCCAGCCGCCGGAACGGTTCCGAGAACAGGATGCGGTCGTAATCCTGCAGATAGGCCTCGCGGCCCGGCACCTCGGGGAAGTCCGGCCGACACAGCCGCCCCGCGTTCAGCAGCCTGTTCCACTCCATCGCCATATGCCTGCTCCTTTGCCAGTCCTGCCGCGGTTAAACGAGAGGCGGCGGCGAAATGCAAACGCTTCAGCGTGGATGGATGCCTGCCGCTTCAAGCTTGTGCTCCGGCTCCACGTGAATCACCACCTGCGCGTCAGGCAAAGCGGTGATCAATGCTGCCTCCAGCCGGTCGCAGATGTCATGCGCGGCCCGAACCGGCATGGCGCCATCCACCACCATGTGGAACTCGATGAACAGGGCGCGGCCTGCGCGCCGGGTCTTCAGACCGTGCACCTGCAGCGCGCCGTTGCCGCTGTTGTGGATGATCTGTTCGATGCGGGCGCGCTCCTCGGCCGGGGCGGCGGTGTCCATCAGCCCGCTGACCGAGGCCGCGATCACCAGCCAGCCCTCGCGCAGGATGTTCACGGCAACCAGCAGCGCCAGCAGCGGATCGAGAATGCCCCAGCCGCTGGCCAGCGCCAGCCCGAGACCAACCAGCACCCCGGCCGAGGTCCACACGTCGCTCATCAGGTGCCGCCCGCCGGCGGTCAGCGCCGGCGATTTCAGCTGCCTGCCACGGTGCAGCAGCAGCCGCGCCCAAACCAGGTTCACGGCCATGGCCAGCGCGTTCACCGCCAGCCCGGCGGCGCTCCAGTCGGCGGCGGCGGGCTGTCCCAGTGCCGCCACCGCCTGGTTTACGATCAGCAGCGCCGCCACCACGATCATGCTGCCCTCGACCACAGCCGAGACATATTCGGCCTTGTGGTGGCCGTAGGGGTGGCCCGCGTCCGGCGGCCGCTGGGCATAGCGCACCGCGAACCAGGCCATCACCGCGCCGCCGATGTTGACCAGTGACTCCAACGCATCCGACAGCAGCGCCACGGAGCCGGTCATACCCCAGGCCGCGGCCTTCAGAACCGCGACCGCCAGCGCCACAAGGATCGAGCCGGTCGCCATCTGGGCGGCTGTAAGACGCGTCAGCATGCGCCCGCTCCTGTCCGCCGCCCGCTCACATCATCAGCCCGCGGCGTAGCAGGTTCACGCCCGCGATGAGCAGAACAACCAGCGTCGCCCGCCGGAACATCGCCTGATCGATGCGGTCATGCAGCCGCCCGCCCAGCCACATGCCGGCAACGGCGGGAATGATCATCGCAACCGAAAACGGCGCCGTTTCGGCCCGCATCACCCCCGAGCCCAGATGCGCACCCAGCAGTGCCACCGCGCCCAGACCGTAAATCACGCCCTGCACCCGGATCTGCTCTGTCTTCTCGGTGCCCAGCGCGGTCAGATAGGCCACCGTCGGCGGTCCCCAGACGCCCGAAACACCGCCGATCAGCCCGGCAATGCCGCCCACGACTGCTTCACTGCGGCGGCTGGGGTTGGCAATGGTCAGCACCCAGCCCATCAGCTGCATTGCGGCAAAGACGGTGACCGGGAAGCCAATGATCAGCAACATCGCCTGCTGCGGCAGCAAACGAACCAGCTGCGCGCTCGACATCAGGCAGACCAGGCCGACCAACAGGAACACGCGGAACCGGCGCACCGAGGCCAGCGCCGCCCCCGCGCCTTGCCGCAGCGCCTGCATGCCATTGGTCACCAGCGTCGGCAGAATCAACCCGGCCAGCGCCAACTCCGGCGGCAGGAACATGCTGAGTCCGGAGACAAAAATCATCGGCATGGCAAAGCCCACCATGCCCTTGATGGTGCCCGCCAGCAGGGCGATGCCCGCCGCGGCTGCCAGCTCTGCCGGGGAAAGAAGTGAAAACAATGCGCTCATGCCCCCGCTGTACCACATCCGGCGCCTGCTGCACGGGCAAAATGATGGCGCAATTTTACATCCAAACCAAACGTCACAGCGAATTTTTATTGCGCTGCACCTGCAAAATGATTTACCACCAAGCGAGCGGAAAAGGATCTGATTCATGGCCCACGACGGACAGGACTTGCATATGAAACCGACACTCATCCCCGGCCTGCTGCAACTGACGGCCGCGGCGCTGGAGCCGCTGGACCAGCTTCTGGAGACCGCCCGCGCCGCGGTGCGCGCGCAGGTCAGCGAGGAGGGCCGCGTCTCGGGCCGCCTGATCGAGGCAAACCAGACTGCGGCCCACGGGCTGTCCTGGCTTGCGACCTATGTCTACAGCCTGCGGCAGATGCAGAAATGGGCCGAAAAGCTGGAGGCCGAGGGCAAGTTCGGCGAGATGGAGCAGCTGATCCACCAGATCGGCTTTGGCGAGTACCTGTGGCAGGTCTATGGCGGCATCCAGATGAACCAGGGCGAGATCGTGCGCCTGCAGGACCTGGGGCTGAGCCAGGACGACCAGCGCGCGCTGATGGTTCCGGCCGTGATGACCCTGTGTGAGCAGGGCAACAGCCAGGCCGCCCGCAGCCGCCTCGTGGAACTTATGGAGGAGCAGACCGGCTCCACCATGTTCGGCGCCTCGGGCCTAGAGGAAGAGCTGGAGATGATCCGCGACCAGTTCCGGCGCTATGCGGTGGAGAAGGTCGAACCCCACGCCCACGACTGGCACCTCCGGGACGAGTTGATCCCGATGGAGGTGATCGAGGAACTGGCCGAAATGGGCGTCTTTGGCCTGACCATCCCGGAGGAATACGGCGGCTTCGGCCTGTCCAAAGCCTCGATGGTGGTGGTGTCGGAGGAGCTGTCGCGCGGATACATCGGTGTTGGCAGCCTCGGCACCCGGTCGGAGATCGCGGCGGAGCTGATCCTCTGCGGCGGCACCGAGGAGCAGAAGGCCAGCTGGCTGCCCCGGCTGGCCAGCGCCGAGATCCTGCCCACAGCGGTGTTCACCGAGCCGAATACAGGCTCTGATCTGGGCTCATTGCGCACCCGCGCGGTGAAGGACGAGAATGGCGATTACCGGATCACCGGCAACAAGACCTGGATCACCCACGCTGCCCGCACCCATGTGATGACCCTGCTGGCACGCACCGACCCCGCCAGCACCGACCACCGCGGCCTGTCGATGTTCCTGGCGGAAAAGACCCCCGGCACCGATGAAAACCCCTTCCCGACCGAGGGCATGACCGGCGGCGAGATCGAGGTTCTGGGCTACCGCGGCATGAAGGAATACGAGCTGGGCTTCGACAATTTTCTCGTGAAGCAGGAAAACCTGCTGGGCGGCGAAGAAGGCAAGGGCTTCAAACAGCTGATGGAGACCTTTGAATCGGCCCGCATCCAGACCGCCGCCCGCGCCATCGGCGTGGCACAGTCGGCACTCGATATCGCCATGCAATACGCGCAGGAGCGCAAGCAGTTCGGAAAGAGCCTGATCCACTTTCCCCGGGTATCGGGCAAGCTGGCGATGATGGCGGTCGAGATCATGATCGCCCGCCAGCTGACCTATTTCTCGGCCTGGGAAAAGGACAACGGCCACCGCTGCGATCTGGAGGCCGGCATGGCCAAGCTGCTGGGGGCCCGTGTTGCTTGGGCCGCGGCTGACAATGGATTGCAGATCCATGGCGGCAATGGTTTTGCGACCGAGTACAAGATCTCTCGGGTGCTCTGCGATGCGCGGATCCTGAATATCTTCGAAGGTGCAGCAGAGATTCAGGCCCAGGTGATCGCCCGCCGCCTGCTAGGCTGAGTGTCCGGGGGGACATAGATCGGGGCTGTGACAGCGATCGCTGCGGCTTTGCTGCAATGGCAACGGCAAAAGTCGCGGCCGCGCGACACGGCCCCCTGTACGGCCGCGTTCAGGATACGGTTAATCTGCGACATGTTCATGCTCCGCGCCCTTCTGATCCCGCTGGTCCTGCTTGCGGCCTGCGCCCCGCGCCCTGACGACGGCCAAGCCTCCCGCATCCTGGTGATGGGGGATTCTCTGCTGGCCTGGCACAGCCTCTCCGGAAATTCCGTCGCCGATGCACTGGCGCGCGAGCTACAGGAGCCGGTGACGGACCGCTCCGTTTCGGGGGCGCGTGTCCTCTATGCGCTGCCGGTTACAGGCGCAGCAGGGCTGAACATCGGCAAACAGTACCGACCAGTGGATCATCGTCAACGGCGGCGGCAACGATCTATGGCTGGGCTGTGGCTGCATGATCTGCAACCGCAAGCTGGACAGGCTGGTGTCCGCAGACGGGCGACAGGGCGCGCTCCCCGACATGCTGGCGCGCCTTCGGAAGACCGGCGCGCAGGTCGTCTATGTGGGCTACCTGCGCAGTCCGGGAACCGGGTCGCTGATCGAACATTGCCGGGATGAGGGCAAGGCGCTGGAAGACCGCATTCAGCAGACTACCGCGCGGGACGAAGGGCTGCACTTTCTGTCCCTTGGGACCATGGTGCCACATGGCGACCGCAGCTTTCACGCCGCCGACCGGATCCACCCTTCGATCAAAGCCACCCGAGAAATAGCGCGACGGACAGCAGATATCATTCGCGAAAACTGATCTGCCACCCTGCTGCCCGTTCACCCGCCTCTGAAGCACTCACAGATCTGTACAGAGCCTTCAGAATGGCGGCGGCGCCACGTTCCGCCTGAAACCCATTGTGCCCAAAACCGAGAGCGCCCCGTGTGGCAAATGCCGGTTTTGCTTGGGGACCGGATTTTTCCGCCGCGACTGCGGCGAAAGCATTGGCCAGTATCACGATCCTCTAAAGCGTGGGCGCCCGGGAAAGGCGGATCAGAGACGGCGGTTCAGCAAATCTGCCAACCGCCCCCGTGCCTCGGGCAGCGGCTTGTCCCCCATGGCGGGTGCCAGATGCGCCTGCAGGAAATAACCGGTGGTTCGCAGCGCCTCCACGATCTCGCTGTCTTCAGCCGCCCCCTGCCCTCGCATCACCGGAGGCAGCGGCAACAACCGGCTCGCCCAATCGCCGGCGCCTTCACGTGAAACAGCGCGCCCCGTCTTCGGCGACACAAAGGCCAGGTCTGTCTGCTTTCCCGTCACCGCGCAGGCGGAGAGATCAAGACCAAAGCCCATCTCTTCCAACAGGGCCATCTCCCAGCGCAAATAGGCCAGCGGCCAGAGTGTCTCGTTCTCGAGCAGGTCCAGCAATTGTTCGCTGCGGGTGTAAAGCTCCGGGTGCGGTTCCCGTTCTGGAAGACAAAAGGCCAGCAGTGCCGTCACGGCATTCAATCCGGCCAACGCCACCCGACCCGAGAGCGCCGCCGCCGCCCGGCTGCGCAGCGGCTCTGCATGATAGCTGCCGATGTGATCTTCCAGCCGCGCTCGCCAGGCAAGATCCAGTTGAGCCCCCGGTTGCAAGATCGGAGCCATCCTGCGCCCGGCCCCACCGCGGACCACGCCAGCGTGACGCCCGTGATTTTCGGTAAACACGTCAATGATCGCCGCGCTCTCTCCGTGGCGACGCACCGAGAGCAAGATGCCGTGATCACGCCATTCCATCGTCGCGCCTCCCCGGTTTCTGATCCAAGTCAGCAGAGCCTATCGCAAAGACAGCCGCAAGCCGAAGCGTCACTCCAGTCCCGGTTCGTCCAGCAGGTGCCGCCCGGCGCGATCCTCGACCTCAATTACCCAAAGGTCGGGATCAAAGTCCCGCTGGCGACGAATGGAAGCATCTACCTCCTGCTCCGAACCTGTCGCCAGTTCCTGCCACCTGCGGGAGCCGGTCATCAGGTCGTAGGTCCGGTGAAACGCGCTTGCCTTGCCATCTAGCGTGTTCAGTTTCACCAGCACCGCGCCCGCGGTGTCATCGCCGTGGGACGTGACGAAGGCGGGAATGTCCTGAAACCGCAGTCGGGCAAGGTAGGCATCTACCCAGAACCGGGCCGTGAGGCGGGTCATGCCGCGCCTCGGCCTGCGCCAATGCCCTTGGTGAGGGCGGAAGCCTCCGGCGGGAGTATTTTCGCAAAGGTGAAGGACATCAGGCGCTTCAGTTGCCGTCTTTGAAGTCGAGGCCCATTTCGGAATAGCGCTCGGCCTCTTCCAGCCAGTTGGGGCGCACTTTCACCTGCAGGAACAGGTGCACTTTGCGGCCCAGGAACTCTTCCAGTTCGGCGCGGGCGGCCTGGGAGACGGATTTGATGGTCTCGCCGCGCTTGCCCAGCACGATGCCCTTGTGGCCGTCGCGCATGACGTAGATCATCTGGTCGATGCGCGCGGAACCATCCTTGCGCTCTTCCCAGTTCTCGGTTTCCACGGTCAGCTGATAGGGCAGTTCCTGGTGCAGCCGCAGGGTCAGCTTCTCGCGGGTCATTTCCGCTGCGATCATCCGCATCGGCAGGTCTGCAATCTGATCCTCGGGGTAGAGCCACGGGCCTTCGGGCAACTTGCCGGCCAGCCAGCGCCGCAGATCGTCAACGCCGTGACCCCGTTCGGCGGATATCATGAAAGTCTCGGCAAACTCGTGGCGGCTGTTCAACTCCTGCGCCAGGCCCAGCAGCTTTTCAGGCTGCACCCGGTCGATCTTGTTGATGGCGAGCGCCAGGGTGCGGCCCGCGCCGATTTCCGCGAGCCCCTCGAGAATCTTTTCCACGCCTTCCGTGATGCCACGATGGGCTTCGACCATCAGCACAACGACGTCCGCATCGGCCGCGCCACCCCAGGCCGCGGCGACCATGGCACGGTCGAGACGACGGCGCGGGCGGAAAAGCCCGGGCGTATCCACGAACACGATCTGCGCATCCCCTTCCATCGCCACGCCGCGAATGCGGGCGCGAGTGGTCTGCACCTTGTGGGTCACGATCGAGACCTTGGCCCCGACCATACGGTTCAGAAGGGTCGATTTGCCCGCGTTGGGCTCTCCGATCAGGGCAACGAATCCGGCGCGTGTGGTCATGGGTACTGATCCTGTTTGCAGAGCGGATCCCCTACAGGATTTCACCCACAGGGGCCAGAGGTGTTTTCCCCCACGGGGTGCTGCCTACAATCACACAAACTTGCCCCATGTCAAAGACCTGTGGCAGACCCACCGGCACAAGGGCAGCGCCAAGCAACGCCAGCCAGCCAGGTCGCCCATCCTGTCCCAAGCCCAAAGAGGTCCCCCGATGAAGCGCCGCGAATTTCTACTGGGCAGTGCCGCCAGCGCCGGGCTGGTCGGCGCCGCGACCTGGATCAATGCGGCCCCTTCGCAAAAGCGTGAACTGACCATTCAGCCTGCCAGTTTCAGGCTGCGCACCCGGCGCACCATGGATATGGTGAGCCTGTCACCGGATGCACCGCCGCCCGTGCTGCTGGGCCGCCAGGATAAACCCATGCAACTGCGGGTCATCAACGGCACGCAAGATTACACCGCAATGCACTGGCACGGTTTGCGAATTCCGAATGCGATGGATGGGGTGCCCTACCTGACCCAGATGCCAATCGCGGGGGGCGAAAGCTTCGACTATGAATTCACACCGCCCGACGCCGGGACCTATTGGTACCACCCGCATTGCATGACCATGGCGCAGATGGCACACGGGCTGACCGGTGTCATGGTGATAGCCGAAGCCGAGGACCCGGGCTTCGATGCCGATCAGGTGGTGAACTTGCGGGATTTCCGGCTGGATGAAAACGACGCCTTTCTCCCCTACTCCACGGCCCGGGGCGCGGCCCGGAGTGGCACCTTTGGCAATGTGATCACCGCCAACTGGCGGCAGGCCCCTGTTTACGACCAGCCAACAGGCGGGCTGGTCCGGTTGAGGCTGGTCAACAGCGATACCACACGGATCTACAAGCTTTACCTCAGCACCGACACCGCACGAATCATGGCCTGGGATGGGCACCCGGTAGAGGTGCCGGTCGCCCTACCCTCAGCCCAGGCGCCGCTGTTGCTAGGCCCGGGGCAGCGCGTTGACCTGGCCGTGAAGATGCCCGCGCATGAAGGCCAGACGGTAGAGCTGCTGGCCGACCTGCCCGGCCAGCCGGGGCGGGTGATGACCCAGTTGCGCGCGGTCGGGCGTGATCTGGCACGAGATCTGCGCGATCTGAAGCCACTGCCCGCCAATCCTGTTTCACGTCCGGATCTGGCCAAGGCGGAGGTGCATGACTTCGTCTTTGGCTGGACGCCAGAAGGCCGCGCGCCGGATGACGGCTATTGCGGCTCTCTGGGCTATAGCTTCTGGTCGATCAACCGCACCCCCTGGGCCGGAGATGCAGCCCGCAATACCGGCCCGCTTGCCACTTTGGAGCGGGGCAAGAGCTATATCCTGCGGCTTCGCAACGAGTCGCCCAATCTGCATCCCATCCACCTGCACGGGCTGGCCTTCGTGCCGATCCGGTCGAACCGGCGGCAGCTGCCGCCGCTGATGACAGACACGATTCTCCTGCTGAAGGACGAGGTGGTCGAAATCGCGCTGGTCGCCGACAACCCCGGAGACTGGGCCTTTCACTGCCACGTGATCGAGCATCAGAAAACCGGTCTTGCCGGTTTCCTGCGGGTCACCTGAACCAGATTAGTCGAGCTTGCCCAACAGTGCCTTGGCCGCCGCCTGTTCAGCCTGACGCTTGGACCCTGCGGTGGCCTGGGCCTCGTTGCCGTCCTGCAACCGCGCCGCAATGGTGAACACCGGAGCATGATCCGGCCCGCTGCGCGCCACCTCGACATAGGCCGGAGGTTTCTGACCGCGTGCCTGCGCCCATTCCTGCAGGGATGTCTTGGCATCCCGCGCATCCGTGTCGACTTGATGAATCCGCTCGCCCCACAGGCGCAGGATCAGCTCGGCCGCCGCGTCGAACCCGGCATCCTTGTAGACGGCGGCAATCACCGCCTCCATTGCGTCTCCCAACAGCGCCTGCTTGCGCCGCCCGCCGGACATCATTTCCGACCGGCCCAGCTTCAACACCGCGCCGAGGTCGATTTCGCGGGCCACATCGGCACAGGCCTCCTTGCGCACCAGCGCATTGAAACGCGGCGCCAGCTGGCCTTCGGTTGCGGTCTTGTCATGCTCCAGCAGCGCAGTTGCCATCACCAGCCCCAGCACCCGGTCGCCCAGGAACTCCAGTCGCTGGTTGTCCTTGCGGGTGGACGAGGAGACAGACGCATGGGTTACGGCGCGCTGCAGAAGCTCAGGCCGTTTGAAGCGGTAGCCGATCCGCTCCTCGAACGCGCGCAGGTCCTTTGAGAGTTTCACTGGATCCCCTTAAAGAAACGATCGCTGCGCCAGGTCCAGAAGAACAGCATGGAACGCCCGGCCGAGGAGAACATGATCCGATCTGCCCGACCGATCAGGTTTTCAAACGGGACGAAACCAACCCCGCCCGCGGATTGCGGCAGGCGGCTGTCCGAGGAGTTGTCGCGGTTGTCCCCCATGAAGAAGTAATGACCTTCAGGCACTTGGTAGACACCAGTGTGGTCCATCCCCTGGTTGGTGATGTTCAGCACGACGTGTTTGCTGCCCCCCGGCAGGGTTTCGATCTGGCGCGATTTCTTGCAGATGGCGCCCTGCCCCACGGGCGCGTTTTCACACCGCGGCAAGGAGCCTTGCGGCCCCTGGCGCTCCATCACCTCCTCGAACTCGCCCGCGTCTTCCAGCTGAACGGCCGAACCATTGATGAACAGCACGCCATTTTTCATCTGGATCTTGTCCCCGGGCAGGCCGACCAATCGCTTGATGAAATCATTGCCGTTCACCGGGTGGCGAAACACCACCACGTCGCCGCGCTCAGGCTGATCGCCCAGCAGTCGCGTGTTGTCGCCGTCCAGGAAGCCGCAGATATCCTTGGCGTCGATGTTCAGCCCGACCGCGGGAATACGCACGCTGGGGCATGAGGCGTAGGAATACCCGTAGGCCATCTTGTTGACGAAGAGGAAGTCCCCGATCAGCAGGGTTTCCTTCATCGACCCGGAGGGGATCCAGAACGGTTGGAAAAACAGGGTGCGGAAAATACCGGCGATCAGCAGCGCGTAGACGACGGTTTTCACCGTCTCGATAATCGAACTGCTGGCCTTTGTCTTTGCCGTCATCAGGCTCTCCGGGTTGATACAGGGTCCGGGGCTACATGATCCCCCGGCGGGGGCAAGTCAAGTTCTGCCGGGAGAATCGGCGCTTTCGACCAGCGGACGGGCTTCGATCACCACGAAGGCCTGGGCCCAAGGATGATCGTCGGTCAGGGTGACATGAATCACCGCCTCATGGCCCGGGGGCGTCATCTCGCGCAGGCGCTCGGCGGCCCAGCCGGTTACATGCATGACAGGCTGGCCGGTGCGCAGGTTCGACACCGCCATGTCCTTCCACGAGATCCCCATGCGCAGGCCGGTTCCCAGCGCCTTGGAGCAAGCTTCCTTGGCGGCCCAACGTTTGGCGTAGGTGCCCGCCACATCGCGCCGACGCTCGGCCTTGCGCTGCTCGACCTCGGTGAACAGGCGGTTGCGGAAGCGATCTCCGAAGCGGTCCAGCGTACGCTGGATCCGCTCGATGTTGGCAAGATCGGTTCCGACGCCCAGAATCATCCGTACCTCCAGTCGGCCATCACGTCACAGAGCGCCCCGGCCATGTCAGGCCCGCGCGTCATCCATCAGGCGGCGCATCTCCTGCACCGCCGGGGTGAGCCCGCGGAAAATCGCCTCGCCGATCAGGAAGTGGCCAATGTTCAACTCGCGCACCTCGGGGAAAGCGGCAATCGGAGCGACGGTGTCATAGGTGAGGCCATGTCCCGCATGGACCTCCAGCCCCAGGGAATGGGCATAGGCGGACATGTCGCGCAGGGCCTCCAGCTCACGGTCGCGCGCCTCGAAGTTGCCTTCGGCGTGATAGTCGCAATAGGCGCCCGTGTGCAGCTCGATCACCTCGGCACCGATACGGTGGGCCGCCTCGATCTGCTTCTTGTCCGCGGCGATGAAGATCGACACCCGGCAGCCCGCATCCCGCAGCGGCGCAATGAAATGGGCCAGGCGGTTTTCCTCGCGCGCCACTTCCAGACCGCCCTCTGTGGTCCGCTCCTCGCGCTTTTCGGGCACGATACAGACCGCATGCGGCTTGTGCCGCAGCGCGATCTTCTGCATCTCGTCGGTGGCCGCCATCTCGAAATTCAAGGGAACGCTCAGCGCTTCCATCAGCCCATCGATGTCGGCATCCGTGATGTGGCGGCGGTCTTCGCGCAGGTGCGCGGTGATGCCGTCGGCGCCCGCCTCCTCGGCCAGTTTCGCCGCGCGGATCGGATCCGGATAGGCGCCACCACGGGCGTTACGCACGGTGGCGACATGGTCGATGTTCACGCCCAGGCGCAATTGGTTCTGTGTCATGAGAAATCTCTCATCCGTCTAAGTCACAACATTTGCGCAGAGACTAGACGCCCCACCGGCAAGAGCAAGGGCGCAGGCGATAATGGTACAATCCGGCGCGCGCTTCAGCGCTTGGCAGGCAACTCCGCGCGCTGCTTGATGGCGTCGAACTTGGCCTTGATCTTGGCCCTGCGGCGCTGCTGGTAGACCCGGATCACCGGCAGGCTGAGATAGTAGCAGACCGTGGCGCAAATGATGCCGGGGATGATGCCGCCGATCATGTAGGGATAAAACACCTCGTTGTAGAAGAGATGCAACCCCTTCCAGTCGGCGGGTTGATCCATGAACAGCGCAAAGAGGTTGTCTTTCAAGTCACCGCCAGCCGCGAGGAATTTGCCCACAAGAGACTTGTCGACGTCTTCATCGAACTCGGTCCCCAGCAACCAATGACCGGTCTGAAGCGAGGCGACCCCGATCGGAACATAGGTCAGCGGATTGCCGAAAAACGTGCCGCTGAGCGCTGCAAGGATGTTGCCGTTGCACATCCGCGCGATCAGCGCCGCGATCACGAAGTGTATGCCGTAAAAGGGGGTGAACGTGGTAAAGACACCTGCCCAGATACCGCGGGCGATGCGCTCGGGAGAATCGGGCAGACGCCGCACCCTGTGTTTGACATACAGGAACGCCCGGCCCCAGCCGCCGCGCGGCCAGAGAAAATCCGCCAGCGCCCGCAGGGGCGAACGTCTGTCCCGGCGCCTGAATACCAAAGTTGCGCGTCCTTCCCGGTTTCCGGCTCAGAGGGTCAGCGGCTGGTCACGGGATCAGGCGCTCTTCCGGCTTGTCCCGGAACCGCGCCACCGCGGCAACATCGCTTTCCGCCTCGAGCGTCAGCATCAGCGAGTGCAACTGTTCCACATCCCGCAGTTCCACATTGACCATAAGCCGGTAAAAGTCTGGTTTCCTGTCAACAAATTCCAGATCCGAGATATTGGCCTTTTTCTCGCCGATCAATGTGCAAATGCGCCCCAGCACGCCCGCGTCATTGCCGATGGTCAGCTCCAGCGTCACCCCGTAGACGGCAGGGTGCGTACCGCTGTGCCAATGCACGTCCATCCAGCGCTCGGGCTGGTCCTCAAATTCGCTCAGCCGGTCGCAGTCAGCAGCATGCACCACCACGCCGCGGCCACGGTAGGTGATGCCGATGATGCGTTCGCCCGGCAAAGGCTGGCAACAGGTGGCACGCTCGAAGCTCTGCCCCGGCTCCAGCCCGATCACCGCGCGGCGCGGCGAGATTTCGTCGCCGTCGCCGGTGGTCAGCTCAGGGTACACCGACTGCACCACATCATGGGCCGTGATGACGGCTGCCCCCAGGCGGGCCAGCAATTCGTCGACACTGCCGACACGCAGCGCGCGGGCCGCAGTCTCCAGCGCCTTGTCGGTGGCTTTCTTGCCGACATGTTCAAAGGCCGACCGTGCCAGCTCATGGCCCAGTTTCACAAAGCGCGCCCTGTCAGCCTCGCGCAGGGCCCTGCGGATGGCGGTGCGGGCCTTGCCGGTGGTGGCGATTTCCAACCAGCTGGCCTGCGGCATCTGCCCTTCGGCGGTGATCACGTCGACCGACTGGCCGTTGCGCAGCCGGGTCCACAGCGGCACCCGGATGCCGTCCACCTTGGCACCGACACAGGCATGGCCGATGCGTGTGTGGATCGCATAGGCGAAGTCGATCGGCGTCGCCCCCTTGGGCAGCTTGATCACGTCCCCCTTGGGCGTAAAGCAGAACACCTGGTCGGAATACATCTCGAGCTTAACAGCCTCGAGAAACTCGTCATGATCATCCTCAGCGTCGAACTGTTCGGTCAGCGAGGCGATCCATTTGGCCGGGTCCACTGCAAAAGGGTTCTCCGAGCGCACGCCGTCGCGGTAGGACCAATGCGCCGCAACACCCGTCTCCGCCACGTCGTGCATCTGACGGGTGCGGATCTGCACCTCGACCCGTTTGCCATCGCGGCCCGACACCGTCGTATGGATAGAGCGGTAGCCGTTGGACTTGGGCTGGCTGATATAGTCCTTGAAGCGCCCCGGCACGGCCCGCCAGCGCTGGTGGATGGCCCCCAGCGCGCGATAGGCATCTTCCTCGGAGGTGGTGATCACGCGGAAGCCGTAAATATCCGACAGCCGGGAAAACCCCTGATCCTTGGCCTGCATCTTGCGCCAGATCGAATAGGGTTTCTTGGCGCGACCAAACACCTCGGCCTCGATCCCGGCCTTCTCCAGCTCCAGCCGCATGTCGCCGGTGATCCGGTGAATCACATCGCCGGTTTCGCGCTGCAGGGTGACGAAGCGGCGGATGATCGACTGGCGGCCTTCGGGGTTCAGCACCCGGAACGCCAGATCTTCCAGCTCCTCGCGCATCCACTGCATGCCCATGCGGCCTGCCAGTGGCGCGTAGATATCCATCGTCTCGCGCGCCTTCTGGGCCTGCTTCTCGGGCCGCATCGCCTTGATGGTGCGCATGTTGTGCAGGCGGTCGGCGAGCTTGACCAGGATCACCCGCAGATCCTTGGACATTGCCATGAACAGCTTGCGGAAGTTCTCCGCCTGCTTGGTTTCACGGCTGCTGAGTTGCAGGTTGGTCAGCTTGGTGACGCCATCGACCAGCATCGCCACCTCGTCGCCGAAACGGCGCGCGACTTCCTCGTAGGAAGCCTTGGTGTCCTCGATGGTGTCGTGCAGAAGCGCGGTGATGATGGTGGCATCATCCAACCGCTGCTCGGTCAGGATCGCGGCGACCGCGACCGGATGCGTGAAGTAGGGCTCGCCCGAGTGGCGGTACTGCCCGGCATGCATCTCCTCGCCGAACTTGTAGGCTTCGGCGATCCGATCCACATTGGTCTTCGGGTTGTAGTTGCGGACCAGTTCAAGCAGGTCGTCGGAAGAAATCATGTCTGGTCCGCAGCCTCAAGTATGCGAGCGCGTGCCTCAGCCCTGGCCCTGGGCCTCCATCAGCGCACGCAGCAGTTTCTCTTCCGACATGTCATCGTCGGCGGGCTTGTCATTGTCGGCACCCATCAGCAGCGCCATGGAATCATCTTCCGGCTCATCGACCTCGATCTGGGTCTGGTTGCTCTCGATCAGGCGCTCGCGCAGTTCGTCTGCACTCTGGGTCTCTTCCGCGATCTCGCGCAGGGACACGACCGGGTTCTTGTCGTTGTCGCGTTCAACGGTGATCGGGGCACCTGCCGAAATCTCGCGAGCGCGATGCGCTGCCAGCATCACCAGCTCAAAGCGGTTGGGTACCTTGTCGACGCAATCTTCAACCGTCACGCGGGCCATCAGCGACTCTCCATCTCAATCCGGGTCCAGAGGGCAGACATTTACGCCCAAAGCTTTCTCTTGACAAGGGCGGAAAACGCCGCAGTGGGTTGCTAGAGCGGTTGCACTTCGGCCAGCGCATGCTGGGGCAGCTCCGCCAGCAACTGCATCACGGTCTTGCCCAGCACCGGGTGGCACCACTGCGGCGCGATATCCGCGAGCGGAACCAGCACGAAGGCACGATCCTGAATGCGCGGATGCGGCAGGATCAACTGCCCCGGCGCCTCCTGCATCTGCTGCTCCAGAGGCAACCCTTGCCAGCGGGCGAATCCGTCCGCGTCCGGCAGCACCACGCCGCCGCAGTCAATCAGATCGAGGTCCAGCGTGCGCATCCCCCAGCGCTGCTCGCGCACACGGGCAAACTGCGCTTCGACCTCGTGCAGTCTCTGCAACAACGCCTCAGGATCCATGGAACTTTCGACGACAAGCGCCGCGTTCACATAATCGGGACCAGCCCCGGCCGGAAAGCACGGCGTGCGGAAGAAACGGGAGACACTCCGCACCCGAATACCCTCGCCGTTCAACATGCTGACCGCCCGCGAGAGGGTGATCTGCGGTGCCTCTCCGTCGTTCGGCAGATTGCCGCCCAAAGCAAGGAGCGATTTGTTACGATTCTCCGCCACTTTTGACCCTATTTCAGAATGCCCCTATACTTGCGGGACATGACAAATAACTTACATTAAGTCTACCTGTTTCGGCAATTTCACTCACCCACTCACACGCGCCCGAAACGGTCACACTGGAAGGAATTTTTTATGTTTTACAAGGACGAACGGCTTGCGCTGTTCATAGACGGTTCGAATCTGTACGCCGCGGCCAAGGCGCTCGGATTCGATATCGACTATAAGCTGTTGCGGCAGGAATTCATGCGCCGCGGAAAACTGCTGCGGGCCTTTTATTACACCGCCTTGCTCGAAAACGACGAGTATTCCCCGATCCGCCCCCTGGTGGATTGGCTGCACTACAACGGGTTTACCATGGTCACCAAGCCGGCCAAGGAATACACCGACAGCCTCGGACGGCGCAAGGTCAAGGGCAACATGGACATTGAGCTCACCGTTGACGCGATGGAGCTGGCACCGCGGGTGGATCATATCGTGCTGTTCTCCGGCGACGGGGACTTCCGCCCGTTGATCGCGAGCCTGCAGCGGCAGGGTGTGCGGGTTTCCGTGGTCTCGACGATCCGCAGCCAACCGCCGATGATCTCTGACGACCTGCGCCGCCAAGCCGACAATTTCATCGAGCTGGAAGAACTGCGCGACGTGATCGGCCGCCCGCCGCGGGAACAAAGCGAGCCTCGCCCGGCCAGCGCAATCCACGGCTGATTGCCCGACACGCAAAACGCCCTGTTTCGCCGCCAGATGGGGAGGCGGCGACGCGGGGGCATTTGCTATGGGATCACGATCGGGAGCGACGACAGATCGTCGCCCCCTTCCTTTCCGCGACCGGCCGCCGGTCGACCACTGGACCTTGCCCGCGGAAGCGCTTACCTCTGGGCGGCAAGGAGACGCCCATGACCAAGCCACCCCTGACCCTTTACCTCGCTGCGCCGCGCGGTTTCTGCGCCGGTGTCGACCGTGCCATCAAGATTGTCGAAATGGCGATCGAGAAATGGGGCGCCCCCGTCTACGTGCGCCACGAGATCGTGCACAACAAATACGTGGTGGATTCCTTGCGCGACAAAGGCGCCATTTTTGTCGAGGAACTGGATGAATGCCCCGATGACCGCCCGGTGATCTTTTCCGCCCATGGGGTGCCGAAATCGGTGCCGGCCGCGGCCGAAGCGCGCAAGATGGTCTATGTGGACGCCACCTGCCCGCTGGTCTCCAAGGTTCATATCGAAGCCCAGCGCCATGCTGAGGCGGGCCTGCAGATGATCATGATCGGCCACAAGGGCCACCCAGAAACCATCGGCACCATGGGCCAGCTGCCCGAAGGTGAGGTGCTTCTGGTCGAAACGGTCGAGGACGTGGCCACCGTTGAGGTGCGCGATCCCGATCAGCTGGCCTATGTCACCCAAACGACCCTGTCGGTCGATGACACCAACGATATCGTTGCCGCGCTGGAAGCCCGGTTTCCGAATATCATCGGCCCGCACAAGGAAGACATCTGCTATGCCACCACCAACCGTCAGCAAGCGGTGAAATCGGTGGCGCCGAAATCCGATGCGCTGCTGGTGGTGGGCGCGCCGAACTCGTCCAACTCGCGCCGACTGGTCGAGGTTGGCGCCAAGAACGGCTGCGCCTACGCCCAACTGGTGCAGCGCGCCGAAAACATTGACTGGCGCGCTCTGGACGGGATCCGCTCCATCGCCATCACCGCTGGCGCCTCGGCACCGGAACTGCTGGTGAACGAGGTCATCGACGCCTTCCGTGCCCGTTACGATGTGACGGTCGAAGTGGTCGAAACCGCGGTGGAAACTGTTGAGTTCAAGGTGCCACGCGTGCTGCGGATGCCCGCCTGAACCGCACGGCGGGCAAGTACAGGCAGCGACGCTTCATGCAGAATTCGCCGGGCGGATTTGCACTTGCCACGCTCGGCACCCAAGGTTAAGCCCGCCCTCCGGCGCGCAATGAGACCAAAGAATTCGAGGTACGACTGGTGCAATTGATCGAACAGGCAGGATGTCAGCAGGGTAGCCCTTGCCGCTTTACAGGCGCAGTCTTTGCCAGCACTGCCACCTTGCAGATCGTGGTGACCGCCCATGGCTGAGCTCTTTGCCTACACCGATGGCGCCTGCTCCGGCAATCCCGGCCCCGGCGGCTGGGGCGTGCTGCTGCGTGCCATGGATGGTGACACCATCGTCAAGGAAAAGGAACTCAGCGGCGGCGAGCCGGAGACCACCAACAACAGAATGGAACTGCTGGCAGCCATCAACGCGCTGGAAAGCCTTGCACGGCCGTCCACGATCACGGTGGTGACGGACTCCGCCTATGTGAAAAACGGTGTCACGGGCTGGATCCACGGCTGGAAGAGAAACGGCTGGAAGACCTCGGCCAAGAAGCCGGTGAAGAACGTCGAGCTGTGGCAGCGACTCGACGAGGCCCAGCGCCGCCACAAGGTGACCTGGGAATGGGTGAAGGGCCACGCTGGCCACCCCGAAAACGAACGCGCCGATGAGCTGGCCCGCGCTGGCATGGCTCCGTTCAAGAAAAAGAAGCCCGCATGAGCTTTCTGACCCTGCTGGATTACGCCTCGGTGCTGGTTTTTGCTCTGACCGGCGCCCTGGTCGCCAGCCGGGCACAGCTGGATATCGTCGGCTTTGCCTTCGTGGCCTGCCTCACCGCGGTGGGTGGTGGCACCGTGCGCGATTTGCTCCTCAATCGCGATCCGGTCTTCTGGGTGGGCGATCCCAATTACATCCTGCTGGCAACGGCGGCGGCGGTGGCGGTGTTTTTCACCGCGCATCTGGTGGAAAGCCGCATGCGCTGGGTGATCTGGCTGGACAGTTTCGCACTGGCCGTCGCCGTTCCCGCCGGCACCGGGGCCGCGATTGCGCTCGGCAAGGAGCCGGTGATCGTGGTGCTGATGGGCATGGCGACCGGATCTCTTGGCGGGCTGATGCGCGATGTTGTCTGCAACGAGGTTCCCCTGGTCCTGAAACAGGGCGAATTATACATCACCTGCGCCATGGCCGGGGCCTCCTCCGCGGTTCTGGGGATCTGGCTGGGGCTGGAGCTGCGCCACGCGCTTCTGATCTGCGCCGCCGTCTGCTGGAGCCTGCGGGCGGGATCAATCCTGTTCGGCTGGCACTTGCCCGTCTACAAAAGCCGCCCCCCGCGCAGCTGACATCGACAAACGCCCCCAAGCACCTGTCAGCTTAATCGGTGTTCTGCCCCGTCTCCAACCGCTGAAGAAAGGCTTGCCCCTCAGCACTGAGCCGCGCCTTGCGCCCGCGGCGGCGATGCCAGACCTGTGCCGCATCGTGATACTCGCGCAACTTCGCATCCCGTAGCAGCTCCGCCTTGATGGCCAGGGCCGGAGCGAAACCGTCGGCCAGACGACGATCTTCCACTTCGTTGCGATCAAACCTGTGCCAGTAGTCGTGCTCGATCGTGGCCGAGACATGATTGGCGCGACCGCGCGCCCTCTTGAGCAAAAATCCGTCGCGGGAACGGAGTGCATAGTGGTTGAGCTGGGCGACCTCATAGCCGTATTCGCCACCGGCATAGAGCCCCTCCGCAACACCTTCCTCTGTCAGACGGGTGCCATCGGCCAGTTGCCAGTTCACCTGGCCCGCGGGGACGGCGAGAAACGGGCGGTGCACTCCCATGCGCTCAAATTTGCCATTGTTGCGAAACGCGGTCTTGAACGCCCGATAGTCCTCGGCACCGCCGTGGGCCGGTTCAGCGCGGACAAACGCCTGCGGCACCGGGCCGTGATTAACCTCTTGCACACCGGCGTTCCCGAACACCCGCCAGACAAAGGACACGGCGTCGGCTCCGGCAGCTTGCCGTGTGGCCAGCAGCTCCGGCAGGCTGTCGGCACCGTTGTTGATCTGCAGATACTCATCCACATCGATGACCAGCACCCAGTCGGCGGCTGCAACTTTCGGTTCGTACTCCGCCCACATCAGCGCGCTCTTGTGCGGCCCCCGGCGCATCACCCGGTTGAAGCGGTGTTCGACCACTCCGAGGCGGTGCAGACAGCGCAAGATGTGATCGGTCGGGTCCGAGCAGTCATTGGTGAAAACCAGGAAATCCTCGACCCCAAGTGCCTTGTAGTGACAGATCCAATCCAGGATATAGGCGCCCTCGTCCTTCATCGTGGTCACGACCACCACTTTGGGCGCATCTGTCTGGCGAAGGCCTGCTGGCATCTCCAACGTTCCCGTCCTTCCCTTTTCCCTGCCTGCGCAACCGCCTGAAGCGCCGCCGCCCGGGCGGAGGCCGCCGCAGGTGGAGGACAAGCTACCTCATCTGATATCGCTGCCACAGCCAGATAACGGCCAACGCGCCGAGGAAAGCCCCGAAAACACCCGCCAGCACACCGAGCACCGCAAGGACCAGCCGGAGAAGCAGTCCCCCCAGCACCGCGCCAACCATGCCAAGGCAGATCGCCTTCACCATGCTCGTTTGCAGATGCATCATGCGGTGGGCCGCAAAGCCGACCAACGCCCCGATAATCAACAGACCCAGTATCGGCATTGCCCCTCTCGCGGTCGATCCTAGAGGCGGCTCCCCTTTGGAACGGGGAAGCCGCGCAGAAACACATCTGGATCCTGCGCGCTTTTGCCTGCCCGTTGCAAGCGCAGCAGCTGTACCGCGCCCTCGCCGCAGGCCACGGTCAGCGCATCATCCAGCACCTCACCCGGGGTGCCCTGCGCCTGCGCCAGTCGTGATGCCAGCAGTTTCACCCGCTGGCCGCCAATCTCGCACCAGGCACCGGGAAAGGGCGACAGTCCGCGGATCTTGCGGTCGACCTCCGCCGCCGGACGGGACCAGTCGATCTGCGCCTCGCCCTTGTCGATCTTGGCAGCGTAAGTGACGCCGACCTCGGGCTGCACCTCAGATGTCAGCTCCGGCAGGCGCTCCAGCGCCTGGACAATCAGAGCAGCGCCCATCTGCGACAGCCGGTCGTGCAGCTGGGCGGTGGTTTCCTGCTCCTTGATTGCCGTGGTCTCGCGCAGCAGCACCGGGCCAGTGTCCAGCCCCGCCTCCATCTGCATGATGCAGATGCCGGTTTCCGCGTCGCCAGCCATGATCGCCCGGTGGATCGGCGCGGCCCCGCGCCAGCGCGGCAGCAGGCTTGCATGGATGTTCAGACACCCCTTTGCAGGCGCATCCAGCACTGCCTGCGGCAGGATCAGCCCATAGGCCACCACGACTGCCACATCCGCCTGCAGCGCTGCGAAGTCGGCCTGCTCCTGCGCGCCCTTGAGCGACATCGGATGGCGCACCTCCAGCCCCAGCTCGGCAGCGCGGGCGTGCACGGGTGTAGGCCGGTCCTTCTTGCCGCGACCCGCCGGACGCGGCGGCTGGCAGTAAACGGCGGCAATATCATGTCCTGCATCCACCAGCGCATCCAGCACCGGCACCGAAAACTCGGGTGTTCCCATGAAGATAACGCGCATATCGTGCTCCTGCTTCCGTCAATGTCCCGCTGTTGAGCACAAAGAGCTGCGCCGCCCCAAGGGGCGGGTCGGCGCGGCCCGGGCTGCCGGGCGGCTCAGAATATCAGCCGTTCAGTTTCTTTGCCTTGCGGATCAGCATATCGCGCTTCACCTTGCTCAGCCGGTCGAAATACAGCTTGCCGTTCAGATGATCGATCTGGTGCTGCACCGAGGTCGCCTCGATGCCGACGAAATCGCGCTGCTCGGTCTCGCCTTGAGCGTTCAGGAACTGCACGGTGACCGCGCGGGGCCGTTTGATCTTGGCCGACACGCCCGGCAGGTTGGGGCTGGCTTCTTCATGCTCGCGCAGCTCGACCGAAGCATGCAGCACCTCGGGGTTGGCCAGCCGCACAGCGCGGCCGCGCTCGGAGGAGCCGTCGACCACCGCCAGCCGCAGCATCACGCCGATCTGCGGCGCCGCCAGACCGACGCCGGGCATGGCCTCCATCGTGTCGATCATGTCGTCCCAGATGGCGCGGATCTCGTCGGTGATCTCCGTCACCTCCTCGGCGCGGGTGCGCAGGCGCTTGTCAGGCCAGGGCAGGCAGGTGCGAACGGTCATCTGTGGCTCATCCTTCAGGCGCGAGCGCGTTCGCGCTTCAGCTTCTGCATCTTGCGGGTGATCATCTGGCGCTTCAGCGGCTTCAGATAATCGATGAACAGCTTGCCGTTCAGATGGTCGATCTCATGCTGCACACAGGTGGCCCAGAGCCCGTCAAAGGTCTCGCGCTGCGCATTGCCGTCGCGGTCCATCCATTCGACCTCGACCACCTTGGGGCGGGTCACCTCGGCATACTGGTCCGGAATCGACAGGCAGCCTTCCTCGTAGACGTTGGTTTCATCCGACGACGACAGGATCTGGGGGTTGAACATCACCAGGGGACGCGGGTCGCCATCCTCTTCCTTGACGCAATCCAGCACGATCAGCCGTTGCAGGATGCCAATCTGCGGCGCCGCCAGGCCAATGCCGGGCGCGGCGTACATGGTTTCCAGCATGTCATCCGCCAGCGCGCGCAGATCGTCGCTGAGATCGGGCACAGGCACGCAGACCTTTTTCAGGCGGGGATCGGGGTGGATCAGGATCGGTCGTTTCATGAGCTTCATGTAAGCGATCGCCTGCAGCATCGCAACGCCCCTTGCGCGCAGCGCGATAGCCGCTAGCCTCGCTGCAAAAGAAACGGGAGTATTTTCACATGAGCTTTGATGACCTCATCGACCGCCACGGCACCCATTGCTCGAAATGGGACATGATGGAGCCGGTCTATGGCGTGCCCGCCAGCGACGGGCTGGCCATGTGGGTCGCCGACACCGACTTCCGCGCGCCACCGCCGGTGCTTGCCAAGGTTCAGGAGATGGTGGACCACGGCATCTTTGGCTATGTGAACGCAGATACCCCCTACAAGGACGCAATCCGCTGGTGGATGCGCACACGCCACGACTGGGCGGTCGAGGCAGATGCGATCTTTACCACCACCGGACTGGTCAACGGCGTCGGCATGTGCCTTGACACCTTCACCCAGCCGGGGGACGGCATCGTGGTGTTCAGCCCGGTCTACCATGCCTTTGCCAAGGTGATCCGCGCGGCCGGGCGCGAGCTGGTGGAATGCCCGCTGGTCAACAACGACGGCCTCTACGAGATGGATTTTGACGCCTATGACGCGCAGATGACCGGCAAGGAAAAGATGGTGATCCTGTGCTCACCGCACAATCCGGGCGGCCGGGTCTGGACCCGCGCGGAGCTGCAGGCGGTGGCCGATTTTGCCAAGCGCCACGACCTGCTGCTGCTGTCGGACGAGATCCACCATGATCTTGTGTACTCCGGCCATACCCATGTGCCGATGCAGGTGGCAGTGCCGGACATCACCGACCGGCTGCTGATGCTGACGGCCCCGTCCAAGACCTTCAACATCGCCGGGCTGCACACCGGGCAGGTCATCATTCCCGACCCGGAGCTGCGCGGCCGTTTCGCCAAGCGCATGCAGGCGCTGTCGCTGGCGCCCAACTCCATCGGCCAGTTCACCACCGCCGCCGCCTATTCCCCCGAGGGGGCCGAATGGGTCGACGGGCTGCTGGCCTATCTCGAGGGCAACCGCCGGGTGTTCGACGAAGCCATCGCCGCCATTCCGGGGCTGCGGTCAATGCCGCTGCAAGCGACCTATCTTGCCTGGGTCGATTTCTCCGGCACCGGGATGTCGCGGGCGGAGTTCACCAACCGGGTCGAGCAGCAGGCCCGGATCGCGGTCAACCACGGCACCACCTTCGGCACCGGCGGCGAAAACTTCCTGCGCTTCAACCTCGGCACCCAGCGCGCCCGGGTGGAGGACGCCTGCCAGCGTCTGGCGCAGGCCTTCTCGGATCTGCAGTAGCCATGCGGCGGCTGCTGGCGCTGGCGCTTCTGGCGACCCTGGCCTGGGTCGCCTGGCAGGCGCTGGCGCCGCGCCCGCTGCCGCCGCCGGTGGCGGCAGTGGAGCAGATCGATCGCATCCTGATCGAAAAATCCGCCCGTCGGCTGACCGCCAGCCGTGGCGGCGAAACCGTGCTGGAATTCCCCATCGCGCTTGGCTTTCAGCCCATCGGCAACAAACAGCAGGAAGGCGACGGTAAAACGCCCGAGGGCCTTTTCCGTATCGACCGGCGCAACCCGGCCAGCGCCTATCACCTGTCACTTGGCATCGATTATCCCAGGGCTGAGGACCGTGCCCGCGCCCGCGCCGCCGGTGTCAGCCCCGGCGGCGACATCTTCATCCATGGACAGCCAAACGCAGTGGGCAGCCTGATCACCCTGCCCGGCGACTGGACGGCGGGCTGCATCGCGGTCAGCAACGAGCAGATGGAGATCCTGTGGCGGCTGGCAGCGATCGGAACCGAAGTGGAAATCCGCCCCTGAACGCCCCCGCCGACACGCTGCGGATCAGATCTTGCCCAGCGACTGGTCCAACGGGATCAGCCCCGCAGGCGCATCGGGTGACTTGTAGAAATCGAGAGGCGCAGTGTCGGATGCGGGCGTAGAACGCTTGAACTCATAGCGCATCTCGCCGCCCTCCTCTTCGCCAGCGATGATCAGGCACTGCGACAGGTGGCGCGCGCCCTCGTAGATGTCGACCAGTCCGCGCAGCTGGGGCGCGGTTTCGGCATCCACCGAGAAGCCGGTCTTCCACAGCCGCAGCACCGGAACCAGATCCTCACCCGCCATGACCCGCAGGCGGCTTTTCTTGCGCAAACCGCGCAGACGGGCGGAGTCCAGTGCTTCCTGCACGGCCTTGGGTACATAGGTGTTCATCTCTGGCAACCTTCCATTTGCGGGCGGATCTTCACATCCCTCTTTGCAACGGTGCGTCTCAAAGAAATAAAATCAAGTGAACATTTGTGGAAATTTGACGCCACCTCCGAGTTGTTGCCGCTGTGCGGTGATGCAGAGCGCGCGTGCGCGGCACAGGATATTCACCCTGCACGTGCGCCCCTATGTTGCAGTGGTACAGGAATGAAGGAGCGCGACATGGGGCTTTTGATCGACGGCGAATGGCACGACCAGTGGTATGACACGAAATCCACGGGCGGCGCGTTCCAACGCAGCGAATCGCAATTCCGCAACTGGATCACCGCTGATGGCAGTGCCGGCCCCACCGGCGACAGCGGCTTTGCTGCCGAAAGCGGGCGCTATCACCTCTATGTCTCCTTTGCCTGCCCGTGGGCGCATCGCACGCTGATTTTCCGCAAGCTGAAGGGCCTGGAGGAGCACATTTCCGTATCCGCGGTGCATCCCGACATGCTCGGCGAAGGCTGGACCTTTGCAACGGACGATCACGGCGCCACCGGAGATGACCTTTTTGGTTTCACGCATCTGCACCAGATCTATACCCGTGCCGACCCGCAATATTCCGGCCGCGTGACAGTGCCGGTGCTGTGGGACAAGGCCCGCAACACCATCGTGTCGAACGAAAGCGCCGAAATCATCCGCATGTTCAACTCCGCCTTCGACGGCATCACCGGCAACCAGGAAGACTTCTGGCCGGAAGCCCTGCGCGAGCCGATCGAGGCGGTAAACAGCCGCATCTACTCTACCATCAACAACGGCGTCTACAAATGCGGGTTTGCAACATCGCAAGAGGCCTACGACGCCGCAGTCGGGCCGCTGTTCGACAGTCTGGACTGGCTCGAGGATCTGTTGTCGCAACACCGCTACCTGCTGGGAGACCAGCTGACCGAGGCCGATTGGCGCCTGTTCACGACCTTGCTGCGGTTCGACCCCGTCTATCACGGTCATTTCAAATGCAATCGCCGGATGCTGAAGGATTATCCCAACCTCTGGGCCTATACCCGCGAACTGTATCAATGGCCGGGCGTTGCGCAGACGGTGAACATGCCGCATATCACCCGCCACTACTATTACAGCCACGATACGATCAATCCGCATCGCATTGTGCCCGTCGGCCCGGACATCGACTGGACCGAACCGCACCGCCGCGGCTGAGTCGAGCGCTGCGACAGGTCGGTCGGCTCCGGCAGGGGGGATGAGGGACAGCGTTGCTTTCCGGCGGGTCGTGTTTCATACCGGGACAAACGCACGCAGATTCGCATCTCAGAAAAACGGTCGCGATGTCCCAGATCCCAACAGACCAGCCTGCGCTCCAGCGCGACCACGGTGGCAACCTCAGCGCGGCCATCGCCGAGTTCGGCGGCAGCCGCGAGGAGTGGATCGACCTGTCGACGGGGATCAACCCGGTCCCCTACCCCTTGCCTTCCTTCTCGGCTGCCGACTGGGCCGCGCTACCTGATGCCGACGCGCTGGCGGATCTGGATAGCGCCGCGCGGAGTTTCTGGCAGGTTCCCGACGGTGCCGCGGTTCTGGCGGCTCCGGGCGCGTCGGCACTGATCGCCACCCTGCCCGCCGTGGCAGACCCCCGCTGGGTCGAGATCACCACCCCCACCTACAACGAACATGCCGCGGCATTCGAGGCACACGGTTGGGAGGTCCGCCCGAGTGGTCCCACAGAGGCGCGCGTGGTGGTGCATCCAAACAACCCAGATGGCCGTCTGTGGCAAGCGGAAGCGCTGACCGCCCCCCTGACCATCATCGATGAGAGTTTCTGCGACATCTGCCCCGAGCACAGCCTGATCCACCTGGCCGCGCGGCCGGGCACCATTGTCCTGAAAAGCTTTGGCAAATTCTGGGGGCTGGCCGGGTTGCGCCTGGGCTTTGCCATTGGTGACCCTGCCCTGATCGCGCGCCTGTCGACGTGGCAAGGCCCCTGGGCGGTGTCCGGTCCAGCCTTGCGCACCGGCGCGGCGGCCCTTCGCGACACGGCCTGGGCAGAGGCCACCCGCCAAAGGCTTGCCCGGGATGCGGCGCGGCTGGACAGGCTGGCGACGGACCGTGGCGCCGTATTGGCCGGCGGCACCGACCTGTTCCGCCTGTATCACGTGGATGATGCGGCTGCCTGGCAGCGGCGACTGGCCCGAGCGCACATCTGGAGTCGGATCTTTCCCTATTCCGACACCTACTTGCGACTTGGTCTGCCCCCCGAAGAGGGATGGGACCGACTGGCAGCCGCGCTGTGAGTAGCGCCGCCATCCTTGCCGGCGCGCTGCTGCTCGACGCCATCTTTGGTGAGCCGGACTGGCTATGGAAACACCTGCCGCACCCCGCCGTGCTGATGGGCAAACTGGTCGGCCACCTGGACCGAAAGCTCAACCAAGGGTCAAGCCGCCGTGCCAAGGGCGTGCTCGCCGTCTCGGCCTTGGTGCTCTGCGGCCTGGCGAGCGGTGCAGTATTGTCTCTGTTCGGGCCGGTGGTGGAGTGCCTGATCGCCGCCATCCTGATCGCGCAACGCTCACTCTGTGCGCATGTGAATGCGGTAGCGCAGGGGCTGCGCAGCAGCCTCGACGATGGGCGTCGGGCCGTGGCGATGATCGTCAGCCGCGACACCGGCACGATGACCGCACCGCAAGTGGCGCGCTCTGCCATCGAAAGCGGTGCTGAAAATCTCTCGGATGGGGTGATCGCACCTGCCTTATGGTTCCTGCTGGCGGGTTTGCCGGGGCTGATCATCTACAAGATGGTCAACACTGCAGACAGCATGATCGGCTACCGCAACCTGCGTTATCGCGACTTCGGCTGGGCGGCGGCGCGGCTCGATGATCTGCTGAACTTGCTGCCCGCGCGCATCACCGCTCTGCTGATCGCCCTCGCTGGCGGCCAATTGCGGCAGTGGCGCGCGATCGCAGCCGACGCCCGGCAGCACCGCTCCCCCAATGCCGGCTGGCCCGAGGCGGCGATGGCGCGGGCCCTGAACTGCGCCTTGGCCGGGCCGCGGTCCTATGACGGGGAAATGCGCGACTTTCCCTGGGTTCACGCGGCCGGTGCCCGCAGCGCCAGCGCCGAAACCATCACCCGTTCGGTCCACCTGTTGTGGTACAGCTGGGCCCTGGCACTGGGGCTGACGGTTGCCTTTGCGCTGGTTTTCTAGCAAACAAGACCGGGTTCACGCGAAGAAGAACAAGGAGCGTCGAAACCATGCGCCTACTGCCTCTTGCCCTGGCGGCCTGCCTCTTTCCCTCTCTGGCAGCCGCGCAATGCGGCGGCGGTTTTCAACAGTTCGTGTCCCAATTGAAAGACGAGGCTGTCCAAGCCGGGTATGACACCAGCACGGTGAACGCATTCTTTGCAGGCACCCGGCAGGACGAGCGTGTGTTGCGGGCCGACCGGGCCCAAGGGGTGTTTCAGAAGCCCTTCATCGAATTTTCCCGGCGACTGATCTCGCAGGACCGCCTCCGGCGCGGGCTGCAAATGTCGCAGACCCATGACAGCACCTTCCAGCGCATCGAACGCACCTACGGTATCAACCGTGGCGTATTGCTGGCGTTCTGGGCTTTCGAGACCGACTATGGTGGCTATCAGGGCGACTTCAACACCCGCGATGCGTTGGTCACCCTGGCCCATGACTGCCGCCGTCCCGAATTGTTCCGTCCCCAGGTCTTTGCCGCACTGGAACTGTACCAGAAGGGGGACTTTGATCCCAAGCGAACCACCGGTGCCTGGGCGGGGGAGATCGGTATGGTCCAGATGCTGCCGAGCGACATTCTCGAACACGGCGTCGATGCCGATGGGGATGGCAAGGTCAGCCTGAAGACATCGCCCGCCGACGCGCTGATGTCCGGGGCGCGGATGTTGTCGCATCTGGGTTGGCAGCCGAACCAGCCCTGGCTGCAAGAGGTGACGATCCCCGCGGATCTGGACCTGTCAGACAGCGGCACGGGCCGCAAGCGCAGCGTGGCCGAATGGCGCGCTCTGGGCGTGACCGCTCGGCAAGGCGCGCTCGCCGATCCGGACCTGCCCGCCTCGTTGCTGCTGCCGCAGGGGCACAAGGGTCCGGCCTTCCTCGCCTATCCGAATTTCGACGTCTATTTCGAATGGAACCAGAGTTTCACCTACGTGCTGACCGCCGCCTATTTTGCCAATCGTCTCGAGGGCGCGGCGATTTATGATGCAGGCCAGCCCGACGAAGGTCTGAATGACACAGAGATGAAGCAGCTGCAGGAAAAGCTGCAGGCACGGGGTCATGACGTTGGGGCCGTGGATGGCATCCTGGGCGCGCGAACACGCGCTGCCGTGCAAAAGGAACAGCAGCGCCTGGGCCTGCCCGCCGACGCCTGGCCGACAGCCGATTTGCTGCAACGGCTCTGAGGTCTTTTCTCTTCACCGGTTGCAAGCCCCGTCACCGCATTCAGTAATCCGCCTCAGCCGACGAAACGACATGAAAAAGGAGGCATGATCCTGATCATGCCTCCTTCGGGTTCTTTGCCAACGCCGCGGCATCCGTTACCCTCTGGAGACGAGGCGCGCAGCGGCACGGCGGGTGCTTGGGCTTACCAGCCGATGAATTCCTCGAAATCCTGCATGGCACGCGTCCAGATGCTGACCGCCAGCGCAAAGTCGTCCGGGCTCATACCGTCTTCCGCGAGCAGCACATCCATTTCGATACGCGCCGCCCCTTCTTCCGAGACATAACCGCGAACAAAGCGGTTTTCGCTGTTCCACTGGTTGATCTTGGCGAGCCGGACGCTGCCGTCGGTCTGATAGCCCGAGAAAAACTGGACAGCATCACAATTGATGTTGTTGTCACAGCCGTAATAGTAGACCGAAAAATCGTTACCGTAGTATTCAACCTTCAGGTTCGGATCCCCGACGCTGTCGGTAGTTACCTCGACGGTGGCGCCCTCATCTCGGAAGAACGCGGCAACACTTTCGCCGGTCTTTGCGACGATATTCTCGGCGGCCGCGGCCACGGGCATCATCAGCACCACACCGGCGGCAATCGATTTGAGCATATTCATTTCCAACTCCAACAAATTCTTGCGTGATAAAATACAGACCTCGCAATGGCCGCCTGCTCAGGCGACCATTGCCTCGGCCTTTTTCAGATCAACCGAGACCAGCTGGCTCACGCCTTTTTCCTGCATGGTCACACCGAACAGCCGGTCCATCCGCGCCATGGTCACGGCATGGTGGGTGATGATCAGGAACCGCGTATCGGTCTGACGGCACATTTCGTCCAGAAGGTCACAGAAGCGGGTCACGTTGGCGTCATCCAGTGGCGCGTCGACCTCGTCCAGCACACAGATCGGAGCCGGGTTGGAGAGGAACACCGCAAAGATCAACGCCATCGCCGTAAGCGTCTGTTCCCCGCCAGACAGCAACGACAGCGTCGACAGCTTCTTGCCCGGCGGCTGACACATGATTTCCAGCCCCGCATCCAGCGGGTCATCGCTTTCCACCATCACCAGGTTGGCCTCACCACCCCCAAAGAGGTGGGTAAACAGCATGGCAAAGCTGTTGTTCACCTGCTCAAAGGCAGTCAGCAGACGCTCGCGGCCCTCGCGGTTGAGGCTGGCAATGCCGTCACGCAGGGTCTTGACGGCGCCTTCCAGATCCAGCTTTTCAGCGACCAGCGTGTCGTGCTCTTCCTGCACGCTGCGCGCGTCTTCTTCGGCCCGAAGGTTGACGGCACCCAAAGCGTCACGCTGGCGCTTGTATCTGTCGACGTCACTTTCCAGCTGTTCCGACGGCGGCATCTCATCCGGCGAAACACCCAGCTTCTCCAGCAGGGCCTGTGGCGTGATCTGCTGGGCCTCGATAATACGGCCCGCGGCCTGGGTGACCGCGGCCAGGGCCGCGTCGCTTCGCGCCTCAGAGCGCGCCCGCGCCTCACGCGCCTCCGAGGCCAAGCGCTCGCATTCCCGTTCCTTGTGAACCGCCTCACGCAGCTCCGCCTCGGCCGCAATCAGCGCCTCGGTGGCCGCGGATTTGCGCGCCTCGGCTTCGGCAATCGCCTCGTTCAATTCTTCACGTTTCTCGGCGATCTCGGCCGGAACGGCATTGGCTTCCTCAAGCTCTTCCTGCGATGCTTCGCGCCGTTCGACCAGCTCCTGAATCCGGGCCTCTGCACTCTCAAGCCGGTGACGCCAACCAGACAATTCCTTGGTGACTTCCTGTGCACGCTTGGTTCGGGCCTCGCCCTCGCGACGCAGTTCGTCATGGCTGGAGCGATGCGTCAGCATGGTGATGCGCGCGGCCTCCACCGATTGCTTGATGTCCTCGACGGCGGCTCTTGCCTGCTCCAGATCGCCCAGATCGCGAAGTGCTTTTTCGGCCTCTTTCAACTGCAGGCCCGCGTTCAACGCGTCTTCTTCATGGCGCGCCAAAGCGATGCCAAGCGTCTCGAGTTTGCCTGCGGCCAGATTGCGGTCCGCCTCGGCCCGGCTGAGCGCGCGGGCAGCATCGGCCATGCGCTGATCCGCGGCGCGACGCGCCTGGCGGGCGTCCTGATCGGCACGCGTCACCTGTTCCAGCTGTTGCAACAGGTTTTCATGGGCCGCGCGCGCGCCATCCGCAGTGGCGCTGACACGTTCCATCTCCTGTTTCAGCGCTTCCAGCTTGTTCAGCTGCTCCAGCCGCAAAGCCGCGGCACTGGGCGCGTCTTCTGCCCAAGCGCGGTACCCATCCCAACGCCACAGGTCGCCTTCCACGGTGACCAGACGCTGGCCAGGTTTCAGCTGCGCCTGCAAGCCTGCTGCGGCATCGCCGTCCACCAGACCAATCTGCGCCACGCGCCGCGACAGGGCCGCCGGTCCGGAAACGAACATCGCCAAAGGCTGGACCCCCTCGGGCAGCGGGGCATCTTGGTCATAGTCAGGGAGGGTCAGCCAGCCGGTCGGACCATCTGCCCCGGCGAGGGGCGCGCGCAGGTCGTCCGCCAGCGCAGCCCCCAGAGCCTTTTCATAGCCCGGCGCGACTGTCAGCTCGTCCAGCACCTGGCCACCCTCGGCGGTGTCACGCTCGACCAGCTTGGCCAACGTGGTGACCTCGGCCCGAAGCGCGCCCAGCTGACCTTCGGCTTCCGAGCGTTGCGCGCGGGCTTCCGCCTCGCGCCCCTGGGTCTCGGTACGGGCCTCGTCCGCGGCCGCCAGAGCCTCTTCGGCCATTTCGGCGGCCTCGCGCGCCTCTTCCTCGGCGGTCAAGGCGGTGTCAAAACGCTCTGCCGCCAGGTCCAGCGCTTCACGCGCTTCTGCCTGCGCCTCTCGGGCCTGAGCCGCCTCGCCTTCCGAACGGGCCAGCGCACGCTGGCAATCCTCGACAGCGCGGCGGGCCGATTGGTGACGGGCGGCAAGACGGGCGACATCCTCTGTCACCTGCGCAAGATGATCCTCGCGCGCTTGCAGAACGGACGCGGCATCCCGCGCAAGGTCAGCGGCTTCGGCCAGCTTGGCGTCATGGCCATCGCCTGCCTTGGAGAGCTCACGCTGTTCCCATTCCAGCCGCTCAATGGTTTCCCCGGCGTCCTTGTTCAGCCCGGTCTCACGCTCGATATCGTTGCCAAGCTGCACGATCCGGTTGCTCAGCCGCTCTATGGTCTGCCGAGCCTGCGCTTCCTGGTCGCCCAGCGAATCCCGCTGAACCACCAAGCGCTGCAGAACGGCAGCGGCGATCGCTTCTTCTTCGCGCAGCGGAGGCAGCTTTTCCTCGAACGTCGCACGCTGGGCCGCCGCGGCGCGCACCAGCGCCTCAGCCTTGGACGCCTGCTCGACGCGCACACGCAGCTCGTCCTCTGCCGCCAGCCGGGCCTCGTCCGCCTCGCGCCAGCGACGGTACAGCAACATGCCCTCGCTCAGCCGCAAATTCTCGCCGATTTCCCGGTAGCGCTGCGCCTGACGCGCCTGACGCGCCAGCTGGCTCAACTGACCTGCAAGCTGCTCGATGACGTCATCGACACGCAGCAGATTGGCCTCGGTGTTCTTCAGTTTCAGCTCCGCCTCGTGGCGACGCTGGTAGAGACCGGAAATCCCGGCAGCTTCCTCCAGGATGCGGCGGCGGGCCTTGGGTTTGGCGTTGATCAATTCGGCGATCTGCCCCTGCCGCACCAGTGCAGGCGAATGCGCCCCGGTGGAGGCGTCGGCAAACAGCATCTGCACATCGCGCGCCCGCACGTCCTTGCCGTTCGACTTGTAGGCGCTGCCTACGTCCCGGGTAATCCGGCGCACGATCTCGAGGATATCGCTGTCATTGAAGCCCGAAGGCGCCAACCGTTCGGAGTTGTCGATCTGAAGGCTGACCTCGGCAAAGTTGCGGGCGGGACGAGAGGACGTGCCGGCAAAGATCACGTCTTCCATACCGCCGCCGCGCATCGCCTTGGCGCGGGTCTCACCCATCACCCAGCGCAACGCTTCCAGCAGGTTGGATTTGCCGCACCCGTTCGGCCCCACAACCCCGGTCAACCCATCCGCGATAACCAGTTCGGTGGGATCCACAAAGCTTTTGAAGCCATTCAGCCTGAGTTTGGAAAACCGCAAAGCTGCCCCTTCATGATTCCGTATCGAGAAATTTCATCGGGTCTTATCCTGTGAGTCAACGGTCCGCACCCCCAAATCGGGGCAGATTCCCCGCAAACTCCACCATATCTTGTGGATAACCCCGGCTTTCCGGCGATCTCTTGCCACCCGGACGCCTCACGCGGCATACCCCCGGCAGGCATTCGCCTGACGCGGGCACCAACTGTTCCATTTGTCTCGCATCGGCAATATCCGACCAGTCGATGACGTCGAACCGCGTTAGCGTGATCCGCAGCCGAAATCCTGTCACACGGTCCACCAAGCCTACCCCTGTGACGTCCATCGCGGTCGGCTCACCTTGCGAATGCTGCCGCAGCGTGGTCATATGAGTTGACCAATATGTCAGAGACCCGAAATGCCGTTTCAGAAAGTCCAGCCCGAAAAACTGTCAGCCTCAGTGGTGCGCCAGATCGAATTGTTGATCCTGCGCGGCATCCTGTCCCCGGGTGAACGGCTTCCAGCCGAACGGGAACTGGCCGAACGGCTGGGCGTTTCCCGCCCGTCCCTGCGCGACGCGCTTGGGGAGTTGCAGGCGCGCGGCCTGCTGACCTCGCGCGCCGGTGCGGGGGTGTTTGTGGCCGATGTTCTCGGCTCTGCCTTCTCACCGGCGTTGGTCCAATTGTTTGCCAGCCACGATGAAGCGGTGTTCGACTACCTCTCGTTTCGGCGCGACCTTGAAGGCCTGGCGGCGGAACGTGCGGCACGCTTCGGGTCCGATGACGACCTGCGGGTCATTCAGGCGATCTTTGAGAAAATGGAAGCCGCCGGCAACCCGGCAATCTCCGAAGAAGCCGCGCGGCTGGATGCGCAATTCCACTCCGCCATCATGGATGCCAGCCATAACGTCATCATGCTGCACATGATGCGCTCCATGTTCGATCTGCTGCGCGAAGGTGTGTTCTACAACCGGCGGATCATGTTCCAGCAACACACGACCTATGATGCCCTGCTGGAGCAGCATCGTGCCATCAACGCGGCCCTGCAGGCCCGCGCCCCGCAGGCGGCCCGCGCCGCGGTGGAAACGCATCTGGATTACGTGAAACAGGCGCTGACCGACCACCAACGCGCGGAACGCAACGCCGAGATCGCGCGCCAGCGGCTGGAGCACGAAACCGCCAAATCCTGAGCGGGAAAAGCAAAAACCCGGCCGCCTGGGCCGGGTTCTTTTGGTTTCAAGCGTTGTGCAAGCTTAGTGCAGCTTGGCGTCCACGTCAGCAATTGCAGCGTCGATCAGCTTGTTGGCTTCGGCGGCAGTCATCTGCTTCGAGATCACCTCATCCGCAGCCGCGACGGCAATGGTGATCGCCTGGTCACGCACTTCTTTCACGGCCGAAGCTTCTGCCGAAGCGATCTGCTCCTCTGCGGAGGCCAGACGGCGCGCGATCGAAACTTCCAGATCGGCCTTGGCCTGCTCGGCCGCGCGGGCGGCTTCTTCGCGGGCTGCGGTCACGATCTGTTCGGCCTGAGCCTGGACTTCCTGCTGCTTGCGCTCGTAGGACGCCAGAATTGTCTGGGCCTCTTCGCGCAGGGCGCGTGCCTCGTCCAGTTCCTTCTGGATGCCTTCGGCACGGTTGTCCAGTTGCTTGCCCAACATGCTGGGAACCTTGGCTGCCAGCAGGATGCCGACAAACAGCAGGAACGCCAGCAGGACGACAAAGTCGGTGTTGCCCAGCGTAAAGAACGGACCGGACGCGGCCAGCGCCGGGCTGACGGCACCAAAGGTCAGGGCAAGAGCGAGAGTGTAGCGCATGTCCTTATCCCTTCGTCCGTTCGGCAACCGCGGCTGCGATTGCGTCTGCATCTGCGGTACCACCCAGCGCGGTCACCAGCGCCTCCGCGGTATCAGTTGCAACGACCTTCACGCTTTCCAGCGCACCGGCCTTGATTTCAGCGATGGCCTTCTCCGATTCCGCCGCCTTGGCAGCGATCTGAGCGTCGGCCTTGGCGATGGCCTCATCCAGGTCAGCCTGGATTTCGGCGCGGGTTTCGGCGGCAATGCGCTGTGCCTCGGCGCGTGCGTCAGCCAGGGCCTGGTTGTAGGCTGCTTCAGCCTCGCTTGCCTTGGCCTTCAGCTCTTCGGCCGCGGCGATGTCATTGGTGATCGTGCCTTGGCGTTCGGCCAGCACCGCACCAATGCGGGGCAGCGCGACGCGCGACAGGATCAGGTAGATAGCGACCAGAGCGGCCACCAACCAAAAGATCTGGTTGAAGTGAACGGCCAGATCCGGCGTCAGCTGAGGCATGCCCGATGCGCCGCCATGCGCCGCGTCGGCAGCGCCGTGTGCTACATCCTGCGTGTTAGATGCCATGTCGTCCTCCTTGGGAACTTGCCGTTACACCGGGCGGTGCGGGGTTCCGCACCGCCCGGCCGTAAGGAAAAAGGTTCCTAAGGTTCTTAGACAGCGAACATCAGCAGCAGAGCAACCAGGAACGAGAAGATGCCCAGTGCTTCTGCGAATGCGATGCCGATGAACAGAGTTGCGGTCTGGGAAGCAGCCGCGGAGGGGTTGCGCAGTGCGCCTGCCAGGAAGTTGGCAGCAACGTTACCAACACCCAGTGCCGCGATGCCGGTACCCATGCCTGCCAGGCCTGCGCCGATGTATGCGAGATCGCCTTCCATTGTGATATCTCCTTACGATTGGAAGTTGACTGTAGAGGTTCGGACCTTGCAGCCGCCCTTAGTGGGACGGGTGCAGCGCGTCTTTCAGGTAGACACAGGTCAGAATGGTGAACACGTAAGCCTGGATGAAGGCCACGAGAACTTCGAGTGCGTAGACCGCGCTGATGGCGAAGATCGGCAGGAACGCCCCGGCACCCAGGGCACCGGCGAAACCTGCGAACACCTTCAGAACCGCGTGGCCTGCCATCACGTTGCCTGCCAGACGAATGCAGTGGCTGACCGGACGCACGAAGTAGGAAATCACCTCGATGATCGCCAGGATCGGGCGCAGCGCCAGCGGTGCCGAGCTGACCCAGAACAGGCCGAGGAACTTGGGGCCGTTCAGCACGAAGCCGGTCACGGTCACGGTGATGAACACCAGCAGCGCCAGCACCGCGGTCACGGTGAAATGCGAGGTGGTGGTGAAGGACATCGGGATCAGGCCCAAGAAGTTGGCCATCACGATGAACATGAACAGGGTCATGATGTAGGGGAAGAACTTGACGCCGTCCTTGCCGGTCACGTCTTCCACCATCTTGTAGATGAAGCCATAGGCCAGTTCGGCCACCGACTGCGCACGCGACGGCACGATGGCACGGCGGGACGAGCCCAGAACCAGCAGAGCGAACACCGCGGCCACGGCCAGCGCCATCCACAGGGTCACGTTGGTCGGGGTGTACCAGGCCACGTGGTCACCACCGAACAGCGGCTTGATCTGGAACTGATCCATCGGATGGATCGCCAGTTTCGATTCCGCGGGCGCGAAAACCAGGCCCGAGATCAGCACCAGCGCGAGCGCTGCGTAAAAGAAAATTTTGCCCATCAGTCCGCTTCTCCTGTCGCCGGCTGCCGATCCCGTTGGATCAGTCCCGGTCCTGCGCATTCTTGTCGGCCTCATCGGCCAGTTTCTTCTCTTGGATCTCCTGCGCGCTGCGGAGCATTGTCTTCACCCCGGCCGCAAGCCCCAGAAATACAAACAGCACCATAAATACGGGCAGGGTGCCAAACAGCAGGTCCAACCCGTAACCGATGCCAAAACCGATCCCGAGACCGGCCACCAGTTCAATCACCATCCGCCAGGCCAGATTGGCCATCGAATAATGTTCATCCACGCGCGGCTTGGGCTCCTGGGCCTTACGCGCCGCCGCCAGTTTCTCCTCCAGCTGCGCCAAGCGCTGCTTTTGGTCGTCATCTGTCACGGGCGCCATCCTCACGCGAATTCTGACTGGGTTGCTAAGGCCAAGGGGCCGAGGAGTCAATTACAAGGATTGAAGATTCAAAAATCATACAGGATATTGTTTTTGCGCAATTTTTCGCCAAACCCCAAGCGACGCGGCGCTCAGCCGCATGCGCCGAACGCCGCAAAGGCCACACCGCAGCATATTCAACCAAAAGGTTGATCTTAGGCCGAGGGCCGGAACAGCAACCGCCAGCGCACGATCCGACCATCGATCAGCAACAGCCCGAGAAGGATCGCAACCATGCCCCACAGATGCTCCGCAAGAAGCGTCTCCCCCAGGACGGTCGTCCCCAGGAACAGCGCCGACACCGGGGCAATCAGGGTTGGCAGGGTGATGTTCGTGGGCCCCACCTTGGGCAATACCCAGTAGAAGGCGATGAAGGCGGCCGAAGTCAGCACGAAGCCCAGCACCAGAAGCGAGGCCCATGTCTCGGGGCGGGTGATCTGCGGTGTGCCTTCCGACCAGAGCGCCAGCGGCGCGATCACGACGGTGGCCCCGGTCAGCGCAATCGCCACCAGAACCACGGGCTGCATGTCCCGAAAGCCCCTCGCGATGTTCACCGAAAACGCGTAGCACAGCGGCGCGCACAGCGTGATCAATACCGCCCACAGAGCCGAGCTCTGCCCCCCGCCCAACATCGGCAGCGAGAGCAGCACGATCCCGAGAAAGCCGCACAGCACCCCAAGCGACTTGGTGAACGTCGCCCGCTCACCGCCGGGCCAGAAATGCGACACCACCACCGCCAGCGCCGGGGTGGTCGCATTGACGATCCCCGCAACACCGCTGGCGATATGCTGCTGGCCCAGCGCGTAGAAGGCAAACGGCCCGGCATAGCTCAGCGCGCCGAAGCCCAGAAGGGACAGCCAGCGTCGCGGGTCCCGTGTCACCGGCTTGTGCGCCGCCAGCACGTAGATCCAGCACCCCAGCGCACCAAAGCCCACCCGTCCCATGGAAACGGACAACGGCCCCAGTTCACGCAGAAGGATCGCGTTGAACATGAAGGACATACCCCAGCCGATGCCGAGGATGAAAATCACCAGCCAGTACTTCAATGCCATGGCCGTAGCCTCCCCCATGCCCAGAGAGCGCCACAATGGCGCTTCGGCAAAGATTGTCAAACCCCGATGTCGACAGTAGGAAGATCTGTATGAGCGCCACCCTTGACACCGTCTTTGCGGCCTTGGCCGACCCCACCCGCCGCGCGATCCTCACGATGCTGCTGGAGGACGACATGGCCGTGACCGATGTGGCCGAGCCTTTCGAGATGTCGCTGGCGGCAATTTCCAAGCATCTTTCGATCCTGACCCGCGCAGGATTGATCGCGCAGGAAAAACGCGGTCGGGTCAAATGGTGCAAGCTGCAACCCGATGCCATGCGCGAGGCCTCTGTCTGGATGCAGGGGTTCGGACAGTTCGAACCCATTCACCTCGACGCCTTTGAACGCTTTCTCGAGCGAGAGCTTGGCGAGGGGGATCTCGGCTGACAGGCAGCTCGCCGCTCAGGCCTTGGCGGCGCGTTTGCCGGGTTTGGCGTCCCCTTCCAGCAGCATCACCAGCGCCGCGATGGATGCCGCCACCCCGATCAGCACCATTCCCGAAGGCACCCCACGGCCCAGCGCGATCTCCCACAGAATGACCCAGGTCGGGGTCAGGTAGGTGTAGGCCATCACCTTGGCCGAGGGCAGCCGCATTGCCGCATATTGCAGCAGAACGAAGGTCGCCGAGCTGGCGCAGATCGCCAGGTACAACAGCCCAAGCCAGACGATACCGGGCAGGCTCAGCCAATCGGTTGCCAGAATGTCTCGCCAGCCAAAAGCCACAAGCAACAGCGCCCCGGCGATCAGCATGCCAAAGGTGAACACCACCGCGGGCTCGCCCCGGTTCAGCTTGCGTACCATTGGCGTGTAGATCGCATGCAGCACGCAGCCCCAGAAATAGATCATTTCGCCTTCGCCGATCTCGAAGGCCGCCAGCTGCGCCAGATCCCCGCGCACGATCACCCACACCGCGCCAGCCGCGCCGATGGCCAGCGCCAGCGCCATCCAGCGCGAGGTCACTTGCCGCAACAGAAGCCAGCCGAACACCGCACTCATCACCGGCACGAGGGTGAACACCGCGGCCGCACTCACCGGTGCCGCGGTTTGCAGCCCGTAGAACATCAGGACAAAGTAGCCGCCGAACAGCCCACCCAATACGACATAGCGCCAGGGGGCCCGGAAATGCGCCCGACGCAGCCCCTTTGTCGCCAGCGCCGCAGCGCCGATCACCACCGCCGCGATGGCAAAGCGCGCAGCATTCAGCGCCGAGGGTGCGATTTCATTCGCGACCATCACCCCGAGGGAGAACGACCCTGCAACCAGGGCCGAGAAGGTCAGCATTGCCAGATGCCCGCGCAGCGCTTCGCTCACAACTGCCACCCCTTCGCCTGCTCCTTGAGGAACTTCAGAAATGCCTGCACCTTGGTCGTCCGGTGCAGATCGACATGGGTCACCAACCACAAGGCTCCTTCCCACTCCGGCTGCGGGGCCATCATCTCGACCAGGTCAGGCTGCTGCCGCCCCTCCCAGGCGGGCATGAACCCGATCCCGGCGCCCGCATGCACGGCCTGCTGCATCGTGAAACCATTGGTGCAACGGAACGAAATCGCCTCTGCCGGCGCATGGGTCCGCAGCCAGCGCGAAAACGGTGCACGGCTGTTTTCGTCGTCATGCCCCACAAAGCGGTGGTTGGCCAGATCATCAACCCCTTTCAGCATCCCGTATTTCTCGACGTAGCTTTTCGAGGCATAGAGGCCGATCTGCTGCTTCATGAAAGGTTGGACGACATTGTCAGGCTGATCGGGGGCATTGCCCGCGCGCACCGCGACATGGGCCTCGCCGTATTCCAGCCGAAACAGGCGATCACCGGTCAGATAGCGGATGATCAGGTCCGGGTGCATCTCCTGAAACTCCTGCAAGGCGGGCACCATCATCGGCGCAAAAGACGCCAGGGACGTCACCACCAATTCGCCCGAAACATCGTCCCCCTGCCCTTTCAGCCGACCGACAAGCTGGTTGAACTGGTCATCCGTGGCCTGGGCCACGCGCAGCAGATCCTGCCCCGCCTCGGTGGGCGTGTACCCCCTGGCATGGCGCTGGAACAGCTTGACCCCCAACCGCGCTTCGATGGCGTCGATATGGCGGATCACGGTCGCATGGTGCACGCCCAGCACCTCGGCTGCGCCGCTGACCGTGCCCATGCGCGCCACCTGATATGCGGTGCGAACCTCATCCCAATTGTCCATGGCGGCCTCCTTGCCGATCCGCGCACTATGCGCACATACGCACAAATGCTGTGACTTTCTCGGCGTTGCGTTCACAAATGCAATACCCCAGTTTCTGGTCAGCAACAAGCACAGGAACTCTGAAATGACCCGCACCGTTCTGCATATCGACTCCTCGGCCCGCACCGAAGGTTCGGTCACCCGCGACCTCTCCGCTCAGATCGTGGGCCGCCTTGGCGCGGCCGATATCATCCATCGCGACCTTGCCACGCCGCTGCCCCTGCTGGATGGCGCCTGGGTTGGCGCCAACTTCACCCCTGCCGACCAGCGCAGCGAGGAGCAAAAGCAGCTGCTTTCGCTGTCGGACACGTTGATCGAGGAATTGAAACAAGCCGATACCATCGTGGTCGGTGCCCCGATCTACAACTTCTCCGTCCCCTCCACCCTGAAAGCCTGGATTGATCTCGTGGCGCGTGTCGGTGTCACTTTCCGCTACACCGAAACTGGCCCGGTCGGCCTGCTGGAGGGCAAGCGCGCCATCATCGCCGTGGCGTCCGGCGGCACGCAAGCGGGTTCAGACATCGACTTCGCAACCACCTACCTGCGGCACGTGTTGGGCTTCATCGGTATTACCGAGGTTGAGATTGTCGCAGCAGACGCCATGTCGATCGACGCCGAGGGCGCCCTTGCGAAGGCGCAAGACCAGATCAAGGCACTGGCAGCCTGACGCCTGACCACGTTCATGAACAGTCGCCAGCCTATGCCGGGCTGGCGACACGGTCATACTTGCCGGGCTAGACGTATTTGACGTCAACGCCGATCTTTTCAAAAAATGCCAGCAGCGCGTCCCGCGCCATCACCACGGTCCGGTCGTTCACCAGTGGGTGCATGCAGATCACGTCGGCGTCTTGGGCCTGCGCGTCGAGAAAGAAGGTGACCCCCTTCTGCACGCCGTTAATCATGGCCAACGGGCTGACAGCGCCGGGGCGGATGCCGAGGTTCTCCAGCAGCCTTTCGGTGGAGCCGAATGACAAGCCGCCCACCCCGAGCTCCGCGCCCAGCGCCTTGAGATCAATGGCACGATCCTGCTCCAGGGAAACCAGGTAATTGCGCTTCTTGCGATCACGCAGATACAGGTTCTTCAGCCGCAGGGCACGCTCCCCCGGCGCCAGGAACTGATCCTCGACGGCCTTGGCGTCCTCGACCGTGCGCAGCGGCACATGGGTATGCAGCCGGTAGCCGATACCCCATCCGTCCAGCTGCGCCAAAAGCGCGTCAGAGGTAACAGGCAAGCTGTCCTGATAGGCAGATGAGGCGTCCATGTTGTTGCTCCGCAAGCCGTTTCCGAGTTACGGCGCAGATCACAGAAATCACTTGCGAAATGCAAGTCATAACCGCGCCACCTGCCATGCCCCCTGATCACAGGGGGAAGAACCCGATTTAGGCGTCCGCGAAGTCGGCCCGCCGTGCCTCCTCGTAGTGGTCAAAATCCGTGCTGAACCAGCCGGTGCCGCGCGTTGCGCTGGCCAATGTATTGCACAGCTCGTCTTGTGCAGCCATCGGCAGCAAGGTTTCAAACACATCCCAGCCAACGGCCCCATCCTCGGCCTCGAAGCCGAGGATCTGGCCTTTCATTCCGCTGACCACGGGCACCAATCCACCGGTGAAGACCGAGGGCACATGGATCTGCACCCGCATGATCGGTTGCAGCAGCGTCAGCCCCGCCTCGGCCAAGGCCTCCTTGACCGCGTGATTGCCTGCCGTTCGGAAAGCATAGTCGGAGCTGTCCACGGAATGATGCTTGCCATCCTTCAATGTCACGCAGACATCAACCACCGGGTAGCCGTTCGGCCCCCGCGCCAAGGCTTCGCGCGCGCCCGCCTCGACCGACGGGATGTAGTTCTTGGGCACCGCGCCACCCTTCACCGTTTCCTCGAACACGAAACCGCTGCCGCGCGGCAAGGGTCTCACCTCGATCACCACATCGGCAAATTGGCCCGCACCACCGGATTGCTTGCGGTGGCGGTGGTGGATCTGAACCGAGCGGTTGATGGTTTCGCGCAGGGCCGGCGGCACCGGTGTTTCCTCGACCTCGACCCCGAACTCCTGCTGGAGCATCTGTTTCACCCGGCGCAGGTGCAGCGGCCCCTGCAGGTGCAGCAGCGCGTGGCCGCTGGCCTCATCCTGGGAGACCTGCAGCGCAGGGTCGACTTCGGCCAGCCGCTCCAGCGCCCCCGACAATCGGGCATCGTCGCGCTCATGCACGGGGGTAATCACCCTCCGGAAGGTCGAGGGTCGCGGCTGCGCCCATGCGGGCAGCGGCGCCGCGCCCTCGGCAGCATAGGCGAACCCGAGATTCAGATGATCCGACTTCACCGCCTGGCCGACATCGCCTGCCCCCAGCCGTCCACCCTGTCCGCCGATGCTGCTGAGGCTGCCCAGCGTCGCACCGCCGACCGGGCGACCATTGCCGACATCAGCGCCCATCGCGCGCACCAGCACCATCTTGCCCAGGTGCTTCACCAGATCCGCCATGCAGCCCACCGCCAGCACATTCCCCGAAGGCGACAACCGTTCCAGTGCCGCGCCCACGTCCGGGGCCTCGTGCCGCAGCGACTTCATCAGCCGCAGGATGCCATTGCGATGCTCGGCCGACCCCAGCAGCGCCGGGAACAGGTCATTGTGCTGCAGCACCCTGGTGGCCACGTCATAGACTTCCTCGGCCATCACCTGCTGATCCTCGATCAGCTCCTCCAGCAGGGTGTCGTCGAAATCCGCCAGCGCTTCCAGCAACTCGGCCCGCGCTTCCTGCTCGCGGGCGTACATCGTGACCGGCAGCTCGATCAGTGCCGAAGGCTCGCCCTCACGGTATTGCCAGGCGCGCTCCGAGATCAGATCCACAGCGCCCACAACCTGCCCCTCTTCGCGGATCGGCACCTGCCGCAGGATGATGTTGTGGCTGCAATAGGCCTGAAGTGCAGCGACGATATCTGCCACCCGGTCCGCTGCCTGGTCCATCCGGTTGACAAAAATAAAGGCGGGGATCCCCGCCTCCTCCAGCTTGCGCAAATACGGCGCGCTGAGGACCGCAGCCCCGGCATCGGCCGGAACGCAGAGCACCGCCGCATCGCTGGCCGCCAGCGCTGGCCCTGCATGTGCCAGGTTGTCGGCGCCGCCCGCGATGTCGATGGCGGCCCAGTCCTCGCCCATGAATGAAAAAGGCTGCAAGGCCGCGACACCTTCGACCTCGTGTCGCTTCCCCGCGCCCCCGTCCAATTCGGCAAGTGCCGTGGACAGCGTTGTCTTGCCGGATTGCGACGGTCCTAAGATAGTGAAAACGCGCATGTTCCCAGATCCTCCCTTGGCTGATACAGCTGCCCGTCAAAGGGGACCGGCCCCCTGAAACCGCCGGGACCAGCTAACTGCGCCTGTGCCAAAAGACCTGCCTCGATGCGCTGCCTGCCGATGCCGGGCACCAAAAGGGCAGCAGTCTGATGTTGGCCAGCTGCCCCTGCCCCTGTCAAGCGCGCAGAGGGCGTAGCGGCCAGAACCCGCAGCCGACGACTGGTGCCCCGCACGCATAGCCGCCCGCCATCGCGGCCTGCGTCCCCCGACAAAGGTTGACTCCGCCACCGGTTTCGGCGTAACGCCTGCAGCAACACCCGGAAGATCTGAGTCTTCCGGTCCCTGCCCATGTCAGGGATCGCCCTCCACCAGCGTGTTACGCCCGTGGGGGCATTTGCGCATGGACCGCTTGTCCCCTACATACGGGGGCGCCACAGTTTAAACCGGCATCAGGAGGCCGCAGGCATGTTTGAAAATCTATCCGAACGCCTTTCCGGCGTCTTTGACCGGCTCACCAAACAGGGTGCCCTCAACGAAGAGGACGTGAAATCCGCCCTGCGTGAGGTCCGCGTCGCACTGCTGGAAGCCGACGTCTCGCTGCCGGTTGCCCGTGACTTCATCAAGAAAGTGCAGGATCAGGCCACCGGCCAGGCGGTCACCAAGTCGGTGACCCCGGGCCAGCAGGTGGTGAAGATCGTGCATGACGCGCTGGTCGACGTACTGCGCGGCGACGAAGATCCCGGCAAGCTCAAGGTCGACAACCCGCCTGCGCCCGTGCTGATGGTCGGCCTGCAGGGCTCCGGTAAGACCACCACCACCGGTAAGCTGGCGAAACGGCTGAAGGAGAAAGAGGGCAAGAAGGTCCTGATGGCCTCGCTCGACGTCTACCGCCCGGCGGCGATGGACCAGCTGGCGGTGCTCGGCGCGCAGATCGGCGTCGACACCCTGCCGATCGTGCCCGGCCAGAAACCCGTCGACATCGCCAAGCGCGCCAAACAGCAGGCGACGCTCGGCGGCTATGACGTCTACATGCTGGATACCGCCGGCCGCCTGCACATCGACGAGACGCTGATGCAGGAGGTCGAGGACGTCCGCAACGTGGTCTCACCGCGTGAAACGCTCTTGGTCGTCGACGGCCTGACCGGCCAGGTCGCCGTTGAGGTGGCCGAGGAATTCAACGCCAAGATCGGCATCTCCGGCGTGGTGCTGACCCGGATGGACGGCGATGGCCGCGGCGGTGCCGCGCTGTCGATGCGCGCCGTCACCGGCAAGCCGATCCGCTTTGTCGGCCTTGGCGAGAAGATGGACGCGCTGGAGACCTTCGAGGCCGACCGCATCGCGGGCCGTATCCTCGGCATGGGCGACATCGTGGCGCTGGTCGAAAAGGCCCAGGAAACCATCGAGGCCGAACAGGCCGAGAAGATGATGAAGCGCATGATGAAGGGTCAGTTCAACATGAACGACCTGAAGATGCAGCTTGAACAGATGCTCCAGATGGGCGGCATGGAAGGCATGATGGCGATGATGCCCGGCATGGGCAAAATGGCCAAGCAGGTGCAGGACGCAGGCATGGACGACAAGGTGCTGAAGCGCCAGATCGCCATGATCCAGTCGATGACCAAGAAGGAACGCGCCAATCCCGCCATCCTGCAGGCCAGCCGCAAGAAACGCATCGCAGCCGGCTCCGGCGTGCAGGTTTCGGATCTCAACAAGCTTCTGAAGATGCACCGGCAGATGGCCGATGTGATGAAGAAGATGGGCAAGATGGGCAAAGGCAAGATGCTGAAACAGGCCATGAAAGGCATGTTCGGCAAGGGCGGCATGCCGGATATGGGCGGCATGGACCCCAGCCAGATGGACCCCAAGGCACTGGAAGCCGCAGCCAAGGCCATGGGCGGCGGCAAGGGCCTCCCCGGCGGGCTGCCCGGACTGGGCGGCGGCTTGGGCCTGCCCGGCGGCCTCAGCGGATTTGGCAAGAAGAAATAAGCTCGCATGACCGCTTCCTGCCTCCCAATTGCCTCCCTCGCACACTCCCAGCGCGCTTTGCAGCCGTCGGGTGTCGCGGCGGCGCGCGCGCTGACCCGCGCGGGCATCGGGGATGACAAGTGGCAGGGGCGGCCGGGCGCTTGTGGCCCGGCACTTCGGCGCGCCGGGGATCGGCGGGGGGCAAATGGCCGCAAAGGCTTTGTTCAAATTTGCGCCAAAAATACGGCCTCGCAGGCCGTGTCGGCGCCACATTTAACCGAAAATTACGCAGTCTCGAAAATACTCCCTCACCGGATGGGTGAAAATCATGCCGGGCGGCCTTCCGCCCGGTCAGAGGGGTATGGAATGATTGGATTGCACAAACCGTTCCCACGACTGTTGTCCAAGCGGCTGATGCTCATGTCTCCGGCCGATCCGGACTTTGATGCCAACGCGGCCTTCCTGGATGCCGATGCACCAAAGTTCATCGATGCCGCATCGGATCCGGATTCCCTGTGGTGGTCAATCGCGACCATCATCGGTCACTGGCATCTGCACGGCTACGGGCTGTTTGCAGTCATCGAACGCAACACTGGCCAGACTGTCGGTCTGGTTGGTCCCTGGTTCCCTAAGGGCTGGCCGGAGCCGGAATTGTCCTGGCACCTGATGGAACCCGGCCGCGGCAAGGGCTATGCCAGCGAAGCGGCTGAATGCGTCTTGCACTGGCTTTTCACCGAAGCAGGCTGGGACAGCATCGTGTCCTACGTGCCGGAGGAAAACCACGCCTCGGTGGCGCTGGCCCGCCGGGTCGGGGCGCGTCCGGAAAACCCTGTTTCGTTCCGCCTGCAACCCGCACCAAACATCCGGGCCTGGCGTCATGTTTCGCCGCGCGCGCGCCATGCCAAGGCGCCCGCGGGACGGGGGCTGCTTCACTGATGCAGCAGCGCGGGATCATATGTCGGCACCGCCGCGCCCTCCTGTCAGGGGAGGCGCGCTGATGCCCTGTGACATCCCGGTGATCGAGACCCGGCGCTTGCTGCTGCGCGGCCCCGAGGCAAAGGACTATCCCGACTTCAAGGCGACCTTCAGCTCCTACCGCTCGCGCTTCATGGGCGGACCGCTGAACCCCTACGAGGCCTGGATGCTGTATGCCGCGGAGATCGGTCATTGGCAGGTGCGCGGATTCGGCATGTGGATGATCCACGACAAGGCCACCGAAGAAACCTATGGCATGGCCGGTGGCTGGCAGCCCGCAGGCTGGCCGGAGCGCGAAATCGCCTGGATCATCTGGCCCGGTGCCGCAGGCAAGGGCTACGCGCTCGAGGCGGCCCATGCCGCACGCGGGTATTTTTATTCAAATCTGGGCTGGGAGACTGCGGTCAGCTATATCGACCCGAAGAACCTCGACTCGATCCGGCTCGCGGAGCGGCTTGGTGCCCGCAAGGACCACGAGGCCGCAACCATCGACGGAAATGACGCGGTCTATCGTCACCCGGCGCCGGACACGCTGAAGGACAGCCAGATGGCACATGGCATAGACATGGAAATTGCCCATTATGCCGACCCGCTCTTCAAACCCGAGGGCTGGGCCATTGACTGAGATGCACCGCCGACCCACCGCCCCTGCGCGGCCTGATGTTCCTGCAAACCCGATGCGGAGAGCCTTTTGATGACGACCGACACCCAAGATCCCGTCGCCCGCGCAGCGCAGTTGCTGAAGGGCCACCGCGAAAGCATCGACCGTCTGGATGCAATCCTCGTCTATACGCTGGGCGAGCGCTTCAAGCACACCCAGGCAGTGGGCCGCCTCAAGGCTGAACACGACCTTCCCCCGTCCGATCCTGCCCGCGAAGCCGCGCAGATCGCACGGCTCGAAGACTTGGCAAGACAGGCCGATCTGGATCCTGAATTCGCCAAGGCATTTTTGAACTTCATCATTGATGAAGTCATCCGACACCACAAGAAACACCAAGAATAACAACAAACAACAGGACAACCGGGGCATACCCCGGACAACGCCATCAAAGGAGATGTACCCATGGCAATGAAAATTCGTCTGGCCCGCGGCGGCTCGAAAAAGCGTCCCTTCTACCGCATCGTGGCTGCCGACAGCCGCATGCCGCGCGACGGCCGCTTCATCGAGAAGCTGGGCACCTACAACCCGCTGCTGCCGAAAGATTCGGAAGAGCGCGTGAAAATGGACATGGAGCGCGTGCAGTACTGGCTGGACCAGGGCGCCCAGCCGACCGACCGTATCGCACGTATGCTGGAAGCAGCAGGCGTCCGCGAGAAGGCCGAGCGCAACAACCCCAAGAAAGGCACCCCGGGCAAGAAAGCTCAGGAACGCGCCGAAGAAAAAGCTGCCAAGGCTGCTGAAGCTGCCGAAGCCGCTGCCGACGCGGAATAAATCCGTGGAGCTGCGGGATGCCTTTCCCGAGGAGTTCCGCAGCCAGCTTGATCTGCTGATGCGGCTTCGGCGCGATGTGCGCCGGTTCCGCAGCGATCCGGTGGACGAGGCAGTGCTGATGCGCTGCCTCTCTGCCATTCCCCTGGCCCCCTCGGTGGGGCTGAGCGAACCCTGGCGTATTCTGCGCGTCGAGAGCGCCAAAGCCCGTGCCGCGGCGCTGGCGAATTTCGAGAAGGCCAATGCAGAGGCTCTGCAAGGCTATTCGGGCGAGCGTGCCGAGCGCTATGCCGGATTGAAACTCTCGGGCATGCGCGATGCGCCCGTACAGCTCGCGTTCTATTGCGATGACGAAACCGCCCAGGGCCACGGCCTTGGCGCCGCCACCATGCCGGAAATGCGCCGCTATTCCGTGGTCACCGCCATCACCCTGTTCTGGCTCGCCCTGCGCGCGGAAGGGCTGGGGCTTGGCTGGGTTTCGGTGCTGGATCCCGAGAAACTCAACCGTGACCTGGCAGCGCCAGAGAGCTGGAAGCTGATCGGCTATTTCTGCATCGGTTACCCGGAGCGGCTTTCGGACACCCCGGAACTGCAGGAAAGCGGCTGGGAAAGCCGGATGGCAGATCTGCCGCTGGAAACGCGTTGACGCCGCGATGGGACGGTTGATACGGCTTGTGTTTTTCGTTGCGGTGGCTTTTACGGCTGGCATCTTCTTCGAACGCAACAACCAAAGCGAACTCTGCAAACAGACTGGCGGTCAATGGCTGCGTGCAGGGTTCTGTGCAAAGGAATGAAACGATGAGCGATCTTATCTGCGTCGGCGCGCTGGCAGGCGCCTTTGGGGTGCGCGGCGAGGTGCGTCTCAAGAGCTTCTGCGCCATCCCCGAAGAAATCGAAGACTATTCGCCCCTGTGCAGCGAAGACGGCAGCCAGAGTTTCAGCCTGAAGATCACGCGCGCCGTAAAGAACGGTTTTGCGGCCAGGATCGTCGGGGTCGAAACCAAGGAGGACGCCGACGCGCTGAAAGGGCTGCGCCTTTTTGCACGGCGTGACCAGCTGCCGACCTTGCCCGACGATGAATATTACCACGCTGACCTGATCGGGCTGGAGGTCTACGACACCGGCGGCACCCTCTTGGGCACGGTGCGCTCGGTACAGAACCACGGCGCCACGGATCTTCTGGAGGTGCATGGCCCGGGGTTGAAGTCTTCCGTTCTGCTGCCCTTTACGCTGGCCGCCGTGCCGACAGTGGATCTCGCGCAGAAACGTATCGTCGCAGACCCGCCTGACGGGCTGTTCTGATCGCGCCTCGCCCTGCCGCTCAGTCTTGCTCGGTTGCCAGCAGGTGATCGAGCACCTTGACCAGCAACATCAGTTGCCGCTCCCCCTTCGGGCTGACAGCCCGCTCTGTTACGGCCAATCTCTCCCACGCGGCCCAAAGCTTCATGGCGAAGAAGAACTGGAAGACGGGATCATTCGACACAGGCGCGCCATAGCCGGTTTCGAAGGCGTCCCAGTCGGCCTGGGCAATATATCCGTATCCATCCGGGCAGCCAGCCTCCGCCAAGTGGTGCAGCCCGTTGGCCAGGAACAGATTTGCCAGATCACGTTGGGGGACGGTGCCGCGGTGATTGGCGAAATCAATAAGGCTGATCTGATCTTCGGCAATCAGGATGTTGCGCATGTGCAGATCGCCATGCTCCACCGCGCCCTGATAGGTCTGCCCCCTTGCGCGCCTGCCGACCCGGTGCAGATAGGCACATAGACCAACAAACCGCTTGGGCTTCCGGATCGGCAGCTCCCCCGCGCGCACCTTCTGGGCACTCTCGCCGACTCGTCGCAGATACGGTTTCGGCCAAAACCGCTTCACCTCCGTGCGGGAACACTGATGCAGCGCCGCCACGGCATGGCCGATCCGCCGGAGGACGACGCCCCGGTTTTCAAGCCCAAGGCTGCTCATATCGAGCGCTTGGAATGCCGTTGCGCCGGGAGCGAACTCCATCAGCGCAACCTTGTCTTGCGGATCCCGCCATAGAATCTCGGGAACCGACACGCCCCGCGTCTCCCTCAGCCCCTCCGCCGCAGCGTGATGGCGGTCCAGGATGCGCCGGAACGTCTGAAAGCCGCGAGGGGAATAATCTGCACGCAGGACATAGTCTCGGCCATTTGCAGCCTGAATGTGCAACACGCAGCGCAGGTCCGCCCGGCCGCTATTGACCCGCAGCCTGTGAAACCGGGCGGCCTCGGTGGGCAGGCCGACGTTGGCCGCGATGCGCGGCCACAGTGCCTCGGTGCGCTCTTGCACCTCGACCATCGCGTCGAACTGCGCCTGTTCTTGGGAATGCGCCCGTGAATTCATCAAAACCCCAAAGCTTGGTATTGCGCCCCACCGTCACTGGACTAAACACTCAATCCATGAGTGCTGCAAACAAATCCCACGGCCGCAAGGCCATCCGCCCGACCCTGAAACCGCGCGAGCTGATGACGCCGACGCCGGATTTGGCGGGCGTCTGGAAGGCCAAGATCATCACCCTGTTTCCCGATGCCTTCCCCGGCGTGCTGGGCGAAAGCCTGACCGGCAAGGCGCTGCAGCAGGGGTTGTGGCAACTGGAAACCACCGATCTGCGCCAGTTTGGCGTCGGCAAGCACCGCAACGTCGATGACACCCCCGCGGGCGGCGGCGCCGGCATGGTTCTGCGCCCCGACGTTCTTGGCGAGGCGATCGAGCACACGATGGCGGGCACCGGCGGCAACTGGCCGCTGATCTACCTGTCGCCCCGCGGGCGGCGGATGGACCAGCGGATGATGCAGGATTTCGCCCGCTGCGACGGCATCACCCTGCTGTGCGGCCGGTTTGAAGGCGTCGATGAACGGGTGCTGGAGCACTATGGCATCCAGGAAGTCTCGCTGGGGGATTTTGTCATGACGGGCGGCGAGCTGGCAGCCCAGGCGCTGATCGACGCCACCGTGCGGCTGATCCCCGGCGTGCTGGGCAACCACGCCTCGACCGAGGAGGAGAGCTTTTCTTCCGGCCTTCTGGAGCATCCGCAATATACCCGCCCCGCCGAATGGAAGGGCCACGAGATCCCCGAGGTTCTGATGTCCGGCCACCACGGCAAGATCGCCGAATGGCGCCACCAGATGAGCGAGGAGATCACCCGCCAGCGGCGCCCTGACCTTTGGGACGCCCACCAGGCCCGGAAAAACCGCACCTCGTAGACCGCTCCCCTACCGCGAACCTGCCCCAAGCGCATCAAATCATTGCCGGATTGCGCAAGCCGTGTTTATCCTCGGTCATATTCATTGAACTATAGGAGAGATCAGGGTGGCAGGAAAATTCGAACTGTACCGGGACAAGGCCGGTGAGTATCGCTTTCGTCTGAAGGCAGGCAACGGCGAAAACATTCTGGGCAGCGAAGGCTACAAACAGAAAGCCAGCGCGGAAAACGGCATTGCATCGGTCCGCAAGAACGCCGTCGACGACGCGCGTTACGAGCGCAAGGAAACCGCCGCGGGCAAGTTCATGTTCAACCTCAAGGCCAGCAACGGCCAGGTCATCGGCAGCTCGCAAAGCTACACCAGTGCGTCAGGTCGCGACAACGGCATTGAATCCGTTAAGAAAAACGCGCCGGACGCAAAACTGGACGACCAAACCGCCTGACAAGCCGACACGGGCGACGCTCCTCGGCAGGCCGGTTGCGCCCCGGCCCGGCGGGAGCCCCGGTGAAACTCTTGCCGGATAGGCGGCTCGGCACTTGTTTTAGCAGTCTTTCAGCCGTATACAGCGCAGGTCTGGATTCGCTTTTGCGGACCCGGACCGTCGTGCGTTGGATCATGACTTGGAAACTTTCTTCGGTTTCACCATGGGATCCCGCGCCGACACGAAGGAACAGACGACGTGATCTCTGGCGGGCGCCTCGGCGGACCCGGTGAAGACCAGGAGCTCTCATGACGCGAAACCTCTGTGGAGCAAACCACAGGCAGATTTAGGAGAGTTGCGATGGACCTGATCGCACAGCTGGAGGCGGAACAGATCGCCGCCCTGGGGAAAGAGATCCCCGATTTCAAAGCCGGTGACACCATCCGTGTCGGCTACAAGGTGACCGAAGGCTCGCGCACCCGTGTGCAGATGTACGAAGGCGTCTGCATCAGCCGCAAGAACGGCTCGGGCATTGCCGGTTCGTTCACCGTCCGCAAGATTTCGTTTGGCGAAGGCGTGGAGCGTGTGTTCCCGCTGTTCTCGACCAACATCGACTCGATCGAAGTTGTGCGCCGTGGCCGTGTCCGCCGCGCCAAGCTGTACTACCTGCGCTCGCGCCGCGGCAAATCGGCCCGTATCGCAGAAGACGCGAACTACAAGCCCAAGAAAGCCTGAGGAGTGGTATCATGAAAAAAGACACCCATCCCGACTACCACTTCATCGACGTCAAAATGACCGACGGCACCATCATCAAGATGCGCTCCACCTGGGGTGCCGAAGGTGATCAGCTGGCACTGGACATCGACCCGACCGTGCACCCGGCCTGGACCGGTGGCTCCTCGCGTCTGATGGATGCCGGCGGCCGCGTATCCAAGTTCAAGAAGAAATACGAAGGTCTGGGCTTCTAAGCCGCCCGACGTATTTTGTCGAACTCCCGAAGGCTGCCCCGGACGGGCAGCCTTCTTTCTTTTTTCTTCTGACGCTGGGGCCGATGATGCCTCGCGGGAAAGACAGCTCTCCTCGTGAAACACGCCCTGGCAGCCGCCCTGCAAGAACGCGGATATGAAACCCTGACCCAAGTGCAGGAGGCGGTGACCCAGCCGGACGTCGCCGACCGCGATCTCCTGGTGTCAGCGCAAACCGGATCGGGCAAGACGGTGGGCTTCGGCCTCGCCCTCGCCCCCACCCTGCTGGGCGACGCCGAGGAATTCGGTGAAGCCGCCGCCCCTCTGGCGCTGGTGATTGCGCCAACCCGCGAACTGGCAATGCAGGTCAAACACGAACTGGGCTGGCTTTACCGCGGCGCAGGCGCGCGCATTGCCTCCTGTGTTGGTGGCATGGACATGCGCGACGAACGTCGCGCGCTGGAGCGCGGCGCCCATATCGTGGCAGCAACGCCGGGCCGCCTGCGCGACCACATCATGCGCGGCTCCATCGACCTCAGCCAGGTGCGCGGCGTGGTGCTGGACGAAGCCGACGAGATGCTGGACCTGGGCTTCCGCGAGGATCTGGAATTCATCCTGGGCGAAGCCCCGGAAGAGCGCCGCACGCTGCTGTTCTCGGCTACCGTGCCGCCCGCCATTGCCAATCTGGCTGAGACCTTCCAGAAGGACGCGCTGCGGATCAAAACCGCGGGCGAGACCAAGCAGCACAGCGACATCGAATACCGGTTGATGAGCGTGGCGCAAGCCGATGCCGAAAACGCCATCATCAACGTGTTGCGCTACTATGAGGCCCCCAGCTCCATCGTGTTCGCCAACACCCGCGCCGCGGTGAACCGTCTGGCCGCACGGCTGACCAACCGCGGCCTGCCCGTGGTGACCCTGTCGGGCGAGCTGTCCCAGACCGAGCGCAGCCATGCCCTGCAAGCCATGCGCGACGGGCGTGCGCGTGTCTGCGTGGCCACCGACGTCGCCGCCCGCGGCATTGACCTGCCGGGGCTGGAACTGGTGGTCCATGCCGAGCTGCCCTCGAACCACGAAACCCTGCTGCACCGCTCCGGCCGGACCGGCCGCGCGGGGCGCAAGGGCGTCAGCGCGCTGATCGCCCCCCCCAAGGCCCGCAGCAAGGCGCTGCGGCTGCTGAAATGGGCTAAGCTGAACGCCGAACACTGCGAGGCGCCCTCGGCCGACGACATTCTGGCCCGCGACGAAGAGCGCATGCTGGCCGATCCGGTCTGGCAGGAGCCGGTGGCCGAGAACGAACAGGCCGGTGTTCAGACGCTGCTGGACACCTTCACCCCCGAGCAGATCGCGGCGACCTACCTGCGGCTGTTCCGCAGCCGCCATTCGGCGCCGGAAGAGCTGCGCCCGGTCGATGCGCAGGAGCCGCGCAAGGAGCGCAAGGAACGCAAACCTTTCGGCCCCTCGGTCTGGTTCTCTCTGTCCGGCGGCCGCGCCACAGGCGCAGATCCGCGCCGGGTGCTGCCGATGCTGTGCAAGGCGGGCGGTATCGACCGCGACGCCATCGGCGCCATTCGCATCCAGGAAAATGAGACCTTTGCCGAGATCAGCCAGGACGCGGTCGAGGGCTTTCTGAAGGCGCTCGACGGCAAGACCGAGCTGGAGCCCGGCGCGGTGCTGACCCGTCTGGACCAGGCCCCCGACCTGCCGCCGCCACCGCGCCGCGGTCCCGGCGGCCCCAAGGGCGGCTTCAAAGGCGACCGCGCCCCCAAACCGCACCGCGGCAAATCCGACGGCGCAAAGCCATACCACAAGAAGTCGGAAGGCAGCGATGACAGCCGCCCGCCGCGCAAGGACTGGAAGGACAAGCCGCGCCGGGACGACCGGCCGGAACGCTCTGAACGCCCTGATCGCGCCGAACGGCCCGAACGTAGCAAACCGCGTCCGGCGGAACGCCCCCGCAAACCCGCCCCGGCTGTAACTGCCAAACCCAAGGGCGCCTCGGATCCCTCCAAGCGGATGACCCGCCCCGGCAGCCCGGCAGGCAAACCGTCTGGCAAACCGTCTGGCAAACCCGCAGCCAAGCCCTATTCAGCCAAGGGTCCGAAGCCGCCCGTCGGCAAGCCCAACAGCAAGAAGAACAAGGCCCGTGCAGCGGCGGCCAAGGGCGGCGACGCACGCCCCCGGCACACGAGTGGCGGGCCATCCAAACACAGGTGAAACACTAAATTCACCAGCCTGCGCCCGCGGCTTTTCTTGTCCGGTTTCAGAGCCTATACAGGGGCCAATAGGCAAAAACGTGCTCAAAGCACGAACAAAGGGACCGGAAAATGGCGCATATCATTGTCGTCGGCAACGAGAAGGGCGGCGCGGGCAAATCCACCGTCTCCATGCATGTCGCAACCACGCTGGCCCGTCTGGGCCACCGGGTTGCGGCGCTGGACCTTGATCTGCGGCAGCGCTCGATGGGGCGTTACCTGGAAAACCGCAAGGACTTCTGCGCCAAGGCGGGGCTGGATCTGCCGATGGTCGAGATGCACGAGCTGCCGGAAATCGACCCCGCCAGCCTGCAGCCTGGCGAGAACATCTATGATCACCGCTTGTCGGCTGCGGTTTCTGCGCTGGAAAACGGCCACGATTTCATCCTGATCGACTGCCCTGGCTCGCACACACGGCTGAGTCAGGTTGCGCATTCCCTGGCGGATACGCTGATCACCCCTCTGAATGACAGCTTTGTCGATTTCGACCTGCTGGCGCACGTGGACCAGAAGGGCGAAAAGATCACCGGCCCCTCGGTCTACTCCGAGATGGTCTGGAACGCCCGTCAGCTGCGCGCGCAGGCCGGGTTGAAGCCGATCGACTGGATCGTGATCCGCAACCGGGTCGGCACCCAGCGTATGGTCAACAAGGAAAAGATGGAGCGCGCCATCAACATGCTGTCCAAGCGGATCGGCTTCCGCGTCGCCCCCGGCTTCTCCGAGCGGGTGATCTTCCGAGAGCTGTTCCCCCGCGGGCTGACGCTGCTGGACCTCAAGGATATCGGCGTCAAGCAGCTGAACATCTCCAACATCGCGGCGCGTCAGGAACTGCGCGACATGATGAAGGAAGTGAACCTGCCCGGCGTCGAGGTCAGCATCTGACCCCGCGCGCCAAGCGCAAAACCGAATGGCTGCTGCGCCCCGTAAGGGGCGCAACGGCGTCAACTGTTACAGGAACAGTCGCCGCGGTAGATCGTGTAGAGCTCGATTGGTTCTGCCACGCCGCGCAGCATGTACCTCCCCAATGAAACCAGATCGTGGTTGGTGCCCTGCGCCGCCCGTTTCACATCTTCAGACATGATGATGTTCTGCCCGACGGACCGGTGCATCCCGGCGATCCGTGCGGTCTGGTTCACGGTCTGGCCGATCACGGTGAAATCCAGCCGGTTCTTGGCACCGATGTTGCCATAGAGGATGTCGCCGGCGTGCAGCGCCAGGGTGAAGCCGGCCGTCGGCAGCCCTTCGGCCTCGCGCTCGGCATTGAAGCCGCGAATCTTGCCGCAAAGCTCATTGGCCGCGGCCAATGCGGCATGGGCGTCTTCTTCGATGCTGCCGAGGTTGAACATGGTCAACATCCCGTCGCCCATGAACTTCAGAATATTGCCGCCATGGGCCTGGATCGTCTCGACCGCCAGACCGAAATACCCGTTCAGCATGTCGATCAGGTCGGTGCCCGGCAGGCGTTCCGCCAGTTCGGTGAAGCCTTTCAGGTCAAACAGACAAATCACCGCGTCAATCTCCTGCGACGACCCGCGCCGGATCTCGCCAGACAGCACCCGCTGACCGGCATCGCGCCCCAGGTAGACCTGCAGGAGATCCTTGGCGATCTGCCTGTTGGACGAGGATTTCAACGCAAGTCCGAGATGCGGCAGCGTCGTGCGGATCAAATCCAGTTCACGGTTGCTGAAGCCGCCAGCACGGTCAGTCGTCCAGGACACCAGGATGCCCTCACCCGGGCGCCGCGGGTCCACGGGAGCCTCTTCCGGCGGGTGAAAGCGCAGCCCAGCCGCGAAATAATCCGTCGCGCCGACGGCGTGAAACTCCTCGAGCACCGGGAAGTCAAACGGCGGCCCCGCTTCCAGGGACACCCGAAGTTCCTGCTTTTCCTGCTGTAACAGCTGGAAGAACGGGCTGTTGAGCCAGTCGTCACCGGGATTTTCCTGGTATTCGTAATGCTGGCTGGTGATGCTTTCACCACGCAGCCAACGAATGCCGATGCCGCCGAATTCCGGGTGATAGGCCCTCTGGGCCAGCTGGAACCGCATCAACGGCACCCCCGCCTCGGTCAGGCGCTGGCAATACCCATCCAGCAGGTCGTGCTGGCTGGTGCCTTGCAGCCCCTGCTCCATCAACCAGGCGATCAGCGGCCCGGAATTGACATCGATCTGAATCATACATTCACCTTTTGTACCGGCCCCTAATCTGGGTCTTGCCGGGCCAAAAGTCTATGGGGCGATGTCTGCTAATTTGCGCAACATGTTTCGCAAAATTGCAACCTCGCCCGCGCTGAACTGCTGGCACAGCTTCGCGTCATAGGCCACCGCGACCTTGCGCAAATCACGATAGGCCGCCTGCCCCGCCGCAGTCAGCGCGAGATGCTCTGCGCGGCGGTCCTGTTCATCGCGGGTGCGGGTCACGAAACGCTTCTCTGTCAGCTTGGACACGGCGCGGCTGATCTTGGTCTTGTGGATCTTGGCCCGCGTGCCGATGTCCTTGGCCGTCATCTGGCCGTAGTTGCCAAGATGGAACAGCACCCGCCATTCGGTGCGCAGCATTCCGTAACGATCCTTGTAATGGCGCTGAAACCCCAGAGAGCTCTCTTCCGCGGCGCGATTCAGCAGAAAGGGTAGAAAATCCTGCAGGTCGAAATCATCTTTTTCACTCATTGCGGTCTCCCTTCCCTTGTTAGTTACAAAATCAACTAATATCCCGCAAGCAGAGACAGGAGGAACGCGCTAATGACCCGGACCGCAGATTCCCATCAGATGACCCAGGCGCCTTCGCTGGAAGGGCCGAACGCGGGCTACATGCCAGGCTTTGGCAATGACTTTGAAACCGAGGCGCTGCCCGGTGCGCTGCCGCAGGGCATGAACAGCCCGCAGAAATGCAACTACGGCCTTTATGGCGAACAGCTGAGCGGCACCGCCTTTACCGCCGATCCGCCGGAACGCACCTGGACCTACCGGATTCGCCCCTCGGTCAAGCATTCGCACCGCTACGAGAAGATTGACCTGCCCTATTGGAAATCGGCCCCCTGCGTGGATCCGGACGTGGTCTCCCTTGGCCAATACCGCTGGGATCCGGTAGCGCATTCCGATGAGGGTCTGACCTGGCTCACCGGCATGCGGACGATGACGACCGCGGGGGATGTGAACACCCAGATCGGCATGGCGAGCCACATCTACCTGGTGACCGAGTCGATGGTCGACAGCTACTTCTACTCGGCCGATTCCGAATTGCTGGTTGTCCCGCAGGAAGGTCGCCTGCGCTTTGCGACCGAGCTGGGGATCATCGACCTCGCCCCGCAGGAGATCGCAATCATCCCGCGCGGGCTGGTGTACCGGGTCGAGGTGCTCGAAGGCCCCTGCCGCGGCTTCGTCTGCGAGAACTACGGCCAGAAGTTCGAACTGCCAGCTCGCGGCCCGATCGGCGCCAACTGCCTCGCCAATCCGCGCGATTTCAAGGCGCCGGTGGCGGCCTTCGAGGACCGCGAGGTGCCCTCGACCGTGACCATCAAGTGGTGCGGCCAGTTCCACCAGACCCGGATCGGCCACTCGCCGCTGGACGTGGTCGCTTGGCATGGCAACTACGCGCCCTACAAATATGACCTGACCACCTATTGCCCGGTCGGGGCGATTCTGTTCGACCACCCGGATCCGTCGATCTTTACCGTGCTGACGGCACCGTCGGGCGTGCCGGGCACCGCGAACATCGATTTCGTACTGTTCCGCGATCGCTGGATGGTGGCCGAAAACACCTTCCGCCCGCCGTGGTATCACAAGAACATCATGTCGGAGCTGATGGGCAATATCTATGGCCAGTATGATGCCAAACCCCAAGGGTTCGTGCCGGGCGGTATGAGCTTACACAACATGATGCTGCCGCACGGGCCGGACAAGAACGCCTTCGAGGGCGCGTCGAGCTCCAATCTCGGCCCCGAGAAGCTGGAAAACACCATGTCCTTCATGTTCGAGACCCGCTTCCCGCAGCATCTCACGGCATTTGCAGCCAAGGAAGCGCCGTTGCAGGATGATTACATCGACTGCTGGAGCGACATCGAGAAGAAATTCGACGGCACGCCCGGCCTGAAATGATCTTGGTGCGGGGGGCGCTGCCCCCTCTGGACCCCGAGGGGTCCATTCACCCCCGGAGTATTTCCGGAAAGATGAAGAGGATCCGCGGATCCGGAAACTGGAGACACCATGCCTTTGCTGAAATCCTGGGTGGCCTCGGCCAATGATGCGGCCCACCCGTTCCCGCTGAACAACCTGCCCTATGGCGTCTTTTCCATCGACGGCGATGATCCGCGCTGCGGCGTGGCGATCGGCGACCTGATCCTCGACATGCAGTCCGCCGAAGAGGCCGGGCTGGTGCAGCTGGTCGACACGCCGCTGTTCGATGTGCCCTATTGGAATGACCTGATGGAGCAAGGCCCGGCGGTCTGGGCGGCGCTGCGCGAGCGGTTGACCGCCTTGCTGGCCGAAGGGTCGCCGGAGAAGGACAAGGTCAAACCGCATCTGGTGGCGCAAGCCGACGCCGAGCTGCACATGCCCTTCGCAGTGAGCGAATACACCGATTTCTATGCGGGCAAGAACCATGCCTTCAACGTCGGCACCATGTTCCGTGGCCCGGAGAATGCGCTGCCGCCGAACTGGCTGCACATCCCGATCGGTTATAACGGGCGGGCCTCTTCGGTCGTTGTCTCGGGCACCGACATACGCCGCCCCTGGGGCCAGCTGAAAGGGCCGAATGACGACAAGCCGCGGTGGGCGCCCTGTGCGCGCTTCGACATCGAGCTGGAGATGGGCGCAATTGTCGGCACCCCCACGGATGGCCCGATCACCGTGCAGGAGGCAGACGATCACATCTTCGGCTACGTGCTGCTGAACGACTGGTCGGCGCGCGACATCCAGGCCTGGGAATACCAGCCGCTGGGGCCGTTCCAGGCCAAGGCAACCGCGACCTCGATCTCCCCCTGGATTGTCACCAAACCGGCGCTGGAGCCGTTCCGCTGCGACACGCCCGAGCGCGAGGTCGAACTGCTGGACCATCTGAAGGACTGCGGGCCGATGCTTTATGACATCGATCTCGAAGTCACCATGGCACCGGAAGGCAAGGACGCGACCACCATCGCCCGGACCAACTACCGGGAAATGTACTACTCCGCCGCGCAACAGCTGGCGCATCACACCACCTCGGGCTGCCCGATGAACGCCGGCGATCTTCTTGGTTCCGGTACGATCTCCGGTGCCACCAAGGAAAGCCGCGGCTCCCTGCTGGAACTCAGCTGGGGCGGCAAGGAGCCCCTCACGCTGGACAGCGGCGAGGAACGCTCCTTCATCGAGGACGGCGATACGCTCACGCTGAAGGGCGCGGCCAGGGGCGATGGCTATACGATCGGGTTCGGAGATTGCACGGGAACCGTCCTGCCCGCGCTTGAAGACCCCTTCGCAAGATAAGGAAGACCGAAATGGCAAAAGCTTTTGCGTCCCAAGGGGACCTGACCGAAAAGAAGATCACCTTTGATGAGATCGGCGACGGGCTTTATGCCTTCACCGCCGAAGGTGATCCGAACTCCGGAGTCATCATCGGGGACGACTCCGTGATGATCGTCGAGGCGCAGGCCACCCCGCGGCTGGCCAACAAGGTCATCGAGTGCGTGCGCTCCGTCACCGACAAACCGATCACCCACGTGGTGCTGACCCACTATCACGCCGTGCGCGTGCTCGGCGCCTCGGCCTTTGGCGCGCAGAACATCATCATGTCGGACAAGGCGCGCGCCATGGTGGTAGAACGCGGGCAGGAGGACTGGGACAGCGAATTCCAGCGTTTCCCGCGGCTGTTCGAAGGCCATGAAAGCATCCCCGGCCTGACCTGGCCCACCACCACCTTCTCCGATGGCATGACTGTCTACCTCGGCAACCGCCGGGTCGACATCAAGCATCTGGGCCGCGCCCATACCGCCGGTGATGCGGTGATCCATGTGCCGGACCAGAACGTGATGTTCACCGGCGACATCGTGGAATACCACTCGGCCTGCTATTGCGGTGACGGGCATTTCAGCGACTGGGGCCGGACGCTCGACAACATCAAGGCCTATGAGCTGGACGCCATCGCACCGGGTCGGGGCGATGCACTGGTCGGTCAGGAGATGGTCAACGCCGCCATCGAGAACACCCGCGACTTCGTCGAAAGCACCTACCGCCCGGCGGCCAAAGTTGCCGCCCGCAATGGCACCCTGAAAGAGGCCTGGGACGCGGTGCGTGCCGAATGCGATCCCAAGTTCGCCGACTACGCGATCTATGAACACTGCCTGCCCTTCAACGTCGCCCGCGCCTTTGACGAGGCTCGCGGCATCGACACGCCCCGCATCTGGACCGCGCAGCGCGATCTGGAAATGTGGGAGGCTCTGCAAGGCTAGGCGCGCAGACATCACGGCCGGGGCGCAGTGACCAAGATCCTGCCGCCCCGGGCACAGGCATGAGAGGTTGGAGCATCCTTCCGGCAGCCGCCTGCCGGAACGCGGGGATGCTGTGTCTAAAGGCGGCCTCGACCCGGGAGGAAAGCGGATGAACAAGATCTTTGAGGAGCCCATGTACCCCTATTCGCGCCACGCGGATCAGGGCGCGGCCCGCCCCGTCCGCCACAAGGTTGTGGTGATCGGGGCCGGCCCCGTGGGGCTGGCGGCCGCCGTGGACTTGGCGCAGCAGGGCGTCGCCGTGGTGGTGCTGGACGACAACGACAGGGTCAGCACCGGCTCGCGCGCGATCTGCTTTGCCAAGCGCCCGCTGGAGATCCTCGACCGGCTGGGCTGCGGCCAGCCGATGGTCGACAAGGGCGTGCAGTGGAACGTCGGCAAGGTGTTCTTCGACGAGCGCCAGGTCTATGAGTTCAACCTGCTGCCCGAAGACGGACACAAGCGCCCCGCCTTCATCAACCTGCAGCAATACTATCTGGAAGCGCAGCTGGTGGAGCGGATCCGCGAGCTGCAACGACAGGGCGGCCAAATCGAGATCCGCGGCCGCAACAAGGTGACCGCAATTGACGCGCAGCCAGATCACGTGGCGCTCGAGATCGATACCCCCGATGGGCCTTACGGCCTGGAGGCCGATTGGCTGATTGCCTGCGACGGCGCGAGCTCCCCCACCCGGCGCATGCTGGGACTGGATTTCGTCGGCCGGGTTTTCGAAGACAATTTCCTGATTGCCGACGTGGTGATGGAGGCGGATTTTCCGACCGAGCGCTGGTTCTGGTTCGATCCGCCCTTCAACCGGGGCCAGTCGGCGCTGTTGCACAAGCAGCCGGACGGCGTCTGGCGGATTGACCTGCAGCTGGGCTGGGACATCGACAAGGAACGCGAGAAACGCCCCGAAAACGTCATCCCGCGGCTAAAGGCGATGCTGGGCGAAGAGGTCGAATTCCAGCTGGAGTGGGTATCGATCTACACGTTCCAATGCCGCCGGATGGAGAAGTTCCGCCACGGCAGGGTGATCTTTGCCGGCGATTCCGCGCATCAGGTTTCGCCCTTCGGCGCCCGCGGTGCCAACTCCGGCCTGCAGGACAGCGACAACCTGTGCTGGAAACTGGCGCTGGTGCTAGACGGCAAGGCGCCCGAAAGCCTGCTGGACAGCTACGACGCCGAGCGCATTCAGGGCGCGGACGAGAACATCCTGAATTCCTCGCGGTCGACCGATTTCATCACGCCGAAGTCCGAAATGAGCCGCATCTTGCGCGACGCTGTGCTGGATCTGTCGGAACATCATCCCTTTGCCCGACCACTGGTGAACTCGGGGCGCCTGTCGGTGCCCTGCATCCACGACGGATCCCCGTTGAATTCAGCGGACGCGCTGGACGGCCCCGCCCGCAGCCGCCCCGGCGCCCCCTGCCCCGATGCGCCGCTGGACGACGGTTTTCTGTTGGACCACCTGGGCGGAGAGTTCATCCTGCTGACCATCAACGCCGACGCCCCCGACCTGATCCAGGAAGCGGGTATCAGCGTGCGCAGGTTGGCGCTGTCCACGCAGGCCAATACCCACAGCGCGTTGAAAGAACGCTACCTGGGAGACAACGCCAGCGCCGTATACCTGATCCGGCCCGATCAGCACGTCGCGGCCCGTCGCCCCAGCTATGACGACAACCTCATCCGCCAGGCCATTCGACGCGCCACTGGCAAGGAGTAATCGCGATGGAAGACACAGATCACCTGATTCTCACGCCCAATATCGATGACGCAGATGATTTCTACGCCGATCTCCTGGCGGCGCACGAAGGGCTGAGCAAGGCCGAAAGCGATGCGCTGAACGCACGGTTGGTACTGGTGCTGGCCAATCACATCGGCGACCGCAGCATTCTGAAACAGGCGCTGACGGCCGCGGCACGCCACCCGCAATAGGGTTGCGACCGCAAGCTTGCATCGCAACGGGGAGATACCAATGGGCAAGACAGTTTTGTTTGACTACTGGCGGTCCTCCGCCAGCTACCGAGTGCGGATCGCTCTTAACCTGGCGGGGATCGCGTTTGAGAGCGTACCGATCGATCTGGTGAAGGGCGAACACAGGACCACGGCGCACCTGGAACGCAATCCACAAGGTCTGGTGCCCGTACTGGACATCGACGGGCTGCGTCTCACGCAATCACTCGCCATACTGGACTATCTGGACGAGACCCGCCAACTCGGGCTCTTGCCCGCTGATCCCGGAGACCGTGCCCGAACGCGCGCGCTGGCGCATTCCGTCGCTGTGGACGTCCACCCGGTCTGCAACCTGCAAGTTGCCAAACACGCAACCGGCCTCAGCGGCAGCGCCGAAGACATGCCCAAAGCCTGGATGCAGCACTTCATCCGCCCTGGCCTGCAGGCGTTTGAACGTTTGCTCGCCGGTTTCGAACAAACGCCCTACTGCACGGGCGACACACCGGGCCTCGCCGACATTTGTCTCATGCCGCAACTCTACAACGCCCGGCGCTGGGAGGTCGATTTCGCCGACCTGCCCCGTATTTGCGCCGCCGAAACAGTCTGCGTCCAGCACCCGGCTTTTGCCGCGGCACATCCAGACCAGTGCCGCTAAGGCACAGCGGCCCGATACCTATGCCATAAGACTGCCCGAAGGGCCGAACCGCGCGGCCTTGAGACCGTTCCGCTCACGTCGCCGCAACGTGACTGACAACACGTGGGCCGCGCGACGGGCCGATCTGAACAGCGCCCTAGTCCGCGATCACGTCCTGACGCTGCTGGCCCAGCCCTTTGATACCCAGTTCCACGACATCGCCCGCCTTCAGATAGCGCTGGGGCTTCATGCCCATGCCAACACCCGGCGGGGTCCCGGTTGAGATCACGTCACCGGGGTGCAGGGTCATGAATTGACTCAGGTAGTGAACCAGATAGGCAACTCCGTAGACCATCGTCGACGTGGAGCCATCCTGCATGGTCTCACCATTGACCTTCAGCCACATGGGCAGGTTCTGCGGATCGGCAACCTCGTCCCGTGTCACCAGCCAAGGCCCGATCTGGCCAAAATTGTCGCAGCTTTTGCCCTTGGTCCACTGGCCTTCCCGTTCGATCTGGAAGGCGCGTTCCGAGACATCATTGGCCACCGCGTAGCCAGCGACATGATCCATAGCCTCGGCCTCGCTGACATATTTGGCCGGTTTGCCGATCACCACCGCCAGTTCCACCTCCCAGTCGGTCTTTTGAGAACCTCGGGGGATGATGATGGGATCATTCGCACCGCAGATGGCCGAGGTCGCCTTCATGAAGACCACCGGCTCCGACGGCACCGCAAGCCCGCTTTCGGCCGCGTGGTCAGCGTAATTGAGCCCGATGCAGATGAATTTTCCGGTTCCGGCAATCGGCGGCCCAAGGCGCGGGTTGCCTTCAACCACGGGCAACGCATCGATATCCGCGTCGGCCAACCGTTTCAGACTGTCGGGATAGAGGTGCCTGCCGGACAGGTCGTCGATCAAACCAGAAAGATCCCGGATGCTGCCATCCGTGTGCAGAAGACCCGGTTTCTCGGCGCCGGGCGCCCCAAAGCGAAGCAGTTTCATGTCGTGGCTTTCTTCCTTGTTTCAAACGGTCCGATCTATACCGATACATCAGGCGCGCCCTCAGGGATAGAATGCAGCCGCGTGGTATGTTGACGCCCACCGCGACGAAATCACTATCGCGCAATTCTTTTTCGCTGCATCAAGCGGTCGGCCCCTTGTGGGCGAAAGCGATCAGCTCACGCAGTACAGGCTTGAAAATACTCGTGCATACAGGTTTTGCCCGAGTTTGGGACATGTCCCCGATGCCGTACCGACAGCCCTTAGGACGAGACAGCTGATCTACGGACGCTGATTTCGCGGGTACGGATAGTTCCGGACGCGGATGCGCCGGGCGGCCATCAGCTTGAGCCTATTGGGGAACTGGCCGGGCTCATGGCTTTGGGGAGCGCTGAACCGAAGAAGCCCCCGCTTTTTGCGGAGGCTTTGTCGTGAAGATTGGTTGCGGGAGCAGGATTTGAACCTGCGACCTTCAGGTTATGAGCCTGACGAGCTACCTGGCTGCTCCATCCCGCGACACTTTTTTTGGCCTACCGCGCGGATCGCTACTTGAGGCCGGTTATTATCCGGTGACTTGCCGTATCGGCGCGTTTTCCGGGTAATCTTGTATCGTTGAAGAGAGGTTTTGGATTTTACTAGGTTTGGCGGTGACCTACTCTCCCAGGGCTTGAGCCCAAGTACCATCGGCGCGACAGTGCTTAACTTCCGGGTTCGGGATGGGACCGGGTGTTTCACTTGTGCTGTAGCCACCAAACCGAGGAAAATCCAAATCCGACGGCCTTGCGGAGCAAGGCAGGCGAGCGGCAGGCAGCGTGTTTGCGAAGCAAATGCGCGTTGCCGCTGGGTTGTTATGTCACCGCCGATTGGCGGCAGGCAGAACAACCTGCGTCGGTTACAATCAACGTTGTCCAGGTTTTGTGTTTTGGATGGTTTTCTTTCTGTTTCCTGTAACACTGTCTGTTACTGGATCAAATCAAGCCTATCGGGCGATTAGTACCGGTCAGCTGAACGCATTGCTGCGCTTACACCTCCGGCCTATTGGCGTGGTGGTCTTCCACGGCCCTCAGGGATACCTTGTTTTGAGGGGGGCTTCCCGCTTAGATGCCTTCAGCGGTTATCCTGTCCGATCATAGCTACCCTGCACTGCTGCTGGCGCAACAACAGGTCCACCAGTGGATCGTTCACCCCGGTCCTCTCGTACTAGGGGCAACTCCTCTCAAGTATCCTACACCCACGGCAGATAGGGACCGAACTGTCTCACGACGTTCTAAACCCAGCTCACGTACCTCTTTAAACGGCGAACAGCCGTACCCTTGGGACCTGCTCCAGCCCCAGGATGAGATGAGCCGACATCGAGGTGCCAAACACTGCCGTCGATATGGACTCTTGGGCAGTATCAGCCTGTTATCCCCGGCGTACCTTTTATCCGTTGAGCGATGGCCCTTCCACGCGGGACCACCGGATCACTATGGCCGACTTTCGTCTCTGCTCGACTTGTCAGTCTTGCAGTCAGGCTGGCTTCTGCCATTGCACTCAACGAGCGATTTCCGACCGCTCTGAGCCAACCTTCGCGCGCCTCCGTTACTCTTTAGGAGGCGACCGCCCCAGTCAAACTACCCGCCACGCAGGGTCCCGGATCCGGATAACGGACCGCGGTTAGACATCAAGAGTGCGAAGGGTGGTATCTCAAGGGAGGCTCCACCGGAACTTGCGTTCTGGTTTCGATGCCTACCACCTATCCTGCACATCACAATCCTGATGCCAGTGCGAAGCTGTAGTAAAGGTGCACGGGGTCTTTCCGTCTAACCGCGGGAAGCCTGCATCTTGACAGGCAATTCAATTTCGCTGAGTCGATGTTGGAGACAGCGGGGAAGTCGTTACGCCATTCGTGCAGGTCGGAACTTACCCGACAAGGAATTTCGCTACCTTAGGACCGTTATAGTTACGGCCGCCGTTTACCTGGGCTTCAATTCGGAGCTCTCACCCCTCCTTTTAACCTTCAGGCACCGGGCAGGCGTCAGACCCTATACGTCGTCTTGCGACTTCGCAGAGCCCTGTGTTTTTAATAAACAGTCGCCACCCCCTGGTTTGTGCCCCCGGATCCAAGTTGCCTTGAACCCGGGCCTCCTTCTCGCGAACTTACGGAGGTATTTTGCCGAGTTCCTTCAACATCGTTCTCTCAAGCGCCTTGGTATTCTCTACCAGTCCACCTGTGTCGGTTTAGGGTACGGTCTGATGGAGGGCTATTTCCAGGGACTGCTGAGCAGCCCACTCAATCCGATAAGAGTGAACTACCTTTGCAATCCGTCACATCCTCCTGGCCCAGGAATATTAACCTGGTTCCCATCGCCTACGCCTTTCGGCCTCGGCTTAGGGGCCGGCTTACCCTGCTCAGATTAGCTTTAAGCAGGAACCCTTGGACTTTCGGCGAGAGTGTCTCTCACACTCTTTGTCGCTACTCATGTCATCATTCTCGCTAGTGATCTCTCCACCGGATGGCTCACGCCCCGGCTTCATCGAAAGCCTCTCTCCTCCAATGTTCCCGGAGGAACTAAGGAGGAATGAGACTATGTCACACTACGCTCTGCTACCATGCACTATGTGCATCCTCGGCTTCGGCTCATGGCTTGAGCCCCGTTACATCTTCGCCGCAGGACGTCTTATTTAGACCAGTGAGCTGTTACGCTATCTTTAAAGGATGGCTGCTTCTAAGCCAACCTCCTGGTTGTTTTGGACATCCCACCTGCTTTCCCACTTAGCCATGAATTGGGGGCCTTAGCCGGAGGTCAGGGTTGTTTCCCTCTCCACTACGGGCGTTAGCACCCGCAGTGTGTCTGCCATCTAGTACTCCCGGGTATTCGGAGTTTGGTTAGGATCAGTAAGCCTGTGGGGCCCCATTACCCATCCAGTGCTCTACCCCCCGGGGTATTCGGATGACGCTCTACCTAAATAGATTTCGCAGAGAACCAGCTATCTCCGAGTTTGATTGGCCTTTCACCCCTAGGCACAGCTCATCCCGATCTTTTTCAACAGATGTGGGTTCGGTCCTCCAGTGCGTGTTACCGCACCTTCAACCTGGCCATGCCTAGATCACTCGGTTTCGGGTCTGATCCCACGAACTCATGCGCCCTATTAAGACTCGCTTTCGCTGCGCCTCCGCCTAGCGGCTTAAGCTTGCTCGTGAGACCAAGTCGATGACCCATTATACAAAAGGTACGCTGTCAGCCCTCAAGGGGCCTCCAACTGATTGTAGGCGTTCGGTTTCAGGTACTGTTTCACTCCCCTCGTCGGGGTGCTTTTCACCTTTCCCTCACGGTACTGGTTCGCTATCGGTCAGTAAGGAGTACTTAGCCTTCGGAGGTGGTCCTCCGATCTTCGAACAGGATTTCACGTGTCCCGCCCTACTTGATACGTCCTTCAGAGCTTCGAATACGGGGCTGTCACCCTCTCTGGCCATGTTTCCCAACATGTTCTTCTCACTCATCAGGCTCGGCTGGTCCGCGTTCGCTCGCCACTACTAACGGAGTCTCTATTGATGTCCTTTCCTCCGGGTACTTAGATGTTTCAGTTCCCCGGGTTTGCTCTTAAAGACCTATGTATTCAGTCCTTAAGTACCTGGTTAAGCCCATTATTGATTACCGGAGGTAACAATAACGAACTTTCAGGTGGGTTCCCCCATTCAGAGATCCATGGATCAAAGCCTATTCCCGGCTCCCCATGGCTTATCGCAGGGTATCACGTCTTTCATCGCCTCTTACTGCCAAGGCATCCACCAAACGCCCTTCTCGCGCTTGATTTGATCCAGAAAGAGACAGTGCATCTGCACGTCGCGGCACCGGAAGCTGGTAGGAAACCGGCGCCTCTGTTTCTGAACCAAAAAGCAAACTATCCCGCTCCCGGTCATGTCGGTGACCAGGAACTTGTTGCAAGATCTGTCGATCTTGCGGGTTAGTGTACTTGACTTGGACAACACTGTCGTTTCAGCCGGGCAGACCCTGGGACGTCTGAGGAAACATGACGTATT
>NZ_AP040861.1:1277500-1820000 GCF_055398055.1 Leisingera sp. S2M4
CCTTTTTTGACATTCTGATGACTTTCCACGCAGAAAGTCTGAAATATCAAAAATAGCAATGACTTAACCCCTGCACAAAAGACGTCCCCCCTGCTCTTTCGAGGGGCGCTGGTGAAGGCTGCGCAATCCGCAAAACAAAGCGAACTCACCTCCCCACTAGATATAGAGGGGCGGACAACGTGGGGCACAAGACGCCAGACAGGGGCGACTCGCCGAACCAGCCTCCTCGCCTCGGGAATCGTGCCCGTCGGCGACTTTTGAGCCGCCGACCCCCTACCCTTGATCGCGGGACTGCCTGTCCCGAGGCGGGCCGAGGGCCGCCTGCAACGGATCGTGCCGGGCAGGACAGCGGTCATCCGCAGCAGCCGGTCGTGACTTCAGAAATCCTGCCAGCCCGCTGATGCGGCGGCGGGCGGCGTTGCCACCGGGATCGCCGCACCGGGACGCTGAAACGGCACGATCTCGGCCTGGCCGCCGACCTGCCCCCCGGGCTGGCCACCCTGGAACCGGGACACCTCGCGGGTCAACAGGCTCGCATCCTCAGCGAGCTGCTGGCTGGCCGACGAGGTCTCCTCCACCATTGCGGCATTCTGCTGGGTCACCTGATCCAGTTGCGATACGCCAAGGTTGATCTCGCCCAGCGCGGTGGCCTGCTCATTGGCACCGGCCGCGATGCGCCCGATATGGGCCGAGATATTGCCGACACTGTCGATGATCTGCTTCAGCTCCGCCCCGGTGCGCCCCACGAGGTCGACCCCGCTGGCCACCTGCTGCTTGCTCTGGCCGATCAGCTGCTTGATCTCCCCCGCCGCACCGGCGGATCGCTGGGCCAGGGCCCGCACTTCGGAGGCGACCACGGCAAAGCCCCGCCCGGCCTCGCCGGCGCGGGCGGCCTCGACCCCGGCGTTCAGCGCCAGCAAGTTGGTCTGGAAGGCGATATCGTCGATCATGCCGATGATCTTGGCGATCTCTTCGGAAGAAGCTTCGATCTGCGCCATCGCGGCAACCGCATCGCTGACCACCTGGCCACTGCGCTCGGCCGCCACCTGGGCGTCACTGACGATGGCCTCCACCTTGCGCGCGCCCTCGGCGGATGACCGGACCGTGGCGGTCAGCTCCTCGATCGCGGCGGCCGTTTCCTCCAGCGTGGCAGCCTGGCTCTCGGTACGCTGGGAGAGGTTGGCCGAGGAGGCCGAAATCTCGTCCGCGGTCCGCCCCACCGCACCGGTCACACGGCTGACCGCGCCGATCGCGGCCTGCAGCTGTTCAGCCGACTGGTTGAAGGCTTCGCCGAGGGCGGCAATATCCGGCTGCGTCGACAGCTCCACCCGTTGCCCCAGGTCACCGCGGCTCATCGCCTCGAGCCCGCGGGCGATTTCCTGCAACCCGAGCCGCCGGACGGTCACATCCGTGGCCACCTTGACCACTCGCTCCACCGCGCCCTCCGCGTTCAGGACCGGCGCGTAGGTTGCCTGGATCCAGATCGTCGCACCGGCCTTGGTCCGTCGCGGATACTGGTCGGTCAACGTCTTCCCAGCCGCCAGATCGGCCCAGAACTGCGCGTATTCGGAGCTGGCGGCAAGCTCCGCATCGACGAACATCGAATGATGCTGGCCGACGATCTCCTCGAGTTGATAGCCAAGCGCGTTCAGGAAATTCTGGTTCGCCAGCAGGATGGTTCCGTCGGGTTTGAACTGGATGGTCGCCTGGGTGCGGTCAACCATTTCGGCAATGATCTCGTCATTGCTGCGCTCACTGGACGTCTTGGCGGCCTTACTTCTGAAAAACAAAGAGCATCTCCACATAGCGGGTTCCCGGATGCAGAAGCGAAGTAGCGTCAAACCTTCACAAAAGGCTTAACCGCCCGCCGGATTCGCGCGGCGACCACCGCTTACGCTGTCTTAATCCCTTGGCCTTAGGGTGGAGCGGATTCGACTCGTGGCCCAACTGCTGGCGCCGCGCAGTCGAGCTGCTGTTATCGACCCTGCCGCCGGAGAGCCGACCATGCCAATCGAAATCCTTCCCAACGATCTCACGGATGCTGTTGGACCGCTCGATGACTCCGGCGCTGACATCGAACTCGAAGAAGACGAGCTGAACGCGCTCGCCCCTCACGTCCTTCATTCTTCTGTCTTCCAAGAAGAGGACGAACCCGAGGAGGAGGAAGAAGAGGAAGAAGACGAGGACGAGGATGAAGACGAGGATGAAGACGACGATGACGACCTTTTCTCCATCGTTGACGGCCTGTTGGACAACCTTGAGCTCATCCGAGGCAGCGAAGATGATGACGTCATAGAACTGGACCCGGCCGACAACTACGCGGCAGGGGAAGGCGGTGACGACAGCATCACAGGCTCGGCAGCCAACGACATTCTGTTCGGCGACTACGGCACCGGGGAAGGGGTCGGAATCGGCCAAGACGCTGACCCGCTGGTTCTGAACATTGATAACCTGCACAGCCAGTCCTACTATGGAAGCGACGCCCGAGAGGGCGACTGGGCCATCTACAACAACGTGGCCCAGCTGGACGACGGCCGCATGATCAGCGGTCGGCTGGTTCTGGTTGAAAAGTCAGACCCCTGGATGTCCGTCGATCTGGCCAGTGGGCGCGGCTATGAAATCCTGATGCAGGGCTGGGGAACAGGCGACACCGCCAAGTTCCGGCTGGAATTTTTCGATCCTGCCACCGGTGACCCCGTGGCGCTGAACTCGATGGCCACGTTCAACGACATCGACAGCAACGGCGGCCTGAACCACGAAGGCGTTCACCTGGACGCCGACAGTTTCACGGCGGTCGGAACAGCCGACAACACCAACCTGAATGTCTCGCAGAACGGTCAGACCGTTTCGGTCACCGGCACCACCTCCAACAGCCCTGATCAGGAAGAAGCCTGGTTCTCAGCCCGGTTCGAAGACCGCACCTTCATCGAATTCGACCTCGAGTCGCGCACGTCTCAATCCGGGTTCACCCTATCGGGGGCCGTCATTGCCGACGCGGTTTATACCGAGATCCAGGAGGGCAACGACACTCTCGAGGGCGGACTTGGCGATGACATCATCTTCGGCCAGAGCGGTGATGACGTTCTCGACGGCGGCGAAGGCAACGACAACCTGGTCGGCGGCAGCGGTGCGGACTTCCTGACCGGCGATGTCGGCGATGACACGTTGATCGGCGGCAGCGGCGGCGACACCCTGATGGGCGGGGACGGCAACGACTTCATCGACGGCGGCGAAGGCGACGACCTCTTGCGCACCGGCCTTGGCAACGACACCCTGCTAGGCGGCGAAGGCAACGACACGCTGATGAACTCGGCCGGGGACGACAGCCTGGTCGGGGGCACCGGCGATGACAGCATCGTCGCGACCGAGGGCAATGACACGCTCGAGGGCGGCGATGGCAATGACACGCTGATCGGCGGCCTGGACAATGACAGCCTCCTCGGCGGCGCGGGGCACGACCTGATGTACGGCGACGAGGGGCTGGACATCATGGCCGGCGGTCTCGGCAATGACACCATGTACGGCGGCATCAACACCGACACCATGGAGGGCGGCGACGGCGACGACCTGCTCTATGGCGAGGATGGTGATGACATCATGGCCGGCGGCGCCGGTAACGACCTGATGTATGGTGGTGCCGGCAACGACTACATGACCACCGGCACCGGTCACGACACGCTGTATGGCGGTGCCGGCAACGACACGCTGCGGAACTCCTCCGGCAACGACAGCCTGGTCGGCGGCAGCGGCGACGACAGCATCCACGCGACGGATGGTGACGACACCCTCAAGGGCGGCACCGGCAACGACACCATGCACGGTGGCGCCGACAACGACGTGCTGTACGGTGGCGAAGGCAACGACAGCATGACCGGCGGTGACGATTCCGACACCTTCGTGATCGAGGACAACTTCGGGCTCGACACGATTGCCGGCGGCGAACGCGGGATCGACTACGACACGATCGACCTTTCCGCCGTATCCCATCCGGTGAACGTAACCTTCAAAGCCGACGAGGCCGGCAGTATCACCAGCGGCACCAACGGCATTCGCTTCACCGAGATCGAACACATCAAGGGAACCTCCAGCAACGACAGCTTCGATGGCTCCATAACCAAGAGCGGCTTCAGCGTCGATGCCGGTGGCGGGGCGGATACCATCACGACCGGCCTTGGCAACGACACGCTGACCGGTGGCGCTGGCGACGACACCTATATCCTGACCTCCGGCGGTGGAACGGATTACATCAGCGACTACGACATCCTGGACAGCGACGGGAATGGCCTGCGGAACGACCAGTTCGACGTCTCCAACCTGAAGGGCGGCACCGGCTATCTCGGCAAGGTCACCTGGCGCGACGTCCGGGTCTCCGATGACGGTCACGGCAATGCCAAGCTGATCTTCCCCGAGGGCGAAACCGTCGTGCTCCACGGCGTGGCCCCGAGCGACATGACCAGCGAAGCACAGCTGCGTGCCTCGGGCATCCCCTGCTTCACCAGCGGCACCATGATCCTGACCCCCCGCGGCGAAGTGCCGGTGGAAACCCTGCGCCCGGGCGATCTGGTGACCACCCGCGACAACGGCCCACAACCGGTGCTCTGGGTGGCCTCCCGGGCGCTTGACGCGGCCGAACTGCAGGCCGGACCTGACCAGCGCCCGATCCGGATCGAGGCCGGCGCCTTCGGCCAGGACGCGCCGCTGATCCTGTCGCCGCAACATGGGCTGTTGCTGACCGGCCCGGATGGCCGCGACCAGCTGGTCCGCGCCCGCCACCTTGCCCAGCTGCGCGGCGGCGCTGTGCGTGTCATGAACGGCTGCCGCGAGGTGCAGTACTTCCACCTGTTGTTCGAAACGCATCAGCTGGTCTGGGCCAACGGGCTTCCCGCCGAGAGCTTCTATCCCGGCCCCATGGCCCTCGGCGGCCTGACACCGCAGTCCCGGGCAGCCTTGTTCGCGGACTTCCCGGGCTTTGCCCGCATTGAAACCCTCAGTGACAGTCGCAGCCAGTACGGAGCCCCGGTGGCGGAATACTCCCGCACCCGGTCGCTGCCGTCGCATGTCAACGACTTCCGCGCCACGCTGCACACCAGGATCAGCGCGCCCTCGGCGCCCTCCAGCTCCAGGAAAGTCGCCTGACAACCGCGCCCCACCTCTACGCAAGCCCGTCCTGCCCCGCCCGCTTCCCGGTGCCATCCGGGGGGCTTCGACGTCGCCAGGCCTGCGCCACGTGTTGCCAAGACGGCTCCGCGCGTGCCGGAGACCTGCGCCCCGCCTTCCTCGGCACCCGCACACCGCCCGCCTTTCGCCAGCAGTGCGCATCAACTTTCAAGGCATTAACGGTGCTGTAACGATATGCCGCCAGAATTTATCCTTATCCGCTCCAGAAACTGGTCAGCGGCTGGTGCCAATCCTCCCGCAAGTGGACGACAGCACCGAACGGTTAACAGGTGATGGGAGCCCGACCCAAATGACCCAACCGAAGACCTCACGACGGCCGCTTGGCCGGTTCCTTGCCGCGCCTCAGGCGCAGCGGTCCCGGCGTTGTCGTCCCGAGACCTTTGCAGACACCTGTGACCCTGCTGCAAGCCATGATCGCATTGCGCACACTGCCGGGCCCAGAATGGTTGCTTTTTCATCGCGAAATACCGCTTTTGGTGAAAACGCACGCACAAAACTGCCAGCTCAGACCTTCTGGGCACCACCCGGAACGCGCGAAGGAAGCTAAATGGACGCACCCCGTACCCTGCCGAGCTGGCTTCTGGCCCTGAAAAACCGCGCCTACCTGCCAACCATTCTCGCCCTCGTGGTGGTCTGTGTCGCCGTGCTCTACGCCGAGCAGCAGAACCGCACCATTCATCAACAATCGATGCGCGCGGAGGTCCAGCAGGCCGCGGGCCTGATCAAGTCCCGCCTCGAAGCGCAGCTGAATGGCGACTACCAGCGGATGCGGGGGCTCGCGGCCATGCTGGCCACAGAGCCGAAAATGTCCCAGGAGCGGTTTGCCCAGATCGCCAGCCACGTGCTGGAGGGCAAGACCGCCATCCGCCACTTCGCGGCCGCCCCCGACCTCGTTGTGTCGCTGGTCCACCCGATGGAAGGCAACGCCCGCGCCATCGGGCTGGACTACAACAAGAACGACGAGCAGCGCGCCGCCGCCTATCGGGTGCGCGACAGCGGCGACATGGTGCTGGCGGGTCCGGTGAACCTGGTTCAGGGGGGCACCGGTTTCATCTACCGGTTGCCGATCTTCACCGATGCGCCGGAAGGCCGGGCGTTTTGGGGCATCCTGTCCGCGGTCACCGAAACAAACACGCTCTACACCGCCGCGGGACTGCTGGAAGACAACGACGGCATCGAATATGCGCTCAACGGGCAGGACGGCACCGGCACCGCCGGCGGCCAGTTCTTTGGCGACAGCGCGGTCTTCGCGGGCGACCCGGTCCTGTTGGACATCAACCTGCCGGTCGGCAGCTGGCAACTGGCTGCGCGACCGACGGACGGCTGGAAAACCCGCCCCGACAACCTGTGGCGGCTGAGGCTTGGCCTCCTGGCGGCCGGCATGCTGATTGTCTTTCCCACGTTCCTTGCCGGCAAGCTCTCCGCCGCCCGGCAAACTGTCATCGGCCAATTGCGCCGCCGCGAAAGCGAGCTGGCCTCGGTCTCGCGGCGACTGGAGATCGCGGTCAAGACGTCCCGGGTGGGGATCTGGGAATGCAGCGCCCAGGACGCGCATTACACCTGGGACGATCGCATGCACGAGCTCTATGGCGTTCAGCAGAAGATCGGCGCGATCACCGGGGACGACTGGCTACAGCGCCTCCACCCGCAGGACCGGGAGCGCGTGACCCAGTCCTGGCAGCGGGCGGAAACCGACAAGACCCAGTTTTCCGAAGAATTCCGCATCATCATGGATGACGGTTCCATCAAGCATATCCGCGCCCTCGCCAGCAGTTTCACCGATCCCGAGGGCAAGGACTGGATCATCGGCGTCAACTGGAATGTGTCCGAGGACGTGCGCCTGCGCGAACAGCTGATCCACGCCAACGAGGCGCTGTCCCAGCAGAACAAGGAGCTGAATGCCGGCAAGCAGGCCCTGGAAGCCGCCCATGCAGCACTCCAGAAACAGCAGGCCGAGCTGCACCGCCTGTCGCTGGTGGCCAAACACGCCTCGGACAGCATCATTCTGACCGACGCCGACAAACGCATTCTGTGGGTGAACGAGGCCTTCACGCGTGCCACCGGCTACTTCCCGGCCGAAGCCATCGGGCGCACCCCCTCGGAGCTGCTGGACGGCAAGAACACCGACCCCAATGTGATCCGCGAGCTGAACCGCCACAAGGCCATGGGCAAGCGCTACCACACCGAGGTGCTCAGCTATACCAAATCCGGTGATGAGATCTGGATGGACACCAACATCGTTCCGGTCACCGGGCCGGACGGCAAGGTCGATCTCATCATTGGCATCGAGCGCGACATCACCCGCAGCAAGCAACGTGAACGTGAACTGGCCGAAGCCAAGCTGGCCGCCGAGAAGGCCGACCGCGCCAAATCCGAGTTCCTCGCGAACATGAGCCACGAAATCCGCACCCCGATGAACGGCATCATCGGCATGGCCGAACTGCTGGCAGAGGCGGACCTGGCCGCGGATGACCACCAGAACGTGGAAGTGATCCGCAGCTCGGCACAGGCGCTGCTGAAGATCATCAACGACATTCTTGACCTGTCCCGGCTCGAGGCCGGGAAGTTCTCGATCGTGGAAGAAGATTTCGACCTGCACGACTGCCTGAGCAGCGTGGCGGGCCTGTTCCGCCCCAAGGCGATCGAAAAGGGGCTGGCGCTGGACATCACCTTTGCCGAGGGCCTGCCCGAACGCCTGCGCGGCGACGACGGCCGCCTGCGGCAGATTCTGGTGAACCTGATCGGCAATGCGGTGAAATTCACCCATCACGGCCGGATCGACGTGCGCGTCTCCCACGCCGCGACCGATCCCTGCCGCCTGGTGGTGGAGGTCGAAGACAGCGGAATCGGTGTCTCGCCGACCCAGGCCCAACACATCTTTGACCGGTTCACCCAGGCCGACGGCGCCACCACCAAGGCTTTTGGCGGCACCGGGCTGGGGCTGACGATCTCCAGCATGCTGGCGCGGCGCATGGGGGGCACGATCTCGGTGCAGTCAACCCCGGGCCAAGGTTCCTGCTTCCGTCTCGAGGTGCAGATGGCCCCCGCCGCCACGATGGACGGGCCCCAGACGCTGCACTTGCCCGACAACCGCACCAGCCTGCGGCCATGCCGCATCCTCTTGGCGGAAGACAACCAGACCAACCGGCTGCTGATCCGCAAGTTCCTGCGCGGCCAGCCGGTCGAGCTTGTGGAGGCCGAAAACGGTCGTGCGGCGGTGGAGATCTGCCGGGAGCAGCCCCCCGACATCATCCTGATGGACATGTCGATGCCGGAACTCGACGGGCTCGCTGCGACACGGGAAATCCGCGACCTGCCGATCGTGCAACCGGTGATCATCGCGCTGACCGCCAATGCGTTTTCCAGCGACCGCGACGCCTGCCTCAAGGCCGGGATGGACCACTTCCTGACCAAGCCGGTGAAAAAGACGGTGCTGCTGCACACTTTGGCGACCGCGCAGAACGAGGATCCGGTCTGGCTCGATCCCCCCCGCGCCAGCGCCTGACCCTCCCCCGCCGCAGCCCTGCGACCCGACCGTCCCGGTCAGACCGCCAGTCCGATCAGCGCCACGCCCAGCGCAACCAGTACCGCCGCGCCCAGCCGCCGCATCCAGTTGCCTTCCTTGAGGAAGACAAAGCCGATCAGCGCCGCGAAGATCACCGAGGTTTCCCGCAGCGCCGACACCGCGCCCAGCGGCGCGAAATTCTTGGCAAACAGCACCAGCCCGTAGGCCGTCATCGACACCATTCCCCCGGCCAGCCCCAGCAACCAGACGCGCGCAGGCAGGCGGGTCAGCGTGTCCCGTTTGCGCCAGCCGACAAAGCCCGCGATGAACAGATGCAAAAACGCGCCCCAGGCCCAGTAGCTCAGCGTGTTGCCCGACAGGCGCACGCCGATCCCATCGACCACCGAATAGACGGAGATGCACAGGCCAGTGCCCGCGGCAAAGCCCAGCGCCGCACGCCCCACCCCTGACCGCAGCGCCTTCCAGCTGCTCAGCTGAATTGCAACAGCAATGACCGCGATCCCTCCCCAGGCCTGCAGCGGCAGCCACTCACCCGCGAACAGCAGCGCCCACAGCCCCACGAGTGCTGGCACGATCCCGCGAGCGATGGGATAGACGACGCTCAGATCACCATGCCGGTAGGCCTGGCCCAGCATGAAGAAATAGCCGAAATGCACCACCGTCGACAGCAGGATGTAGACAAAGCTCTCGGCCGACGGCAGCGGCAGCAGCACCACCATCACGGCGCCGGGAATGACATGTCCCAGCGCCACCAGGCCCAGGGTGGTCGTGCGATCAGCGGCCGTCTTGACGATGGCGTTCCAGACCGCATGCAGCAATGCCGCCGACAGGATAATGGCGATGACAAAGGGCGTCATGGTTTTGGGGGCCTTTCATGCCGTCGCGGCAATACGAGGGGTCAATCCGCGTCTTCCGACTGCAGATCGTTGATCAGGCGGGTCTCCAGCAATTGCCCGTTCTGATACAGCAACGGATAGGCCACAGCGGCGATGTGACTGTTGAACTCCCGCAGGGCGCGCAGCGTCTCCAGATGAATGTCGGAGGTGTCGAAACTGTCGCGCGCGCCGTTCTGCAGCCGCCTCAGGTGGCGCTTGCGGCTGTCGCGTTCCATCCGCTTCACTTCGGTCTTCTCCAGGCTCAACAGCCGTGCGCTTTCCAGGTCGTCCGAAATCAGCACGTTCGAAGCCAGCTGCATGTTGGCCAGGATCGCCTCGTGCATGCGGGTGATTTCCAGCCAGCCCTCGCGCGAAAAGCGCAGGTTCTTGCGGTTCAGATCCCCCGCCAGCACCGCCAGCCGTCGCGCCACCACATCACCTGCGGTTTCCAGCCGGATGGCATATTCCATCAAGCTGCGCGCGGTCTTCAGCTCCTCCCGGTCAAAGGCATCTTCGGGAATGGCGGCCACATAGCTGCGGATCCCCGAAAGGCAGGCGTTGACCTCCTCGTCCATCTTCTGCACCGCGCGGATCTGCTCCTTGGTCCCCTCCTCGTACAGGTCCAGCACCGGGCGGAACATCGCCCCCACCTGGTCCGACATGCGCAACAGCTCGCGCTTGAGGTTGGAGATCGCCAAGGCCGGCGAACCGTAGTTGCCCGGCTCCAGCGCGCTGATCGGCCGCCCCGGCTGGATCACCGTGGTCGGTGCCGGATCCGGGAACAAACGACAGAACAGATCACCCAGCGGGGTGCACAACGGCAGCGCCAGCACCAGGAGCGAAGCATTGAAGGCCAGGTGGGCGTTGACCAGCATCTGCCCGCCCTGCGGATCTCCCAACCAGCCCTGCCGCAGCGCCAGGTTGGCGCCAAAGAGGCAGATCACCGCCCAACTGCCCCGCAACGCCAGGTTGGCATAGGGGATGCGGCGGGCCGGCAGGTTCAGTCCCCGACTGAGCCAGACCGGAATGAAGGCCGATCCGAAATTGGCGCCAAGCACCAGCGACAACCCGGCGGCAAAAGGCAGCGCATCAATCTGCACCAGGGTCACGCACATCAGGATCGCCGCCACCGAGGAATGCATGACAAAGGCCAGCGCGCCTCCGACAAGAAAGGCGGTGATGTAGTCGCGCGCCAGGTAGCCCGCAACCGCGGGCAGGAAGGCACTGTCGCGGATCGGATCCATCGCCTCGCGCAGGAACCGGAGCGAAATCAGGATGAAGGCGATCCCCATCAGGATGCGCCCCAGCTGGCGCGCTTTCTTGGCCTCGGTCTTGACGAAAAGATAGCCGCCAAGCGCCAGCAACACCGGTACCAGCCAGTCCAGCTTGAACGACAGGATCTGAATGATCAGCGCCGATCCCAGGTCGCCCCCCAGCACGATCGCAAGCCCGGCCGGGAAGGTCAGGTAACCGCTCGCCGCAAACCCCGAGGTCAGCAGCGCCACCGCCGCCGAGCTTTGCAGAACGATCGCCAGCAGCAGCCCCATGGCCCCTGCCTGCAGATGGCTCTGCTTGCCGGTCAGCAAGCGCTGGAACGAGGCGCCGTAGCTGCGCTCGATACCGGTGCGCACCATCCGCACCGCATAAAGAAGCAGCATCGTGGCACCGGCCAGGCTGATGAGAAACGTCAGAATCGCCATGTCAGGTCTCGCCTACCGAATTTCTACCGCCACCCTCAAAGGCGGCGCGGTCCAGGGGTTTACTGGTCCCGTCTTGCATCAATCAGCCCTCCTGCTCATCCTCGGCCGCGACATGCAGGCGAATACCCCAGTCGGTCAGGGCCGCGCCGTGTTTCTTGCCCGGCGGGTGATCGGTGAACACATCGTCGATGCGCCGGGGATCGGGGCCGCAGTGCGGCGCGCTCTCGTCGAACTTGGGATGCGTGACAGCCACCGCCACCTGGTCGGCGCATTCGGCGGCCAGTCCCGCCAGCTGGGCCTCGGCGGCGCTGTGGTACAGGATCCCGCGCCGCGCCGAGAACCCGTCCGCCGACAGCACCGCGAGGTCCGGGGCGAACCGGCGCAGCTGCTGCTCGGTCACGAAGCCAAAGGTGCCGCGCTCGTTGCTCTCCAGCTCGCCGCCCAGCAGATGCACCCGGTTGCCGTTGTGCCCGGCCAAGGCCTGCGCCGCGCCCAGCGCATTCGTCACCACCACCAACCCGGAGTACCGCCGCAGCGCTTCGGCGACAAAGGCCGTGGTGGAGCCCACGTCCAGGAATACTGCCATCCCGTCGCGCACCCGCCGCGCCAGCGCCGCAGCGATGCGGGTCTTCTCCTTTTGATGCTCGCCGATCCGGCGGGCAAAGCCGCTGCCGCTCTGCGCCCCGGCCAGATAGGCACCGCCATGCACCCGTTGCACCGCCCCGGCCTTGTGCAGCGCCTTGATGGTGCGCCGCACGGTTTCCTCGGAAACATCCAGCATCTTGGTCAGCTCGGCACTGCGCGCGGAGCCACCCAGGCGCCGCAGCGCCTCCAGCAATTCCACCTCGCGACGCGAATGAGAAAAACGATCCGTCAAATTCCAACCCGCTTCTGGCCTTCCCTATCAGGTAGATAACAAATCTACGTTCACAGCAAGGCAAAACCCACAAAAACCCACAAAGATACCGCAAACACCCACAAATACGCCACTCAGCCCGCGATTGACGACACAGCCCCCTGTCGGGCACAAGTTAGCGCAAGCATTTGGGGCCATAACAACAGACGACGGACAGCCGGACAGCCCCGCCACGGCCCCCACTTGGCCGCGGCCCCATCACGGCACCGCCGACACGGAGACAGAGATGACCGAATTGCAGCACGCAGCCCAAAGCCTGTTCCAGGCCGCAGTCGACCGCGCCGACCCCGCTCGCGCCCTGCGGGCAGAGCTTTCGCAGAACCCGCTGCCCGAGGTTGCCTCCGGGGGACGGGACGTGCTGCTGGCGGTTGGCAAGGCGGCGGTGCCGCTGATGCGGGAGGCCCTGGCACAATTCCCGCACGCCAGCCAGGCACTGGTCGTCACCAATCCGGAAAACCGCGTCACGCTGGAGGGCGCCACGGTCATCTGCGGTGCCCATCCGGTGCCGGATGACAGCAGCGCCGCGGCAGGCCGGGCAGTGATGGAACTGGTCGGCTCCCTGGGCGCACAGGATCGGTTGATCGCGCTGATTTCGGGTGGCGGCTCGGCACTGATGGTGGCCCCGGCACCCGGCCTCACCCTGGCGGACAAGGCGGCGGTCAATGACCTGCTGCTCGCCTCGGGTCTGGAAATCAACCAGATGAACCTGATCCGGCAACAGCTCTCGGACCTGAAGGGCGGCGGCCTGCTGCGCCATGCTGCCCCGGCAGAGGTCCGGGCCTATATCCTGTCCGACGTCATCGGCGACGATCTGCGCGCCATTGCCTCCGGCCCCACCGCATCACCGATCGGAACACGCGCTCAGGCGCGCGAGCTGTTGCAGGAAACCGGCCTTTGGGCACGCCTTCCGGATGCCGTCCGGCACCATCTGGGCAGTGCCGAAGAGGCGCAGACCGCACCCGCCGAGGTCACCAACACGCTGATCGGTTCCAACCGGCACAGCCTGCAGGCGGTGCTCGAGGCCGCGAGCTCCGACTGGGAGGCACAGTTGGTCAGCGACCAGCTGGTCGGGGATGTGGCGGATGCCGCGGAAACCGTGGTTGCCGCCGCCCGGCAAGCGCCTGCGGACCGACCCGTGGCGCTGATCTTCGGAGGTGAGACGACCGTGCAGCTGCGCGGCAGCGGACTGGGCGGGCGCAACCAGGAACTGGCCCTGCGCGTCGCCAGACTGGGCGCGCAGCAGCTGGAGGGCAACTGGATCTTCCTGTCAGGCGGCACCGACGGCCGGGACGGCCCGACAGAGGCTGCAGGCGGGATTGTCACCGGCTCCACCTGGCAGGCCATCGCCGATGCGGGACAGGACCCGCAGGCCCTGCTGGACAACAACGACAGCCACGCCGCGCTGGCCGCCGCCAATGCGCTGCTGCACACCGGCGGGACCGGAACCAACGTGGCGGACGTGCAGATCTTTCTGCGCCGCCCCTAGGGCCACGCGGGGCCACAAGACCTACTCGGTTTCCGAAAGATCGATCTTGTCCAGCTCGTTCAGCAGGTCCAGCAATGCTTCGTAACGCTCCGCACCCATGCGCTGCCGGGTGCGGTCGATCAACTCGAGGCTGGCGTCGATGTTGTCGGCAATGACCTGTGCCCCCGCCTCGGTGATCTCGACCACCTGGCGGCGGCGGTCCTCCTGATCGCGGGTGCGGCTGATCAGCTGCTTTTCCTCCAGCTTCTGCAGGATCCGCGTCAGGCTGGGCAGCAGCAGACAGGCCTTTTCGGCGATCTGGGTCGGATCGATCGGGCCGCTTTCCTCGACCACCCGCAACACGCGCCATTGCTGTTCAGTCATGTCCGCGCCGCTCAAAAGCGCGCGGATCGGCCCCATCACCCGCTCGCGTGCGCGCAGCAGGGCAATAGGCAGGGAGCGGTCGGTGGACGGCATCATCTTGGTCATACCCGATTATCGCCCCGCTTGGGGATAAACGCAATTGCTGCCTCGCTTTCTGCGGGTTGACGTCCCGCAAAATAGCAATTGCCGCCAACGGTCGACAGGTCGCGAACAGCGGCCCCCGGCGCTGCAACAGCCGTTGCGACACTGTCGAAGCGCCGACCGGGGCAAGCCCATCACGCAGCAGAGCAGCCCAGCACTCTCCCACCCGCCCAGCGTCGCGGAAAAAAACAGGCTCTAAATAAAGGAAAACGTCTCTTTGCGCAGCCTCTTGGCCTAGCGAAGCTGCCGCTGATCCCCACGCCAACCCAGGGAACTCACAACCGCTCATTGCACCCAGCGGCAACACAGGACAGTCTCTGGCCCTGGAGCGGCGTGAAAGGCCCTCCCGGGGGTTTGCCTTGCGCTGACCACACCCCCGGCACCGACCTGAGGAACACACGATGAAATGGAATGAATTCTCCGAATGGGGGCGCCGGGTCGCCGACTGGGCACAGGACTATCACCTGACCGTGGGCGACCGCCCGGTGCGCGCCCGGACCCGCCCCGGCGAGGTGCTGAACGCCCTGCCCCAGACCCCGCCCGAACAGGGCGAGGAGATGGAAACGCTCTTTGCCGATTTTGAATCCACCGTGCTGCCGGGCATCACCCATTGGCAGCACCCGCGCTTCTTCGCCTATTTCAACTCCAACGCCGCCGCGCCCTCGGTACTGGCCGAGTTCCTCGCCTCCGCGATCGCGCCGCAATGCATGCTGTGGCAGACCTCGCCCGCCGCGACCGAGATGGAAACCCGGATGATGGACTGGCTGCGCCAGGCGCTCGACCTGCCGCAGGCATTCCAGGGCGTGATCCAGGACAGCGCCTCCTCCGCCACCCTCGCAGCGGTGCTGACCATGCGGGAGAAGGCGCTGAACTGGCAGGGCAACAATCAGGGTCTATTTGGGCAAAAGCAGCTGCGAATCTACTGCTCGTCCGAGGTTCACACCTCCATTGACCGCGCCATCTGGGTTGCGGGCATCGGCCAGCAGAACCTCGTCCGCGTGCCGATCAAGGGCGACTGGCGCGGCATGGACCCGACCGCGCTGGAGGCCGCCATCGAACAAGACATCGCCGCAGGCCACCAGCCCGCCGGCCTGATCCTCTGCGTCGGCGGCACCGGCACCGGCGCTACCGACCCGGTGGACCAGGTGCTGGACGTGGCCGAGACATACGGTCTCTACACCCATGTCGATGCCGCCTGGGCCGGCTCGGCCATGATCTGCCCGGAATACCGCCACTACTGGCCCGGCGTGGAGCGCGCCGACAGCATCGTCTTCAACCCGCACAAGTGGCTTGGCGTGCAGTTCGACTGTTCGGCCCATTTCCTGAAGAACCCGGATGATCTGGTCCAGACCCTCGCCATCAGCCCGGAATACCTCAAGACCCACGGCCACGACGGCATCATCAACTATTCCGAATGGTCGGTGCCGCTGGGCCGCCGTTTTCGCGCGCTGAAGATCTGGTTCCTGATTCGCACCTACGGGCTCGAGGGGCTGCGCCAGCGGCTGCGTAACCACGTGAACTGGTCCAGCCAATTGCACGACAAGCTCAAGTTAGAGCCTGATTTCCAGATCGTGACCCCGCCGATGTGGTCGCTCTGGACCTTCCGTTACACCCCCGAGGGCGCGACGGACCTCGACGCGCTGAACCTGCGGCTGGTCAATGCGATCAACGACGATGGCCGCATCTACCTGACCCAGACGCGCGTCGACGGCCAGTTGGTGATCCGCTTCCAGGCAGGCCAATTCGAGACCACGGAGGCCGACGTGATGATGGCCTTCGAGGTCATCACCGACATCGCGAGAAACCTGGCATAAGACGGCTTTCTTGCGCCGTGAGCTGCGGCTGACGGGATGGCGCTGCGGCGCCGTCCCGGGGAAGCGCCAGGAAAGGCCAAATATGGACAAAGGAACACGGGGGCGGGTACCGTGACCCCAAGCGTCTTCACCCGTCCGATCACACACCTGCCGGGCGCGAAAATTGCCGCTTCAGGCTCTGTTGCCATTCCCTTCGCCTGACACAGGAGGCCCCAAATGTCCGCGCCCAAGAACACCTTCAAACAGGCCCTCGCCGAGGGGAAGCGCCAGATCGGCTGCTGGCTCTGCTTTGCCGAGGCGTCGACAGCCGAGATCATGGGCACCTGCGGGTTTGACTGGCTGGTGATCGACGGCGAACACGCCCCCAACGACATTCGCTCCATCCGGGATCAGCTGATGGCGCTGGCCAACTCGACCAGCCACCCGGTCGTGCGACTGCCTGTAGGGGAAACCTGGATGATCAAACAGGTGCTGGATGCGGGTGCACAGACGATTCTGGTACCGATCGTGGAAAGCGCCGCACAGGCCCGCGAGCTGGTGCGCGCCTGCCATTACCCGCCCAAGGGCGTGCGCGGCGTCGGTGCCACGGCGGCACGGGCGACAGGCTTTGGCACTGTCAGCGACTACATTCAGACGGCTGATCAGGAAATCTGCCTGCTGGTGCAGGTGGAAAACCGCGCCGGGATCGCGGCGCTCGACGAGATCTTGGAGGTTGAGGGCATCGATGGTGTCTTCATCGGCCCTGCGGACCTTTCGACCGACTTGGGGTTCCAGGGCAATTCCGCCCATCCCGAGGTACGCGCGGTGATCGCCGATGCCCTGCATCGCATCAAGGCTGCCGGAAAGGCGCCCGGCATCCTCGGGACCACGGAGGAAGCAACGCAAAGCTACGCCGACATGGGCGCGCAGTTCCTGGCCGTGGGACTGGACGTCATGATCCTTGCCCGCAACGCCCGGGAGCTGGCAGCGCATTGGAAGGAGAAGTGATGCAAACGCTCAGGCCGCCTGGCGCTGTGGCTGCAGCGGACCAAAGCGCAGCTCCAGGTCGTCCCGGTCAAATCCCAGTCCGGCGCTGGAAATCAGCGGCCTGCCGCTGAGCGCATCGCAAACCCACAGCACGCCCTGATGCAGCTTCAGGCAGGCGCCGATGCAGCGCAGCCCGTGGCACAGGGAGAACCAGTCGTTCGCAGCCCGGAACCGGCCCGCCAGCTGCGTGCGCCGCGTCGTGGTCTTGGCGGCCTTGGCAGCTTGTGCCCGAGGTGCCGCCTGCCGCGTGATTCCCGCGGACCAGACGGCCTGCGGCGTACGCGGTCCGGCGGTGGCGGTCGTGGCGAAATCCTCAAGTGCGATCATGGCGGCGGTCCTTTGTCTTGGCTGTGCAACCAATGTACCCCGGACGCCACTGTCCAGACAGCCGGGCAAAAGAAAAGGGGGCCGCCTCTTTCGAAGCGCCCCCCTGTCCAAAAGGGTATAAGCCTCAGCCTTTTTTGAGCACTTCACGGCCCAGCAGCTCGGCGATCTGCACCGCGTTCAGCGCCGCGCCCTTGCGCAGGTTGTCGCTGACGCACCACAGGTTCAGGCCGTTGTCGATGGTCGAATCCTGGCGGATACGGCTGATGAAGGTGGCGAAATCGCCGACGCATTCCACCGGCGTCACGTAGCCGCCGTCCTCGCGCTTGTCGATCACCATGATGCCCGGCGCCTCGCGCAGGATGTCGCGGGCCTCGTCCTCGTCCAGGAAGTCCTCGAACTCGATGTTGATCGATTCCGAGTGGCCGACGAACACCGGCACCCGCACGCAGGTCGCGGTGACCTTGATCGACGGATCGACGATCTTCTTGGTCTCGGCGACCATTTTCCACTCTTCCTTGGTGGAGCCATCGTCCAGGAAGACATCGATGTGCGGAATGACGTTGAAGGCGATCTGCTTGGGGTAGACCTTCGGCGGCACGTCCTGCGTCGGGTTGTAGACTGCCTTGGTCTGGTCCCACAGCTCGTCGATCGCTTCCTTGCCCGAGCCGGACACCGACTGGTAGGTCGACACGACGACGCGCTTGATCTTGGCGCGGTCATGCAGCGGCTTCAGCGCCACCACCATCTGCGCGGTCGAGCAGTTGGGGTTGGCGATGATGTTCTTCTTGGAATAGCCATGCACCGCTTCCGGGTTCACCTCCGGCACGATCAGCGGGATGTCCGGGTCGTAGCGGTACAGCGACGAGTTGTCGATCACCACGCAGCCCGCCGCAGCGGCCTTGGGCGCGTAATCCTTGGTCGCGGCGGAGCCCACGGCGAACAGCGCCATGTCCCAGCCGGTGAAATCGAATGTGTCCAGATCCTGGGTAGTGAGTGTCTTATCGCCAAAGCTGACTTCAGTGCCGAGAGACCGGCGGCTGGCCAGCACAGCGATCTCATCCACAGGAAACTGGCGCTCGGCCAGGATGTTCAGCATTTCGCGGCCCACGTTGCCAGTGGCGCCAACGACGACGATGCGGTAACCCATTTATCTGTTTCTCCAGTTTTGCCCGGCCTCATGGCCGGCGCCGGTGTGATAAAGCTTCTGGAGCCAAGTTTAAAGGGGCGGATCAGTCCATGCTGTCGCGGCTGAGCAGATAAATCGCGCAACCAGCCCCCAAAAACACCAAAAAGAAGGCGAAAATGCCCGTATAGGGCAAGGATGGCTCCGCTCCGGCCAGGGTTTCATGAATGCGGCCGGTGGCGAACTGCATGATTCCCACTCCGCCGATGCCAAAGAGATTGAGCAGCGTGACGCCGCGCCCGGCCAGATGCGGCGGCACGAAGGCCCGCCCATGCGCCATGATCACCGGGAAGGTCGCCCCGAAGAATCCCACCGCCGCCATCATCGCCACCGGCATCCAGACCGGGCCACCGGTCACCAGGATCAATCCGCCAAGGCTGGCGCAGCCCAGCAGGTTGCCGATCAGGATCACCCATTTGCGGGTGCCCAGAACCCGGTCCAGCGGCCCATAGGCAAAGGTGCCCGCGATCATCGCCGCCCCCATCACCAGCGTTGCCAGCCCCACCTGCTGCGTGCTGAGCCCGTAGACATCCGTCAGATACGGCCCGCTCCACAGCCCCCGCAACGCCCCCGATGGCGCATAGGCCACCAGCATCAGCGGAAAGATGGCCCACATCACCGGCATTTTCAGCAGATCCAGAACCGACCCTTTCTGCGGATCTTCCGGCGGCTCCGGATCGCTGACCGTGAGGAAGATCCCGACCGCCACCGCGGTGGAGATTGCGGCAAGTCCCGCCAGGGTGCCGCGCCAGCCGAAGAGGTCGACCGCCAACGCCGTCGGATAGGAGGCCACCAGGTTGCCGACCGATCCCACGCCCAGCATCAACGCGGCCAGGGTGGCAAACCGCCGCGGCGGATACTGGCGGGCAAAGATGTAGTAGGACGCCATCAGCACCGGCGAGCAGCCGATGCCAATCAAGAACATCGCAAGGCTTACATGCAGCGGAGAGGTGGCCAGCGCGAACAGCGCCGCCCCACCGCCGCCGCCCAGCAACAACAGCACCGAGGCGCTCCGCCGGGGGCCGAGGTGGTCCAGCGCCCAGCCCACCGGCAACTGCATCACCGCGAAAGACAGGAACCACATGCCCGACGCAAAGGCCAGGTCATCGGGCGCGGCACCGATCTCCTGCTCCAGCACCCCGGACAGCACCGCCAGGAACGCGCGGAAGAACTGGCTCAGCACGTAAGCCAGGCACAACACAATCAATCCAGCCTGCATTCCCCGCCTCCCCTCGGATCACATACTGCGGCGCACAGCTTGCATGTTTGGCGCTGCGGTACAAATTGTTTAGGCATATCCGACAGATCGTAGCGGGACGCGAAGGGGCGCGCACAAGATGACCAGCAGCAGTTTCTACGCCAGCCTGCCCCCGGTTCGTGAATTCTCCCGGCTGACCGCGCCAGACGCCTTTACGCCGCTGCCCCCCGACTGGCACCTGTGTTGCACCGATATCGTTGATTCCACCGGTCTCGTGGCCGCCGGTCGCTACAAGACCGTGAACATGATCGGTGCGGCGGTGATCGCGGCCATGCGCAACGCCCTGTCGGGCGAGGCCTTTCCCTATATCTTCGGCGGAGACGGTGCCGCCTTTGCCGTGCCGGACCGCCACCGGGCGCTTGCCGCCCGGGTGCTCGCCGGTCTGCGCCGCTGGGCGGCGGAGGAATTCGACGTCGGCCTCCGCGCCGCGATCCTGTCGGTGCCGCAGATACGCAACGCCGGACCGGATGTGCGCGTCGCCCGCTACGCGGTCTCCGAACACGCGGATTTCGCCATGTTCAGCGGCGGCGGCCTGGCCTGGGCCGAGGCGCAGATGAAAGCCGGGCATTTTGCCATCTCGCCGGATCCGCAGGCGCCGGAGCCGGACCTCACCGGCCTCTCCTGTCGCTGGAGCAACACCCCCGCCCGCAATGGCATCATCCTGTCGCTGGTGGCCGAACCCGCATCAAGCGCCGAAGGCCCCCGTTTTGCCCAGCTCGCATCGGAACTGCTGACGCTGGCCGCAGAACTGGGAGGCAACGGCCATCCGATTCCCGAATCCGGGCCGCCGCTGCGCTTTCCGCCCGCGGGTCTCGCGCTCGAGGCCCGCAACATGCCGCGGCACATCCCCCTGATTTTCAGGAAAGTTTACCTTTTCGGCCTGTCGGCGCTGGCCGCGATTCTGCTGCGCCAGCGGCGGCCGGTGGGCGGATTCGACCCGGTCCATTACTTGTCGATGCTGCGCAACAACTCGGATTTCCGCAAGTTCGACGACGGTCTGAAGCTGACGCTCGACTGTTCACCCGACGTGCGCGACCGCATCCGGGCCCGGCTGCAACGGGCGGCAGAGGACGGGGTGGTGCGTTTTGGCCTGCACGAACAGGACGCCGTCATGGTCACCTGCATCGTGCCCTCGGTGGTGCGCGATGACCACGTGCATTTCGTCGATGGGGCGGCGGGGGGCTATACGCAAGCAGCCGCCAACATGGCGGCTGCGTTTGATTCCCGGCAGACCGGGCCGGGCCATCCCCAAGGGTAGCCCGGCTGACGTCAGACCGACATCAGACTTCGGCAAAAGTACCGGTCTTCGGGTCGTAGCATTCCAGACCGCCTTCACCGATATCGGTCCACAGACCGTGCAGGCTCAGCTGGCCGGCCTTCACCGCGCTTTCGATGAACGGGAAGGTCATCAGATTTTCCAGTGACGCCACAACGGCTTGGCGCTCGAACTGGCGGGCCTGCTCGACCGGATCCTCGATCGCGGCGACGCCCTCGAACTTCGGCTTCAGGATTTCCATCCAGCGGCCGACAAAGCTGGTTTTCTCTTCCAGCTGCGGCGCGTGGCCCTTGCACATGTCGATGCAGCCCTGCACGCCGCCGCACTGAGAATGGCCCAGCACGATCAGGTGCGACACCTTCAGCGCGGTCACCGCATATTCCACCGCGGCCGAGGTGCCGTGGTGATCGCCGTCCGGCGCATAGGGCGGCACCAGGTTGGCGATGTTGCGGTGGATGAAGAACTCGCCCTGGTCGGCCCCGAAGATCGAGGTCACATGCACCCGGCTGTCGCAGCAGGAAATCACCATCGCTCGCGGGCGCTGCCCTTCGGTGGCGAGGCGGCGGTACCAGCCCTGGTTTTCCTCATAGGATGTGGCCTTCCAGCCGTGATAGCGGGTCACCAGATAACTGGGGAGAGGTTTGGCAAATTCCATTGTCGAATCCTCCGATCGTTTGCGCGTTGACGGATGTGTTACCCTGCATTGTCCGTAAATTCGAGTGATTTGCGCCAAGTTTGGAAACCTTTTGAAAACCTGTACGTCGCAAATTGGCTGCTGTGCCGTGGGGGCATGATTACATTGGGTGATAGTGGTGGCTAATATTCTAACAGTGATGCACTCTGAGACAGTGCGCCTTGATCCGGACAAACTTACAGCGCTTTACGATCAGCTGGGGGAGGCCGGAGCCGAAGATGTCGTATGTCGCGCGGTCGAGGAAATGGCCGTTCGCCTGACGCATTGTGAGCGTCTGTGGCGACAGGACGACATGGAAAGCCTGCGCAAGAGCGCGCGTTCCCTGATCGCGATTGCAGACCAGATCGGAATGACCGCGCTGGCCTCGATCGCCGGTGACGTGACGCGCGCGATCGACGCCAAGGACCATCCGGCCATTGCCGCGATTCTGTTCCGGCTGATGCGGGTTGGCGAACGGTCTCTGACCGCGGTCTGGGATCAGCAGGACGTAACCATTTAGGCGATTCGGCGGGGCAATCCCTGGTCTGACAAGCTTCAGGGCTTGCAGGTGGTGCCGCGGCCGCTACTCTGGCGTTTCAATTACGATCCGCAACCGGAGTATCCTGCCGATGCCGCCTGTCTTTTCCGCCCCTGAAACAGACGCTTGCCCGTTGCATGTGATCGCAAGCGACGATGTCGATAGCTGGCTTTCGGGCCAGCCGCAGCGCGTTCAGGCCTGGGCCGCCGCCCAGCGCTTCACCGGTGCCTGCGGTCAGGCCATCGCGCTGCCCGGTGCCGACGGAACGCCGGAACTGGCGCTGGCCGGTTACGGCAACGCCAGCCAGCGTGCCCGGCGCCGGTTCATCCTGGCCGAAGCCGCCGCAAAGCTGCCCTCGGGCAGCTATCGCATCATGTCCGGCCTGCCGGCCGAGGACGCGGCCACCGAATGTCTGGGCTGGTTGCTGACCGGCTACAGCTTTGACCGCTACAAGGCCGCTTCGCCCAGCGCCGCGCAGCTGATCGCCCCCGAAGGCGTGGATGCGGCGGCGATCGAATCGCTCGCGGCGGCCGAATGCCTGACACGCGATCTCATCAACACCCCGGCCAGCGACATGGGACCGGCCGAATTGCAGGCCGCCGCCGAAGCCCTGGCCGCGACCTACTCCGCCGATGTCTCGACCATCGAGGGCGCGGATCTGCTGGCGCAGAACCTGCCGCTGATCCACACCGTCGGCCGGGCATCGGATCGTGCGCCGCGTCTCATTGACCTGCGTTGGGGCGACACCGGCCCCAGGCTGACGCTGGTGGGCAAGGGGGTCTGTTTCGACACAGGCGGGCTGAACCTCAAGCCGGGCAACAGCATGGCGCTGATGAAAAAGGACATGGGCGGCGCGGCCAATGTGCTGGGGCTGGCGCAGATGATCATGGCGGCGGGGCTGAACCTGCGGCTGCGCGTGCTGATCCCGGCGGTGGAAAACGCCGTCTCCGGCCCGGCCTTCCGCCCCGGCGACATCCTGACCTCGCGCAAGGGGCTGACGGTCGAGATCAACAACACCGACGCCGAGGGTCGGCTGGTGCTGGCCGACGCCCTCGCGCTCGCCTGCGAGGAGGCGCCGGACCTGCTGGTCTCCATGGCCACGCTCACCGGCGCGGCGCGGGTGGCGGTCGGCCCGGACCTGTCGCCGTTCTACACGGATCACGACAGCGATGCCGCGGCCCTGGCCGCCAGCGCCGCGCGCCAGGCGGACCCGGTCTGGCGGATGCCCTTCCACGCCCCCTACGAGCCGATGATCGAACCCGGCATCGCCGACCTCGACAACGCGCCTGCGGGCGGCTTTGCCGGCTCGATCACCGCGGCGCTGTTTCTGCGCCGTTTCGTCGATGAAACCCGCTACATGCATTTCGACATCTACGGCTGGACCCCCAGCGCCGCCCCCGGCCGCCCCAAGGGCGGCGCCCTGCAAGGCGCCCGCGCGCTGTTTGCCGCGCTGCCTGAGCTGCTGGAGGTGTAAATCCCATGCCGGACCGCCGCCGCACCCCCGTCAACAGCCGTGTTGCCGCCGCCAGTCTCGCCGAGGTCCCCACGGGGCTGACCCGCGTCGAGGGCAGCCCGGCCCGTGTCAGCCAGCCGGTGGTCGACCTGCTGCGGGCGCCGGAGGGGCCTCGCGACCGGCAGCTCATCTACGGTGAACCGGTGACGGTCTTTGAAACCCGGGACGGCTGGGCGTTCGTTCAGGCGGCAAAGGACGGCTACGTGGGCTACCTGCCCCAATCGGCCCTGGGTGCCGCCTTCGAGGCCAGCCATTGGGTCAGCGCCGCCGCCACCCATGTCTATACGGCGGATGACTTCAAATCCCCCGAGACCTGTGCCCTCAGCCATGGCAGCCGGGTGCAGGTGCTGGGCGGCAGCGGACGGTTCGTGGAGACCAACCTCGGCTTCCTGCCCGCCCGCCACCTGTCACCGCTTGGCGCGCACATGACCGATCCGGTGGCGGTGGCTGAGGTGTTTCACGGCACGCCCTACCTCTGGGGCGGCAACAGCCGTTTCGGTATCGATTGTTCGGGCCTGGTTCAGGCCGCCCTCTTGGCCTGCGGCATCCCCTGCCCCGGCGACAGCGACATGCAGGAGGCCGAGTTGGGCACCTCCGTCCCCGGCGGGGACCACCAGCGCGGCGACCTGCTGTTCTGGAAGGGGCATGTGGCCATGGTGCGGGACGCACAGACTCTGATCCACGCCAACGCGCATGACATGGCCGTGGCGGTTGAGCCCATCGCCGCCGCAATCACCCGGATCGAAGAACAGGGCGACGGCCCGGTCACCGCGCACAAACGGCTGGGCTGACACCTCGGGCGGTCCCATCCGCTTCTTCCCAACGAGGTCCGGAGAGGTAACAGGCGTCAGAGTGGCATCGGCTGCAGAAGAGCCTTGCCCCTCCGCTGCAGCGCGGCGGCGCGGCTAGTCGATGGGGCGGATCAGCTTGCGCTCCAGCACCCGCAGCACGGTTTTCAGCTCGGCACCGCGTTTCAGGATGTGGCCGTCCATGCCGACCACCGCATATTGCCCCTGCCGGTTGCGCAGCTTGGGACGTTTCTCGATGCGGTACAGCGGGTGCTCCGCCGTGCGCCGGAACACCGAGAACACCGCCAGGTCCCGCAGCGAGGAAATCCCGTAGTCCCGCCATTCCCCCGCAGCCACCATGCGCCCGTACAACGACAGGATCACCGACAGTTCGCGCCGGTCAAAGGAAACTTGCTGCGGGACGGGAGATCCGGGGAAAGGCTGCACCTGATCAAAGCTCATCCTTAAAAGGTTGCGCCGATTGGGCGGCAAATCAAGCCCCGTCACGGCGGATTTATCGGTTTCCCTTGCCGACCCGTCGCCATCGGGCAGACTGCGCGCCGCTCTCAGCCCGCCGCGACCCCGGCCAGCAGGTCGTCACAGCGCACCCCCAGAATTTGCTCCAGTGCCCGCCGCCCCGGCGCCGTCAGCTGCAATCCGCGCCTTTGTGCCTGCCGTTTCAACCAACCGGCCGCGAGCGCATGATCCAGCATCTGCCGCCCCATCGGCCCGGCCACATGCAGCCGTCGTTCGGTCCAGTCCAGGCAGGGCCGGGCAAACGGCTGGCGGCCCGAGCCGGTCGGCAGCACCACCCCCAGTTTTGACCAGTCGCCCGCCGGAACGGCGCGAAAGGCGCCCTGTTCCTCGACCAGCAGGCCGCGCGCCAGCAAGGCGTCGGTCATCGCCACCGCCAGCGGACCGGCCAGGTGATCGTAACAGCTGCGCACCTCGGCCAGCCCACCCGCCTTGCGCCGCTGGGCGCGGTGCAGGCTCTCGGTCGGTGCAATCGCCGCCAGCTGTTCCAACGCCTGCGCCACCTCCGGCCCCGCCAGCCGGTGATAGACGCAGCGACCGCGCTTTTCCGCCAGCACCAGCCCGGCATGCTGCAGTAGCCGCAGATGCGCGCTGGCAGTCTGCGGCGTCACCCCGGCAGCCGCAGCCAGCTCCTTGTTGGTATAGGCACGCCCCTCCATCAGCTCGCACAGCATGCGGGTGCGGCTGGCGTCGGCGAGGGCCTGGCCCAGAATGTCGAAACGAGGTGTGGTCATTCCCCTACCCTAGGCGAGCTGCGTGGCGGCGCCCAACAAAAACGCTTCGCTGCGGAACGAAGCGTGCCGCCTCAGGCAAAGCTGCCCTGGCAGAACCAGCCGGGTGACAGCGCCGCGCCATGGGCAAAGAACAGCCACAGCTTGGCCCCGCAGCAGCTCACCACCACCCAGTAATCGCGCACGCCGTTGCGCCAGTTCGGATCTTCCAGCCACCACTCCGGCGCGATCCGCTCCGGACCTTCTGCCGCTGCCACCTGCCAGTTGCGACCGCGCCAGCGGAACTCCGGCGGCAGGTCGGGGCGCGGAGCTGCGCTGACCAGCTCGGGGGGCCACAGCAGCAGCGGTCGCGGTCGCAGCGGCCGCGGCCACGGCTCCGCCGCCGGTTCGCTCCACGCCGCCGCCTGTACGCTAAATCGCTTTTCGGGGATGTGGCTGTCTGCCGGATGCAGGCGGGTGATCGCCTCCAGCCCCAGTCGCGCGCCCAGGCGGCCAACCAGGTCCTCCAGCGCGACGCCGTCCGGCTGCCCCTGCTGGCGCGCCCGGGCCGCCGCCCCCGCCTGAAGATGGCCAACAGGCGCGCGGGTGTGGATGGCCTCGGCCCGGGTCACCTCCAGCCGCAGCATGTCGATGCCGAAACCGGCGTCGATCTGCTCCAGCTTCATCGCCAGCAGCGGGCGGATCCGGTCCGGTTCCCGGCTGGCCCGCGCCAGGCCGGTGCTGACCGCCTCCATCGCCTGATCGCAGCGATGCGCTTCCAGCCGCAGCACCCGCGCGCCCTTGCCGCGCGCCGCAAGCCGGGCGCAGAGCCGCGGCAGCATCCGGTCCAGCGCCGCCAGCAGGTCCTCCATCAGCCCGATCGGCTCCGGCAGGGTCAGCCGCACCGCAAAATGGTCGGGCTCCCGCGCGGGCGAGACCGGCTCCGGCGCACTGCCCATCGCCTGGTCCAGCCGCGCCACCAGCCCGCGGCCAAAGCGCCGTGCCAGGCTGGACCGCGGCTGCGCCAGAAGATCGCCGATCCGCCGCAGCCCCAACCGGTTCAGCTGCGCCACCGTGGCCGCCTCCAGCCGCAGCGCCGCCACCGGCAAGGGGGCCAGCGCCGCACGGGTCTGGCCCGGCGCGGAAATTCGCGCCTGCGGTCCTTTTGCGGTTTCGCCTGCGGCCTGCACATGCACCTGCGGCGCGCGGCCGCCCCGGCTCCAGTGCCGCCGCTTCTGCGCCCGGGCGCGGGTGGCGCGCGCCTCCTGCTCGATGGCGTCACCGCTGCGCCCGCCGCCGGTTGTCGCCAGCGGCTCAGCGCCGCCGTAACGGGCCAGGGCCCAGGCCGCCCCCACCGTATCGGCAAGCCCCATGTGCAGGCTCAGCCCGATATCGGCGCAATCCTGCGCCACCGCCTGCGTCAGCGCCGTCTCGCCCCCGAACAGATGCGCGCAGCCGCTGATGTCCAGGGTCAACCCGTCCTCCCCCGCCTCTGCCACCCAGGGGGTAAACCGCCCGGCCCAGCGCCGGAGCGCCGCCAGGAAGGCCGCCTCCGCCGCCGGGTTGCGAGACCGCACCCGCAGCGTCGCGCACATCGCATGCGCGTCGCGCAACGACTGCCCCGGATGCAGCCCCGCGGCCTCCGCCGCCGCATTTAACGCGGTGATAACCTGACTGTTGGACACTTCTGCGGCCACGACCAGCGGCCCGGCAATATCGCCGCGCTCCGCCCGCAGGATGCGCTCCGCCCCAAGACGCGGAAACCAAAGCGACAGGATACGGCGGTGAGACATGAATCAAAGCGCAGAACTGGGTGGCCGAGGCCAGGTTTGCAGAACGGATGTGGAGGTATGGCAGGCTATGTTCTTATTTTGTTCCAATCTGACGATTCGGTCAATCCGCGCCGAGGCCCACCGATGAGCCGCCTGCCACACCGCGGCACACTGCTGCTCGCGCTCCTGCTGCTGCTCGCCACCGTCAGCACCACGCCGGTCACCGCCCGCAATGCCATCAGCACGCCTGTCAGCCAGCGCATCGCTTTGATGAGCGCCCAGAAAGCGGCGATGGAAGTGCTGACCGGCATGACCACCGGACGCACCGGTTTCGATCGCCGGAAAGCGCGCAACGCCCGCCGCCAGCTGATCCGCTCCACCGCGGCCATTCCCCGCCGCTTTCGCAAGCAGCATCTGGACCCGGCCTCGCACGCGCGCCCGACGATCTGGCCCAGCTGGCAAGACTTCAAGATCCGCGCCTCGCGGGCCGAAAAGGCCGCGCGCGCCCTCAACACCCGGTCCCTGACCGGCCTGCGCCGCACGCTGCCGACGCTGATGCAAAGCTGTCTCAGCTGTCACCAGACCTACCGGGAAACGCCCAACCGCTTCATCACCCACTGATCCCTGCCCGGGCACTGGCGCGGGGACGTCAGGCGGTCAGCTGCCGTAGCGCGCCATGAAGGTCTCGATCGCGCCGTCGATCACCCGCGCCAACTCGGCTTCTGTAAAGCTTTCGTCGATCTTGAACAGGAAGCGCAGGAAGACATCCGCCTTGCACATCTCCAGAAACTGCGCCGCGGCCAGATCGACATCGGCGATCCGCAGCTCCCCGCGTGAGACGGCAAGTTCGAGATAATCGCGCAGGTTCTCCTGCATCACCAGCGGGCCGTTGCGATAGAACATCGCCCCCAGCTCCGGGAATCGGTCAGCCTCTGCCACGAAGATCCGAAACAGGCGCAGGCTGTAGCCGCCCAGCAGCACCGCATGCAGCCGCTCGCCCGCAATCCGCAGCACCTCGCGCGGGCCACGACAGCCGGCCGCCAGCGACACCATGCTGTCCGCCTGCTCCACGCAGGCGGCGCGCACAACCTCCATGAACAGCTCCCGCTTGTCCGGAAAATAGCTGTAGAGCGTTGCCTTGGACACGCCAGCCACCTTGGCGATCTTGTCGACGCCGGCCCCTTCGAAGCCATCAGAGAGAAACACCTCGCGGGCGCCCTCCAGGACCTGGTCGAATTTCCGGCCCCGGCGCAGAATGCCGGTCTGATGATTCATCACGTGTCCTTTGGCTGTGGTCGGTGGGCTAAGGCGGCGGTCAGTACGGCTACGGTCAGCATCCAGATCTGCCCCTAATGTAATCCAGCCGTGGCGATTGCAACAGGTCTGCGACAACCGCTTGCGGTCGGGACGATCTGACGCCATATTTAGAACAATTCTAAATTGGATGCGAATGAGGCAACAGATGCAGCTCTTCACCCAGCGCAGACGCCTGGCCAGCCTGTCAGAGCAGGAAGTCCTCGCCCTGGCGATCTCCGCCGAGGAGGAGGACGCGCGGATCTACCGCAGCTACGCCGCCCGGCTGCGCGCGGATTACCCGGCCAGCGCCGCCCTGTTCGACGGCATGGCGGCCGAGGAGGACGACCACCGCGCCCGGCTGATTGCCCTGCATGAGGCCCGCTTCGGGACCGATATCCCGCTGATCCGGCGCGAGCATGTGGCGGGGTTTCACACCCGCCGCCCGGTATGGCTGCTGGATGGTCTCAGCCTGCCCCGCATTCGCGCCGAGGCGCAGGCGATGGAGGCCACCGCCGAACGGTTCTACGCCGCCGCCGCCCGCCGCTGCCAGGACGCCGCCACCCGCCGCCTGCTGGGCGACCTCGCCGCCGCCGAAGCCGACCACCAGGCCAGCGCAGGCCGTCTCGAGGATCGCCACCTGGACGTGGAAAGCCGGGCGCAGGAGGACCAGGACGCCCACCGCCAGTTCCTGCTGACCTGGGTGCAACCGGGGCTGGCAGGGCTGATGGATGGCTCGGTCTCGACGCTGGCGCCGATCTTCGCCACCGCCTTTGCCACCCAGGACACCTGGACCACCTTCTTGGTCGGCACGGCGGCCTCGGTCGGCGCCGGGATTTCCATGGGCTTCACCGAAGCCGCCTCGGATGACGGCCAGCTGTCGGGCCGCGGCTCACCGCTGAAACGCGGGCTGGCGTCGGGAGTGATGACCACGCTGGGCGGCCTGGGCCACGCCCTGCCCTATCTGATCCCCGAGTTCTGGACCGCCACCACGCTGGCGCTGCTGATCGTCTTCGTGGAGCTCTGGGCAATCGCCTGGATCCAGAACCGATTCATGCAGACACCGTTCTGGCGGGCCACCATGCAGGTGGTGCTGGGCGGTGCGTTGGTGCTCGGCGCTGGCGCATTGATTGGCAGCGGCTAGCCCCGGCCCGTCCTGCCGCGCGGGCGCATTGCGGCAAGGACGACAAGCGGGACCAGACAAGCGCTCCCGCCCGCGCCGCGGCAGTCACCGACTGCCCCTCCCGGTTGGGCCCGGCAGCGCTGGCGCGCTGCGGTCGGCGGCCTTGCGCGGCCCGCACCGTGCCCCGCACGGTGCCACGCCCAACTGAGACGGGCCTGCGCCAGCAGGTTCAGGATCAGGCGGGAGCCCCCCCCTTGCGGCAGTCGGCGACCGCCCGCCCCTGCGACGCTCCCGAGAACCGTCCGCATATGCTCGTCCCAAGGTCCGGGTAAAAAACGCCCTTTGCCAATTGGTCAAATCCGGTTACCAATCCGCAAATGGCTGAGATCTTTTTTCGCACCCTGCCCTTCTTCGCTATCATCGGCCTCGGCTACTACGCCGGGCGCAGCCGTTTCTTCACCGAGGAAGCCACCGCTTACCTGACGAAATTCGTTTTCTTCTTTCCCTTGTCGGCGATGATCTTTCGCTTCGCCGCCAATCTCTCCTTTGCCGAGATCTTCAACCCGACCCTGATCCTCAGCTACCTGGCAGGCACTCTGGCGGTCTACGTGCTGGTCACCGTGGTGGCGCTGGTGCGCGGGCTGGACATGCCCACCGCTGCGGTCGAGGCGCAATGCGCCGCCATCGGCAATGTCGGCTTTCTCGGATTGCCGATGATGGCGATCCTGTTCGGCCCGGCCTCGGTGGCGCCGATGATGGTGGTGCTGAGCGTCGACCTGGTGGTGTTCTCCTCGCTGATCGTCATCTTCATCAATGCCGGTCGGGGTCAGGGGCTGCGACTGGCGACCTTGAAACTGGTCGGGCTGGGGCTGCTGAAGAACCCGATGATCCTGTCGATCGTGGCGGGTCTCGCCTGGTCCGCTTCCGCCTGGACAATCCCGGTGCCAGTCAATGACTTCCTGACCATCCTCGGCGGAGCGGCGACACCGGGCGCGCTGTTTGCCATCGGTGCCTCGCTGGCCTCGAAATCGGCCGAGCGGGTGCAGATCGCGGGCTGGCTCAGCTTTGCCAAGCTGGTCCTGCACCCGGCCTGCGTGGCGGTATGCGTGCTGTGGCTGATCCCGGCCAGCCCCTATGCGGCGATGGTGGCCATCGCCGCTGCCTCGCTGCCGGTGGCGGGCAATGTCTACATGCTGGCGCAGCACTATGGCGTCGCCCCGCAGCGCGCCTCGGCGGCAATCCTGATCTCTACCGTGCTGTCGATCGTCACCGTGCCCGCCGTCATTGCCTGGGTCTCCGGACTCGCCACCTCCGGCGGCTGAAGCTGGCGCACCGCGACAGATTTGCGATTTCGCATCCCTTTCTGACGCAAAAACCGGTACAGCCGCCGCCCCGCTGCTGGACCCCGGCCCGCGCAAGCGGTAGCGATAGGGCAAAGCGATCCAAGGGAGCCTGACCATGGAAACCATCTCCGAAAATGCCGCCTTTGGCGGTATCCAGGGCGTATACAAACACGCCAGCACCGCCACCGGCTGCGACATGACCTTTGGCCTGTTCCTGCCCGAGGAAGCCAAGGACGGCCCGGTCCCGCTGCTGTGGTATCTCTCGGGACTGACCTGCACCCATGAAAACGCCATGACCAAGGCGGGCGCACAGGCCTGGTGCGCCGAACAGGGCATCGCCATCGTCTTCCCCGACACCTCGCCCCGCGGCGAAGGCGTGGCCGACGATGACGCCTACGACCTGGGCCAGGGCGCGGGCTTTTACGTCAACGCCACGCAGCAGCCCTGGGCCCCGCATTTCCGCATGTGGGACTATGTCGCCGAGGAACTGCCCGCGCTTCTGGGTGAAAACTTTGCCATCGACCTGGACCGCCAGGCGATCACCGGCCATTCGATGGGCGGCCACGGCGCACTGACGCTGGCGATGAACCTGCCGGGCCGCTACAAATCGGTCTCTGCCTTTGCACCGATCTGCAACCCCACCGCGTCGGACTGGGGCCGCAAGCAGCTGAGCGCCTATCTGGGCGACGACGAGGCCGCCTGGGCCAGGCATGACGCCAGCCTCCTGATGCGCGAGGCAGGCTTTGATGGCCCGGTGCTGGTCGACACCGGCACCGCCGACCAGTTCATCGATCTTCTGAAGCCCGAGGCGCTGGCCGCCGCCGTGGCCGAGCGCCGCCAGCAGGCCACCCTGCGCCTGCAGCCGGGCTACGACCACAGCTACTTCTTCGTATCGACCTTCATGGAGGACCACATCGCCTTCCATGCCGATGCGTTGTATCAGAACTGAAGCACCCCAGGGAAAAGGACCGCGGCCCATGAGCGACGAATTCGACTATGACCTGATCATCATCGGTTCCGGCCCCTCGGGCCGCACCGCCGCCATTCAGGCCGCCAAGCTGAAACGCCGGGTGCTGGTGATCGACCGCAAGGATCGTCTCGGCGGGGTGTCGGTGCATACAGGCACCGTGCCCTCCAAGACCCTGCGCGAAACCGTGCTGAACCTGACCGGCTGGCGCGAACGCTCGTTCTACGGCCGCGCCTACCGGGTCAAGGACCAGATCCGCGCCGAGGATCTGAAGGCGCGGCTGCACATGACCCTCGATCACGAGGTCGACGTGCTGGAACACCAGTTCAACCGCAACCACGTCGACATGCTGGCCGGCATGGCGCATTTCGTCGGTCCGAACGAGGTCGAGGTGGAGATCGAGGCGGGCGACACCACGCGGGTCACCGGCGAGAAATTCATCATCGCCACCGGCACCCGCACCTACCGCCCCGATTACGTGCCGTTCAACGGCAAGACCGTGGTCGACGGGGATGAGTTCCTGGAGATGGAGGAGATCCCGCGCTCGCTGATCGTGGTCGGTGCCGGGGTGATCGGGGTGGAATATGCCACCATGTTCTCGGCTCTGGACGTGCGCGTTACCCTGATCGAGCCGCGCGACACCTTCCTTGATTTCATCGACCGCACCCTGATCCAGGAATTCACCCATCAGATCCGCGAGAACGGCGTCGACCTGCGGCTCGGCTCCGCGATCGAAAAGATCGAGGACGAGGGCGAGCACATCGAGGTGACGCTGGCCAACGGTCGCCACGTGCGCGGCGAGATGCTGCTGTTCGCGGCCGGGCGCATGGGCAACACCGAGCGGCTGAACCTCAAGGCGGTGGGGCTGGAAACCGACCATCGCGGCCGCCTCGAGGTGACCCGCAAGACCTACCAGACCAAGGTTCCGCACATCTATGCCACCGGCGACGTGATCGGCCATCCCTCGCTGGCCTCGACCTCGCTGCAGCAGGGCCGCGTCGCCGCCTGCCACGCGATGAATGTCCCGACGGTCCCCGAAAGCCCCTGGTTCCCCTATGGCATCTATTCGGTGCCGGAAATGTCCACCTGCGGCATGTCCGAGGAAGAGCTGCAGGAGCGCGGCGTGCCATACGAGGTCGGCATCGCCCGCTTCCGCGAAACCTCGCGCGGGCACATCATGGGGCTGGAACATGGCATGCTGAAGATGCTGTTCTCGCTGAAGACCCGCCGCGTGCTGGGCGTGCAGATCGTCGGCGAAGGCGCGACCGAGCTGATCCACATCGCCCAGGCGGTGCTGAACCTGCAAGGCACGGTGGACTACTTCGTGCAGAACACCTTCAACTACCCGACCCTGGCCGAGGCCTACAAGATCGCCGGTCTGGATGCCTTCAACCGGATGCCGATCCCCGATGAATTCCGGGTCAAGAAGCCGGCCAGCCGCAAGGCCAAGCCCGCCGACAAGGCGGAGAAAACGGACAAGGCGGACCAGAAGGCAGAGAAGAAGGCGGCGGAGTGAGCGCGCTCTACATCGACGCTGACGCCTGCCCGGTCAAGGCCGAGGCCGAACGGGTCGCCACCCGTCACGGCCTGCGCATGTTCGTGGTCTCCAACGGCGGCCTGCGGCCCTCGGCCAATCCGCTGGTGGAGAACGTGATCGTGGATCAGGGGGCCGATGTGGCCGACATGTGGATCGCAGAGCGCTGCGGGCCGGGCGATGTGGTGGTGACCGGGGACATCCCGCTCGCCGCCAAATGCATCGAGGCCGGCGCGCGCGTGCTGCGCCACAACGGCGAACGGTTCACCGAGGCCAATATCGGCCAGCAGCTGGCGATGCGTGACCTGATGGCAGACCTGCGCGCCGCCAACCCCTTGGGCATGCAGGGCGGCGGCAAGGGCTTCACCAAGGCCGACCGCTCGCGGTTCCTCGACGCGCTGGAGCGCGAGCTGCGCGCCGCCAAGGCCCAGGGCTAGCCAAGGCTAGCAGGGCCGGGCGCTGACGCGCGCCCGACCCGACAGACAGGCTGTGCTCAGCCTTCGATCTCGGAGATCATCTCCACCCGCGTGCCGTGACGGCCGCCTTCGAATTCGGTGGACAGGAAGGCTTCGACGATCTCCAGCGCCAGGCCTTCGCCCACCACCCGTGCGCCGATCGACAGCATGTTGGCGTTGTTGTGCGCGCGGATCATCTTGGCCGAGAACGTGTCCGAGCAGACGCCGCAGCGGATGCCCTTCACCTTGTTGGCGGCCATCATGATGCCCTGGCCGGTGCCGCACAGCACGATGCCCAGCGGGAATTCACCCGAAGCCACACGCCGCGCCGCGGCCTCGCCGTGCTTGGGGTAATGGGTGCTTTCCGGGGTGGCGGGGCCGATGTCCTCGACCTCCCAGCCCAGCGAAGCGACATGGGCGGCAACGGCCTGACGCAGCTCGATGGCGGCGTGGTCGCTGGAAAGAACGATGCGTTTGCTGTCAGTCATGACGTTTTGGGTCCTATGTCTTGGGTACCCGGCCGGACGGCCTGCGGGCCGCTTATGGCGCTGGTCCGGGTCTCCAGGTTTTCAGATCAAAGGCGCGGGCCTCGCTGCCCTCTACCGCATCCGCTGCCGATGCCCAATGGCTTTGTGCGGCCGCTGCCCGGACATTTGCCCGCAGTGTCCCCCGTGGCCGCCCGGCACGGGCGGAAAATCTGAAATTTTCCGCCCCGCCCCATTGCCCCGTTTTGCCAGTTGCGCCACTGATGGCGGCACAACCGGAACGGAGCCCACATGAGCGCAGAGATCAGGATCAGCGTCCCCGGACTGTTGGCCGCGGCAGGGGCCGGCATCGCCTTTTCCGTCATCGACATGATCTTCAAGTTCCTGTCCGGCGACTACCCGCTTTACGAGATGGTGCTGTTCCGCTCGGTGGTGGCGATCTGCGTGATGCTGGCGATCATCATGCCGCTGGAAGGCGGCTACCACCTGTTGCGGACCCACCGCCCGCGCCTACACCTGCTGCGCTGTTGCATGGTGCTGCTGGCCAATATCTTCTTTTTCACCGGCCTCGCCATCATGCCGCTGGCCGAAGCGGTGGCGATTTCCTTTGCCACGCCGCTGATCGTCACCACCCTGTCGGCGCTGCTGCTGGGCGAACGCCCCGGCCCGTGGCGCTGGGGCGCGGTCTTTGCGGGCTTCCTCGGGGTGCTCATCATCATGCGCCCCGGCACCAGCGCCTTTCAGGCGGCGGCCGTGCTGCCCCTGTTGGGAGCCTGCGGCTATGCCGCGCTGCATGTGCTGACCCGCCGCGCAGGCAATGCCGAGGCCGGTGCCACCATGGCATTCTACCCGATGCTGGGCTTTCTGATCGTCAGCGCCCTCGCCGGGCTGCTGTTCGGCGACGGACGCTATGCCACCGGCAGCAGCCCGGCGCTCGACTTCATCCTGCGGGCCTGGATCTGGCCCGCCCCCGAGGACTGGCCCTATCTGATCGGCGTCGGCCTCGCTGGCTCCGTCGGCGGCTACCTGGTGACCCAGGCCTACCGCCTGAACGAGGCCACCCTGGCCGCCCCCTTCGAATATATCGCCATGCCGATGTCGGTGCTCTGGGGCGTGCTGATCTTCAACGAGTGGCCCGACGCCCCGGTCTGGATCGGCAGCAGCCTGATCGTCGCCTCCGGGCTGGTCTCCCTCTGGCGCGAGACCCGCCGCAACCGCCCCGCAACCCGTCCCCGCCCACGTGCAGAAGGATAAGAACTCCATCATGACCCCGGACACCGCAGCCACCGCCGCCCCGATCGACGCCGTCGTCTTTGACATCGGCCGCGTGCTGATCGAATGGGAGCCCGAAGCCTTCTACGACAGCCGCATCGGCGAAGACCGCCGCCAGCAGCTCTTTGCCGACGTCCCGCTGCACGATGTCAACCTCGAGATCGACCGGGGCGCCCCCTTCCGGCAATCGATCGAGGATCTGGCCGCGGAACACCCCGCCTGGAGCGAGGAGATCCGCTGGTGGCACGATTGCTGGCTGGACATGGTCCCGCGCGAAATCGCCCATACGGTGCGGCTGAAACAGGCGCTGCGCGCACGCAGCATCCCGGTCTTCGCACTCAGCAATTTCGGGGCCGACACCTTTGACATCGCCTGCGAACGCTATCCGTTCCTGCAGGAGTTCGACCACGCCTTCGTCTCGGCGCATCTGAAATGCATCAAGCCCGATGCCGAGATCTATACCATCCTCGAACGCGAAACCGGGGTTGCGCCGCAGCGCCTGCTGTTCACCGACGACCGCCCGGAAAACATCGCCGCCGCCGAAAGCCGCGGCTGGCAGACCCACCTGTTCACCACCCCCGCCCCCTTTGCGCAGCGGCTGGTGCAGCACGGGCTGCTGACAGCCGAAGAAGCCGCCTGAACCGCCGCGTCCGTCCGGTTGGGAATATGTCGGGGGCGGCCAGCAGCCGCCCCGGTTTCGCTGCTTCCGTCTGCCTCAGCCCGCCGCAATGGCCGCGTCGGCGCGCGGCAGCGGGCGTTCCTTCACCGGCAGATGCACGATGGCGCTGAACGCCCCGACACCGACACCGATCCACCACACCAGCGTGTAATCGCCATAGGCGTCATACATCCGCCCACCCAACCAGACGCCCAGGAAGCTACCCAGCTGGTGGCTGAAGAACACGATGCCATAAAGCGTACCCATGTAGCGCAGGCCGTAGATATGGGCGACCAGACCCGAGGTCAGCGGCACCGTCGCCAGCCACAAAGAGCCCATCGCCACCGAGAAGATGATGACGCTGAGCGGCGTGATCGGGAACAGGATGAAGGCCGCCGCCGCCAGCGTCCGCCCGGTATAGATCGCCGCCAGCAGGTATTTCTTGGAGTAGCGCTTGCCCAGGTAGCCGGCCAGCAGGGTGCCCCCCACATTGGCCGCCCCGATCAGCGAGATCGCAACCGCCCCCAGCGCCGAAGTCGAGGTGATGCCCATCGAATGCAGCATGCCGCCCGGCTGGATCGGCCCGCACATCTCGGTCACGAAGGCGGGGAAATGCGCGGTGACAAAGGCCAGCTGGTAGCCGCAGCTGAAAAAGCCCAGGAAGATCAGCGTGTAGGACGGATCCCTGAAGGCTTTCATCAGGATCGTGCCCATGCTCTCTTCCAGCTCGGCGCGGCTGGCGGGTTCGGGCGCGCGCATCAGCGGCAGCGTCAGGATCAGCGCCAGCACCACCCCGGCAAAAACCACGAAGATCGTCTGCCACGGCAGGAAAGTCAGCATCCACTCCGCCGTCGGCGCGCCGAAGATCTGCCCGGCAGAGCCCGCGGCGGTAACAATCGCCAGCGACATCGAGCGGTTCTCGTCAGAGCTGGCCCGGCCCACCACCGCCAGCACCACGCCAAAGCCGGTGCCGGCGATGCCAAAGCCCACCAGCCATTCATAGGCCTGCATCTCGAACGGCGTGGTCGAGACCGCGCTCAGCACCAGCCCGGCGGCATAGACCAGCGCCCCCAGCACGATCGCCTTGCGGTCGCCGATCTTCTCGGCCAGGGCGCCGAAAATCGGCTGGCCGATACCCCAGGCAAGGTTCTGAATCGCAATCGCCAGCGAGAACTCGGCCCGCAGCCAGCCGAATTCCTCGGCGATCGGGATCTGGAAGACACCGAAGGAGGCGCGCACCGCAAAGCTCACCATGATGATGATGCAGCCGACGATCAGAACGGGGGTAAACAGCGGCGCCGGACGGTCCATGGGTCTCTCCTGAAGTTTGCGCAGACCTTAGGCAAAACCCCGCCGCCGTCAAATCAGGATTATTGCGTGACCGGTTAAGGAGAATTGATGCGATGGACGCCACTCAGCCAGCGATTGCAAGCGCTTGCCTGCACGCACCCGCTTCCCATCCCCCGCGCCCCGCGCTATGGCTTGCCCCATGACCCATCTGACCACGCTCTACCGGCAGAAAATCGACGCAGGCGAGCTGCAGCCCGATCCGGCGCAGCAGGCCGTTCTGCCCCATTTCGACCGTATCGCCGAGGGGCTGATGGCCCCGCCGGTGAAACGCGGGCTGTTCCGCAAGGCGCAGTACCAGCCGGTCAAGGGGCTGTACCTCTGGGGCGGCGTCGGGCGCGGCAAGTCGATGCTGATGGACCTTTTCGTCGACAGCCTCGACGGGGTGCCCTCGCGGCGGGTGCATTTCCACGCCTTCATGCAGGAGATCCACGCCAAGATGCACGAAGCCCGCCAGCGCGGTGTCGAGGATGCGCTGGCGCCGGTGGCCGCCGAAGTGGCCGACTCGGTGCGGCTCCTGGCGTTCGACGAGATGCAGATCACCGACATCACCGACGCGATGATCGTGGGCCGCCTGTTCGAAGCGCTGTTTGCTGCCGGGGTCACCGTGGTGACCACCTCCAACCGGGTGCCGGATGATCTGTACAAGGACGGGCTGAACCGGCAGCTGTTCCTGCCCTTCATCGACCTGATCAAGGCGCAGATGGACGTGCATGAAATGGTCAGCCCGACCGACTACCGGCAGAACCGGCTGACCGGGGCGCAGGTCTATTTCACCCCTGCCGGGGCCGAGGCCCGCGCCCGCATCGATGCGATCTGGACCGACCTCACCGGCGGCCCGGCGCAGCCGCTGACGCTGGAGGTGAAGGGCCGCGAGGTGGTCCTGCCCGCCTTCCGCAACGGTGTTGCGCGCGCCAGCTTCTATGACCTCTGCGGCAAAATGCTGGGGCCGGGCGACTACCTTGCCATCGCCGAAGCGGTCAAGGTGTTGGTGCTCGAGGACATTCCCCGCCTCAGCCGCAACAACTTCAACGAGGCCAAGCGCTTCGTTACCCTGATCGACGCGCTTTACGAGGCCGAGGTGCGGCTGATCTGCTCCGCCGCAGCCGAGCCGGAATTGCTCTATGTCGAGGGTGAGGGCACGTTTGAGTTCGAACGCACCGCCTCGCGCCTGCGCGAGATGCAGGACAAGGATTGGGGAGCCGAGGCGCGATGATCGTCCGCGACACGCCCAGCCGCTGGCAGCTGTTCCTGATCCTGAAGGGATCGGTGGTACCGCAGATCCTGCCCAACATCATCGGCGCCGCGCTCTGGGCCCTTCTGGTGCTGGTCCTGGACCGCTACGTCATGGCAATGCCGACCATCTCGATCGGCGCCATGGGGGTCTTCGGCCTGTCGCTCTCGCTGTTCCTGGGCTTTCGCAACAACGCCGCCTACGACCGATGGTGGGAGGCGCGCAAGATCTGGGGCCGCATGGTCTCCGACGTGCGCAGCCTGGCGCAGGAATTGCGGATCTTCGCGGGCAAGGGCGAGGACGAAGAGTTCATCCTGACCCGCATCCTCGCCTTTCATCACCTGCACCGTGCCCAGCTGCGCGGGGACGAGGTGGCGCAGATCGTTCGCCACTGGGTCGGCGCGGATGCGGCGGAGCAGCTGATGCGGCAGGAAAACGGCCCCAACGCCGCCCTGCGCGATATCGCCACCCGGCTGCGCGAAATGGCAGAGGACGGGCGCATAGACGGCTTCGGCCAACGCGCCCTGGCCGAACGCCTGGCTGCCTTCCCGGCTGCCCAGGCCGGCAATGAACGGCTGCTGACCACGCCGCTGCCGTTCGTCTACTCGCTGCTGGTCTGGCGCACGACCTATCTCTATTGCCTGCTGCTTCCCTTTGCCCTGCTGGACAGCGCAGGCTGGTTCGAACCCTTGGTGGCCGCGGTGGTGGCCTACGTCTTTTTCGGCCTGGCGCAGGTCACCCATGAGTTGGAACACCCGTTTCGCAAACAGGCCAACGCCGTGCCGCTGAGTGCGCTGTGCCGGGTGATGGAAATCTCGGTCTGCAACGCCCTCGGGCGCGAGGTGCCGCCGCGGCTGGCGCCGGTGGACCACGTTCTGGACTAGCGGCCGCGCAGCCGAGAAAGGGCCAAGATGGGGCGCTGCCCCCTCGGCCTTGCGGCCTCACCCCCGGAGTATTTCAGGGAAAGATGAAAAGCGGCAGGCCGCGCCGCGCCAGCGGCGCCCGGCCCAACGGGGTGAGATCGGCAGATCGAAACCGGGCGGGAGTACGCCGCCGCCCGCCGCGGACCGGAGCCTCAGCCGTTTTCGCGCAGGATATGGCCCGCGAGGTAAAGCGAGCCACAGATCAGCACCCGCGCCTGCGGGTCCTGCGCGACAATCGCCTGGAGCGCTGCAAGGGTACTGTCCGCCGTGCTGGCCTCGATCCCCACCGACTTCGCCGCGGCTTCGGTTTCCTCGGCGCTCAGCGTGTTCACTTCGTCGGGGATCGAAATTGCCGTCAGGCTCGCCACATGCGGGGCCAGCGGCGCCATGTAGCCGCTGACGTCCTTGGTGTTGAGCATGCCGCAGATCAGGTGGGTGGGGCGCGGCGGCAGCCCCGCCAGCACCTCTGCCAGCGCCACGCCCGCCGCGGCGTTGTGGCCACCGTCCAGCCACAGCTCGGCCTCCGGAGCCGCCTCGATCAGCGGTCCGGTCTTCAGCTTCTGCATCCGCGCGGGCCATTCGGCGTTGACCATCGCAGCTTCGCAGGCGGCCTCGTCGGCGCCGAGGTGGCGCAGCGCCGCCAAGGCGGCACCGGCGTTCTGCACCTGATGCGCGCCCAGCAGGGTCGGCAGCGGCAGGTCCAACAGGCCACGTTCATCCTGGAACACCAGCCGACCGCGCTCCTGCGTGACGTGCCACTGCTGGCCGTAGGCGATCAGCGGCGCGCCGAGGCGGGCGGCGGTGGCCTCGATCACCTCCATCGCCTCCTCGGGCTGCGGGCCGACCACCACCGGCACGCCGCGCTTGATGATGCCCGCCTTCTCGACGGCGATCTTGGCCAGCGTGTTGCCGAGGAACTGTTCATGGTCGATCGAGATCGGGGTGATCACCGACAGTTCCGGGGTGATCACGTTGGTGGCATCCAGCCGACCGCCCAGGCCGACTTCCAGCAGCGTGTAATCCGCAGGCGTGCGCGAGAACGCCAGCAGGCCCGCCACCGTGGTGATCTCGAAATAGGTGATGTTCTCGCCGCCGTTCTTCTCATAGCACTCGTCCAGCACCTCGGTCAGATGCGGCTCGGAGATCAGCTCACCCGCCAGCCGGATGCGCTCATGGAAGCGCGCCAGATGCGGCGAGGTATAGGCGTGCACCGATTTGCCCCAGCCCTCGAGGCCTGCACGGATCATCGCCTGGGTCGAGCCCTTGCCGTTGGTGCCCGCGATATGGATCACGGGCGGCAGCTTGTCCTGCGGGTTGTCCAGCGCCGCCAGCAGCCGCCAGACCCTATCCAGCGTCAGGTCGATGATCTTGGGGTGCAGTGCCATCATGCGGGCAAGGATCGCGTCGGAGGTCTGGGTCATGGCAAGCTCTGGTTACAGGCGGTTGTCGGGGTCTTGATGCAAAAACGTCCCGCCCGGTTGGGGGCGGGACGAGTGCTGCCCGGCAGCGGTGCCGGACATCCTCTTCTACGGGCGGTTACTGCGCCGCTTCTTCGCTGGCAGCGGCATCCGCCGATGTGTTCGCGGCCTCGGCGCTGTCCGCCTCGGCGTCCTGCGGCGAGGGCAGATCGCCCACCACCTGCGGCGGCAGTTTCATCAGCATGCGGATGATGGTGATCAGCTCCTCGCGCATCTCGGTGCGCGGGATCACCCGGTCCAGCATGCCGTGATCCAGCAGGTACTCGGCGCGCTGGAACCCCTCGGGCAGCTTTTCGCGGATCGTCTGTTCGATCACCCGCGGCCCGGCAAAGCAGATCAGCGCGTTGGGCTCGGAGATCTGCACGTCGCCCAGCATCGCGTAGGACGCGGTGACGCCGCCGGTGGTCGGATGGGTCAGCACCACGATATAGGGCAGCCCCGCCTCTTTCAGCATCTGCACGGCAACGGTGGTGCGCGGCATCTGCATCAGCGACAGGATGCCTTCCTGCATGCGCGCACCGCCTGCGGCGGAGAACAGCACCAGCGGACGGCCCAGCTTCACGGCTTCCTCGGCGGCGGCGATGATGGCGTTGCCGACGTACATCCCCATCGAGCCGCCCATGTAGGAGAAGTCCTGCGCGGCCGCGACGATCGGCGTGCGGCCGATCTCGCCGGCGGCGACCAGCATCGCATCCTTTTCGCCGGTCTTCTTCTGCGCGGCCTTGATCCGGTCGGGGTATTTCTTCTGATCCTTGAACTTCAGCGGATCGGACAGCGGCTCCGGCACCGCCACCTCGGTGAAGACACCGCCATCAAACAGCGCGGTGAAACGGTCGCGCGGGGTGATATGCATGTGATGACCGCAGCTGGTGCAGACGTTCTGGTTGTCGCTCAGCTCGCGGTGAAACAGCATGGTGCCGCATTCATCGCATTTCTGCCAAAGGTTCTCGGGCACTTCACGGCGCGAAAAGATCGAGTTGATCTTGGGCCGGACGTAGTTTGTGATCCAGTTCATGTAGCTTGCCTCTCCGGGGGCGCGGTTTGCCCCCCAGATAAGGCCCATTGACGGCAATTGCAATCAGCGGCGTATGGCAAGCCGCGCCGCCAGCCAGCTGACCACCATCGTGGCGAAGTCAACCGCCATCCAGGGCCGCAGCCCCTGCACATCCGCCAGCTCGTAGGGTAGCAGGTACAGCGCCAGCCCGTTGAGACTGCTGGGCGAGGCAAACAGCAACAGCGCCGCCACGTTGTTGAAGAAATGCACCGCCATCGCCGGCCCCAAGGTGCCCGCCCGCGCCGTCAGATCCGCCATCAGCACGCCAAAGACCCCGGCCCAGAGCGCGATCAGCAGCGCGTTGTCGCCTGCCTCGGCGGGCAGGTAATGGCCCAGCGCGAACAGGCCCGAGGGCAGCAGGATCCACACCGCCGGATGCCGAAACCGCGCCGCCAGCGCCTGCTGGATGTAGCCGCGAAAGACGATCTCCTCCGACCCGGTCTGCACCAGCACGGCCAGCAGCGACAGCGGCAACAGCGCCAGCCAATGCCCGAACCGCAGGTTCGGCTCCATCGGCGCGCCCATGTCGTAGGGCGGCAGCAGCAGCAACAGCAGGCTCAGCCCCAGCAGGTAGAGGCTGACACGGCTGAACTGCCACACCAGCGGCGGCAGCGCGCCGATCACGCTGATGAGGCCCCGCCGGTGCAACAGCCGCGCCGCCAGCGCAACCCCGAGCGCCAGAAAGCCGAAGCTGCCGAGCATGACCAGCATCGCGCCGGGGCTGCTGCCCTGCGACAGCTCCGCCAGCCAGGCTCCGGGCGCCACCGCCACCAGCAGCATCTGCAGGCCGACGGTTGCCGTCAGGCTGACCAGCGTCACCAGCGCCACCCCCAGCAGCAAGCGCCACAGTTGCGGCTGCAGTCGCGCCGGGCGCACCAGCGCCTCATGGGCGCGGTAGCTGCCCCCGGGGGGCGGACGGCGGTGCTGCTGCATGTGTCCTCCGTGGCGGATGCCAAAGCTGCCCGCACAGCATTTGCATTGCTGCAACGCCAAGGCAAGCGGCAAGCACCGCGATTGGCTTGGCGCTTGCCGATGGGCGGGTCAACGCCTATGCCAAGGCCCTGAAGGAACCGCGGCAGGACTGAAATTGCGCAAGACAAACAACAACAAACCCGCAAGCCCCCCGGCCGCACGACAGGTGAGGACCCTCATCGCGGCAACGGCAACCGCCCTGCTGACCGGGTGCGGCCAGATGTCGAACGAGCTGGGATTTGCCGCCCTGGCCCCCGGCGCGGCCAGCGCCCCCGATGCGTCCGAATCCCGAACCCCGAGGCGCAAGCGCCCGGACGCGGCGCGGGCGGTGATGCCCTTTGCCGGCGGTCGGCTGCACCTCGTCGCCCCGCAGGGATATTGCTTCGACACCGAAAGCAGCCGGATCGAAGGCCAGGGCGGCTTTGCCCTGATCGCCCATTGCAGCCGGGTGCGCGGTGCCGGGTGGTTCGGCGCCCGCCGGGCCGCGGTCATCACCGCCAGCATCGGCCCCGCCATCCCGAATGTCGCCGCGCCGCAGGCCAGCGACATCGCCGCGATGTTCCCCGGCGCCCGCATCCTGGAAACCCGCGAGGACCAGCTGCTGCCGCTGGTGCGCCTGCAGGCGCCAGGCCCGCTGGTCACCGGCTCCAGTGCCCAGCACTGGCGCGGGGCCTTCATCCTGGACGACCATTTGGTCGCGCTGGCGCTCTACGCGCCGGACGGCAGCCAGGCGCTTGGCCATCAGGGGGCGGCGCTGCTGAACGAGTTGACGCACCGCAGCCTCGAAAGCTCCGTCCAGTCGCAACCGGTCGAAGCGGCGGCGCCGCGGTCGCATGACACCGCGGAAGCCCCCCGCCCGCAGTCGCGTCCCGACCGCCCCGCGCGCACGACCGAGACCGCGAGCGCCGACACGGCCCGTGAAAAACGCGGCCTGGGGCAGCGGATTGCAGGTTTATTTCAATAGCCCCCAAAGGTTACACTGACACAGGCACCCCGGCCCGAGAACGCCGGGGGATCAAGACCCGGATTTCGCAAGAGGGCGCGCAATGAGCAGGATACTGGACCGGCTGCTACACCTGCGCAGCCTGCGCCGCTGGCGCAGCGCTGCCGAGGCCGCGCCCCGTGCGCCACTGTCTGACCTGCGCCTGCAACGCAACCAGGCGCGGCAATTGCGCACCCACCTGGACCGCCTGATCCACACCGCCGAGGGGCGCCTGGCGCTGCCGCAGATCGGCTCCAGCTTCTTTCCTCGCCCGCATGGCACCGACTGGTCCTGGCGGCCCGAGCTGTGGCGCGGCCCGCTGGCCGTGCAAGGTCTGTGCCCGGCCCCGGCCGAGGCCCGTCTCAGCGACGAGGTGAAGCTGTTTCACGATTGCGCCGCCGGAGAGGTGAGCCTGCGCCAGATCAGAAACACCCGCGAGGAAGACCTCGCACCGTTCGGCCTGCGAATGGATGTGTACCAGTTCGAAGGCTCTTTCCTGTCGCTGGTCGTGGACCTGCCGCCCGCGGCCCTGCAGGGGCTCACCCGCGAGCATCTCCTGCGCGTCGACAGCATCCTGCAGACCGAAGCGCCCATCGACATCTTTGCCCGGCTCAACATCCGGCACGGCCCCAACACCGAGCAGATGGTGCGCCAGCTGCCCGCCGAGCGCGGCAATCTCCTGGTCGAGTTCGACTTGGCCTATTCGGACCTGAACGAAAAGCGGATGGAGAAGGCCTGGCTGGACCTGATCTTTGACGCTCCAGCCATGAATCAGGTCCTCCTGCGCGACCTGACGTTCTCGCGCCATCCGCGCGCCGCGATCTGAGGAACCCTGCCGATGAGCGACCTGACACTGACCAAGATCCGCTTTCGCAATGGCATCTGGGAAGGGTTGATCAGCAACGCCCCGGGCACTGGGGCGCGGCCGGACATCTCGGTGATGTTCCGAGATCAGCCGGTGCCGGGGGTGGAGCTGCACGAGGGCGAAACCGCCGGAGAATGGATCCTGCAAGTGCCGATCCCCGCGGAAGCAATTGCCGACGGGGTGCAATCCTTCGTTGTCTTCGACACCCCGAGTTCCACCCGACTGGGCGATTTCACCCTGATCGCGGGCGACGCGGCGAGCGACGATCTGCGCGCCGAGGTGGAGCTGCTGCGCGCCGAACTCGACATGTTGAAACGCGCCTTCCGCCGCCACTGCCAGGAAACCGGATGACACCGCCCACGGCCCGCTTCGGCCTACTCCAGGGCCTGGAAATGTTCCGCCAGCACTTGCATCAGCCGGGTATGCGGGATCGGCCCGTAGCTGGCGCGCGCCACCCCGGCCTGCCGCGCCTGCGCCAGTGTGACGCCGCGCATGAAGGCATTGACCGGCAGCGCGCAGCCCTCGCAGACCCGCGCCAGCAGATCCGGGTTCGACAGTCCCGGCACGAAGAAGCCATCAGCCCCGGCCTCGGCATAAGCGGCGGCGCGCTCCAGCGCCTCGGTCAGCAGGTCTGCATGTTTGCTGCTGTCTTTTTCCTTCAGAAACAGATCCGTGCGCGCGTTGACAAAAATGTCGGCATGGCCCGCGCGCACCGCGGCGACGCGCTCGGCCTGCTCCTCGAGGCAGTAGATCCGGTCGCTGCCGACCACCTGATCCTCGAAATTCAGCCCCACCGCGCCGGTTTCGGCCAATCGTCTCACATTGGCGGTCAGCTGCCGGGGCGCGCGGGCATAGCCGCCCTCGAAATCGATGGTCACCGGCAGGTCGATGCTGGCGATGATGCGGCGCGCATTGTCCAGCACATAGTCCAGCGGCACCTGCTCGCCATCCGCGAACCCCTGCGCCATCGCCACCGGATAGCTGCCGGTCGCCAGCGCACGCGCGCCTGCGCCGGCAATGGCGCGGGCACTGCCGACATCCCAGATATTGTAGAGCACCAGCGGATCGCCCGGCTGATGCAGGGCCGCAAAGGCCCTGGCGCGGTCGGAATATGTCATGCGGACACCCTCTGTCTGTAGCCTGTTTCAATCTCGATCAGCCGCTGCTTGCGCCACAGCCCACCGCCATAGCCGGTCAGCGACCCGTCCGCCGACAGCACCCGGTGGCAGGGCACCACTAGCGCCAGCTGGTTGCTGCCGTTGGCCCGCGCCACCGCCCGCGTCGCCGAGGCCCGCCCCAGATCGGAGGCAATCTGCGAATAGCTGCGCGTCTCGCCCGCCGGGATGGTCAGCAGATAGCGCCAGACCTCGCGCTCAAAGGCGGTGCCGTGCAGCGCCAGCGGGGTCTGGAACTCCGCGCTTTCCCCGGCAAAGAACCGGCGCAGCTCCGCGGCGATCTGCTGTGTCGGCGGCGGCCGACCAAAGCCCAAGCCTCCGGGCTGCGCCTTCTGCAGCCTGGCCACCTCGCGCGGCAGCGCCTTGCGGTCGGCAAATTCCAGCAGATGCAGCTGGTGCTTGCAGCTGATCGCGATCATCGCGCCCAGCGGCGTGTCGATCCAGTCCGCCAACAGCAGCGCATCGCGGCGAAAGGCGCCGGGCGCGATCCCCACCAGTTTCGCAAATGCCGCGCGAAAGGCGCTGGCGCTTTCAAACCCGGCATCGATCTGCGCCGCGATCACCGGCTCACCCGCGGTCAGCGCGGTGAAGCCTTCGCGCAGGCGGCGCTGACGCGCCATCTCGAGGAACGTCATCCCGAAATGCCGCTTGAAGGCCCGCCGCACGGTCGAAGGCTCTAGCCCCAGCCGTACCAGATCCCCCTCGCCCCAGCGGTAGGCGGGGCGGGCCTCCAGCCGGGCCAGCAGATCCTGCACCATCGGATCATCCCCGGCCGCCGCCGCCAGCGGCTTGCAGCGCTTGCAGGCGCGAAAGCCTGCCTCGATGCAGGCGCCGGGCGTGGCGAAGAACTGGCAGTTCTCGTACTTGGGCTTGCGCGCCGGGCAGGTCAGCCGACAGAAGATGCCGGTGGAGGTCACGCCGACATAGGCGCGCCCCTCGTAGGCGTCGTTTCGGTCCAGCAGGGCGTGATACAGGGTGTGGGAATCAGGCAGGTCAAACATCATGCCCCAGCATAGCCCCGCCTGCCCCACCTGTGCGCCGAAGATCGGGCGTTGATTGTCAAATTCCCGCCAGCTGCGCCCGCTCACGGGCCGGCGGCTGGGCTCCGCCCCCCCGTGTTGCGCCCCCGGCGTACGGCGGCTTCACGGAAACCTCATCCCCATGTGCCAGACTGTCTGCCGATCGATCACCCGCCATGGCCGAACGGCCGTGATACCAGGTGCAGGCATCTGTGGTGCTGCCTGCGCAACACACCCGGAGACCGGCCCCGATAAAAAGGGGGTCGCACAAGCCAGCTTGTCCGAGCAGCCCCCGCGGGGGCCTGTCCAACCTCCCCCGGCGGCGCCGCCACCTTCCTTACCGGCCCACCAGCGGAACGACCCGGACCCTTCGACCGACCGAGGGCAACCCCCTCGCCCAACATGAAAAAGGCCGCCCTCCCGGACGGCCCCTTTGCTGCTGGCTGCATGCAGCCGGATTATTTGGTTTCCAGCGCCACCATCCCTTTCAGGATGTCGATGGCATAGGCCAGCTGGTAATCCTGCTCGCGCAACTCCGCCGCCTTCTCGGCCTTTTCGCGCTCGGCTTCGATCTGGCGGATCTCGTCTTCGCTCAGCGAATCGTTGTTCAGGCTGCCGCGCAGATCTGCTTCGGAACGGGAGCGGCGGGGATTGTCCTCCTCCTCCTCATTCGCGGGCGAGCGACGCGGCTGCGCCACCACGATGTCCGGGCTCACGCCCAGCGCCTGGATCGACCGTCCCGACGGCGTGTAATACCGCGCCGTGGTCAGCCGCATCGCGCCTTCCCCCTTCAGCGGCATCACCGTCTGCACCGACCCCTTGCCGAAGGAGCGTGTCCCCACCACCACGGCGCGGCGATGGTCCTGCAGGGCGCCCGCCACGATCTCCGAGGCCGAGGCCGAACCGCCGTTGATCAGCACCACGATCGGCTTGCCCTCGACCAGGTCGCCCGGCGTGGCATTGAAACGCTCGCCGTCTTCCGGGTTGCGGCCACGGGTCGAGACGATCTCGCCGGAATCGAGGAAGGCATCCGCCACCTTGATCGCCTGGGTCAGCAGACCGCCGGGGTTGTTGCGCAGGTCCAGCACGATGCCGTTGACATTGTCCATGCCGCCGGCCTCTTCGATCTGCTTCTTCAGCCCGGCTTCCAGGTTCGGCGTGGTCTGATCGTTGAAGGTGGTGATCCGCATCACCACGGTGTCGCCCTCGGTGCGCGCCCGCACCGCGGTCAGCTTGATGGTGTCGCGGATGATCGACACGTCGAAGGGTTCCGGCTCGCCCTCGCGCACCACGGTGATGACGATCTCCGAGCCCACCGGCCCGCGCATCATGGTCACCGCCTCGTCCAGCGACAGGCCCAGCACGCTTTCGCCATCCACATGGGTGATGAAATCGCCGGCTTCCATGCCGGCCTCATCCGCCGGGGTGCCGTCGATGGGGGAGACGACCTTGACGAAGCCCTCTTCCTGCGTGACCTCGATGCCGAGACCGCCGAATTCGCCGCGGGTCTGCACCCGCATGCGGTCGGCGTCATCCGGCGACAGGTAGCTGGAGTGCGGGTCGAGCGAGGTCAGCATGCCGCCGATCGCCGCTTCGATCAGCTCCTTCTCGTCGACCTCTTCCACATATTGCGCCCGGATGCGTTCAAAGATGTCCCCGAACAGGTCCAGCTGCTCATAGACATTAGCCTCGCGCGCGCCCTCCTGCGCCAGCAAGGGGCCTGCGACATAGGTTGTTGCAACGATCCCTGCCAGCGTGCCGCCAATGGCGGCCATCGCAAATTTTTTCATCAAGCCTTCATCCACCTTTTCCAGTGCGGAACCAAGTTTCCGGGTCCACCGGGCTGTTGTCCATTCTCACCTCTATATAGAGCGTTTCTGTCCGGTCAGTTCCACCCCCTTCACCGCTTAGTGAAAGAATTGCGTCCGGCTTGGGATTTTCTCCGCTCATCAGCCCGACGGGGGTGCCCTCCGGAATCACCTCCCCCGCCTCGCCAAAGACCTCGGCCAGACCGGAAAAGATGAACAGCGTGTCCGGCTGCGGTTCCAGAATCACCACGTTGCCCAGGTCCAGAAGCGGCCCGCGATAGCGGATGGTGGCCGCCGTCGGCGCGGTGACCAGCGCCCGTGGACGCGCCGCCACCAGCAACCCCGGACGGGCAATGCCGGCCGCATCCCGCTCACCGTAGCCGCGCAGAACCAGCCCTTCGACCGGCAGCGGCAGGGTGCCGCGCAGGTCGCTGATGTCGGCGCTGCTGGCGGCAATCTCGCCCTCCGCGATATCGGCCAGCCCGTCGGCAAAGCCGGACAGCGTCTCGGTCGAGGAAATCAGGATCGCGGTCCGCACCGGGTCGGCGGTAAAGCGGCGCGGCAGGCTGGTGCGGTCGGCAATCGCCGTCGACAGCTGCACCCGCGCCGCCTGCACACCGCTCAGCCCTTCCTCCAGCGTGCGCGCGGCACTCTGTTGCAGCAGGCGCAGACTCTGCACCTCTTCCAGATCCGCCTTCAGTTCCTGCGCGCGGGCATGCAGGGCCGGGGTCACCTCGGCCAGCATCATCGCCGAGCGCGCCGCCCCCAGGGGGCCGGACGGATGCACCATCAGCACGGGCGGCGGCGAGGTTTCGATCGTCTGGATGATCCCCAGCAACCCCGAGACCTCGTCCCGCCGCGCCGCCAGCTGCGCCGACAATTGCGCCTCGCGCCGCGCCACCCGGCGCAGCCCGTCGCGCATCGCCGCCAGCCCCGCCTCGAAAGCCTGCACGGTGGAGGTCAGCGCCTTCACCCGATCGCGGGAGCTCTCTGCCTGTTGCAATTGCACCGACGCGGCTTCCAGCTGCGCCGCCGCCTCGCGCGCAGCCTCTGCCGGATCCGCCGCCAGGCGCAGCGGCGCGGCCAGCAGAACCAGCGACAGAAACGCCGCGCGCATGCTCATGACAGCAGGCTCTGCCCGGTCATCTCTTCGGGCTGCTCCAGCCCCATCAGCTCCAGGATGGTCGGTGCCAGATCCGCCAGCCGCCCGTCCCGCAAGCGGGCCCCCTCCGGCCCGCCAACCAGCGCCACCGGCACCGGGTTCAGCGTGTGAGCGGTATGGGCGCCGCCGGTTTCCGGGTCGACCATCACCTCGCAGTTGCCGTGGTCGGCGGTGACGATCATCGCGCCGCCGGCCTTCTCCAGCGCGGCGACGACCTGCGCCAGCCCCTGGTCCACCGCTTCGCAGGCCTTGATCGCCGCCGCCAGATCGCCGGTGTGGCCAACCATGTCGGGATTGGCGTAATTGGTCACGATCAGGTCATAGCCCGCCCCGATCGCCTCGACGAATTTCTCGGTCACCTCAGGCGCGCTCATCTCCGGCTGCAGATCATAGGTCGCCACCTTGGGCGATTTCGGCATGTAGCGATCCTCGCCCGCCTCCGGCTCTTCCTTGCCACCGTTGAGGAAGAAGGTCACATGCGGATATTTCTCGGTCTCGGCCAGGCGGAACTGGCGCTTGCCCTGCTTGGCCACCCAGGCCCCCAGCGTGTTGACGATCGCCGCCTTGGGATAGCATGTGGTCATATAGGTGTTGTGGCCCTCGGAATATTCCACCATGCCCAGCAGCGCCGCCAGCTTCGGGCGCTCGCCCACGTCGAACTCGGCAAAGCCCGGTTCGCCGATGGCGCGCAGGATCTCGCGGGCCCGGTCGGCGCGGAAGTTGAGGCAGAAGAACCCGTCCGCGTCCCGGATGCCCTCATGCCCCGGCAGGACGGTCGCGCCGATGAACTCATCGCTCTCGGACTGGTTATAGGCATGGTCCACGGCCCCATGTGCGCTGGCCGCCTTGCGCCCCTCGGCGCGCACCATCGCGGCATAGGCCTCCGACACCCGCTCCCAGCGGTTGTCGCGGTCCATGGCGAAATAGCGGCCGGTGACGGTGGCGATGCGCGCGCCCTCGGGCAGGCTGTCCTCCAGCTCGCTGAAATAGCCGTAGGCCGATTTCGGCGCCACGTCGCGCCCGTCGGTGATCGCGTGCAGCCAGACCGGCACCCCGGCATCGGTGATCGCGCGCGCCGCCGCAACGATATGGGTCAGATGCCCGTGCACGCCGCCGTCCGAGACCAGACCCATCAGATGCGCGGCACCGCCGCTGTCCTTCAACCGCGCGATGAAATCCTGCAACGCCTTGTTGTCAAAGAAGGATCCATTCTCGATCGCAAGGTCGATCTGGCCCAGGTCCATCGCCACCACCCGGCCCGCGCCGATGTTGGTATGCCCCACCTCGGAGTTGCCCATCTGGCCACTGGGCAACCCCACATCGGGGCCATGGGTGATCAGGCTGGCCACCGGGCCTTTGGCCATGATGGCATCGAAGGTCGGGGTATGGGCCAGATGCGGCGCATTGGCCGCGCCCGGCGCGCCGCTGCCCCAGCCATCAAGAATGCACAGGACAACGGGTTTGGGTACGCTCATCAGATCATCTCCGGGACAGGCTGTGTTGCCCACCTTCTAACGCCTCGCCGCGCCGGGGTGAACCGCCATTGCGGCCGCAGGCTGCCTTATCGGCGCGCCCGCCCGCGGGTTTGCCCCTGCCGCCGGGCTTCATCTTTCCCCAAATACTCACTCCCCGGGCTGCCACCGGCACCGCCGCCCGTGTTCTGCGGCGTCAGCAGATGCCGGATCAGCGCCACCGGATGGGCGCGCAAGGACAGCCGCATGGCGACGTAATCCTCCACCACCTCTTCGCCCAGCCCCATCTGCGGCAGATCGGCGGCGGGCTCGTAAATCCCCTCGCCCTCCAGTTCGCGGGCAAACAGCGGCAGCGGCTTGCGGGCGGTGATCGCCTTGGCCGCCCACAAGGCCTCGCGCCGGCTGAGGCCCAGCGCGGCAAAGGCATCCGCCTCGGCCAGCCGCTCGATCACCGGCGGCGCCAGCCCTGCCTTGCGCCAGACGTCCTCGACCTCGTGGTAGCCGTTGCCGCGCGCCGCCGTCAGCCAGGCGGCATCCTCGTCGCGCAGCCCCTTGATCTGGCGGAACCCCAGCCGCAGCGCCAGCCCGCCCTGGCCATCCGGCTCCATCACGTTGTCCCAGTAGGAGTTGTTGATGCAGACCGGCCGCACCTCGACCCCATGCGCGCGGGCATCCCGCACGATCTGGGCAGGCGCGTAGAACCCCATCGGCTGTGAGTTCAAAAGCGCGCAGGCAAAGATGCCCGGATGGTGGCACTTGATCCAGGCCGAGGCATAGACCAAGAGCGCGAAACTGGCGGCGTGGCTTTCCGGGAATCCGTAGGAGCCAAAGCCCTCGATCTGGGAAAAACAGCGCTCGGAGAACTCCGTGTCATAGCCGTTCTTTGCCATGCCGCGCAGGAACAGGCTGCGGAATTCGCTGACGCTGCCGTGTTTCTTGAACGTCGCGAGCGAGCGGCGCAGCCGGTCGGCCTGCTCGGGCGAAAACCCGGCGCCGACGATGGCGATCTGCATCGCCTGCTCCTGGAACAGCGGCACGCCGAGGGTCTTGCCCAGCACCTCGCCCAGCGCATCCGAGGGGAAATGCACCGGCTCCTCCTTGTTGCGGCGGCGGATGTAGGGATGCACCATGTCGCCCTGGATCGGGCCGGGGCGGACGATGGCGACCTCGATCACCAGGTCATAGAAACAGCGCGGCCGCATCCTGGGCAGGAAGTTCATCTGCGCCCGGCTTTCGACCTGAAAGACGCCGATGCTGTCGGCGCGGCACAGCATGTTGTAGACCTCGGGATCCTCCGGCGGCAGGGTGGCGAGGCTGTAGTCCAGCTGGTGGTGCTGCCGCATCAGGTCGAACGCCTTGCGGATGCAGGTGAGCATCCCCAGCGACAGCACATCGACCTTGAGAATGCCGAGCGTGTCGATGTCGTCCTTGTCCCAGCAGATCACCGTGCGCCCCTCCATGGTGGCGTTCTCGATCGGCACCAGTTCGTCCAGACGGCCTTGGGTGATGACAAAACCGCCGACGTGCTGGCTCAGGTGGCGGGGGAAGCCGATGATCTCCTCCACCAGCTGCAGGGTCAGCTGCAGGCGGCGGCTGTCCGGGTCGAGGCCGATCTCGCGCATGCGCTCGGCCTCCACCCCCTGGGTGCTGAAAAAGCCCCAGAGCTGCGAGGACATCGCCGAGATCGTGTCCTCGGTCAGCCCCATGGCGCGGCCGACCTCGCGGATGGCGCGTTTGCCGCGGTAGTGGATCACCGTCGCGCACAGCCCTGCGCGGTGGCGGCCGTAGCGTTCATAGATCCACTGGATCACCTCCTCGCGGCGCTCGTGCTCGAAGTCGACGTCGATGTCGGGCGGCTCGTCGCGGGCCTCGGAGACGAAACGCTCGAACACCATGGTGCCCAGTTCCGGGCTGACCGAGGTGACGCCGAGGCAATAACAGACCACCGAATTGGCAGCGGACCCCCGCCCCTGGCACAGGATCCCGCGGGAGCGGGCAAAGGCGACGATGTCGCGCACGGTGAGGAAATAGGGATCGTATTTCAGCTTGGCGATCAGGGTGAGCTCATGCTCCAGCAGCGCGCGCACCCGCTGCGGCGCGCCGCCGGGGTAGCGCCAGCTCAGCCCCTCCTCGGCCAGCCTGCGCAGACGCTGCGGCGGCGTCTCGCTCTCGCTGCCCTCGTCCGGGTAGTCATAGCGCAGCTCATCCAGCGAGAAGGTGAGCTGTGCTGCCAGCCGGGCGGCATTGTCCACCGCCTGCTCATGATCGCGCAACAGGCGGCGCAGCTCCGCCTCGGAGCGCAACCGCTGCTCGCCGTTGGCCATCGCGGCGCTGCCCAGGTCCTCCACCTTGCAGCGCAGCCGGATGGCGGTCAGCACATCGCCAAGGCAGCGGCGGCTGCCGTGGTGCATTTTCGGCGCGGCGCTGGCCAGAAGGGGCAGACCCAGATGGCTGGCCGCCTCTGCCAGCTGCGCAAACCGCGCCCGGTCGCCACCATCGTAGGCGGGCGCCATCATGAGGTGCATGCGGGCACCAAAGCGGCGCGTCAGCCGCTCCACATGCGGCCCCCACCCGCCCGCGCCGCCGGGCAGATGCTCCGCCTGCGGCACCAGCAGCAGGTGCAGCCCGTCCGCGAATTCCATCAGGTCGGAAAGCTGCAGGGTACAGCTGCCCTTTTCCGCCCTCAGCCGTCCGGTGGACAGCAGCCGGGTCAGGCTGCCCCAGCCGATGCGATCCACCGGCAGGGCGATCACCGGCGGCGCATCGGTGAAGACCAGCCGCGCCGCCGGGATCAGCCGCACGGTGCCGTAGACCGGAAAGGAGGGCGGCTGCGAAAGGCCCTCCGGGCGCGGCGGCCCGATCGGACTGTTCTGCCGGTCCCAGGCCTGCCGCTCCGCCACCCGGCGGGCAATGTCGCGACATTCCGCATGGGCGCGCACGATCCCCGCCACCGAGTTCTCATCGGCGATGGCAATCGCGCCGATCCCCAGCAGCAACGCACGGCGCACATATTCCTCCGGATGCGAGGCCCCGGTGAGGAAGGTGAAGTTGGACAGGCAGGCGAACTCGGCAAACATGACCTGCATGATATTCTTGTTTTGTTCTCATGTGGAGTCCTGCCGGAACGTGATCCCGCGCCGTGCGTCAGCACGGCGCCCGGCCCAACAGGCCAGGGGGCATTTTCAATGCCCGCAGGACTGGCGGGAGCCCCCCGCCTGTCTGCGGGATGCGCAGGATCCGGGTCGATTGCGGCGATGCGTGTCTGGCAAGGTTCAGCCAGCAAAGGAGACCCACGATGCCCAGAATCACCGCCCTGCCCACAGAGATCGTCCGCGCCCTGCAGGCGGGCGGCCCCGATGCCCACGGCCAGCAGCCGGAGCACACTGTATCAGACGGCGGCGGTAATCCCTGCCGCCACTGCCAGCGGTACATTCCCGAAGGCGCTGAAATGCTGATCCTCGCCCACCGCCCCTTTCCGCAGGCGCAGCCCTATGCCGAAACCGGGCCGATCTTCCTGTGTGCCGAGCCTTGCGCGCGGCATGAGGGGGACGGGATTCCGCAGGCCTTGGAGGGCTCTCCCGATTACCTGATCAAGGGCTACAGCGCCGACCACCGGATCGTCTATGGCACCGGCCTCGTGATCCCGCAGGCGCAGATGATGGCGCAGGCCGAAGCGATCTTTGCGGATCAGCGGGTGGCGTATATCCACGTCCGCTCCGCCCGCAACAACTGCTATCAGGCGCGGATTGACCGAGGATAGGCAGAGCTTCATGAGACAGCGGATGGCTCCGCCTGACCTCTCAGAATACAGAGGGCCGCGCCTCCCCTGCCAGGTCGGCCTTCAGGCGGATTTCGTCAGCGACAGGAACACGTCTTCCAAATCCGCTTCCTCGGTCTTCACGTCGCGGATGCTGATCCCGGCGGCATGGACCGCGGCCAGCACCTCCTCGGCGCTGGTCACCTGGCTGCGGTAGCGCAGCACCACGGCGCCGTCGTCACGCAGGGCGGCCTCGATGCCTTCGCCCTGCGGCAGCCGGTCCACCGGGGCGGCGGGCTGCACCACCATCGCCTTGGCATCCAGTCGACCCAGCAGGCTGGCGGTGGTGTCGCGGGCCACCACCTCGCCCTGGTTGATGATGGCGATCTCGTCGCACATCTCCTCGGCCTCCTCGAGGTAATGGGTGGTGAGGATGATGGTCATGCCTTGCGCGTTCAGCTTGCGGATGTTGTCCCACAGCATCTGGCGCAGCTCGATGTCGACGCCCGCGGTGGGCTCGTCCAGCACCAGAACCGAGGGGCGGTGCACCAGCGCCTTGCCCAGCAGAAGCCGCCGCCGCATACCGCCGGAGAGGGTGCGCGCATAGGCCTCTGCCTTGTCGGTGAGGCCGATCATCGCCAGGATCTCGTCGCTGTGGCGCTGCGCCTTGGGCACGCCGTATAGCCCCGCCTGCACCTCCAGCGCGCCGCGCGGGGTGAAGAAAGGGTCGAGGTTCAGCTCCTGCGGCATCACCCCGATGGCAGCGCGGCTCTGGCGCGGGTTCTCGTCCTGGTCGAAGCCCCAGATCGACACCTGGCCGGAGGTCTTGCGCACCAGCCCGGCAAGGATGTTGATGAGGGTGGATTTGCCCGCGCCGTTCGGCCCCAGCAGGCCAAAGACGGAGCCGCGCGGGATGTCCAGATCGATACCCTTCAGCGCCTCCTTGGCGGGGCTGCTTTTCTGGGCTGCATAGACCTTGCGAAGGCCCCGGATTTCAATCGCCGCCGTGTTCATTCCCGTCGCTCCCGTGACAAACCGCTGCGGCGCGCGACCGCTGACGCAACACGGGATACCCTGCATCGGCGCTGGCGGAAACCGGGAAATCAGTCGGCGCTGCCCTCGCCCTGCCGACCGTCCCGGCCCTGGCCGTCATCCTCCGCACGGCTGCGGCGCAGGGCGGATTCGATGCGGGCGGCTGCGGGCGGCTCGCCCTCGGGCGCGCGCGGCCAGCCTTCGCGCTGCTTGCCACGGATGCCGTCGGTTTCCTCGGTCTGGTCGTGGAACAGCAGCACCCGCGTCGGATAGGGCATGTCGACGCCGGCCTTGTCGAGCGCGTTGTAGACTTCCTTGATGACGCGGGCATAGGTGTGGCTGACCTCGGTGCGCACCGACTTGGTCCACCAGCGCAGCCGCACGGTGTTGCCGTCGGCATCCATCGACCAAGGCAGCGCCTCGGGGGCGGGATCGTCCAGCACGCCTTCGACGCCGGCGCAGGTCTCCTCCATGATCTTGCAGGCGGTGTCGAAATCATCCGAGCAGCCGATCTGCACCCCGTATTGCGAGCGCCGCTTGTCAAAGGCGGTGTTGACGATCACCGCGTCTGTATAGATGTCGGCGTTGGGGATCACCACGCGGCGGCCGTCATAGGTCTTGATCATGGTGGCGCGGGTCTCGATCCGCTCCACCGTGCCCTCGTAGCCGCCCGAGACGATCTGGTCGCCGACCTCGAACGGCTGGCGCAGCAGGATCAGGATGCCCGCCAGCATGTTCTGCAGGATGTCCTTGAAGGCAAAGCCGATCGCCACCGAGGAAATCCCCAGCCCGGCGAACAGGTCGCCCGGGGTGACCGAGGGGGCCACGATGGTGATCGCCAGCATGACGCCGACAATGATGATGGCCCAGCGCACCAGCGCGCCGCCGACCTCGCCCAGGCTGGGGCGGTCGCGGCGGTGGCCCATGCGGCACAGCAGCCGCCCGATGGCGCCGGCCGCGAACCAGAAGACCAGCAGCAGCACGAGGGCGATGCCGATGTTGGGCAGCAGCGAGAAGAAACCGTCGACCCAGGAATCGAGCTTTTCAAAGAAATTGCCGGTGTCGGCGTCGATCTCCTCGAGGCCGCTGTCGGTGGCACCGCTGTCATCGGGCTCCATGTGCATCTCCTTGGCCAGCCGCTGCTTTGCGCAACGAAATGGCCCGGTTAGCCGGTCGGTCAAGCGCCGCCGCCCCTCTTGCCCGTCTGCGGCACCGCCGCTATGGTTCGCCAAACCGCGCACCGGCACGGTGCGCAAAGCCAGTGAGACATAGCCAGACATGACCATCGCCCCGCCCGAAACGCGTATCGTCACCACAACCCGCGTCGCCTGTGACGGCGGCGAAGGTGCCCTGGGTCATCCGCGGGTCTACCTGCATATCCCCGAAGACCAGGGCTGGGTTGAATGCCCCTATTGCGACTGCAAGTTCATCCTCGCCGATGCGCAGGAAGAGGTCGCCAAGGCGGCGCAGTGACGCCTGCCATCCGCCGGACCCGTGATACCGGGCTTGATAGCGGGCCTGGGCGCCCCGGCGGCATCTGATGGCGCAGCTGCTGATCGTATACCACAGCCGCACCGGTGGCAGCCGCCAGATGGCGGAGGCCGCCTGCGACGCTGCGCGGGATGAGGCCGAGACCCTCCTGAAGCGCGCCGAGGACACCGGGCCGGAGGATCTGCTGGCGGCGGATGGTTATCTCTTCTGTGCGCCGGAAAACCTGGCAGCGCTGTCCGGCCCGATGAAGGATTTTTTTGACCGCTGCTATTACCCGGTGCTGGGGCAGCTGAACGGGCGGCCCTACGCGCAGATGGTCTGCGCCGGCTCGGACGGTGAGAACGCGGCGCGCCAATGCGCCCGCATCGCGCAGGGGTGGCGGCTGAAACCGGTGCAGGCACCCCTGATCATCTGCACCCACGCACAGACCCCCGAGGCGATCCTGGCCGAGAAGGTGATTCCCGGGGCCGAGCTGCAGACCTGCCGCGAGCTGGGCCAGGCGCTGGCGGCGGGGCTGGCGATGGGGGCATTCTGAGCCGCGCGGCCCGCCCCGGCCGGGCGCTTCGCGCCAAAGGGCGCCGAGCCGCCAGCCACGCCCGAAACTCCAATTGCCCTTCCTGTCCGGATCACCGATAACCGGGAAACAGAACACGAACGGATCTGCAAGCAAACGGGGGCGCGACAGGCCATGAGCGGGACAAAATTCGGCAAGGGCTGCCATCTGCATCTGATTGACGGCTCGGCCTTCATCTTCCGCGCCTATCATGCGCTGCCGCCGCTGACCCGCAAATCCGACGGGCTGCCGATCGGCGCCGTCTCGGGCTTTTGCAACATGCTGTTCAAGCAGGTCGAGGACAACAAGGGCCCCGATGCGCCCACCCATGTGGCGGTGATCTTCGACCACTCGGGCAAGTCCTTCCGCAACGAGATGTACGACCTGTACAAGGCCAACCGCCCGCCTGCGCCCGAGGACCTGGTGCCGCAGTTTCCGCTGACCCGCGAGGCCACCCGCGCCTTCAACATCGCCTGCAAGGAGATCGAGGGCTACGAGGCTGATGACATCATCGCCACCCTCGCCTGCCAGGCGCGCGAGGCCGGTGGGCGTGTCACCATTATCTCCTCGGACAAGGACCTGATGCAGCTGGTCGGCGGCGGGGTCGAAATGCTCGACGCGATGAAGAACAAGCGCATCGATGCCGATGGCGTGCGCGAGAAATTCGGCGTTGGCCCGGAACGGGTGGTGGACGTGCAGGCGCTGGCCGGTGACAGCGTCGACAACGTACCGGGCGCGCCGGGCATCGGCATCAAGACGGCGGCGCTTCTGATCAACGAATTCGGTTCGCTGGAAGACCTGCTGGACCGCGCCGAGGAGATCAAGCAGCCCAAGCGGCGGCAGACGCTGATCGAAAAGCGCGAACAGATCGAACTGTCCAAGAAGCTGGTGCAGCTTGACTGCAACATGGAGCTGGACTTCACCCTCGACGATCTCGAGGTGATGGAGCCTGACCCGGAAACCCTGCTCGGCTTCCTGTCGCAGATGGAGTTCCGCACCCTGACCAAGCGGCTCGCCGATCAGCTGGGCATGGACGCGCCGACGATCCCCGAAGCACCGGCCACCGCCGCCGCGACCGCCGCGGCAGCAGTCCCGGCACCGGAAGAGGTACCATTCGACCGGGACGGATACGAATGCGTGCGCGATGCCGCTGCCCTGCAGGTCTGGATCGATCGCATCCGGCACCGCGGCTGGGTGGCGGTGGATACCGAAACCACCGGGCTGGACGAAATGGTGGCGGATCTGGTCGGCATCTCGCTCTGCGTGGAGCCGGGTCAGGCCTGTTACATCCCGCTGGCGCACAAGGCCGGCGGCGATGACCTGTTCGGCGGCGAAGGGCTGGCCGAGGGGCAGATGCCGCTGGAAGAGGCCGTGGCGATGCTGAAGCCGGTGCTGGAAGATCCGGCGATCATGAAGATCGGCCAGAACATGAAATACGACGCCAAGATCCTGTACCGCTACGGGGTGCAGGTGGCGCCGATCGACGACACCATGCTGATGTCCTATGCGCTGCACGCCGGCCTGCACGGCCATGGCATGGACACGCTGTCCGAACGCTACCTCAACCACACGCCGATCCCGATCAAACCGCTGCTCGGCAGCGGCAAATCGGCGATCACCTTTGACAGGGTGACGATCGAGGATGCGGTTCCCTACGCGGCCGAGGATGCGGATATCACCCTGCGCCTGTGGCAGAAATTCAAGCCGCAGCTGCATCAGGAACGCGTCACCACCGTCTATGAGACGCTGGAGCGCCCGCTGGTGCCGGTGCTGGCCGAGATGGAGCGCAACGGCATCAAGGTGGACCGCGACACGCTCAGCCGCATGTCCAATGCCTTTGCCCAGAAGATGGCGGCGCTGGAGGCCGAGATCCACGAACTGGCGGGCGAGAGCTTCAACGTCGGCTCGCCCGCGCAGCTGGGCGAGATCCTGTTCGAGAAGATGTCGCTGCCCGGCGGCAAGCGCGGCAAGAACGGCAAGTTCTCCACCGGCGCGGACATCCTCGAGGATCTGGCGACCGAACACGACCTGCCCGCACGGGTGCTGGACTGGCGGCAGCTGTCGAAGCTGAAGTCGACCTACACCGATGCGCTGCAGGACCACATCAACCCGGAAACCGGCCGCGTGCACACATCCTACGCGCAGACCGGGGCCAGCACCGGCCGCATGGCCTCGACCGATCCGAACCTGCAGAACATCCCGATCCGCAGCGAAGAGGGTCGCCGCATTCGCGAGGCCTTCGTGGCGGAAGAGGGCAACGTGCTCCTGGCGCTCGACTACAGCCAGATCGAGCTGCGCATCCTGGCGCATATGGCCGACATCGACGCGCTGAAGCAGGCCTTTGCCGAGGGGCAGGACATTCACGCGATGACCGCGTCGGAGATGTTCAACGTGCCGCTGGAGGAGATGACGCCGGAAATCCGCCGTCAGGCCAAGGCGATCAACTTCGGTGTGATCTACGGCATCTCTGGCTTTGGCCTGGCACGCAACCTGCGCATCCCGCGCAAGGAGGCGCAGGGCTTCATCGACCGCTACTTCGAGCGCTTCCCAGGCATCCGCCGCTACATGGATCAGACGGTGGAATTCGCCAAGGAGCACGGCTATGTGCAGACCCTGTTCGGGCGCAAGATCCACACCGCCGAGATCAACGCCAAGGGGCCGAAGGCGGGCTTTGCCAAACGCGCGGCGATCAACGCGCCGATCCAAGGGACGGCGGCCGATGTGATCCGCCGCGCCATGGTGCGGATGCCCGATGCCATCGCCCATCTGCCCGCCCGGATGCTGCTGCAGGTGCACGATGAACTGCTGTTCGAAGTGCCTGAATCGGCAGTCGACGAAACCATCGAGATCGCCCGCCAGGTGATGGAAAACGCCGCCGACCCGGCGGTTCATCTGGACGTGAAACTTGTGGTGGAGGCTGGCCGCGGCCAGAACTGGGCCGAGGCCCACTGACCCCGCCCCCAGCCGCGCCCGCGGCAGCCAGCGCTCCCGCCCGGCTTCGATTTTGCGATCTCATCCCGTTGGGCCGGGCGCCGCTGGCGCGGCGCGGCACCACCGCTCAGCGGAAGCACAACGCCGCCTCGCCGGGTCAAGGGAGCCGCCAGGCTCCGCGCGACGCGCGGCTTGCCCTTGACGCGGACCGCCGCAAAAACACTGGACAACGCCCCTCAAGGGCAGGCCTGCCCTTAGGGGCTTCTCAGCCAATAATCTGACCCGCGCAGCAGGGCCGAGGCGGCAGCCGGGACACGCCACATTGACATCCCGCGGGCGGGCGGGGAAGTCTTAGGCAGGCGTTCCGGCACCGCCCGGCGGGCCGCTCTTTCAACCGTTTATTTTTGGTGCAAGACATTGAAACAGATCCTCTTTGCCTGCCTGCTGGCCGCCGTCGGCGGTTGCGCGCATCACATCAAACCTGCCGTGACGCACTACAACGGCGACAGCGTCACCGTTGCCACCCAGCAGCATCACAAGCGCCGCTGGGCGCTGGCCGCCGCCAGCGGCGAGGCCGACCGGGTCTGCCAGCAGGGCCATGGCAAACGCGCCGAACATGCCTCCACCCGCAAGGATGGCGCGGCGGGGCGGAATTACGACCTGTTTCTCTGCCTGAACTGAAGGCGCAGCAGGCGCCAGCCGCACCGCGCCAGCGGTGCGCGGCCCAACCGCGGTGGCGGCATCTTTGATGCCGCGGGCCGCGGGCGGGAGCGCTTCCCCTTCGCTCAGCCCTCAGACGGCTGGCGCACCAACCGCGCCACCATGCGCCGCACCATCGGCGCGACCACCAGCACGGTCGGAAAGGCCACCGGCCAGCTGAAGCTCCAGGCCGCCATCCAGGCAGTCGCGAAACCGTCGAGCCCGGTCACGCGCAGGGTGGCAATGCCCGAGACGATGCAGGACATCATTCCCGACAAGAGCAGGGCAAACAGAATGGGGGCGAAACGGGCTGGCAGCATGGCGGTCTCCTTCTGGCAGCGTCGGGCGGCAGCGGCCGGAACCACCTGCCGCGATCTTCCTACGCAGGGCTTCATATGCAGGCATAGCCCGGAAAAGGAAACTGCCGTGGCGCACAGGGGGCTGCGCGGCCGCGCCTGCGCTGTCAGCCGCGGCGGCCTCAGCGCATCCAGCCGAGGCTGTCCTCGGTGCGCCGGGTTGTTGGAGTGTATTCGGCGCTCACCCAGCCGTCGTAACCGCTGGCGTCGATCGCGGCGAACAGCTCCTGGAAGTCCACCGGCCCGGTGCCCGGCTCGCAACGCGCAGGCGCCGCGCCGATCTGCACATGCACCGCATGGGCGCCGAACTCCTCCCAGACCCGCGCCGCATCGCCGTGGATCAGCTGGGCGTGGTAGGCGTCGTACTGCAGGCCCACATTGGGCCGGTCCACCGCCGCCAGCACCTCCATCGCGAGGTTGTAGTCATCGAGGAAATAGCCCGGCTGGTCGCCGCTGTTCAGCGGCTCGATGGTGAACTGCTGCCTGGGGGCGCGGTCGGCGGCCCATTGCAGGTTCTGCACGAAGGTGGCCTGCGCCGCAGCCCCTTTGGCATAGCCGGCCATCACGTGGATCTTTCCCGCCTTCAGCGCCTCGGCATAGCGCAGCACCCGGCGGATGTCGCGCTGGAAGCGATCGACGCCCTCAGGCAGCGCGGCATAGCCGGGCATGCCACCGGTATAATTGGGCGGCGGCGCATTGATCAGCAACAGCTCCAGCCCGTTGGCCAGCAGCGCGCGCTGGGTTTCCTTGGCCGCAAGCTCGTAGGGCGCAAGGATCTCCACGGCCTCGAAGCCGGCGGCGGCGGCGGCGGGGAAACGGTCGAGATAGGGCAGCTCGGCAAACAGCATCGAGATGTTGGCGGCGAATCTGGGCATATCGATCTCCTGGCGTCATGGTGGTTTAGGCCGCGACGGCGGCGAAGGCCAAGGGCCAGAAAACGGCGGATTTTCGCTTTTCTTCCTAAGAATGCGCCGCGGCCGACGGCTAATCCGCCTCCAGCTCGGCCGAGGGGATCAGGCCGAAGAACGCGCCCTGCGACCAGACGCCGAACCATCCGTCGTGGTGCTCGCCCAGCTCCGCCAGCCGGTAGAAGCTTTTGCGGTCAATCAGCGCCTCCAGCCCGGCGCGCACCATCACATACGGCGAGGGCTCGCCACTGGCGGCATCGCGCGTCACCCGGATCGGGTGCTCGGGCCCGGCCGCGGCGGTGTCGCCGATATTGGTGGTAAAGGTGATGACCTGGTCGCGTCCCTCGCCCGCAACCTCGAAATCCACCGCCACGAAGGGTGCATCCTCCACGGTGATGCCGACCTTTTCCGCAGGCGTCACAAGGTAGTAGCGCCCGTTTTCCAGCTTCAGGATCGAGGCGAACAGCTTCACCAGTTCGAACCGGGTAAAGGGCGTGCCGAGGTAATGCCAGCTGCCGTCGCGGGCGATGCGGATGTCCAGATCGCCGCTGAACGGCGGGTTCCACAGGTGCACCGGCGGCAGGCTCCTGGCCTTGCCAGGCGCCTGACCCGCCGCCTCTTCCGCCGCCCGCGTGGCCGCTTTTGCCGCCGCTGCGAGGCCCTCGGCATCGGGAGTCACAGGATTTTGTCCGCTCATTGCTTTTGCCATTTCCTGTCAGCACGATAGAGTAACACCATACATCCGGGAAGCGAGGAATGTCATGTCCGAAACAGACGATCTGCTGGCCGCCATCGAATCGCTGGAAGCCAAGCTGCAGGAGGCGCGTGCCTCGATCACCCGGCGCTTCATCGGCCAGGAGCGGGTCGTGGACCTGACCCTGTCGGTGCTGTTGTGCGGTGGCCACGGGCTGCTGATCGGCCTGCCCGGCCTCGGCAAGACCCGGCTGGTAGAGACGCTGAGCACGGTGATGGGGCTGGACGGCAACCGCATCCAGTTCACCCCCGACCTGATGCCCGCCGACATTCTGGGCTCCGAGGTGCTGGACACCGCCGCCGACGGCCACCGCTCGTTCCGCTTTGTGCCGGGGCCGGTGTTCTGCCAGCTTTTGATGGCGGATGAGATCAACCGCGCCAGCCCGCGCACCCAGTCGGCGCTGCTGCAGGCGATGCAGGAGCGGATGGTGACGGTGGCGGGCGAGGACCGCCCGCTGGGGGTGCCGTTCCACGTGCTGGCCACCCAGAACCCGATCGAGCAGGAGGGCACCTATCCGCTGCCCGAGGCGCAGCTCGACCGCTTCCTTTTGCAGATCGACGTCGCCTATCCCGACCGCGCGACCGAGCGCGACATCCTGCTGGCCACCACCGGGGCCGAGGAGGCCGAGGCCTACCCGGTCTTTACCGCGGACGAGCTGATCGCGGCGCAGACCCTGTTGCGGCGGATGCCGGTAGGAGAGTCGGTGGTGGAAATGATCCTCGACCTGGTGCGCGCCTTCCGCCCCGAGGAACCGGGCGTGTCGGACCGGGTGGCGCAGACCGTGGCCTGGGGCCCCGGCCCGCGGGCGGCGCAGGCGCTGATGCTGGCGGTGCGCGCGCGGGCGCTGTTGCAGGGTCGGCTGGCCCCCGGCGTCGAGGATGTTCTGGACATGGCGCAGCCGGTGCTGAGCCACCGGATGCAGCTGAATTTCGCCGCCCGCGCGCGCGGCGACAGCCTGGCGGCATTGATCGCCGACACCGCCGCCGACCTGGCCCGCAGCGGAGCCGCCGCGTGACCAGACCCGCCGCCCATCCCGCAGCCAGCGCGCTGCGGCACCGCGCCGAGGCCGAGGCCAGCGCCCTGCCGCCGCTGCTGGTGCAGGCGCGGCAGCTGGCAGGCGCGGTGCTGATGGGCGAGCACGGCCGCCGCCGGGCCGGGACCGGCGATGATTTCTGGCAATACCGTCCGGCGCAGCCGGGCGACAGCCGCCGGATGATCGACCACCGCCGCTCGGCCCGTGGCGATGTGCAATTCGTCCGCGAGCGCGAATGGCAGATCGCCCAGACGGTGCATCTGTGGGTCGATGCCGGCGCCTCGATGCGCTTTGCCTCCGGCGCGAAACTGCCGCAGAAGGCCGAGCGCGCGCGGCTGTTGGGGCTGGCGGCGGCGGTGCTGATGGTGCAGGGCGGCGAGCGGGTCGGGCTGACCGGCGGCAGCCTGCCGCCGCGGCGCGGCAACGTGCAGATCCTGCGGCTGGCCGAAGCGCTGATGGACGACGCGGCAGAGGATTATGCGCCGCCCAACGACCGCGCCCTGATCCCGCATGCGCGCGCCCTGTTCATCTCGGACTTTCTGGGCCCGTTCGACGCCCTGGAACAGGCGCTGTCCAAGGCTGCCGCGCGCGGCGTGCGCGGTGTGCTGTTGCAGGTGCTGGACCCGGCGGAGGAAGCCTTTCCCTTTGCCGGGCGTACCCTGTTCGAAAGCATCGGCGGCGCTGTCACACATGAAACACTGAAGGCCTCGGCGCTGCAGACGCGCTACCTGGACCGGCTGGCAGAGCGCCGCGCCGCGCTGGAGCGGCTGTGCCACGAGGCGGGCTGGCGCTTTGGTCGGCACCACACCGGCGATCCGGCGCAGGCGGCGCTGATGTGGCTGTACCACGCATTGGAAAGAACCGCGCCATGACAACGATTGCAGGCATCGGCTTTACCGCGCCCTGGCTCTTGCTGGGTCTGCTGGCGCTGCCGGTGCTGTGGTTCCTGCTGCGCGCGGTGCCGCCGGCGCCGAAGCGCCAGCTGTTTCCGGCGGTGACGCTGCTTCTGGGGCTGAAGGACGACCAGAGCCTCTCTGACCGCACGCCCTGGTGGCTCTTGCTGCTGCGCATGGCGGCGGTGGCGGCGGCGATCCTTGGCCTTGCCGGGCCGGTGCTGAACCCCAGCACCGAGGACACGGCCGCCCGCGCGCCGCTGCTGGTGGTGCTGGATGCCAGCTGGGCGGGAGCGGCCGACTGGCAGCAGACCAGCGCCCAGCTGGCGCAGCAGCTGGAGGATGCCGGGCGCGCCGAACGCCCGGTGGCGCTGCTGCGGCTGACCGCACCCGAGCCCCTGCAGTTCCGCGCCGCCAGCAGCTGGCAGCGGCAGCTGGCCGGGCTGGAGCCGTTGCCCTGGCAACCGGGCGAGGCACAGCTGCAGGCCGCCACCGAGGCGCTGGCCGTAGCCCAGGGCGCGTTTGACACGGTCTGGTTCAGCGACGGGCTGGACTACCCCGGCCGCGACGGGCTGATTGCCACGCTCAGCGAGCGCGGCGCCATCGAGGTCTATGAACAGCCCGCACCGGTGCTTGGGTTGCGCCCCGCCAGCTACACCACCGACGGCATCGAGATCACCGCGCTGCGCAGCCGCGCCGGACCCGCGCAACAGATCACCGTGCTGGCCCAGGGCCGCGACCCCGGCGGCACCGCCCGCACGCTCGCCACCCTGCCGCTGCGCTTTGGCGATGGCGCGGTCGAGGCCAGCGCCGGGCTGTCGCTGCCGGCCGAGCTGCGCGCGCGGCTGACCCGGTTCGAGATCCAGGGGCTGCGCAGCGCCGGGACGGTGGCGCTGACCGACGATTCCCTGCGCCGCCGCGAGGTGGCGCTGGTCGCCGCCCAGAGCGAGGACGAGGGGCTCGCGCTGCTGTCGCCGCTGCATTACCTGCGCCAGGCGCTGGAGCCCTCGGCCGAGCTGCTGGAGGGCGCGCTGCCGGATCTTCTGCCCGCAAACCCTGATGTGATCGTGCTGGCGGACGTGGCGCAGCTTGCCCCCGACCAGGAAGCCGGGGTCATCGAATGGGTCGAGAACGGCGGCCTTCTGTTGCGCTTTGCCGGGCCGCGACTGGCAGCCAGCGACACCGCCCGCGCGGGCGAAGCGCCGCTGATGCCGGTGCGGCTGCGCATCGGCGGCCGCAGCATCGGCGGCGCCATGAGCTGGGGCGAACCGAAGACGCTGGCGCCCTTCGCGGAAGGCTCGCCCTTTTACGGGCTGGAGGTGCCGGATGAAGTCGCGGTCACCTCGCAGGTGGTGGCGCAGCCCGATCCGCAGCTGGCCGAGCGGGTGATCGCCGAGCTGGCCGACGGCACCCCGCTGGTCACCCGCAAGACGCTGGGACAGGGCCAGGTGGTGCTGTTCCACGTGACCGCCAACGCGGAATGGAGCAGCCTGCCGCTGTCGGGCCTGTTCGTGTCGATGCTGGAGCGGCTGGCGGTGTCTTCCTCTGCCGCAGTTCCCAGCGCCGAGGATCTGGAGGGCACCACCTGGACCCCGGTCGAGGTGCTGGACGGCTTTGGCCGCAGCGAAACCGCGGGCACGCTGCCGGGGGTCAAGGGGCCGGACCTGGTGGCCGCCGCCGCTGGTCCCGAGCTGCGCCCCGGCGTCTACTCCGGCGGGCGGCGGGTGCTGGCGCGCAACGTGCTGCGCCCCGACGACGCGCTGCAGGCGGCGCGCTGGCCTGCCACGGTGGACGTCAGCGCCTATGGCGCGCCGCAGGAACAGCCCTTGGGCGGCGCCTTCCTGACCCTGGCGCTGGCGCTGCTGGCGCTGGACGTGCTGGGCACGCTGCTGGTCTCCGGCCTGCTGGCGCCGCGCCGCGCGGCACTGATGCTGGCGGGTGCGCTGGCGCTGGCTGCCGCGACAGCGCCGCAGGAGGCGCGCGCACAGCAGGCAGCCGCACCGCCGTCCTCCGCCGCCGAGGATGCCCGGGCCGCAGATCTGGCGGCCGAGCTGGTGCTGGCGCATGTGCTGACCGGCGACGCCGAGGTCGACCGCATCGCCGCCGCCGGCCTGCGCGGCCTGTCCGACACGCTGTTCTTCCGCACCTCTGTCGAGCCGGCCGAACCAGCGGGCGTCGATCTGGAGCGCGATGAGCTGGCGTTCTTTCCGTTGCTCTACTGGCCGGTTACCCGCGACCAGCCGCTGCCCTCGGCGGCGGCCTATGCCAAGCTGAACACCTACCTGCGGGCGGGCGGCATGATCCTGTTCGACACCCGCGACGCGGATCTCGCGGGCGCTGGTGCCAGCAGCCCGGCGGCGCGGCGGCTGCAACAGATTGCTTTGCCGCTGGACATCCCGCCACTGGAGGTGGTGCCGCCAGACCATGTGCTGACCCGCGCCTTCTACCTGCTGCAGGATTTCCCCGGCCGCCACACCCGTGGCCCGGTCTGGGTCGAGGCCGCGCCCCCGGATGCCGAGCAGGCCGAGGGGATCCCCTTCCGCAACCTCAACGACGGGGTGACGCCGGTGGTGATCGGCGGCAATGACTGGGCCGCGGCCTGGGCGGTTGACGGCAACGGGCGGCCCCTGCTGCCGGTCGGGCGCGGCTATGCCGGCGAGCGGCAGCGCGAGCTGGCCTTCCGCTTTGGCGTCAACCTGGTGATGCATGTGCTGACCGGCAACTACAAATCCGACCAGGTACATGTGCCGGCCCTTTTGGACCGGCTGGGGCAATAGGGGCGCGCGCGATGACACAGACAATCCTGTTCGACCCGCTGGTGCCCTGGCCGGTGCTCTGGGCTGCCGTCGCGGTGACGCTGGCGGCGCTGCTGCTGGCGCTGTGGAAGCGGCTGCCGGGCTGGGGCCTGCGGGCGCTGGCGGCGCTGGTGCTGCTGGCCGCCCTCAGCGGACCGGTGCATCAGAGCGAGGACCGCGCTGCGCTGGATGACATCGTCATCGTCGCCGAGGACCAGACCGCCAGCCAGCAGCTGGGCGATCGCCCGCAGCAGATGGCCGAGGCGCGAGCGGAGCTGAAGGCGGCGCTGGACGCCCGCCCCGGCACCGATGTGCGCTGGATCACCGTGCCGGATGGCGTCGGCGACGAAGGCACGCGGCTGATGGGCGCCATTGCCCAGGCGCTGGCGGATGAGCCGCGCGCGCGGGTGGCCGGCATCATCGCGCTGAGCGACGGCCAGGTGCATGACGCCGAGCCGCCGCTGGACCTGCCCGCGCCGATGCACCTGCTGCTGTCGGGCCGCGAGGACGACTGGGACCGCCGCCTGATCGTGAAGAACGCGCCGGGCTTTGGCATCATCGGCGAGCCGGTCACGCTGACGCTGCGGATCGAGGACCAGGGGGCTGCGCCCTCGGAGCGCGGCCTGGCGGTGCTGGAGGTTTCCGTTGCGGGTGGCGCGCCGCAGCGCTTTACCCTGCCGGTGGGCGTCGATTTCGAGCTGCCGATGGTGCTGCAGCATGGCGGTCGCAACGTGATCCGCTTCAGCGTGCCGGAAGAGCCGGGCGAGCTGACCGCGCGCAACAACTCCGCCCTGGTGCAGATCAACGGCGTGCGCGACCGGCTGCGGGTGCTCCTGGTGTCGGGCGAGCCGCATGCCGGCGGGCGCACCTGGCGCAACCTGCTGAAATCCGACAGCGCCGTGGACCTGGTGCATTTCACCATCCTGCGCCCCCCCGAGAAACAGGACGGGGTGCCGGTTGAGGAACTGTCGCTGATCGCCTTCCCCACCCGCGAGCTGTTCCTGGAGAAGATCGAGGATTTCGACCTCATCATCTTTGACCGCTACAAGCGGCGCGGCATCCTGCCCGCGATCTACCTCGACAACGTGGCCAATTACGCGATGGGCGGCGGCGCGGTGCTGGTGGCGGCGGGGCCGGATTTTGCCAGCGCCGACAGCATCTACCGCTCGCCGCTGTCGCTGATCCTGCCGGCCGAGCCGTCGGCGCGGGTGCTGGAGCAGGCCTTCCGCCCTGCCGTGACCGATCTGGGGCGCCAGCATCCGGTGACCTCGGGCCTGGAGGGCGCCGGGGACTGGGGCCGCTGGCTGCGCCAGATCGACCTGCGCACGCCCGAGGGCCAGGTGCTGATGAGCGGCGCTGATGAACGCCCCCTCCTGGTGCTGAACCGGGTCGGGGAAGGGCGGGTGGCGCTCTTGGCCTCGGACCACGCCTGGCTGTGGAGCCGCGGTTACGAGGGCGGCGGGCCGCAGCTGGAGCTGCTGCGGCGGCTGGCGCATTGGATGATGAAGGAGCCGGAGCTGGAGGAAGAGGCGCTGTGGGCCGAGACCACGGGCCAGCGCATGCGGATCCTGCGCCGCACGCTGGCGCCGCAGGCCGGGCCAGTGACGGTGACCAATCCTGATGGCAGCACGGTGGAGCTGAACTTGCGCGAGACCGCGCCGGGCCAGTGGGAGGCGCGCTACGAGGGGCCAGAACAGGGGTTGTACCGGCTGCAGGACGGCGACCAGAGCGCGGTTGTCGGCCTTGGCCCCGCCGCGCCGCGGGAGTTCGAGCAGACGCTGGCCACCGGAGACGTGCTGGCGCCGGTGCTGGCACCCTGGCGCGGCGGCATTCTGCGGCTGGAGGACGGGCTGCCGTCGCTGCGTAACACCCGCGCGGGGCGTCCCGCAGCCGGGCGCGGCTGGATCGGCCTCACCCCGCGCGAGGCTTACGAGACGCTTTCGGTCAGCCAGGCGCCGCTGCTGCCCGGCTGGCTGGCGCTGCTGCTGGCGGCGTTCTTCATCACCGCAGGCTGGCTGCGCGAAGGGCGGCGGTAACGCCCTCCCCTCCGCTGCATTGTGTCATTTCTGGCGGTGGGGCTCCCGCCCGCAGCGGGCGCCCCTGCGGGCCGCCCTGTGCCGTTGGGCCGCGCGCCGCGCCAAAGGCGCGGCGCGGATCGCTTCGGGCAAAGCCCGAAGCGAAATACCTCTCCACCGCCGAGCCAGATCCTGTCGGGTTGTCGTCAATCGATCCGCAGGTCTACCCGGTCGGAGCGGCCTGCCCCATCCACCACCACCAGCGAAGAAAATCCGGCGCCGGGGCTGGGCAGACTGATCTCCCGGCTGCGCGCGCCGCTGAGCACCGGCGCGCCATTGGCCAGCACCAGAAACGGCGCGGTGCCGCCACGCAGCTTCAGCGTCAGTTCGCCGCCCGCCAGCGCCAGCCGGGCGCCCTGCGGCGGGAAGATCAGCTCGGGCGCAGCGGCATCGGCGGCAAAGGCGGCGTCCCGGGGCCGGAAGCGGCGCAGCGGCGGCGGCAGCTCGGCGGCGCTGACGATCAGCGTGGCGGGGGGCGGCGGCGGCAGCGGCTCCAGCGCCGACTTCAGGCGGCCGAAGGCCTCGAACAGCACCGGGGCGGCCAGGTCGCCGCCGAAGATGCCCGGCACCGGCGTGCCGTCGGCGCGGCCCATCCAGATGCCGATCACGTGGCGGCCGTCCCAGCCGATCGCCCAGGCGTCGCGGTGGCCGTAAGAGGTGCCGGTCTTATAGGCGATGCTGCCCGCGCGCGCGCCCGGCGGCACCGGCAGGCCACGCAGGATGTCGCCCAGGTGCCAGGCCGCCTCGGGTGACATCAGCCGCGCGGGGGCGGCGGACGTTTCGCCCTGCAGCACCTGCAGCCCCGGCCCCTGCCCGCCTGCCGCCAGCCCGGCGTAAAGCTGCACCAGATCCGCCAGGCTGACCCCGACGCCGCCCAGCGCCAGCGCCAGCCCCGGCGCGCCGCCGCCGGGCAGCTGCGCCTCCGCGCCGCCCGCCCGCAGCGCACCCAGCAGGCGGGCCGGGCCAAGCTCCTGCGTCAGTTTCACCACGGGAATGTTGAGCGATTGCTGCAGCGCCTCGCGCAGGCGGATATCGCCGCGGAAGGCACCGTCGAAGTTCTGCGGCGCGTAACCTGCGAAATTCACCGGCCCGTCATGGATCAGGGTTTCGGGATGCGCCAGCCCCTGGTCGAAGGCTAGCCCGTAGACCAGCGGTTTCAGGGTCGAGCCGGGCGAGCGGATGGCGCGGGTCATGTCGACAAAGCCGCGCCGCGCGGTGGCGCTGTAATCGGGGGAGCCGACCATGGCCAGCACCTCGCCGGTCTGGTGATCGGCCGCAATCAGCGCCGCCGAAAGGTGCGGGCCGCCCTGCCGGGCCGCGTCGGCCAGCAGCAGCTGCATCCGCGCCTGCGTCTGGCGGTCCACCGTCAGCTGCAGCCTGCGGAGGCCGGGGCGGGCGGCGGTCACGTGATCGGCCAGATGCGGCGCCAGCTGCGGCAGCGCCGCCAGACGGTGCGGCAGCGGGGTGCGGCGGGCGGCCTCGGCCTGTTCCGCGCTCAGCAGTCCCTGGCGCTGCATCCGCGCCAGCACCCGGTCACGGGCCTGCGCGGCGGCTTCGGGAAAGCGGTCCGGGCGGCGGCGCTCGGGCGATTGCGGCAGCGCCACCAGCAGGGCCGCCTCGGCCGGGGTGAGGCGCGCAGGTTCCGTGCCGAACCAGCCCAGAGCGGCGGCGCGGATGCCCTCGACCGCGCCGCCGTAGGGCGCGTGGGTGAGGTAGAGCGTGAGGATCTGCGGCTTGCTGAGGCGGCGCTCCAGCGCCAGCGCCACCCGCATCTGGCGCAGCTTGCCCGCCCAGCGACCGGTGGTGCCGTCCTCCAGCAGCCGCGCCACCTGCATGGTCAGGGTCGAGCCGCCGGAGACCGCGCGGCCGCTGCCCAGCGCCTGGCCCGCGGCGCGGATCAGTGCCAGAGGATCAACGCCGGCGTGGTCGTAGAACCGCTTGTCCTCGTAACGCAGCAGCATGGCGAGGAAATCAGCGTCGACCTGATCGGGCCGCACCGCCAGCCGCCAGAGGCCGTCCTCCACCGGATAGGCGCGCAGCAGCCGGCCGTTGCGGTCAAGGACTTCGGTGGAGGTTTCGGTGAGCGTGAGGGGGAGGTCGGTGCGGTCGATCCAGGCGTCGAAGGCGCGCCCCGCGATGAAGACAGACAGGCAGAGCACAGTCAAAAGAACCGCACACCATCGCAGCGGCCCGCCCGGCCGATAGGCCGGGCAGCGCCCGGCCCTCCCCACGGGAGGGCGCTTCGCCCCCTCCCAGGGCCGGGCGCTGCCCTTGGCTCTGTTGAACAGGCGTTTCACCTGACTTCCACGCGCCCGGTCCCGGTGCGGGCACGAAAGGCGGGGCGGTACATGTCCTCGACCGAGGCGGCGGGGTGGTGAAAGTCGCCCGGCGTCACCGCCCGGGCGATATAGGCCAGCGTCACCGGCTTGGCCTCGCGCAGGTCCAGCGCCGCCAGGAAGCGGTCGCTGCGGAACTCGGCATGGGTGGCGGCGGCGGGCTTCAGCCAGTCCAGATCACGCAGATCGCCGGAACGCAGCAGGTTGGGATTGTCGATCTCCACCCCGGCGGGCAGCGGGTCATTGACCATCAGCCGCGCGCCGGTTTCCTCATGCGGGGTGACCTCCAGCACGGTGACGAATCGGGTGCCGACTTCCAGCGTTTGCAGGTCCAGAGGCTCGCCCTCCAGCGTGTAGTGGCTGCGGCTGATCGTATAGCCCATGCCGCCCGCGGGCAGCGGCGCCTCGGGCACGCCGAGGGTGGTCAGGGTGATCTCGGCACTGCGGCCGCTGGCGGCGGTCAGCGCCAGATCCTGCACCTGCGCCCCGTCCGAGGCATGAACGAACGGCCCCGACACCGGCTGGCCGTTGACCAAGAGGCCGGAATCCTCGGGCGTGCGGGTCAGGGCGTGGGCGGCAAGCAGCGTCCAGGCAGCCTCCTGGGTGGAGCGGCGGCCCTCGGCAGCGGCCAGGCGGGCGGTGAAGGCCGCGCGGTCCACCGCCTCGGATCCGGCCTCGGCCGCCAGCGCCAGTACGCCTGCGGTGTCGCGCAGACCGGTGCCGAAATCAGCGCGCCAGAGACGGCTGTCGCCCTGCCCTTCGGTTGCAATCATCTGTGCGGAGCGGGCGAACATGCGGTCCGCGCGGCGCTGATCGCCATAGGCCGCCAGCGCCGCGCCTAGCTGGGCCGCGGCCAGCGGGGTGGCGAAGGCATCGCCCTTCACGTCCGCATAATAGCGCAGATCACCCATCTGCGCGGCGCCTTCACGGGCCAGCACCAGCAGCGCATAAGCGATATCCGCGCCGCCGCGGTCGAAGTCGGGGGCATAGTTGATGCGGTTGCGCAGGTTGTCCATCGCCTGGGCAAAGGCCTGCGGCGGTACCTCATGCCCCTGCGCCCGCGCGCGGCTGAGGAAGTCGCTGGCATAGGCATCAAGCCAGAACTCACCGCTCTCGGCCTGCCACAGGCCGAAGGCGCCGTTGGGGGCCTGGCGAGTCAGCACCTTGCGGATGGCGGCCTCGATGCGCGCGTTCACCGCCGGGCCGTCGCCCAGCCCCGCGGCCTTGGCCACGCTGCTGAGGTACAACAGCGGCATCGCCTGCGAGGCCACCTGTTCGGTGCAGCCATAGGGATACTGGTCGAGTTCGGCGAGCAGCCCCGGCACGTCGAACCGCGCCAACGGCCCGGTCGAGATCGTGGCGCGCGCGGTGCCGGGGCGCAGGCCGACAAAGACATCCTTGCTGAACAGGAAGCTGTCGCCGCCTGCCAGCGTGAAGCGGCGGGTCTGCGCCGCCACCGGATCATTGGCGCGCACCGGCAGCCGCAGCTCCTGGCGCAGCTGCTGCCCGTCCGGGGTGGTGAGCGTCAGAGCCAGCGTGTGGTCGCCCACGGTTTGCGCGGTGATCGGCAGCTCCAGCACCGCCTTGCCCTGTTCGGCCAAGGTGACGGAGGCAGGCAGACCGCCCAGCGCCAGCCCGCCCGCAGCTTTGGCAGAAAGCGCCATCGCACCCGCCGGGCCGTCGGCGTGGACGATCTCGATCCGCGCGCGGCTGCTGTCGCCGGGGGCGAGGAAGCGCGGCAGCGCGGCGGTGACCACCACCGGGTCGCGCACCAGCATGTCGGCCTCGGCCTGGCCCACGGCCTTGCCCGACCACGCCACCGCCATCAGCCGCAGCGTGCCATTGAAGGCCGGCAGCTGCATGGGGAAGGACGCCTCGCCATTGGCGCCGACCTGCACGGGGCCGGAGAACAGCGCCACCAGATCCTGCGTCGGCGGCGGTGACTGCATCTTCATGCCGCTGTCCGCATCGCCGCCCGAACGGATCCGCCCCATCGCCCCGTTGCCGGGGTCGATCAGGCGGCCGTAGACATCGCGCAGCTCCATCCCAAGCCGACGCTGGCCATGGTAGTGGGCGCTGGGATCGGGGCTGGCAAAGCCGGTGAGGTTGAGAATGCCGACATCCACTGCCGCCACGGTGAGCCAGACCTCCTCTCCCGCCGCGGCACCTTCGACGCGCAGCTGGGCGGTCTGGGTGCTGCGCGGGCGGACCACATCCGGCACGTCGATCGTGACCGAGAGCTGCTGGCCGGGCTGGGCAACGGCGGCATGGGCCAGCCCCAGCGCGCGCAGCGGACTGCGGCCGGTCTTGCCCGCAACCGGCTGGATCACCGTGGCGCTGACATAGGCACCGCTGCCCCAGTCGGCGGTCACCTCCAGCGGGATCACGGTTTCACCTGCGCCGACCTCCACTGCCATGCGGTGGATCAGCCGGTCCGACATCACCGAGACCAGCGCGGTGCCGGCGGCGGGCGGCACGATGCGCAGCCGGGCGGTCTCACCGGGGGCGTAGGTTTCGCGGTCCAGCGACAGTTCCAGCCGGGCGGGGGTTTCGCTGCTGCCCGCGGGCGCGTACCAGCCCGCGTAGAAATCATAGGCCGCGGCGGCATAGGCACCGTCGAGGCGCTCCACCACCAGTTCGTACCGGCCCCAGTCCACCGGCTGCGCCAGCGGCAGGGGGTTGGTGCCCAGCTGCGCCTCGCCGGTGGCGATGCGGCTGCGGCGGGTCACAGGCTCCCAGTTCCAGCTGCCGTAGAGCTGATACCACTGGTAGCGGGTCTCGACCCGGTTCAGGGTCCATTTCACCCGCATCGGCACCGGTTCGAGGTCCGGCGACAGGGCGATCAGCTCGAACCCGGCCTCGGAGCCTTCGGCGGCGACCTCGTCAAACTGCGGCTTGATGCCGATCACCGGGCCTGCGGGGCGCACCGGCAGCTCGAGGCTGCGCTCCACCGGGCGGGCAGAGCCATCGGCGACGCGGGTGATCAGGGTGGCGGTCAGCGGCTTGCCCTCGGCGGGCAGGCGGGCGGGCAGCGGCACCTGCAGGGCGGCGCTGCCGTCCGGGCCGGTCTGCGCGCCGCCGAAATATTCGGTCTGCACCGCGGCGGGCTCGTCATAGCGGCCAAAGCGGTAGCCGGGCCACTGCGCCAGCGTGTCAGCGGCGCCAAGGCGCAGCTCGCCCTCGATCTTCAGCCCGGCGCCGGGCGCGCCGAACAGGTAGTCGGCCTGCAGCGACAGCCGGGCAGCGCCGCCGGGCTGCAGCGCATCGGCATTCGCGACTTGGGGCGTGAAATCTATACGCTCGGGCAGGAAGTCCTCGACCAGGATCTGGCGGCTGGCGAGCGGCGGCGCGCTGAGGTCGGAGAGGATCTCCACCCGCCAGGTGCCGCGCGGGGCGGCGGCATCGGTGGCCAGCGCAAAGACATGGCCGCCCTGGTGCCCGCGGGCGGAGGTCTGGCGGCTGTATTCCACCCCGTCGGGGCGTTTCAGCACGGCGGTCAGCGGCAGGCCCTCGATGGCCTGCGCGCGGCTGTCGCGGGCCAGCGCGGTGACATGCACGGTTTCGCCCGCGCGGAAGGCATCGCGGGTGATCGCAAGGAACACGTCCACCGGCCCCGGCGCGGGCCGTCCGGCCACGCCGCGGTCGGACAGATCAAAGGCGGCATCGGTCAGCGACAGGAAGGTGAAATCCGTCTCCTCCGCCGCATCCCCGGTGCGGGCTGTGACCAGCGCAGGGGCCGCGCCGCCGCTGCCGCGGATCAGACCGGGCGCAAAGCGGACATAGCCGCTGGCGTCGCTGACCTCGGTCGCCATCACCTCGTTCGCGGCGGAGATCAGGCTGACCTCGGCACCCGGGCGCGGGGCGGCATCGGCCAGCCCCTGCACCTGCACATGCAGCCCGTCGCTGCCCGACAGGGTGCTGAGACCCAGCGCGGTCATCACGAACCACTGGGTGGCCCCTGCGTCCTCCTGCGGGTCGCTCCCCGGCACCCGCGCGCTGAGCGCGTAGAGACCCGGCTTCTGCCCCGCCAGCGCCTGCTCCAGCGGCAGGCGGCTGGTCATCACCTGGTTGAGCGCGCTGTCCACCTCGGCGCTGCCCTGCCAGATGTCCTCGGCGATCTCGGCGGCAAAGTGATCCTCCTGCCATTGCGACAGCGGACGGGCGAAATAGCCCTCCTGCAGGGTGCGCAGCACGTTGCGGCTGCTGACGCGGCGCAGGCGCAGGTCCAGCCCGGTCAGGTTCACGGTCTCCACCGGCACGGCTGCCTCGCCGCCCGCGGGCAGCACATAGGCACGACCCGGAAAGCGCACCTGGGGGGCACGGTCGCGCACGTAATGGGTCAGCTCGGTATCCTTGTAGAGCTGCTCGCCATTGGCGGCGGGCAGGCCGCGGCGCAGGGTGATGCGGTAGCGCTGGCCATGTTCGGCACCGTCGAGGCACAGCTGCCGCCCCGAGACGGTGACCGCCAGCGCCGCGCCGTCGAGACGCACGTAGTTTTCATACTCGGTGCCCGCCTGTTCCAGATCCTCGCTGAACTCGGCGCAGATCCGCGGCGCGGCGCTGTCGCTTTCAACCGAGGAGCCGGTGACGCGGAAGCCGTATTTGGCAATCGCAGCCTCCAGCCGTTCTGCGGGCAGCAGGCCCGGCGCGGTGTCCTCGGCCAGGCGCAGGAGATGCAGCATGTCCCTCCCGTGACCGCGGGCCTCCTGTGCGTCGGCAGCAAGGGCAAGGGCGTCGGCCTGCCCCGCAGGCGCCGCGGCGCGCAGGTAGCTGTTCAGGGCCGCGAGATAGGCGTCCTCGTTGTGGCGGTTGCGCGCCGAGCGGCTGGCGGCGTCGCGGGCAGCACGCAGGTGGTAGGCGGCAAAGCGGTTCCAGTCATCGGCGCTGTCCGACAGCACCACCGCCTGCCCCATCCAGTACAGCGCCCCCAGCGCATCGCCCGCAGCAATCCGGGCGCGGGCGGCCGCGGCGGCCTCGGCCGGATCGGTGGTGGCCAGGGGATAGCGCAGCCCCAGCATCTGTGCCTGGCGGCCGACCCGCTCGAGATCCGCCGCAGCCGCCGCCCCGAGACGGGCTGCACGCTGGTCGGCGGCCGCTTTCTGTGCCTGCTCAACCGGTTGTTTCAGGACCGCCATCGCCCCGTCGAAGGGGCTGGCTTGATGCATTGCGGACTTGGGAAAGCAGGAATTTGTGCGTTGGTTGAAAACAAATCCGACACACTCTGTCTGGGCCGAACAGGCGCGCGCGCAGGACATGATATCGCTATCAAAGAGCGGTTGCAGGTCCGCACCGTAAAAATCCTTGTTGGCAAAGGACTTGTAACGAAAATCCGGCAGGGCGGGATCACTCGCAACGGCAGGTGATACAAACAGTTTCGCGGCAAGACAGAAGAAAAATAAAGCAAACAAACGCGGCATGGCACCCTCCAAAACTGGCGACAGGCTGGCACGCGCTTAACGTCATGGCAAGATTCCCCGGCGTAACACCAAGAGAGCAGCATTCCTGCTTGCGGACGCGGATTTTTCCCGTGCGACGTTTGATGTTAATAGATTGCCGGAGTTTGCAGGGATGAGCCTTGCTGAAAAATTGGCGGAGGAGCGGCGAGCAAGACTGGCCGCAGAACGGTTGCTTGAACTGAAGCAGGCCGAACTGTCCGCTGCCAATCGCAAGCTGGGCCGCCACGCACTGGCACTGACCAAACAGATCGGCCAGACACAGGCCGAGGTCGCCACCGTCCGCGACGAAAACGCCAAGGTCAAATCAGACCTCACCACCGCCAACGAGAAGATCGAAACCGCCGAGCGGCGGCTGTGGCATTCGATCCAGGCCTTTCAGGACGGCTTTGCCTTCTTTGATTCCAACAGCAAGCTGATCGGCGCCAATACCGCCTACCTGAACATCTTTGACGGCCTCGAGGAGGTGGCGCCGGGGATCTCCTACATGCGGATCCTGCAATTGATGACCGACGAAGGGCTGGTCAACACGGGCGAACTGGCCGCCGATGCCTGGCGCGACATGATGACGGATCGCTGGCTGTCGGATTCGCCCGCGCCGATCATGGTTCAGCTGTGGGACGAACGCTATCTGCGGCTGATCGACCAGCGCGGCCACGGCGGTGACATGGTGTCTCTGGCGCTGGACATCACCTCGACCGTGCGGCACGAGCATGAGCTGCGCGAAGCCCGCGCCCGCGCCGAGGAGGCCAACCGGGCCAAGTCTGCCTTCCTTGCCAACATGAGCCACGAAATCCGCACCCCGATGAACGGTGTCGTGGGCATGGCCGAATTGCTGAGCGACACCGGCCTGGACGAGGAGCAGCGGCTTTATGCCGATACCATCAAGAGCTCGGGGGAGGCGCTGCTGGTCATCATCAACGACGTGCTCGACTACTCCAAGATCGAGGCCGACAAGCTGGAGCTGCACCCCGAGCCCTTCGATCTGGAGCGCTGCCTGCATGAGGTGGTGATGCTGCTGCAACCCACTGCGCGCGACAAGGGGCTGGCGCTGGTGGTGGATTACGACCTGTTCCTGCCGACCCGGTTCACCGGAGATCCCGGCCGGATCCGCCAGGTGCTGACCAATCTGGCGGGCAATGCGGTGAAATTCACCAAGGAAGGGCACGTCACGCTGCGGGTGACCGGCATCAGCGCGCCCGACAGCGAGATCTGCTCGGTGCATATCACCATCGAAGACACCGGAATCGGCATCCCCGCCGAAAAGGTCGACCACATCTTTGGCGAATTCAACCAGGTCGAGGACGAGCGCAACCGCAAGTTCGAGGGCACCGGACTGGGTCTGGCGATCTCCAAGCGGCTGATCGAATTGATGGGCGGTGAGATCTGGGTCGACAGCGAAGAGGGCAAGGGCTCCTGCTTTGGGCTGCGGGTGCCGCTGCCGCTGGAGGGCGATGGTGGCAACACGCTGCCGGAACTGCCAGAGACGCTGCGCCATGTGCTGCTGGTCGACGACCGGCCGCTGAACCGCGAAATCCTGCAGAAACACCTGTTGATGCTGGGCATCCAGGTGACGACGGCCGACAATGCTGCCGCTGCGAGGGCGGCGATCGGCAAGGATATCGACCTGGTCATCAGCGGACATAATCCCCCCGCGCTGGACGGGGTGGAGCTAGCCCGTGACCTCAAATCCGGCCCGCGGCACCATGTGCCCCTGTTGCTGCTGAACTCCAGCCCGCAGGCCTGCAACGGGCTGCAGGTGGGGGATCTGGTCAGCGGCATTCTGCAATATCCGACGCCGCGCTCGGACCTGTTCGACCATCTCGCCCGGCTGGGCCGGGAGGCCGCGGCACCGGCCTGCGACACCCCCGACCCGCATGGGGAACAGCAGGCAACGCCAGCTGCGGCAGGCGCCACGCAGGACCACGCGGACAACACGGGGCCCGGTCAGCGCGACCAATCCGCAGAGGATGTCACCGCGCTGCAGGCCACTCCGCCGCAGGCGGACAACGCACCGGACGCGCCCGCGCCGGTGTTGCGCCGCATGCGGGTGCTGGCCGCCGAGGACAACAAGACCAACCAGTTGGTGTTTCGCAAAATGGTCAAGGACCTCGATATCGAGCTGCGATTTGCCAACAACGGGATCGAGGCGGTGGAAGCGTTCAAGGCGTTCGAGCCTGATCTGGTCTTCATGGACATCTCGATGCCGATGATGGACGGCAAGGAGGCCACGGTCGAAATCCGCAAGATCGAGGCGGACACCGGGGGCCATGTGCCGATCGTGGCGCTGACCGCACATGCGATGACGGGCGATTCAGACGCGATCCTGGCCGCCGGTCTGGACCACTACCTGACCAAACCGCTCCGCAAGGCGCTGATTCACGAGAAGCTGCACGCCTTTGCGCCCGCCGACGCGCTGCCCCTCACGCCCGCCACGCCGCCCGCGGCTGCCGAAGCCTCCTGACCTCCAGCGACGTGAATTTCGGCGTCTGGCGGCGTCCGGCACGACATTACAACGGCAGGATTGCATCCCGCCCCGCACGCGGCCCAGCGGCAATGGTGCGCAAACAACGTGAGGCCTCAGCCCACGTCGCGTCGCTGCAGCCGCGCTTGTTCTCTCGGTTTTCCGAAATTCTCCCGCGCCCGCGGGCGCATCGGCTGCGCCGACACGCCCCTTGTGCGGCCTTGGGCCCGGCAGCGCGCAAGGCGCGCTGCCGGGCCCAACCGGGACGTTGCATTCCCTGAATGCGGCGGACCGGGCGGGAGGCGACCCGCCCCTGCGGGTCAAGCGCGGCGCAGGAAAACCGGCTTGTCCGGTTCCGACAGATCCGGCTGATAGGCATAACCGCCAGCGTCGAAATCCTTGAGGCTGGCGGCGTCGTTCAGGCGGTGCTGAATGATGTAGCGCGCCATCGCGCCACGGGCGCGCTTGGCGTAGAAGCTGACCACCTTGGGCGTGCCGTTCTTGTCTTCCATGAACACAGGCGTCACCACCCGCAGCTTCAGCGCCGACAGGTCCACCGCGCCGAAATACTCCTGGCTGGCACAGTTCACCAGCACCTGGGCGCCGGTGGCGGCGGCCTGTTCGTTCAGCGCCTCGGAAATCCGGCTGCCCCAGTATTCGTACAGGTTCTTGCCGCGCGGATTTTTAAGACGCGAGCCCATCTCCAGCCGGTAGGGCTGCATCGCGTCCAGCGGCCGCAGCACGCCGTAAAGACCCGACAGGATGCGCAGGTGGTCCTGCGCCCAGGCCAGTTCCTCCGCATCCAGCGAGGCGGCCTCCAGCCCCTGGTAGGTGTCACCGGCAAAGGCCAGCACTGCCGGTCGGGTGGTCTCCGTCGCGGGGTCTGCGGCAAACTCCTGAAAACGCGTGTAATTCAGCTGCGCCAGATCAAGACTGATGTGCATTAGCTTCATCAGTTCGGCCACCGTCAGCGCGCGTGCCACCTCTGCCAGCGCCACCGCGTCGTCATGCAGCGCGGGCCAGGTCATGTCCTGATCCCGTTCCGCCCAGTCCAGCTTCTTGGCCGGAGAGGTCACTACCAGCATGTCTGCCCCCGAATATCTGCCCTATGATCCTTGGCGCGATCTTATCCCGCGCCGCGCAAGACGTCCAGAAACGCCGATGCGAAACGTTCCGCGCGGCGCTCTCCCAGCAGCCGGGTCAGCCCGGCCTCGTCATCGGGGCGCATCTGCGCAACCTTGGCCAGAAGCGAGGCCGAGCAGGTCAGCGGCTTCAGCGTGCCGCATTCACCGCGGGCCAGCTGCGCCTGCACCTCCAGAAGCCGGTCATAGGCGGAGCCCGCATCGCGCCCGGCCAGCTTGCGCCGCGCCGGATGCAGCTGCTCAACCGCGCCGGTGATGACACCGAGGAAATCATCGCCGTAGCGTTCCAGCTTCTTGGCGCCGACACCGCTGATCCGCGCCATCTGGTCGAGGGTGTCGGGCCGCCTCTCGGCCATCTCGATCAGGGTGCGGTCGGGGAAGATCACATAGGCCGGCACTTTCTGCGCCTCGGCCAGCGCGCGGCGCTTGGCCTTGAGCGCCGACAAGAGCGGCGCGTCTTCCTCGGACACCAGCGCCTTCACCGCCGGGCGGCGGTCGGCCGACTTTATGGTGTCGCGGCGCAGCTCGATCGTCTGCTCGCCGCGCAGGATCGGCAGCGCAGCCTCGGTAAAGCGCAGCGCGCCATGGCGTTCCGGGTCGGGGCGCAACAGGTCGTAGCCCATCATCTGGCGGAACACCGCCTGCCACTGGCGTTTGCCGAATTCCTTGCCGCAGCCATAGACCGACAGCTGGTCATGACGCTTGGCCCGGATGCGGTCGTTGTCGACGCCAAGCAGGATGTCGATCAGATGGCCGGAGCCGAACCACTCCTCGGTCCTGAGCACGGCCGAGAGCGCCTTGCGCACCACCGTGGTGCCGTCGAACACATCCGCCGGGGTATCACAGAGGTCGCAGTTGCCGCAGGGCTCTGCCTCTTCGCCGAAATAGCCCAGCAGTTTCTGGCGCCGGCAGTGCAGCGCCTCGGCCAGCCCCAGGAGGGCGTTCAGCCGGGCGTGATCGGCGGCGCGACGTTCCGGCGGGGCGAGCCCCTCATCCACCTGGGTGCGGCGCAGGCGGATGTCATCGGGGCCAAACAGCGTCAGGGTTTCGGCGGGAGCGCCGTCGCGGCCAGCGCGGCCGATTTCCTGGTAGTAGGCCTCGATGGATTTCGGCAGGTCGGCGTGGGCGACCCAGCGGATGTCGGGCTTGTCGATGCCCATGCCAAAGGCGACGGTGGCCACCACGATCAGACCGTCCTCGCGCGCAAAGCGGGTCTCGACGATGCGGCGGTCCTCAGCCTCCATGCCGCCGTGGTAGAAACAAGCGGAATGCCCGTCTTCGCGCAGCGCTGCCGCCAGCGCCTCGGTCTTGGCGCGGGTGCCGCAGTAGACGATGCCGGATTGCCCCTTGCGGGCGGCGGCGAACTCGAGGATCTGGCGGCGGGGATTGTCCTTGGCGGCAAAGGCGAGGTGGATGTTGGGCCGGTCAAAGCCCCGCAGGAAGCTGCGGGGGGCCTCGCCATCGAACAGCTTTTCGACGATTTCCGCTCGGGTTTCCTGATCCGCCGTCGCGGTGAAGGCGGCCAGCGGCACGTCCAGCGCGCGGCGCAACTCGCCGATGCGCAGGTAATCGGGGCGGAAGTCATGGCCCCATTGGCTGACGCAATGCGCCTCGTCGACCGCGATCAGGCTGACACCGATGCGGCGCAACATGCCCATGGCCGCCCCCGAGGCGAGCCGCTCGGGCGCCATATAGAGGAGTTTCAGCTCGCCTGCCTCGATGGCGTTCCAGACCGCTTCGGTTTCCTCATCCGTGTTGCCGGAGGTGAGCGCACCGGCGGTGACACCCGCCTCCTGCAGGGCGCGGACCTGGTCTCGCATCAGCGCGATCAGCGGCGAGATCACCACCGTGACGCCATCGCGCAAAAGGGCAGGCAATTGGTAGCACAGGGATTTGCCGCCGCCGGTGGGCATGATCGCCAGCACGTTTTCGCCCGCGGTGACGGCGTCGACGATCTCCTCCTGACCGGGGCGGAAGGCGTCAAAGCCAAAGATCTCGCGCAGGATCGGGGTCGCGCCTGGCAGGGCTGCGGTGGCTATCATGGGGGCGGGTGGCCTCGGTGTGGTGTCTGCTCTTGCTTGGCAGGCACAATCCCACAGGAGGCATGGGGCGGCAAGGGGCGTTGAGGGGGCGTTTTCACGCTCAGGGCTGCGCCCGAGCCTGGGAGGCGGCGCAAGCACCCTGCCGTGGGGAGGGTCGGGTGCAGCCCGGCCTGTCGGCCGGGCGGTACGTCATTTGCGCAGTGTCAGTAGAACGCCGCGACGTTGTTCACCAGGATGATGCGCAGCGCGTAGACCGCGATCAGCACCACCAGCGGCGCCAGATCGAGACCGCCCATGTTGGGCAGGATCCGGCGCACCGGCGCATAAAGCGGCTCCAGAATGCGGTTCAGCCCGTACCAGATCTGCCCGACCAGCTGCTGGTGCAGGTTCAGAACCTGGAAGTTGATGAGCCAGCTCATGATCACATGGGCAATGATGAAGAACCAGACGATGTCGAGGATCAGCATCAGGATTTGGAACAGCGAGACCATCTGTGTTTCCTTCTTTAAATCAGCCTCACAGGTAAGCAGACAGCGCAAAATGTGCAAGGGTTCCGCAAGGTTGCGGTTGACGGGCTGTAAACGGGTGGCATCACGGATACATCTCATCAAGGAGCGTGTGCCGATGTACCCGATTTTCCGTCTGATCAAGGACACCATTCTCGCCAGCCGGATGGAGCCGCTGCCGATCACCGGCCTGCATGTCTCGCACCATATCTGCTGGCCCTGGGATCTGGACATGTGGATGGAGCTGAACAACGGCCGCACAATGACGCTTTATGACCTGGGGCGCACCATGCTGGCGCAGCGCGCCGGGCTGATCGGGGCGCTGAAGAAGAACCGCTGGGGGCTGACGGTGGCGGGTTCGTCGGTGCGCTATCGCCGCCGCATCCGCGGGTTCGAGAAATTCGAGATGCGCAGCCGCGCCGCGGGCTGGGACGAGAAGTTCATCTACGTCGAGCAATCCATGTGGAAGAAGAACGGCGACTGCGCCAGCCACGTGATGCTGCGCACCGCGGTCACCGACCGCAATGGCATCGTGCCGCCCGCCCGGGTGCTGGCGGCGCTGGGACAGGCCGACACGCCATCGCCCGAGTTGCCGAAATGGATCCTTGACTGGTGCGAAGCGGATGCCGGCCGACCCTGGCCGCCGATGCAGGACGGGCTTGCCTGACCCCCTGCCCGGCTGTCATACCTGAAGGCAACTATAACAAGAGGCCGGGTATGCAGCAGGTATCCACGCGCAAGCGGATCTGGGGGTGGTGGTTCTTTGACTGGGCCAGCCAGCCCTATCACACGCTGCTGGTGACCTTTGTCTTCGGCCCGTTCTTTGCAGCCGTTGCCACCGACCACTTCATCGCGCAGGGGCTTGCCGGAGAGGCCGCCAAGGCCGAGGCGCAGACCATATGGTCCCTGTGCCTGACGGTGACCGGGCTGATGATCGGACTGGGCGCGCCCTTCATGGGGGCGTTGGCCGATATTTCGGGGCGGCGGCGGCCATGGATCCTCGCCTTCTCGGCGATGTATGTGCTGGGCGCGGCAGGGCTGTGGTTCACCGATCCCGGCGGCAGCAACCTGTGGTGGATGCTGGTCAGCTTCGGGCTCGGCTTCATCGGAGCCGAATTCGCGCTGATCTTCGTCAACGCGCAGCTGCCCTCGCTGGCCGGGCGCGACGATGTCGGGGATGTGTCGGGATCGGGCTATGCCTTCGGCTATCTCGGCGGTGTGCTGTCGCTGTTCATCATGCTCCTGCTGTTTGTCGAACAGGCCAGCGGCAAGACCCTGATCGGTCTCAGCCCGCTGTTCGGGCTGGACCCGGCGGCGCGCGAGGGCACCCGGGCGGTGGGGCCGTTCACCGCGCTGTGGTTTGCCCTGTTCATGGTGCCCTATTTCCTGTGGGTGCGCGAAGGCCGCGCCACCGGACAGCGCGGCACGCTGGGCCAGGCAGTGGCGCTGGTGGTACAATCGGTAAAGAACCTGCGCCACCGCGTCAGCCTTGCCAGCTACCTCGGCTCGTCGATGCTGTACCGCGATGCGCTGAACGGGCTCTATGGCTTTGGCGGCGTTTATGCCAAGCTGGTGCTGGGCTGGCAGATCACCCTGATCGGCGTCTTCGGCATCGTCGCGGCGCTGGCGGCCACGGTGTTCTGCTGGCTGGGCGGCAAGGCGGACCGGCGGTTCGGCCCCAAGCCGGTGATCACGGTGTCGATCCTGGTGCTGAGCCTGGTCTGCCTGACCATCGTCAGCATGTCGCGGACGCAGATCTATGGCATCGCGCTACCGGAGGGGTCCAGGCTGCCGGACGCGGTGTTCTTTGCCTGCGGCGTGCTGATCGGCGGTTTCGGCGGCATCCTGCAATCGGCGAGCCGCAGCCTGATGGTGCGCCACACCGACCCGCTGAAGGCGACCGAGAGCTTTGGCCTCTACGGCCTGTCGGGCCGCGCCACCGCCTTCCTCGCGCCGGCGCTGATTGGCCTCGCCACCACTGTTACCGGCAGCGCCCGGCTGGGGATCACCCCGGTGATCGCGCTGTTTGCTGCCGGGCTGTTCCTGTTGTTCTGGGTAAATGGAGAAGGAGACCAAGGGTGAAACTGTTACTTGCCATCTGTCTGTCGGTGATCGGGTTCGCGGTTCCGGCAAGCGCGCAGACCCCGGCCAAGGCGCTGTTCGGTGCCAAGCCGGACGCCTCGCAGCAGCGGCCCGCGCCGTTTGGTTCCTACTCCAAGGGCTGCGTGGCCGGCGCTGTGCAACTGCCCGAGACCGGCCCCACCTGGCAGGCGATGCGCCTCAGCCGCAACCGCAACTGGGGCCACCCCGAGACGATCGACTTCATCAAGGATCTGAGCCAGTTCGCGGCCCGGCAGCGGGGTTGGAACGGGCTCTATATCGGTGACATCAGCCAGCCGCGCGGCGGGCCGATGCTGTCGGGCCACCGCAGCCATCAGATCGGGCTCGATATCGACATTTGGATGCGCCCTGCAGACCGCCTGAACCTGAGCCGCAAGGCGCGCGAGAACATCTCCTCGATCTCGATGCGGCGGGCCAAGGGCGCCTATGTGAATTCCAGCTGGACCCGCGCCCACCACGAAATCCTGAAGGCCGCCGCCAAGGACCGGCGGGTGGCGCGAATCTTTGTCTTTCCCGGCGCCAAGGTTCAGATGTGCAATGACGAGAGGGGCAACCGCAACTGGCTGCGCAAGATCCGGCCCTGGTGGGGACACCACTATCACTTCCACGTGCGGCTGAACTGCCCGCGCGGCGCGCGCGGCTGTGTCGAGCAAGCCCCGCCCCCCAAGGGCGATGGCTGCGCCGAAGCCCGGCAGTGGGTTGCCAATATCCTGAACCCGCCGCCGCCGAAACCGGTTGACCCCAGCGCTCCAAAGCCTAGACCGAGACGTGATTACACCCTTTCGGACCTGCCCCAGCAATGCGCCGCCGTTCTGCAATCAAACTGATCCTGCCACTGCTGGCCGCGGCCGGGCTGGCGGCGGCCGCCTATGCCGCCAAGCGCCCGGCGGACGCCGCGGTGCAACAGGCCCGGTATCTGGGCAGCTACAGCTGGCACCTGAAGCAGCCTTGGTTCGGCGGATTTTCGGCCCTGAAGCTGAGCGACAACGGACAGGCGCTGACCGCCCTCAGCGACCGGGCGACGTTGGTCACCAGTCGCATCCGCCGCCGCGACGGCCAGATTGCCGCCATTTCGGTCACCGCCGCCCATCCGCTGCTCGCTTCGAGCGGCAAGGTGCTGAACGGCCCCTCCGGTGACAGTGAAGGGCTCGCGGTGGCCGCCGACGGGGTGCGCTACATCTCGTTTGAAGGCACCGCGCGGGTGGCACGGTATCAACACCCGCAGGACCGGGCCGAGGTGCTGCCCCGCCCCGGCGCCTTTCGCAAGCTGCCGCGCAACAAGTCGCTGGAAACCCTGGCGATCGATCGGCACGGTCATCTCTACACGCTGCCCGAACGGGCATTGGACCAGCAGGGGCAGATCCCGGTCTGGCGCTGGAACGGGCGCAAGTGGTCACGGCCCTTCAGCCTTCCGCCGCGCGGAGGATTTCTTCCGGTGGATGCGGATTTCGGCCCCGACGGGCGTTTCTACCTGCTGGAACGCGACCTGACGCTGCTGGGCTTTCGCAGCCGCCTGCGCCGGTGGGACATCACGGCGGAAGGGCCCGGGAACGAGGTCACGCTGTTTCAGACTGCGGCCGGCACCCACGACAACCTCGAAGGGCTGTCGATCTGGCGCGACTCCACGGGCGGGCTGCGCGCCACCATGATCTCGGACGACAATTTCCTGCCCCTGCAACGCACAGAGCTGGTGGAATACGCATTGCCGCGCTGACCGGATGCGCCCCCTGCGCCGCGCCAGCGGCGCCCGGCCCAACCGAAAAGGCGCAATCGCAGATGCGCCGTCTTCGGGCGGGAGCGCACGCCCCCGCGTCTCCGCCAACTGGTCGCGCCGTGCAACCGCGATATGTAATCCTTGCAGCAGCAGCCCAGCCGGTGTAGGAGGGCCAGTCTTTCGCTTCGGCGGAACAAGTCTCCGCGACCTTGTATAAAAAACGGATCCAAAATGACCCGCACTTACCTTCCCGGCATTCTTGCCATGGCCGCCGTCGTTGTGGCCTCCAACATCCTGGTGCAATTCCTGTACGGCCAATGGCTGACCTGGGGCGCCTTCACCTATCCCATCGCCTTCCTCGTCACCGACGTGATGAACCGCGTCTATGGCGCGGCGGCGGCGCGGCGGATCGTGGCCGTCGGCTTTGTCGTCGGGGTGATCTGCTCGCTGATCGGCACCCAGATCATGTTGCAAGGCGACGGCTATACCTATCCGGCCGTCACCCTGCGCATCGCGCTCGGCTCTGGCCTCGCCTTCCTGACCGCGCAGATGCTCGACGTGGCCGTGTTCTCGGCCCTGCGCGAGGGCAAGTGGTGGCGCGCGCCGCTGGCCTCGACGCTGGTCGGCTCCTCCGTCGACACCGCGCTGTTCTTCACCATCGCCTTCTCCGGCGCGCTGAGCTGGCTGGAGCCGGGCAATGACGTCTCCTGGGCCGGCGAGATGCTGCCGCTCCTGGGCAGCGGGCCGATGGCGCCACTGTGGGTGTCGCTGGCCCTGGCCGACTGGATGGTGAAATTGTCGCTGGCGCTGCTGGCGCTTGTGCCCTTCCGCATCATCGTGCGTAAACTCAGCGCAAGTACCACATGATTTTGTTTTGACATCTGCCGAATCTATGGCAGGCTGAGGTCACACGAAACATTCAGAAAGGAGGTGCCCATTGTCTAGAGAAGCTATGGAGAGCAGTACCGGAACAGTTCAGAAGGAGTGCGGCCGAGGCAGCCCTTGGCGCGTATAGAACTCTGAATTGGTGCTGACCTAACCGGTGCACCTCCTATCATCTCGAAGGGCTGTTCCCGCGTGTGGGAACAGCCCTTTCGATTCCTGCCCCCCCGGGCCATAAAGACCCCATGATCCGCATCAACGACCAGATCACCCTGCAAGACTGGGAAATGACCGAGAGCTTCATGCGCGCCTCGGGGCCCGGCGGGCAGAATGTGAACAAGGTGGCCACCGCCGTCGAGCTGCGGTTCGAGGCCGAACGCTCGCCCGCGCTGACGCCCTCGGTCAAGAATCGGCTGAAACGGCTGGCCGGGCGGCGCTGGACCAAGGACGGCGCCATCCTCCTGCAATGCGACGAGACCCGCTCGCAGCAGCGCAACCGCGAGATCGTGCGCGAGCGGCTGGCCGAGCTGGTGCGCAAGGCGCTGGTCGCGCCCAAGCGGCGCATCGCCACCAAGCCCACCCGCGGCTCCGTCCGCCGCCGGTTGGACGCCAAGAAACAGCGCGGGGCGCTGAAGGCCAACCGCGGCAAGGTTGACCCCGATTGACGGGCACCGCACATCCAGAGATTGCACCCGCCCGCGCTTCGGACCATGCTGCCGCAAACCACTCGGGAGAATGACATGCTGCGGGCAAGTGACACATCCAGGCGAGCAACCGGGCGCACCGCCTGCAGAATCCGGGACCGCGGGCTGATTTCCCCGTCCGCCGTGGGAGACCGCGCATGACCCCGGGCCCCCGCAACCTGATCACCGATGTTTCGGGCCTGCGCGTTGGCAACGCCGAGGACCGCGCGTTGAAATCCGGCACCACGGTGCTGACCGCGGATACGCCCTTCACGGCCTCGGTACAGGTGATGGGCGGCGCGCCCGGCTCGCGTGAAACCGATCTGCTGGCGCCCGACAAATCCGTCGCCAAGATCGATGCGCTGGTGCTCTCCGGGGGATCTGCCTTTGGGCTGGAGGCCTGTTCCGGCGTCACCGAAGCGCTGCGCGCGCAGGGCCGCGGATTCGCGGTTGGACCGGCCCGGGTCCCGCTGGTGCCGGGCGCAATCCTGTTCGACCTGCTGAACGGCGGCAACAAGGACTGGGAGCAGAACCCTTACGCGGCCCTGGGGCGCCGCGCCTTCGAGGCGGCGGCGGAGACCTTCAGCCTCGGCACTGCCGGTGCGGGCTGCGGTGCGTTGACGGCCATGGTCAAGGGCGGGCTGGGGTCCGCTTCGCTGGTGCTGGACAGCGGCGTCACGGTGGGGGCGCTGGTGGCCGCAAATCCGATTGGTGCCGTGACCACCCCCGGCGAGCAGCACTTCTGGGCCGCCCCTTTCGAGATCGACGGAGAATTCGGCGGGCTGGGCGTGGACACCTCTGTCGGCCTTGGCCGCGACCTTTCCAGCCGCCGCATGGAGGCGATGCAGCGTCTGGCGGATGGCGCCAAACTGCCCGACGAGCGCGCCAATACCACGATTGCCATCGTTGCCACCGATGCGGATCTGTCAAAGGCGCAATGTCAACGCATGGCCAGCGCCGCCCATGACGGCATCGGCCGCGCCATCGTCCCCGCCCATATGCCCGGCGACGGGGATCTCATCTTTGCCGCCAGCACCAATGCGCGCCCCATGGGCGACCCCTCCGAATTGGCCGCGATCACCCATGCCGCCGCGCTGTGTCTCAGCCGGGCCATCGCACGCGCGGTCTGGCTGGCCCGGCCGGAACCGGGCGACCTGCTGCCCTGCATCAGCGAAATCGCACGCTGACCCCCTCCCCACGCCCGCTGTCAGCATGCCGCGCGTCAAACTGCCGGTTGACTCCGCGGGCAATTAAACGATGAGTCTCCTCTGCCAACTCAGAACTGGAGCAAGCAAAATGAGACCTCTCGTAACCGCCGCCATCCTTGGCCTCCTCGCTGCCCCCGCCCTTGCCGCGGGCGATCCGGACAAGGGAGAGAAGGGGTTCAACAAGTGCAAGGCCTGCCACACCGTCACCTCTGATGCGGGCGAGGTTATCGTGAAGGGCGGCAAGACCGGTCCGAACCTGTGGGGCATCGCAGGCCGCACAGCCGGGTCCGTCGAGGGCTTCAACTACAGCAAGGACCTCGTTGCCGCGGGCGAAGCCGGGCTGGTCTGGGACGAAGAGAAATTCGTCGCCTTCACCGCCGATCCGCGCGCGTTCCTGCGGGAAGAGACCGGCAACTCCAAGGCCAAGTCGAAAATGTCGTTCCGCCTGAAGAAGGGCGGCGAGGACATCTACGCCTTCCTGGCCAGCCACGGCCCTGTCGCCGAGGAGGCTGCCGCCGCCGAAGAAACGACCACGGCGCCATCTGAATAAGCAGCGGCCTGCACCAGGCCAGCCCCGAGGCCGCGGCATTTTCGCCGCGGCCTTTCGCGTAATTGCTTTCGTAAGCCACAGGCGTTAGCGGTAGGAGCCGGGGTGCCCTGCGGGCAGCCACGCCGACGCAACCGTCACGGACACAACATGAGCCATATGATCCCCGCCTGGGTGAACGGCGATTTGACACCGGTGGACAAACTGGCCGCACATGAACGCGGTCTGAAGCACAAGGCGGTCTCCGTCTTTGTGGTCAAAGGCGTGGAAATCCTGATGCAGCGCCGCGCCATGACCAAGTACCACACGCCAGGCCTCTGGGCGAACACCTGCTGCACCCACCCGATGTGGGAAGAACAACCCTCGGCCTGTGCGGTGCGCCGCATGCGCGAGGAATTGGGCATTACCGGTCTTTACCCCGAGTTCCGGCACCACCTGGAATACCGCGCCGACGTCGGCAACGGGCTGATCGAGCATGAGGCGGTGGATGTGTTCCTCGCCCATGTGCACCGCCCGCTGAAAGTCACGCCGAACCCGGCCGAAGTGATGGAAACCCGCTGGGTCGACTACCACGACCTGCTGGCCGAGGTCAGCCGCCACCCGGAACGCTTCACCCCCTGGCTGAAGATCTACCTGCACAGCTATGCCGACGTCATCTTCGGCCCGGACCTGATCATCGCGGGTCGCCGCTAGCCTCCCCAACAGCCCCCCCTCCGCTTAAGTCTTGCCCTGCGCGGCGGGCTGTGGTTCTGTGCCACGGAAATTGGGAGGTATACTTATCATGTCCATCCTCATCGCCGGCGGCGGTATCGCCGGGCTGTCACTGGGGCTGACCCTGCACCAGATCGGGGTGCCGTTTCACATCTATGAATCCGCGGCGGAGCTGAGGCCGATGGGCGTTGGCATCAACCTGCAGCCCAACGCGGTACGGGAGCTGCTGGACCTCGGGCTGGGAGAGGAGCTGGAGGCGATCGGGGTGCAGACCCGGCAGCTGGGGTTCTACAGCAAGCTGGGCAACACCATCTGGGAAGAGCCGCGCGGCCGCGGCGCTGGCTACGCCTGGCCGCAGTATTCGGTCCACCGCGGCGCGTTGCAGATGATGCTCTACCGCATCCTGCTGGAGCGCGCAGGCCCGGGCTGCATCACCACCGGCACGCGCGCGGTCGGCTTCGAGACCACCGCCGAGGGCGCGGCGCTGCTGCTGGCGGGCGGCACCCGCGCCGAGGGGACGCTGGTGGTTGCCGCGGATGGCATCCACTCGGCGCTGCGCGCGCAGATGGTCCCGGATGAGGGCGCGCCCATCTGGAACGGCCGCATCCTGTGGCGTGCCACCACCCGCGCGCCCGAATTCAAGGGAGGCGCGGCGATGGCAATGATCGGCCACGACCAGCTGCGACTGGTGGCCTATCCGATCTCGGCCCCTGACGCCGATGGGCTGGTCACGATGAACTGGATCGCGGAAAAGAGTTTTGACCCCGCCGCCCCCTGGCGCCGCGAGGACTGGAACCGGCCTGCCGACATCACTGAATTCCTGCCCGATTTCGAGGATTGGCAGTTCGACTGGATCGACGTACCGGCGCTGATCCGCGGCGCCGATGTGGTCTATGAATACCCGATGGTGGACCGCGACCCGCTGGCACACTGGACCATCGGCCGGGTGACACTGATGGGCGATGCAGCGCATCCGACCTACCCGATCGGGTCCAACGGAGCCAGCCAGGCCATCGTGGATGCCCGGATCATCGGCGCGCAGCTCTTGGCCCATGGCCTCACCCCGACCGCCTTGCAGGCCTACGAGGACGCCGTTCGTCCGCTGGCCACGGCCGTTGGCCGCGCCAACCGGGCAGGCGGCGGACCGGACGCGGTGCTGCAACGTGTGGAAGATCTCTGCGGCGGCGCCTTTGACCACATCGATGAGGTCATCCCGACCACCGAACTGGCCGCCCATGCCGCCCGCTACAAATCCATCGCAGGCTTTTCCATCGAAGAACTGAATGCCCGCCCGCCCACCATCGCCGCAGGCGCGCGGCTGGCCTGACGCCCCCCCGGCCAGCGCCGGGTCAAGGGCGGCACAGCCGCCGTGCCGCAGGCACGGTTCACCCTTGAGGCGGGGATGGGCGGCCCCACACTGGGGCAGGCGCGTTCAAGGGCAGATCTGCCCTTGAACCGCTTCTCGGCAGGCACCTGCGCCGTGCGAATGCACGGCGCCACGCCCAACTGTACAGGTCATTCCGCAAGGAATGCGCCGGAGCAGGCGGGAGCCTCTTCTGGCGGGCTGGTGGCGGGCTGGCTTAGATACCGATCACGGCCTGCACCGCCCGTTTCCAGCGGCCATAAGCCGCTTCGCGCATCTCCGGCTGCATCCGGGGGACGAACTGGCGATCCAACCGCCAGGTTTCGGCGAAACCGGCCTGGTCCGGGTAGACCCCGGCCCGCATCCCCGCCAACCAGGCAGCCCCCAGTGCGGTGGTCTCCTGCATCACTGGCCGGTCGACCGCAGCCCCCAGGATGTCCGACAGGCTCTGCATCGCCCAGTCGCTGGCGCTCATGCCGCCGTCGACGCGCAGGGTCACCGTGTGGTGGCTGTCGTCCTCCCAGTCGGCGCGCATCGCCTCGTAGAGGTCCCGGGTCTGGTAGCCAACGCTTTGCAGCGCCGCGCGGGCGAACTCCGCCGGGCCGGAATTGCGGGTCAGCCCGAACATGCCGCCGCGACAGTCGGGCTGCCAGTAGGGCGCGCCAAGCCCCGTGAAGGCGGGCACCAGGATCACGTCCTGGCCCGGATCGGCCTTGTCCGCCAGCACGCCGCTCTCAGACGCCTTGCCGATGATGCCCAGCCCGTCGCGCAGCCATTGCACCGCCGCACCGGCAATGAAGATCGAGCCTTCCAGCGCATAGGTCGGCTTGCCGTCCAGCTGGTAGGCGATGGTTGTCAGCATCCGGTTCTTCGACACCACCGGCGCGTCGCCGGTGTTCAGCAGCGCAAAGCAGCCGGTGCCGTAGGTGGATTTCATCATCCCCGGCTTGAAACAGGCCTGGCCGATGGTGGCCGCCTGCTGGTCCCCCGCCACCCCCAGGATCGGAATGGCGCCGCCCAGGATCTCTGGATCGGTGATGCCAAAGTCGGCGGCACTGTCCTTGACCTCGGGCAGCATCTGCTGTGGCACCTCCAGCAGATCGCTGATGGTGCGGCTCCAGCGGCCCTTGCGGATGTCATACATCAGCGTGCGCGCGGCATTGGTGGCATCGGTCACATGCGCGGCACCGCCGGTCAGCCGCCAGATCAGGAAACTGTCCACCGTGCCGAACAGCAGCTCCCCCGCGGCGGCACGCGCCCGGGCGCCCTCGACCGTGTCGAGGATCCATTTCACCTTGGTGCCCGAGAAATACGGGTCCAGCAGCAGACCGGTGCGGTCGGCGACCATCTCCTCATGGCCGTCAGCCCGCAGCGTCTCGCAGATGGCAGCGGTGCGGCGGTCCTGCCAGACGATGGCATTGTGGATCGGCTTTCCGGTCTCGCGGTCCCAGACCACCGTGGTCTCCCGCTGGTTGGTGATGCCGATCCCCGCGATATCAGAGGCCGCCACCCCGAGATCCGCCATCACCTGGCGACAGACAGCCAGAGTGCTGTCCCAGATGTCCTCCGGGTCGTGTTCGACCCACCCCGCCTGCGGGTAATGCTGGGTGAATTCCTGTTGCGCGGTACCGGCCACCTGCATCGCCCCGTCGAACAGGATCGCGCGGGTGGACGTGGTGCCCTGATCAATTGCCAGAATATAGGTCATCTGCTGCCTTCCAGTCTCCTCTGACCGCAGACAATAAACGCAAATCCGGTACCGCTACCAGTCCCTACTATATCTTTAGTACAAAAACCGCGCCGCGGTTGATCGCCGACTGCGGCACGGTCAGCGCAGATCGCACAGCCCGGCACAGGCGCTTCAGCGCTGCACCTGCGCCACTTCGATATTGTCGATCAGGCGGATATCGCCCAGCCACGCGGCCGCCAGCAGCCGGGCCGGACGGTCAGGGTAGTCCAGCGCCTCGAGGCTCTCGGCGCATCGGAGGTCGAAATACTCGACCTCGCCGAAACCGGCCGCAGCCAAGGCACGCCGGGCTTCGGCCTCCAGAGCCGACCAGGGCTCTCCTTGTGCCGCGCCCGTGGCAGCGGTCTGCATCGTCGCATAGAGCGCCGCGGCCTGGGTCAGCGCCGCCTCGGACAGGCGCAGGTTGCGCGAGGACATGGCCAGGCCGGAGGCCTCGCGCACGGTGGGACAGCCCACCACCTCGATCGGGATATCCAGGTCGCGCGCCATGCGGGTCACCACCATCAGCTGCTGATAATCCTTCTGACCGAAGAACGCCTTGTCGGCGCTGGTCTGCAGGAACAGCTTGGCCACAACCGTGGCGACGCCCTCGAAATGGCCGGGGCGGAAGGGGCCCTCCATGACGTCGGTGATGCTGCCGGTGACGGCGACGGTGCTGGCAAAGCCATCCGGGTAGATCTGGTCCGGGTCGGGAACGTAGATCGCATCGACACCGTAGGGGGCGAGCTTGGCCGCGTCCTCGTGCTCGGTCCGGGGGTAGTTGGCCAGGTCCTCGGCGTTGTTGAACTGCTTCGGGTTCACGAAGATGGTCACGATGACCCGGTCGCAGGCGGCCTTGGCGGCCTCGACCAGAGACAGATGACCTGCGTGCAGTGCCCCCATCGTGGGCACCACGGCAATGGTTTCACCGGCACGGCGCCACGCGGCGGTGCGGGTGCGCAGACCGTCGAGGCGGCGCAGGATCGGGGCGGTCATGGGAGTCGTCATCCTTTGGAGGGCGCCTGATCGGCAAACACGTGTTCAGGGGCCGGAAAGCTGCGGGCGCGGACCTCGGCAGCGTATTCGGCAATCGCCGCCTCGGCGTTCTGGCCCAGATCGGCGTAGCGTTTCACGAATTTCGGTTTGAAGGCGGTAAAGAAGCCCAGCATGTCGTCGACCACCAGGATCTGCCCGTCGCAGCCGGCACTGGCGCCGATGCCGATTGTCGGAATGGCCACCTCGGAGGTGATCCGGTCGGCCAGCCCCTGGGGCACCTTTTCCAGCACCACCGAAAACGCCCCGGCATCGGCAACGGCATGGGCGTCAGCCATCACCGCATCGGCCTGCGCGTCACGGCCCTGCACCTTGTATCCGCCAAGGGTGTTGATGGATTGCGGCGTCAGCCCGATGTGCGCCATCACCGGGATCCCGCGCTTGACGAGGAAACGGATGGTCTCGGCCATCTCGACCCCGCCTTCCAGCTTGACCGCGCCTGCGCCGGTTTCCGCCATCAGCCGCGCCGCGTTGCGAAACGCCTGCGCCGGGCCTTCCTCGTAGCTGGCGAAGGGCATGTCGATGACCATCATCGCGCTGGACAGGCCGCGCGCGACGGCTTTTCCGTGCAGGATCATCATCTCCATGGTGACACCCAGCGTCGAGGGCAGCCCGTGCAGCACCATGCCGACGCTGTCGCCGACCAGCACGAAATCGCAGTGGCTGTCCATCAATCGGGCCATCGGCGTGGTATAGGCCGTCAGGCTGACCAGCGGCGTGCCGCCCTTGCGGGCACGAATATCTTCGGCGTTGGGGGCCTGTTTCCTGGCTGTCGCGCTCATGGCTTCCTGTCCGCTGTTCACACTCCGCACGGAGTACCAAGTTACGCCGCGCGCTTCCAGTGCGCGAAATGTCTCTCTGGTCTTGATTACGCTTGGGAAAACGGGAAACTCGTTTCCGATAGGCGCCGGAAACAGGCGCAGAAATGGATTCAGGGAGTATTGAGATGGCGTTGAGATCACTTGTTCTGGCGGCAGGATCCGCGATTGCACTGATGGCGGGTGGCGCCTGGGCAAAGGATAGCGTCACCATCGCCATGCAGCTGGAGCCACCGCATCTGGATCCGACCAGCGCCGCCGCCCAAGCCATCGATTCCGTGGTTTACAGCAACATCTTCGAAGGATTGACCCGGTTCCAGGGCGATGGCTCGGTGGTGCCGGGGCTGGCCGAAAGCTGGGAAATTTCCGGGGACGGCACCGTCTACACCTTCCGTCTGCGCGAGGGCGTGACCTTCCACGACGGCAGCAGTTTTGACGCGGAGGACGTGAAGTTCTCGCTCGACCGGGCGCGGGCGGAAGACAGCACCAACGCGCAAAAGGCGCTGTTTGCCGGTATAACCGCCGTCGATGTGGTGGATCCGCAAACCGTCAGGATCACCCTGGACGCGCCCAACGGCGCCTTGCTGTTCAACCTGGCCTGGGGCGACGCGGTGATCGTGGCGCCGGAAAGCATCGACAGCATCAAGACCAATCCGATCGGCACCGGGGCCTACAAGTTCCAGAACTGGGTGCAGGGCGATCGCATCGCCCTGACGCGGAACGAGAACTACTGGGGAGAGCCGCCCGCGCTGGAAAAGGCCACGTTCAAGTTCATCTCTGACCCCACCGCCGCCTTTGCCGCCCTGATGGCCGAGGACATCGACGCCTTCGACAACTTCCCGGCGCCGGAGAACCTGCCCCAGTTCGAGGCCGATCCACGGTTCCAGGTGCTGGTCGGCTCGACCGAGGGGGAAACCATCCTCGCGATCAACAACAAGCAGCCGCCCTTCGACGATCTGCGGGTCCGCCAGGCGGTGGCCCATGCCATCGACCGGCAGGCGATCATCGACGGTGCGATGTTCGGCTATGGCACCCCGATCGGCAGCCATTTCGCGCCGCATCACCCGGCCTACAAGGATCTGACCGCCAATTCTGCCCATGACCCGGAAAAGGCGCGGGCCTTGCTCGCCGAGGCGGGGTTGCCGGACGGGTTTGAGACCACGCTGCACCTGCCGCCGCCCTCCTACGCGCGGCGCGGCGGCGAAATCGTCGCCGCCCAGCTGGCAGCGGTCGGCATCAAGGCCGAGATCATCAACGTGGAATGGGCGCAGTGGCTGGAAACCGTGTTCCGCGGCAAGACCTTCGGCCTGAGCATCGTCAGCCATACCGAGCCGATGGACATCGGCATTTATGCGCGGCCCGACTACTACTTCCAGTATGACAACCCGGCGTTCCAAGCCTTGATGACACGGCTGGAAGCGAGCAGCGATCCGGCCAGCCGCACCACCCTGCTGCAGGAAGCCCAGGCCATGATCGCCGCCGACCACGTCAACAGCTACCTGTTCCAGCTCGCCAAGCTGGGCGTGGCCAAGGCCGGGCTGGAAGGGCTGTGGGAGAACGCGCCCACCGCTGCGATTGATCTCAGCGCGCTGCGTTGGGCCGAATAACGGCCGCCCGCCATCTCGTCGGGCGGCCGCGCCTGCCCGACGACCACAGCCGGTGGAACCTGTGCGTCTATCGCCCAAAACCTGACCCTGTTCAGGCCACAACGCATTAACAGAGAACAATTTTTCAGACATTCCGGCAATTTCCTCTTCTGCCCTCTGGACCCCTGCCAAATGGCCTCCTAACGTCACGCTCATGCTGCGCTACGCTCTCAAACGTCTGCTTTCCCTGCTGCTCAGCCTGGCGGTTGCCTCGCTGGTGATCTTTCTGGTGGTCGAAGTCGCCCCGGGAGATCCGGCCTCCTTCATGCTGGGCGTCAATGCCCAGGCCGATACCGTCGCCGCGCTGCGCGCCGAACTGGGGCTGGATCAGGGCCAGGTCGCCCGCTACCTGTCCTGGGTTGCCGGCATGCTGGGGGGCGATTTCGGCACCTCCTACACCTACCGCACGCCGGTGGCCGAGATGATCGCCGACCGGCTCTGGGTCTCGCTGCCGCTGGCGGTCTACGCGCTGGCCCTGTCGACGCTGATCGCCTTTCCCGCCGGCATCTACGCCGCCGCACGGCGTGGCCGCGGCGGTGACATGGCGGTGATGGGCGCCACCCAACTGGGCGTGGCGGTCCCCAATTTCTGGTTTGCGATGATGCTGGTGCTGATCTTTGCCATCAACCTGCGCTGGTTCGGTGCCGGCGGCTTTCCGGGCTGGGAGGCTGGCATCGGCGCGGGCCTGCATGCGCTGACCCTGCCCGCGATCGCGCTGGCGCTGCCGCAGGCGGCGATCCTCACGCGGGTGATGCGCTCGGCCCTGCTGGACATTCTGGGCGAGGATTTCATGCGCACCGCCCGCGCCAAGGGGCTGAGCCGTCGCCAGGCGCTGTGGCGGCACGGGCTGCGCAATGCGCTGATCCCGGTGCTGACCATCATCGGGCTGCAGTTTTCCTTCCTGCTGGCGGGCGCCATCATCATCGAGCAGGTGTTCTACCTGCCCGGCCTGGGGCGGCTGGTGTTCCAGGCGATCTCTGCCCGCGATCTGATCGTGGTGGAGTCGGTGGTGATGCTGCTGGTGTTTGCCGTCATCACGGTGAATTTCCTCGTCGATCTGGCCTATGCGCTGGTCGACCCCCGGCTGAGGAGCCGCACATGACCCGCAATCTGATCCTCGGCGGCGCCTTGTCGGCGCTGGTGGTGCTGGCGGCCCTGATCTCGTTCCTGTGGACGCCGTATGATCATGCGGTGATGAACATCCCGGCCAAGCTGCAATCGCCCAATGCACAGCACTGGCTGGGCACCGACCATTTCGGGCGCGACCTGATGTCGATGATCATGGTCGGTGCGCGCACTTCGATCGCGGTGGCGCTGGTGGCGGTTGGCATCGGCATGGGGGTTGGCGTGCCGCTGGGGCTGACGGCGGCGGCTCGCAAGGGCAGCTGGCTCGACGAGGTGATCATGCGCGGCAATGATCTGGTCTTTGCCTTCCCGTCGCTGGTGATCGCCATCCTGATCACCGCCGTGCTGGGAGCCGGCGCGATCAACGCCATCATTGCGATCGGCATTTTCAATATCCCGGTCTTTGCCCGCATCACCCGCAGCGCGGCGCTGTCGCTATGGGAGCGGGAGTTCATCCTCGCGGCGCGGGTGTCCGGCAAAGGCGCAGCGCGGATCTCGGCCGAGCATATCCTGCCCAATGTAACGAACCTGCTGATCGTGCAGGGCACCATCCAGTTTTCGCTGGGAATTCTGGCCGAAGCGGGCCTGTCCTACGTCGGTCTGGGCGCCCAGCCGCCCACCCCGAGCTGGGGGCGGATGCTGGCGGATGCGCAGACCATGGTCAGCTTTGCGCCGCATTTGGCACTGGTGCCGGGCTGCGCAATCATCGTGACGGTGCTGGGGCTGAACCTGCTGGGCGACGGGCTGCGCGACCATCTGGATCCGAAACTGCGGGTGGCACGCACATGACACTGCTGGACATCACCAACCTGTCGCTGAGAATCGGTGGTCTCAGCGTCCTGCGGGACGTGTCGCTGACAGTCGACCCCGGCGAGGTCGTCGCCGTGACCGGCGAGAGCGGATCCGGTAAATCGATGACCGCGCTGGCGGTGATGCAGCTTCTGCCCGAGCGGGCGCGGACCAAGGGCTATGTCACGCTGGAAGGCACCCAGCTGCTGGAGCAAAGCGAGGCGCAGATGTGTGCCATCCGCGGCCGCTCGGTGGGCATGGTCTTCCAGGAGCCGATGACGGCCTTGAACCCGCTCAAGACCATCGGCGAACAGGTGATGGAGACGATCCTGATCCACCAGGCGATGCCGCGCGCCGAAGCGGAAGTCCGCACCTGCGAGGTGCTGGAGCGGGTTGGCCTGCCGCAGGACCGGTTCCCCTTGAGCCGCTTTCCACACGAGCTGTCGGGCGGGCAGCGCCAGCGGGTGGTGATCGCGATGGCCATCGCGCTGCGTCCGCGGCTGTTGATTGCCGATGAGCCGACAACGGCACTGGATGTCACCACCCAGGCGCAGATCCTCGAGCTGCTGAAGGATCTGGTTCAGGAATACGGCATGGGGCTGCTGATCATCACCCATGACCTGGCAGTGGTGGCGGATCTGGCCGATCGCATCGTCGTGATGCGACATGGTGAAGTGGTCGAGACCGGTCAGACGCAGTGGCTGCTGCGCAATATGCGCCACCCCTATACCCGGATGCTGTTTGCCGCCTCGAACCACCAGGTCACCCTGCCCGACACCCCGGCGCAGCATCCCTTGCTGGAGGTGCGCGGGGCCGTGCGCGACTACAAGACGCCGCGCGAATCGCTGTTCGGCAAGCCGGGTCGATACCGGGCCGTAAACAACGTCAGCTTCACGCTGCACCGCGGTGAACGGCTGGGACTAGTGGGTGAGTCGGGTTGCGGAAAATCGACCCTAACACGGGCGATTCTTGGCCTTGAGCCGCTACAGGAAGGCGAGATTCGCCTGGCAGGCACTGCCGTCACCCCAGATCTGAAGCCCGCGATTCGCCAAAAGATGCAGGTGGTCTTCCAGGACCCCTATGGCAGCTTCAACCCGCGCCACCGGGTCGCGCGACTGGTCAGTGAGCCGTTCCACCTGCTCGATGATGCGCCAACCGGCAGCGCCCGCGCCGACCTGATCGCCGAAACGCTGACCGCGGTGGGCCTGAAACCCGAAGACGGGCAGAAGTACATTCACCAGTTCTCGGGCGGGCAGCGCCAGCGCATCGCCATCGCCCGCGCGCTGATCACAAGACCGGAGCTGATCATCTTTGATGAGGCGGTTTCGGCGCTGGACGTCTCCGTCCGGGCCCGCATTTTGGACCTGATGGCCGAGCTCTGCTCAGCCTACGACCTGAGCTACCTGTTCATCAGCCACGACCTCAGCGTCGTGCGCACGATCACCGACCGCTGCCTGGTGATGCAGCGTGGCGAGATCGTCGAACAGGGGGCGACCGAGGACATCTTTGCCAATCCCCGGCACCCCTATACGCAGCAGCTGATTGCCGCCGCGCCGGTCTTGCCCGAGATCCCGGAACAGAACGCACATTCCCAGCAAGCCTGAACGCACCGGGCCCGGCAGGCCTGAGGGCACCGGGCCAAACCGGCCCAAGATGGATGCCCATAGCGGCGGCGTGCAGGGTTCTATGCCCAGCCTGCGAAACCTGCCACACCGTTCCCCGCCGCTGACGGACGCGTGGTCGGCCAGCGCCGACCCTAACCTCAGACGATGACGTCCTGACGCTCCTGCGCGCCGACGCTGAAGACGCGCTTGTACCGCTCGATCTCCGCCGCCGGTCCCATTGCCTTTTCCGGGTTGTCCGACAGTTTCACCGTCGGACGGCCATTGGCCGAGATCGCCTTGCACACCAGCGAGAAGGGAGCCAGCGCGTCATCCGGCACCAGACCACGGAAATCATTGGTCAGCAGCGTGCCCCAGCCGAACGACACCTTGGTGCGGTCAGCGAATTGCGCGTGCAGCTCGCGGATCTGCTGGACGTCCAGACCGTCAGAGAAGATCACCCGCTTTTGCGCCGGATCTTCGCCCCGGTTCTTCCACCAGTTGATCGCCACTTCGGCGCCCTTGGCGGGATCCCCACTGTCGATGCGGATGCCGGTCCAGCCCGCCAGCCAGTCGGGCGCGCGATCAAGGAAGCCTTCGGTGCCGTAGGTGTCGGGCAGGATGATGCGCAGGTTGCCTTCATGCTCGTCATGCCAGTCGGACAGCACGTCATAAGGCGCCTGGGCCAGCTCGGCGTCGCTTTCGGCCAGCGCCGAATAGACCATCGGCAGCTCATGCGCATTGGTGCCGATCGCCTCGACCTCGCGGCGCATGGCGATGAGACAGTTGGAGGTGCCGGTGAACTTGTCGCCCAGCCCTTCGATCATCGCCTGCACACACCAGTCCTGCCACAGGAAGGAATGGCGGCGGCGGGTGCCGAAATCCGCGATGGAGAGGCCATCGATCTCACGCAGTTGTTCGATCTTTTCCCAGACGCGGGTCATGGCGCGGGCATACAGCACCTGCAATTCGAACCGGCCCATGCTGTTGATGACAGCCCGGCTGCGCAGCTCCATCAGGACCGCCAGCGCCGGGATCTCCCACAGCATGACCTCGTGCCACTTGCCTTCAAAGGTCAGCTCGTACTGGTCGCCCTTGCGTTCGAGGTGGTAGGGCGGCAGTTGCAGCCCTTCGAACCACTCCATGAAGTCGGGGCGGAACATCTGCCGTTTGCCATAGAAGGTGTTGCCGCGCAGCCAGGTGCTTTCACCACGGCTCAGCGACAAGGAGCGGATGTGATCGAGCTGTTCGCGCAGCTCGCCCTCGTCGATCAGCCGCGCCAGGGGCACGTGGCTCGAACGATTGATGAGCGAGAAGGTCACCGTGGTGTCCGGCTTGTTGCGAAACACCGACTGACACATCAGCAGCTTATAGAAATCGGTATCAATCAGCGAGCGGATGATCGGGTCGATCTTCCACTTGTGATTGTAGACGCGGGTTGCAATGTCCACCGGCGGCCTCTCTCCTCAGGGTCAGGGATTGATAGGACACCCGCTGCACGAGAGCAAGGCAGTCAACCGGCGCAGCGCGGCCGGGTTGCCAGTTTCTCAAGCAGTTCAACCAGCTTGCGGCGACTGACAGGCTTGCTCATGAAGTCGTCCATCCCCGCCGCGAGGCAGGCCTCGCGGTCCGAGGCAAAGGCATTCGCCGTCAGGGCCACGATGCTCGGCTGCGGCAACGGCAGGCGGCGGATGGCCCGGGTGGCCTCCAGCCCATCCATTTCGGGCATCGACATGTCCATCAGGATGACATCCGGGGCTGTCGCCTCGAACTGCTGCACGGCCGCCCGCCCGTTCTCGGCAAACCGCAGGTCCACGTCCACCGAGCGCAGGAACTTTTCCACCAGCTTGCGGTTCAGGAGGTTGTCCTCGGCCACGAGAACCCTCAGCCCCTTGAGCGACGGCAGTTCGCCAACGTCGACCTCGGCCATCGCGGCATGCGGCACCGGGGCTGCCAGACAAGGTTGCAGCATCAGCTGCACGGTGAAACAGGTCCCTTCTCCGAGTGTGGATTGCGCGGTTATCCCGCCACCCATCGCCTCGGCCAGGCCGCGGCTGATGGTCAAGCCAAGGCCGGTGCCGCCAAAGCGCCTGCTGATGGCGGCGTCGGCCTGCGAAAACCGTTCGAACACGCTGTCCAGATGTTCGGGCGCGATGCCGATGCCGGTGTCGGCGACCGAAAACACCACGCCAACCGGCTGCTGCCCATCCACCTTCTGGGCCGCATCGCGGGCATCCGCAGCCGTAAGATCCAGATCCAGGGTCACCTGTACCCGCCCCTCGGGGGTGAACTTGATGGCGTTGCCGAGCAGGTTCATCAGGATCTGGCGAATGCGGCGGTCATCACCGTGCAGGCGCCGGGGGACTGTTTTGCCGATCTCCAGCACCAGCTCCAGCCCCTTGGCCTCCGCCTGCGGCTGCAGCAGCCGGACCGTGGAGCGAAAACAGGCGTGCAGGTCGAAATCAACGCAGTTGAGGACGATGCCCTCGGCCTCCATCTTGGAATAGTCCAGAACGTCATTGATCAGCGCCAGCAGGGTGTCCGCCGAACTGAGGATCGCGTCGGCATAGGATTTCTGTTCCGCGTTCAGCCCGCTGTCCCGCAGCAGCTGGGCCATCCCGACCACCCCGTTCATCGGCGTGCGGATTTCGTGGCTCATGGTGGCCAGAAAATCCGCCTTGGCGCGGTCACCCTCTTCGGCAGCGATGCGCGCCTCCTCCAGTTGCTGGGCATGTCTCTTGGCGGCGGTGACGTCACGCTCCACGGCCAGCAGGGACTCGAGCTCTCCCTCGCGGTTCAGCACCGGCACCTGGCTGGTCTCGATCCAGATGTCCTGCCCGTCCTTGCGCCGATTGCAGACCTCGATGCGGACGGGCTGGGCGGTTCGGATACCTTGCTGAAGCTTGCGGATGGTCTCCGGATCGGTGTCCGGGCCGTTCAGAAGATCCCCGGGAAAGGTCCCAACGGCCTCTTCGAAGGTGTAACCGGACAGCCGCGTAAAACTGTCATTCACCCAGGTAATGCGCCCTTCCCTGTCCATCAGCATGACACTGTCATGGGCATTCTGCGCCACCAGAGCCAATCGTCGCGCCTGCATCTGCTGCTCGGTCAGCCGATGATGGGCCTGTTCCAGCTCTTCCTGTTGCTGCGCCTGCGCCAGGCTCCGCTCGCGGCCACGGTCGAAGTTGCGCAGGATGAACTGCAGGAACCAGTAACCCGATACATAAAGCACCAGCAGCCCGCCCAGATGCAGATAGTGCATCGGCACCAGACTGGGTGCGGTGATGAAATCGTGAACCAGCATCAGCACTGGCAAGGAGGCGTAGACCCCCAGCTTGAGGAACACCGCCCGCGGGTTGTAGGGCATCACCATGCCGGTGTTCAGCGCCGCACCGAGGACAAGGCCAACGGTGAACAGCGGCCCGTTGTGCGTGTTCGGCGGCAGGTTCGGCAGCTCGATCCAGTAGGGCGCCAGCGCCGCAACCGAAAACGTCATGGCCTGCACCAACCCGGTCAGGCAGCTCAGCCATTGCAGGTGCCCGACCCGCATGCCCCGCCGCAGGAGGCTGCCGACACGGGACAACAGCAGCGTGTCAAGCACATCCCCCGCCAGGGAAATCGCAAATGCCAGCAACGCGAGGATCGGTGGCGCGACCAGCGCCAACACCGCAAATGCAGCGAACATGCAGAACTGGCGCGCCCAGAAGGTGCGCACGCGACCGGTCGCGTAGCTCTGCAAAAGCGCGGCCGGGTCGTAGCGCATGTAGAAACTGGCCAGCGGCCCGGAGGCGGCGTCGTTCGTGCTGTTCATCACGTCATCCTGCCGACAGGGTATGAACACAGTCTAACCCGGTGACAGTTTATTTTACTACACTCGTGATTGCAGCTTGACGCCACTTGACTCCATATGAGTGAGAGCGGCGGCCAAAGAGCCGTCCATGTCGATGGCGCGACAGGCCGCCAGGTCCACGGTCACCGCAAAGCCCAGCCGGGCGGCATCCAGCGCGGTGTAGGCCACGCAGAAATCCGTGGCCAGTCCGGCAAGCGTCAGCGCGGTGATGCCACGGCTGCGCAGATAGCCCTCCAGCCCGGTGGGGGTGGCCTGATCGTTCTCGAAGAACCCGGAGTAACTATCGACGTCCGGCCGGAACCCCTTGCGGATGATGAGATCGCCATCGGTGCGCAGATCGGCATGGAAATCGGCACCCGTTGTCCCCTGCACACAGTGGTCGGGCCACAGCACCTGCGTGCCATAGGGCATCTCGATGCTCTCGAACGGATTTTTGCCCGGATGCGACGAGGCAAAGGACGAATGCCCCGCAGGGTGCCAGTCCTGGGTCAGAATCACCGCATCGAAACGGTCCATCATCGCATTGATCGGGGCGACCACCTCATCCCCGCCAGGCACTGCCAGCGCGCCTCCGGGACAGAAATCATTCTGCACATCCACGACGATCAGCGCCTCAGTCATTTGCGGCTCCTCCGGTTGAAACATACAAAATGTAGCGTCTTCAGCGGGGATTGGAAATCCGCCCCCGGTGAAATGGGGCCGACACGTGCAAAGATGCCTCTGAAACACGCATTTTAATGCCGTGGCCAGCCGCCTCTCGCCTCTTGAATTACTGGCGCGAGGGTTCTAAGGCCGAGCCATGTACAGGATTGCCGCGCTTTACCACTTCACCCGTTTCTCCGATCCCGCTGCGATCAAGCCGCCGCTTCTGGCGCTTTGCCAGGCGGAAGGCGTCAAGGGATCTCTGCTGCTGGCGCAGGAGGGAATAAACGGCACCATCGCCGGGTCACACAGCGCCATAGACGCGGTTCTGAACCACATCCGCGCCCTGCCCGGCTGTGCCGATCTGGAGTGGAAAGAGGCCACCGCCACCGAGCCCCCCTTTGGCAAGATGAAGGTGCGCCTGAAGAAAGAGATCGTCACCATGGGTCAGCCGGATGTCGACCCGCGGGCGAACGTCGGCAATTACGTCGAACCCGAGGACTGGAATGACCTGATCCAGCAGGACGACGTGGTGGTGATCGATACCCGCAATGATTACGAGGTGGCGATCGGCACGTTTCAGGGCGCGATCGACCCAAAGACCGAGAGCTTCCGCGACTTCCCGGCGTGGTGGGAGGAGAACAAGGCGCGTTTCCACAACAAGCGCGTGGCGATGTTCTGCACCGGCGGCATCCGCTGCGAGAAGTCGACCAACTACCTCCTGGGTCAGGGGGTGGAGGACGTCTACCACCTGAAGGGGGGCATTCTGCGGTACCTCGAGGAAGTGCCCCCGGAAAACAGCACCTGGCAGGGGGAGTGTTTCGTCTTTGACAACCGGGTGTCGGTCGGACACGGGCTGGTCGAAGGCCCGCATGAGCTGTGCCACGGTTGCCGCCGCCCGATCCTGCCGGAGGACAAGTCGCGCCCCGAGTTCGAGCAGGGCGTGAGCTGCCATCAGTGCATCAACGAGACCACCGAGGCCGACAAGGCCCGGTTCCGCGAGCGCCAGAAGCAGATGCAGCTGGCCCGTGAACGCGGTGAAGAACACCTCGGAAACATACCGCTCTAAGCATCACCCGGCTGGCGGCGCGCGTCCAAAGACGGTCGTGCCTGGCCTCAGCCCCAGGGACCGATATCACGACGTCCGGGCGCTTGCGACCGACCGCGGCGGGGGCCGGGCTGCAGGCCGGGACCCGGGGTATGTCCGCCCTGCCGCGCCATCGCGCGCAACGCCGCCACGCGGTTTTCCGTCGCGGGATGGGTGGCAAAGAGGTTGTCATGCTTATGGGCATGCAGGGGATTGATGATGAACATATGCGCCGTCGCCGGATTGCGCTCGGCCGCATGGTTGTCGATGCGCGCGGCCCCCAGGGCGATCTTCTCCAGCGCCGAGGCCAGCCACAGAGGCTCGCCGCAGATTTCGGCACCGGCCTTGTCGGCAGCGTATTCCCGGGTGCGACTGATGGCCATCTGCACCAGAGCCGCGGCCAGAGGTGCCAGGAACATCATCAAAAGCGTCCCGATCAACCCCAGGCGCTCCCGCGAGCCGCCAAAGAACATCGCGAAATTCGCCAACATGGAGATCGCACCGGCAAATGTCGCGGTCACGGTCATGATGGCGGTGTCGTGGTTGCGGATGTGGGCCAGCTCATGCGCGATGACGCCGGCCACCTCTTCCCGTGACAGGCTTTGCAACAGGCCGGTGGTCACCGCGACGGCGGCATTCTCGGGGTTGCGACCGGTCGCAAAGGCGTTGGGCTGCGGCGTGTCGATCAGATAGAGCTTGGGCATAGGCAGGTTCGCATTCTGCGCAAGCGTAGCGGTCAGCTCGTGCAGCCCCATCCGGTCGCCAGCGGGAACCGGTTGCGCATTGTGCATGCGCAACACCATGCGATCGGAATTCCACCAGGTGAACAGATTCATGGCCGCGGCCACAACCAGCGCAATCACCGCTCCGCTCGCGCCGCCGATCAGGTAGCCCACCCCCATGAAGAGCGCGGTCATCGCTGCCATCAGCATCGCTGTCTTCACATAGCCCATCGTCGCCTCCCGCACCTTACCGTGACGTCTTGAACGAGATATGGGGCGGCGGGGGCCCTGTGCAAGATTTTGACAGCACGCCGAGCGGCAAACCGGAGCCGAACAGGCGCTGCAACACCGACAGGAGCCGCACGTGCCCAATCGAGGGAGTGCCCCTGAGCGGCCATCACCCGCGTTGCCTTTCCCGAAAGGCCGTGAGCGCCGCCTGCCTGCGGCTTGCACGGCGCGCGCTCTGCACGCCGCGCAAGATGGGCGTCATTCTGCCCGAGACAGGCGCCGGCGTGCGGTTTGCCGGGCTGTCACACCGGATCAGAAATCCAGGTTTTCGACGCTCAGCGCGTTTTTCTGGATGAATTCGCGGCGCGGCTCCACCACATCTCCCATCAGCTTGGTGAAGAGATCGTCTGCCTCGACCATGTCGTCGATGCGGACCTGCAGCAGGGTGCGGGCATCCGGGTCCAGCGTGGTTTCCCACAGCTGGTCGGGGTTCATCTCGCCAAGACCCTTGTAGCGTTGCAGGGTCAGCCCCTTTTCGCCCTCCTCCAGGATTGCCTTAAGCAGCCCCAGCGGGCCGTGGATGAGCTGGTTGCGGTCGCGACGGACCAGCTGGGCGGTGGTGCCGTAGACCTCCTGCAGGCTTTGGGTGAAGCTACCGGTACGGCGTGCCTCGCCCGAGCGCAGCATCGGGCCGTCAAGGGTGCGCACTTCCTCCACCCCGCGCAGGATGCGGGCCAGACGGATACCATGATCCTGGGTGATCCGGCCCTGCCAGCCGCGCTCATACTCCAGCGCGATAAGGTCGAGACGCTGTGCCACCTTGTCGGCCACACCTTGCAGATCCGCATCGACCGCACCCGGCACAAAGGCACCGGCCACGGCAGCCTGCTCGAGGATATGGCGCGGGTAATGGGTCGGGAAGGCGTCCAGAACCCGTTTCAGCTGGCGCGCCTCGTCGACCACGCGGGTGAGATCGGCACCGGCCATTTCAGAGCCGTCACCCAGTTTCAGCACCGCGCCGTCGACGCCCTGGTTGATCAGGTAGTCGTCCAGCGCCGCCTGGTCCTTGAGGTAGACCTCGGACTTGCCGCGGGCCACCTTGTAGAGCGGCGGCTGCGCGATGTAGAGATAGCCGCCTTCGATCAGTTCCGGCATCTGCCGGTAGAAGAAGGTCAGCAGCAGCGTGCGGATGTGGGCGCCGTCAACGTCGGCGTCGGTCATGATGACGATCTTGTGGTAGCGCAGCTTGGAAATGTCGAACTCGTCCCGGCCGATGCCGGTGCCAAGCGCCATCACCAGGTTGCCGATTTCCTGGCTCGACAGCATCCGGTCAAAGCGCGCGCGCTCCACGTTCAGGATCTTGCCGCGCAGGGGCAGGATGGCCTGGGTCATCCGGTCGCGTCCGGTCTGGGCCGAACCGCCCGCCGAGTCACCCTCGACGAGGAAGACTTCGGTTTTCGAGGGATCCTTCTCGGAGCAATCCTTGAGCTTGCCCGCGAGGTAGTTCACGTCCATCGCGGTCTTGCGGCGGGTCAGCTCGCGCGCCTTGCGCGCGGCCTCGCGGGCCAGCGCGGCCTCGATGATCTTGCCGACGATCTGCTTGGCCTCGTTCGGGTTCTCTTCAAACCACTCGGCCAGCTTCTCGCCGACCAGGCTTTCGACCACCGGGCGCACTTCCGACGACACCAGCTTGTCCTTGGTCTGGCTGGAGAATTTCGGATCAGGCACCTTCACCGACAATACGCAGGTCAGGCCTTCGCGGGCGTCATCCCCCGTGAAGGAAACCTTTTCCTTCTTGGCGATGCCCGAGGACTGCGCATAGGCATTGATGGTGCGGGTCAGCGCACCACGGAAGCCCGCGACATGGGTCCCCCCGTCGCGCTGCGGAATGTTGTTGGTAAAGGGCAGCACCGTCTCGTGGTAGCTGTCGTTCCACCACATGGCGATCTCGACACCGATCTCGTCCTTTTCGCCCACGATGTAGACCGGGGTATCCATGACCGGTGTCTTGTGGCGGTCGAGGTATTTGACGAATTCCTTGACGCCGCCCTCGTAGAACAGCTCAACCTCGAGCCGCTCGGCCGGGCGCTCGTCGATCAGAATGATGCGGACGCCTGAGTTCAGGAACGCCAGTTCGCGCAGGCGTTTTTCCAGCGTTTCAAACGAATATTCCAGATTGGAGAAGGTGTCGGTGGAGGCGAGGAACCGGACCTCGGTCCCGGTCCGGTCGCCGCAGTCGCCGACCACGGTCAGATGCTTAGCGGTTTCGCCGCGCTCGAACCGGGCGACGTGTTCCTTTCCGCCCCGCCAGATCCGCAGCTCCAGCCAATCGGAGAGCGCGTTCACCACCGAGACACCCACGCCGTGCAGGCCGCCGGAGACCTTGTAGGAGTTCGAGTCGAACTTTCCGCCGGCGTGCAGCTGGGTCATGATCACCTCGGCTGCGGAGACACCTTCCTCGGGATGGATATCAACCGGAATCCCGCGCCCGTTGTCGCTGACGGAGACGCTGGAGTCGGCATGGATTTTCACCGTCACGTGGTCAGCATGACCGGCGAGCGCCTCGTCAATGCCGTTGTCCACGACTTCGTAAACCATATGGTGCAGGCCCGAGCCGTCATCCGTGTCCCCGATGTACATGCCGGGGCGCTTGCGCACTGCCTCCAACCCTTTGAGAACCTTGATGGAATCCGCGCCATATTCTGCGGGAGCCTGCTCGTTTCCGGACATTCGCATCTTCCTGTCTTTGCTTCAGGATTTTATACGAAGTCTGGCCGGGATTGTCACGCGCAAGCCCCTTTTTTTCTGGGCTGTTTCACGCCGCCCTGGCCCCCAGACCACGGGCGGTTTGCAGCCAGGCCTCGACCTTGTCGTCCGGCGCGTCGGTCGCAGGGGCAAAGGTGGTGAACCGCGTCGGCCTGATGCCGATAAAGCCGAGAATCTGGCGGCTGAGAAAGCGCTTCACCGCATTCCCGTAAAACAGCCAGAGCCACAAGGCGGGGGTGTCAGAGGTCAGCAGTACCCGGGCTGTCTTCCCCGTCAGCATGGGGGCAGGCAACCCCATGAAGTTGACGTTCCGAGGGTCGAAGGTGTGCCCCGGCAACAGCGCCCTGTCAAAGACCCCCTTCAGCTTGGCCGGGATCGCGCCCCACCAGAGCGGCGCGGCCATCACGACATGCTCGGCCCATTCGAGATCCTCGAGAAACGCCGCGAGGTCCGGCTCCAGGGGTTTGGGATTCTTATAGCCACTCTGCCCATAATCCATGTCGAACTGCATTTGCGAGACATCGTGGTAGCGGATTTGATGGCCCGCCTGCTCCGCGGCGGCCTGGTAGGCCGTGCACAGGGATTTCGACAAGGACGCCGGGCCGGGGTGGCCGTTCAGTACCATGATTTTTCGGGCAGACATTTCGCGCTCCGCAAGCTAAGTTGACCATGGTCATTTATTGAATCAAAAATGACCGCGGTCAACTATTAAAGTGACCGCGGTCAATAAAAGGATCGTGAGGTAGAGGCATGACACGCGCCCCTCAGAAGCGGCGGCTGGAAACGCGGGCGAAACTGCTGGACGTGGCCGCCACCATCGTGCGGGAGCAGGGCTACAGCGGCCTGCGGGTAGAAGAGGTGGTAGCGCGCGCAGGCGTGGCAAAAGGCACCCTGTTTTCCCATTTCGGGGACAAGGACGGATTGCTGGCGGTGCTGATCGGCGCAGACGTGATGGGCCTGCTGGACGAAATGGAAACACGCGATGCCCCCGCGGATGCGGAGGAGCTGGCGGCTCGGCTGGCGCCGCATATGGACTACGTGGCCCAGGACCGGGTGATCTTTGATTTGCTGCTGCGCTATTCCGGCGCCACGACCACCCCTCCGGATGAGGTCGTTACCGCCAGCTTCCTGCGCCAGGTCGCACTGCTGTCCGACTGGATTCGCCCGCTGCAGGCAGCGGGAAAGATCCGTCGCGACCAACCGCCCGAACTGCTGGCAGAAGGGATTCAGGCCTTCGCGAACCATGTGCTCGGCCTGTGGTTCTGCAGGGAGCACGATACCGTTCCCCCGCCAGCACAGGCGCTCGCGCCCTATCTGCAGGCATGGCTGCAACCAGCGCCCTAGTGGCGCTCAGGTGAAGGGGATCACCAGCCCGACGCAGATCAGAAGCGCGCCGGAAACGAGGTTGACCCGCCGCCGGATCCGCGGGGATGTGACCGCGCGGCGCACCCGGTGGACCATTCCGGCCAGCGCCAGATTGCCCAGCAGCGGGATCAGGAAGGACAGCACGACGATTGCCGCGACATCACCTGCCGTGGTGGCCGAGAGGTCAAAGAAACCGGGCAGCACGCCCATGTAGAACAGGATGGCCTTGGGGTTGCCCAGGATGGCTGCGATCCCGGCCATGAACCCCGCCCAGACGCCGGGACGGGTCAACGCGCGGTTTTCCTCTACCGCCGCGCCAGCGTGCCGGATCAGCAGGTATCCCATGCCCAGGAACATCAGACAGGCCACCCAGCGCAGCAACGTCATGAGGCCGGTGAACTCGGACACCACCCAGGACATGCCCGCGACGGCAATCAGCGGCCACAGGATGTCACCGACCGCAACCCCCACCGCCAGCGGCCAAGCGGCGGGAAAACCGCCGGAAACCGAACGCGCGACCAGCGCCAACCACACCGGACCCGGTGTCAGGAACAACACCAGCAACGCTCCGGCGTAGAGCGTCAGGTCCCAGGCCGAGACTGTCATACCTGCGAAATCTCCGACGTTCCGCCACTGTCGGAGACCTCCAGCAGCTGTGCGCGGCCCGCCAGTTCGGCAAACAGCTCCGCGCCGGTACCCGTCATCCAGGCCTGGGTGCCAAGGGCGCAGATCTCGTCATAAAGTGCGGCACGGCGCGCGGCGTCGAGGTGCGCGGCGACCTCGTCCAGCAACAGGATCGGCGGCGCGCCTTCGCGCGCGGCCAGAGCCCGCGCATTGGCCAGGATCAGCGAGACCAGCAGCGCCTTCTGCTCGCCGGTGGAACACTCCCTCGCCGGGATGCCCTTGGCACGGTAGGTGCCGATCAGATCGCTGCGGTGCGGCCCGACCAGGGTACGCCCGGCCGCCAGATCGCGAAACCGGCTCTCCTCCAGCGCCGCTTTGAAATCCGCCTCGCTGCCGGGCATGCTGCCCTCGGACTGGATCAGCTCCAGTTCGGCGGCGGGAAAAGCGGTCTCAGCCTCGGTCTGCGCCTGCTGCAACAGGTCCACCGCCGCGACCCGCGCCGTGTGCACCCGGTGGCCTGCGGCCGCCATGCGGTCCTCCAGAACCCGGTACCAGGCGGCGTCGCGCACCTGCTCCTTCAACAGCCGGTTGCGCTCGCGCATGGCCTTTTCATATTCCAGCGAGGCCTCCGCATGGGCGGGCTCGAAGCTGAGCGCGATGCGGTCCAGGAAGCGCCGCCGCCCTTCGGCGGCCTCGATCCACAGCCGGTCCATCGCCGGGATCAACCAGACCACCCGCACCACCTGTCCCAATGCGACCTGGCTGGCGGACTTGTTGTCGATCTTCACCTGCCGGGCGTTGCCGCCCTCGGACCAGGTTTCCAACTCATAGGCCTGGCTTGGGGCTTGCAGGGTGGCCTTCAGCTTCCAGCCCAAGGCCTCGGGCTGACGAGCCATGTCGGCGGCACTGGCACGGCGCAGCCCGCGTCCGGGGGAGAACAGCGAAACCGCCTCAAGGATGTTGGTCTTGCCCGCACCGTTGTTGCCGTAGATGGCCACCGGCCGCCCGTCCAAATGCAATTCCGCCCGCAGATGCGAGCGGAAATGAGACAGGGTCAGGGCAGTCAGGGCCAGCACGCGGCGCGCTCCCTTTTCATCTTTCCAAAAATACTCGGGGCCGACCGCCCGGCAAGCGGATCCGCCGCCGGGAGGGGAGGCCGCGCGGTCAGGCGCGTCAGACCCGCATCGGCATCACGACGTAGACGGCGCTTTCGTCGTTGCCTTCGCGCATCAGGGTCGGATCGCCGGAAGAGTTGAACATGAACACGGCGTTTTCACGGTCCACCTGGTTGGCGATCTCCAGCAGGTACTTGGCGTTGAAGCCAATTTCCAGCCGTTCATCGCTGTAGGCCACCGCCAGTTCTTCCTCGGCGGCACCGCTGTCAGGGGCGTTCACCGACAAGATCAGGCGGTCTTCCTCCAGTTGCAGCTTCACCGCGCGAGAGCGCTCGGAAGACACCGTGGCAACCCGGTCCACGGCCTGCGCGAATTCAGCCGCGTCCACCTCGAGACGGCGGGTGTTGCCGGCGGGAATCACCCGGGTGTAGTCCGGGAAGGTGCCATCGATCACCTTGGAGGTCAGGGTGATGTTCGGGGTGGCAAAGCGCACCTTGGTTTCCGAGACCGACACCGCGATATCCATGTCGTCGTCATCGAGCAGCTTGCGCAGTTCGCCCACGGTCTTGCGCGGCACGATCACGCCGGGCATGTCCTCGGCGCCCAGCGGCAGCTCGGCATCGATGCGGGCGAGACGGTGACCATCGGTGGCCACGGCACGCAGCGCCTTGCCGCCTTCGGCAGCATTGGACACATGCAGGTAGACACCGTTCAGATAATAACGGGTCTCCTCGGTGGAGATGGCGAATTTCGACTTGTCGAACAGGCGCCGCAGCACCGCCGCCTTGGCCGAGAAGTTGGAGTGATACTCCGAGGAGGCCATCACCGGGAAATCCTCACGCGGCAGCGTCGCCAGCGAGAAGTTGGAGCGCCCGGCCTCGACCGTCAGGCGGCCGGTGGCGGCATCGGCGCTCAGCGTGACCAGCGCGCCATCCGGCAGCTTGCGCACGATCTCGTGCAAGGTGGTCGCGGCCACGGTGGTGGCGCCGGCGCGCTCAACCTGGGCGGGGGCCTTGTCGACCACCTCGATGTCCAGGTCGGTGGCGCGGAACTGGACGCTGTCGCCCTCGGCCTCGATCAGCACGTTCGCCAGAATCGGAATGGTATTGCGGCGTTCCACCACCGACTGCGCCTGCGCGACGGCCTTGAGAAGCGTGCCGCGTTCGATGCTGATCTTCATGTCCCAAATCCTCTTCGTCTGGCCCTGTCAGTAGCCGGGACAAGCAACCTAGCGGTTTACCCCTGCCATACAAGGCTTTTTATGGATTTCTCCAAGGGATTTCAGGCGGGGTCAAGAGGCCGCGCGCGGGCAGCTTCCGAAACCCGAGGATTCGTTGCAACAGAACCCGCACTGCGGCGACAGCGACCGCAGCCCTGCCACCGCCTGGGGCGACGGCAGGGCTGCGCCTCACAGCTTCACACGCTCGGACTTCGGATCATACATCGGCTTCAGCGAGACTTCGGCGGGCACACGCACGCCGCAGACGTCGATTTCATAGGTCGAGCCGAGCACATCCGCCGCACTTTCGCCTGCACAGGGCACGTAGCCCAGGCCGATGGCGGCCCCCAGCGTGTGCCCATAATTGCCTGAGCTGAGGTAGCCAACATATTCCCCGTCGCGGAGGATCGGCTCATTGTGGAACAGCAGCGGCTCGGCATCGGTGAGCTTGAATTGCAGCAACCGGGTTTTCGGTCCGCTTTCCTTGCGCTCCAGCACAGCGGCCTTGCCGATGAAGTCGTCCTTGTCCGTCTTCACCGCGAATCCAAGCCCGGCATCGATCACGTGATCCTCGCAGGTGATGTCATGGCCGAAGTGGCGGAAGCCCTTCTCGATCCGGCAGCTGTCCATCATGTGCATGCCGCAGAGCTTCAGTCCCATGTCCTGCCCTGCCTCCCACAGGGTTTCAAACGCGTGGCCCGCCATGTCGGCGCTGACGTAGACCTCCCAGCCGAGCTCGCCCACGTAGGTGACGCGATGCACGCGGGCGAGCCCCATGCCCAACTCGATCTCCTGCGCGGTGCCGAAGGGGTTGGTGTCGTTGGAGAAGTCGTTGGGGGAGACCTTTTGCAAGAGCTTGCGCGCATTCGGGCCCATCACGGCGAGCACACCCTCGCCCGCAGTTACATCGGTAATCACTACGCGGCGGTCCCCCACATGGCGCAGCATCCAGGTCTGGTCGGCCAGCCGCGTGGCGGCGGGGGTGACCACGAGATAGGCGGTCTCCGACAGGCGGGTCACGGTCACGTCCGCCTCGATCCCGCCGCGGGGGTTGAGGAACTGGGTATAGGTGATCTTGCCCGCAGGCACCGAGAGATTGGCGCCGCAGATATAGTTCAGGAAGGCTTCGGCATCGGGACCTTCGACGCGGATCTTGCCGAAGGAGGACATGTCGTACATGCCGACGTTTTCGCGCACGGCGCGGTGTTCGGCGGCGGAGTTCTCGAACCAGTTCTGGCGCTTCCAGCTGTAGCGGTATTCGCACTCCTGGCCTTCGTTCGCGAACCAGTTGGCGCGCTCCCAGCCTGCCAGCTCGCCGAACACCGCGCCCTGCTCTTTCAGGTGGTGATGGAACGGCGTGCGGCGGACACCGCGGGCGGTGGCTTTCTGGCGGTAGGGGAAGTGGTCGGCGTAAAGCAGGCCAAGGGTCTCCTTGGAGCGTTCGAACAGGTAGTGCTTGTTACCCTGGAATGGCTGCATCCGGGAGATGTCGACATCGCCGAGGTCGAAGGGCTTCTGGCCGTCTTCCATCCACTGCGCCAGCGCCATGCCAGCGCCGCCCGCGGACTGGATGCCGATGGAGTTGAAACCTGCCGCGACCCAGACATTGTCCATCTCGGGCGCGAGGCCGAGGTGGTAAGCGTCATCGGGGGTGAAGCTTTCGGGGCCGTTGAAGAACGTGTGGATACCGGCCTCCGCCAGCATCGGCATGCGGTTGCAGGCGGCCTCAAGGATGGGTTCGAAGTGATCGAAATCCTCGGGCAGCTGGTCGAACTCGAAACTGTCGGGGATGCCGTTCATCGCCCAGGGCTTGGCGTTCGGCTCAAAGGCGCCGAGGAGGATCTTGCCGGCGTCTTCCTTGTAATAGGCGCATTCGTCCGGCACCCGCAGCACCGGCATCTGGGTGAGGTCTTTGATGCCCTCGGTCACGATATAGAAATGCTCGCAGGCGTGCAGCGGCACGTTGACGCCCGCCATGCGGCCAACCTCGTGGCCCCACATGCCGGCGCAGTTCACCACCATGTCGGCCTGGATGTGGCCCTGCGACTGGCCGTCGTCGCTGATCCAATCGACGCCGGTGACGCGGCGACCCTCTTTGGCGATGCCGGTCACCTTGATGCGCTCCTTCACCACCGCGCCGCGCTGGCGGGCGCCCTTGGCCAGCGCCAGAGCGATATTGGCCGGATCGCCCTGCCCGTCCTTCGGGAGCCACACACCGGCGGTGACGTCATCGATATTGAGATGCTCGTATTTCTCTTTCACCTCGGCCGGAGAGATTTCCTCAACCTCGACCCCGAAGGCGCGGGCCATGGCGGCCTGGCGGAAGATCTCTTCCTTGCGCTCCTCGGTCAGGGCCACGGTGATCGAGCCGCAGCGCTTGAAGCCGGTGGCTACACCGGTCTCCGCCTCCAGCGCGCCGTAGAGCTCCTGGCTGTACTTCGCGAGTTTGGTCATGTTGGCGGTCGCGCGCAGCTGCGCGATCAGCCCGGCGGCGTGCCAGGTTGTGCCGGATGTCAGCTGCTTGCGCTCCAGCAGCACCACGTCCTGCCAGCCCAGTTTGCTTAGGTGATAGGCCACCGAACAGCCGATGACGCCGCCGCCGATGATGACCACGCGGGCCGAATTGGGAAGATCGTTCATTTCATCGCTCCGGGTTGCAGTCAGCTAGAACTACCACGGCAAGGCGGCGAAAAATGTATCATAAACGTCAGCCTGCCCCGGCTATTCAGCGTCGCCTTCGTTTTTCGATCCGGTCGTGCTGCTCGGTCGGCGGCGCTTGCGCAGGGTCAGCGGGGTGATTCCGAAGACCTGCCGGTAAAGCGTGGAAAATCCGTTCGGAAAGCCGCAAGCGAAGCCGATTTCCCGCACGCTCATGCTGGTGTTGAGCAGCAGGTTATTGGCGCGCGACAGGCGCATCTCGCGGTAAAAACCGTTCGGCGTGGTGCCCAGGTAGCTGCGGAACTTGCGTTCCAGCGAGCGGGTGGAGATGTCCAGCTGCGCCACCAGGTCGCTGATCGGCACCGGCTCTTCGATGTTGTCCTGCATCACGCGGATACAGTGATCCAGATCGCGGTCGCCGGTCACCGTTGGCCGCACCCCGGCGAAGGGCTGCAGGGAGCCAAGATCGCGCACCCGCTCGTGCAGCAGGATGTCGCTCACCGCCACCTGCGCGGCAGCCGAGGTCAGTCGCCCGACCAGCGCCAGCACCACGTCCAATGTTGCGTTCATCCCCGCGCATGTGACCAGCTGCCCATCCTCGCTGGCCAGCGCATGACTGGCATCGGAAAGCCCAAGCCGTTCCCGCAAAAGCGTGGAGTTCTCCCAGTGGGTGGTCAATCGCCCGCCGCCTCCGCCCTGATCGCGGATATAGCGCGCCGCGGCCTCGGCCAGCAAGTAGACCTTGGTTCCGCGGCTCGTATAGCTGGAAATCGCACGTGCGTCGGCAAGCCCCGGGTGATCCGGGTCCGAATTGCCGAGGAAGAAGGCAAAGTCGGCATCCGCGCGCTTTGGCAACGGTTCGGTATCGGCGCGCAGCCCGGCACGACAGCCGACCTGACCGCCTGCGGCAGAGCGCAAGGTCCAGACAAAAGGCGGCTGCGCCAGCACCCGGTTGGCGATCCGCAGCACTTCGACCAGAGCGGAAAACTCCGTCAGCACGAAACCTTCGCACAGGATGATATCAAATCGCCAGATCCGGTTTTCCCCGGATCTGGCCTGCTGCTGTGTACGTTCAGCCACCTCTTTGCGCATGTGCGGTCGCGGCCTCAGGCCCGCAGACGGCTGTTGTCGGGATCCCACAGCGGCTGATCCTCCTGCACCACGGCGGGATATTTCCGGCCATAGATCTCCACCTCCACCTCAGTGCCGGGCACGGCCAGGTCGGCACGTATCATTCCCAAGGCGATGGAGGCATTCACGCGATAGCCCCAGTCGCCACTTGTGGTTTCGCCGATGATTTCGCCGTCCTTCCAGATGCAGGACATATAAGGGGCATCGGCGTCGCCAGCCTCAACGATCAGGGTAACGAACACTTTCTTCACCCCCTCCTGTTGCTCCCGCAGCAAGGCCGCCTTGCCCGGGAAGTCCTGAGGTTTGTCCAGTTTGACAAACCGGGCCAGCCCCCCTTCCAGCAGCGAATAATCCGTGCTGAGATCGCCCTTCCACGCGCGGTAGCCCTTCTCGATCCGCAAACTGTTCAGCGCATACATGCCAAAGGGTTTGGCCCCCGCCGACAGAATCGCCTCATAAATTTCCGGCTGGTGCTCATTGGCGCAATGCACCTCCCAGCCCAGTTCGCCTGCAAAGGACACCCGCGCCAGCGCACAAGGGTGGCCCGCGACGGTGGCAGGCTGGTGCGACAGCCAGGGCAGCGACAGGTCGGCCTCGGTGCCGATTGCCTGAAACAACTCGCGCGATTTGGGGCCCGTGACGATCATGGTGGCATAATCCGCCGTGTGGTCGGTCAGGCTCAGGCTCTCGGGCAGCGATTTGCGCAGAATGTCAAAGTCATGCCATTGCGCGGCACCTGCGGTGATCAGGGTGAAAAAGTCCTCGTCGTGGCGCAGGCAGGACATCTCCGTCAGGATGCGCCCCCGGTCATCGGCGATATAGATCAGGTTCATCCGGCCCACCTTGGGCAGACCGCCCGCGATCAGCCCGCGCAGGGCTTCGGCTGCACCGGGACCCGAGAGGTTGAAGCGCGAGAACCCCGGCAGGTCCAGCACGCCGACGCCATCGCGCACCGCCTCGCACTCCTCGCGGATGCGCGGCTGCCACGGCCCGGCGCGGCCCCAGGTCTGGGTCGCCGCCTCAGAGGTGTCGTCGCCTGCTTTCGCAAACCAGTTGGCCCGTTCCCAGCCGTTATAGACGCCCATCTGGCCGCCCAGCTCAACAATCCGCTCATGCACCTGGCTGACCTTCTTGTTGCGCGCGGCCGGCCATTCGTGGCGGGGGAAGTGCATGGCGTATTCGTTGCCGTAGACCTCCATGCCCTTTTGGTTGCAGTAGTCCTGATCGGTGTAATCGGTGTAGCGACGCGGATCGACGGCCCACATGTCCCATTCGGTCCGCCCGTCCACGATCCATTCCGCCAGCACCTTGCCGGCGCCGCCGCCCTGCGCGATGCCAAAGGTGAACACGCAAGCCTCGAACGCGTTGTCCACGCCCGGCATCGGCCCCAGCAGCGGCAGCCCGTCCGGCGCATAGGGGATCGGTCCGTTGATGACGCTGGAGACACCGGTGGTCTGCATCAGCGGCACCCGCTCCATCGCGTCGGCAACGATGTCTTCGATCCGGTCGAGATCATCGGACCAGAGCTGGAACGAGAAGTCGTCGGGCATCTGATCATCCGGTGTCATCCAATGGCCGCGGCAGTTCGGCTCATAGGGGCCGAGGTTGTAGCCGTTCTTCTCCTGGCGCAGGTAGTAGGAGACGTCGACGTCGCGGATCAGCGGAAGCTTCTTGCCGGTCTGCTTGCTGTGCGCCTCGATCTCGGGGATCTGTTCGGTCAGCAGGTATTGATGGCTCATCACCATCATCGGCAGGGTGCGACCGCCATAGGGTTTGAACCACTCGCCCACGCGCTGCGCGTAGTAGCCGGCTGCGTTCACGACGTAGTCGCAGGCGATGTCGCCCTTCTCGGTGTGTACGATCCAGGTCTTGTCCGGCTGCTGCGTCACCCCGGTTGCCGGGCAGAAACGCAGGATCTTTGCCCCCATGTCGCGCGCGCCCTTGGCCAAGGCCTGGGTCACCTGCGCCGGGTCGATGTCGCCGTCGGAAGGATCCCACAGCACACCTTTCAGGTCGTGGATCTCCAGAAACGGGTAGCGCTCCTTGGCCTGTTCCGGCGTCCAGATCTCCATGCCGATGCCCTGGTAACGGCCCATGGAGCAGGCGCGTTCGAACTCCTGCATCCGCTCCTCGCCATGCGCCAGCCGGATCGAGCCGGTCTGGTGATAGTTCATCGGGTAGTCCACCTCCTCGCCGAGGCGCGCATACAGCTCGGTCGAGTAGCGCTGCATGTTCATGATCGACCAGGAGGTGGAGAAGGTCGGCACATTGCCCGCCGCGTGCCAGGTCGAGCCTGCCGTCAGCTCGTTCTTTTCCAGAAGCACGCAATCGCTCCAGCCCTTCTTGGCCAGATGGTAGAGTGATGAGCAGCCCACGACGCCGCCGCCGATGATGACCACACGGGCCTTGCTTGGAAAATCGGACATGATTGCTCCCTGTTCTTGTCTGTCAGTCCTGTTGCGGCGCTGCCGCCGCTGTTCTTTTTCGAATTCGGTGTCAGTAGACCGGCGGCGCGATCACCCAGACCGCCACAGCCGGTTCATCGTACGGGTTGGCCCATTGGTAGGGTTCGTGCCGGATGCGGAAACTGTCGCCCGGACCGACCGTGAAGGCACGACCGCCGATCACCAGGTCCAGTTGCCCCGAGATCATGTAGCCCACCTCCTGCGTTGGCCGGTTCGCCGGTGTCTGCATGCGCGAGCGGGGACGAAAGGTGGAATGCACCATCTCGAAATCATCGGTCAGATCCGGCGACAGCAGTTCCTCGATCAGCCCTTCCTCGCCCGATCCCATCGGGCGGCGACTGCCCGCCCGCACCACATAACCATGCTCGGCCGCGGGTGCCTCGGAGTGGGCGAACAGCATCGACATCGGCACGCCCAGCGCCTTCGCGATCTGCCGCAAGTCAGAGATCGACGGTTCCGACAGGTCGCGCTCAACCTGGCTGAACCATCCGACGGAGCGATTGAGCCGCGCCGCGATCTGCGCAAGCGTCAGCCCGCGCGCTTTGCGCAATGCGCGAATATCCGCCCCCAATGTCGCTCCGGCCCGCACCTGTTCGTTCACCATCTCGCTCCGAATCTCGTGAAAAAATCATCTCGAATTTCATCATGGCCTGCGGACATGAAATTTCAAAGCATTTTTTCACGAACATTCTCAAATGCAGAAAACCTCCCGGCACTTGCTGGCGCCGGGAGGTTTCGATCTGGTCAGTGATTTTGCTGCGGGTCGGCGGAAACCTGGGTTCTGCCGGGCCCAGGTGCCGTCAGAGCCGACCGAACACCTGCGCCAGGATCGCTGTCAGCTGCTCGGCATCTTCCTGGGTAAAGGCGTCGGGTTGATCGCTGTCGATGTCAAAAACGCCGATCAACGCCCCCTGCCCGTTCCACACGGGCAGGACCAGCTCCGAGCGAGTCGTGGATGCGCAGGCGATATGCCCCGGGAAGGCATCGACATCCGCCACCAGCTGAACCTCGCCGGTGCGGGCAGCGGCACCGCAAACGCCCCGGGAGAACGGAATCTGCAGGCACCCGTGCCCACCCTGATACGGGCCGATCTTCAGCAGTTCCGGAGCAACGACGCGGTAGAACCCCGTCCAGTCAAAGCGGGAATCGGCGTGATGCACCTCGCAAGCGAGCGTGGCCATCAGCGCCACTTCATCGGTCTCGCCTTCGGTCAGCGACGCGATGGTCTTGGCCAGGGTGTCATAGTCGGCGCGCATGGGCTGTTCTCCTGAAACGTAACAGAGGGGGCTGTCTGCCCCCTCCTGGTCTTGCGGTCAATTGCTCTGTGCGGCTGATCAGACCCGCTCGATCGCGATGGCCGTGCCTTCGCCGCCACCGATGCAGATCGCTGCCACACCGCGTTTCAGCCCACGTTTTTCCAGCGCGTTCAGCAAGGTGACCATGATCCGTGCACCGGAGGCGCCGATCGGGTGGCCCAAGGCACAGGCACCGCCATTCACATTCACCTTGTCGCGGGAGATGCCCATTTCATGCATGAAGGCCATCGGCACCACGGCAAAAGCCTCATTCACTTCCCACAGGTCGACATCCTCGACGCTCCAGCCGATGGATTTCAGCAGCTTCCGCGCCGCGGGCACCGGCGCGGTGGTGAACCAGCCCGGCGCCTGGGCGTGGCTGGCGTGGCCGAGGATACGCGCGCGCACATTCAGACCCTGCGCTCTCGCTGCCTCGGACGAAGCGAGCACAAGCGCCGCCGCGCCATCGGAAATCGAGGACGCATTGGCCGCGGTCACCGTGCCATCCTTGCGGAAGGCCGGTTTCAGGGTCGGGATCTTCTCGGGGCGCGCTGATTTGGGCTGTTCGTCAGCGTCGGTCACCACGTCGCCCTTGCGGGTCTTTACCGTCACCGGCGTGATCTCACCGTCGAAGGCGCCGCTCTGCTGCGCGTCCAGCGCGTTGGACAGCGACTTCAGCGCGTATTCATCCTGTGCCTCGCGGGTGAACTGGTATTTCTCGGCACAGTCCTCGGCGAAAGTCCCCATCAGGCGCCCCTTGTCATAGGCATCTTCCAGCCCGTCGAGGAACATGTGATCGATCACCTGACCGTGGCCGAGACGCGCCCCGCCCCGCATCTTGGGCAGCACGTAGGGGGCGTTGGTCATGCTTTCCATGCCGCCTGCCACCATGGTCTCCGCCTGGCCCAAGGCAATCTGGTCAAAGGCGATCATCGCCGCCTTCATGCCCGAGCCGCACATCTTGTTCAGCGTCGTGGCCGGCACCTCCTCGCCCAGCCCTGCTGCAAAACCGGCCTGGCGGGCGGGGGCCTGGCCCTGCCCTGCAGGCAGCACGCAGCCCATCAACACCTCGTCCACGGTGCGGGTGCCAGCCCCTTCCAGTGCCGCCTTGATGGCCGCGCCGCCGAGCTCCGACGCCGTCACACCGTCATACATGCCCTGAAAACCGCCCATCGGCGTCCGGGCGGCACCGGCAATAACAACATCTTTCATGCAATTTTCCTCCAAGTTTCGGAACAACACCTACAGAATAGTAAGCTTTGCAGTCTAGAGTGCTGTTGAGACACACAAGAACCAGGGGAATACCATGAGCCTGACAACCACCATGACGGACGGTGCCCAAATCGTCAAAGTCAATGCCGAGCGCATTGACGCCGCCATGGCCATCCAATTCAAGGAGGACATGCGCACCGAGACCGAGAGCGGGCCTGACCGTGTCATCTTGGATCTGTCCGAGGTGCAATTTATTGATTCCAGTGGTCTGGGCGCTATCGTCGCAGCGATGAAGCAACTGGGAAGCGGTCGCAAGCTGGACCTTGCCGGGCTGACCCCCATGGTCGAGAAGGTGTTCCGGCTGACCCGCATGGACACGATTTTCGACCTCTACGCATCGCTCAGCGACGCGACCGCCCCGGCAGACGCCAACTCCTGACACCGACCGCGCAGGACGCGCAAAGCGAGATATTGATGGTAAAAACATTTGCCTGCTCGTTCACAGCCACGAATCTGGATGCCCGGTCGGGGATAACTTCAGTCGTGGAGGAGCTGCGCTCCCTCGGAGTGCCAGGTCCGCGTGTTGACGAAGTTCAGATCGCCCTGACCGAGGCCGTGAACAACGTGGTCGAACACGCCTATGCCGGAAGCGCGCCCGGTGATGTGCGAATTCGGGGGGAACTGCATCCCGAACGCCTGTGGATCAGTATCCAGGACGCCGGGGCGCCCTTTCAGGCCGGTATCCTGCCTGAAGGTCGACCAGCTGACGTGGATGTGCCGATCGAAGATCTGCCCGAAGGCGGCTTTGGCTGGTTCCTAATTCGCGAGTTGGCCAGCCAGGTGCAATACGAGCGAACCGACGGAAACAACAACCTGTCCCTCTGTTTTGAAATCCAGGTGACGGGACAGTCGGCCGACGCCTGAACCCGCACACCTCCCCGTTGCGCCGCGGCCACCTCTGACCGGGTTGCCCAGCAGGTCTTTTCCTGTTGGCATTATGCCCAGACGCCACGCATTGCGCCCTCTCGTGCAAGGTCTGGCACTGCCGTGCGCATGACCGCGTGACCCCTCTTTCCGTTCCGAACACCGCCCTTCCGACACCTGCTGCGACCTTTTCGTGACAGCTTGAGCTTCGATCACGGTGGCCATAGGCTCCGCGCAACAACAGCGAGGAGCAGGTTCATGCGCGATTTCCACTATCCCGGCCGGTCCGCCGTGATTGCCACAAACGGCATGTGCGCGACATCACATCCGCTGGCGGCGGGAGTCGCAGTGGACATTCTCAAACGCGGCGGCAACGCGATGGATGCTGCAATCGCGGGGGCCGTTCTGCTGGGAATCTGCGAACCACAGATGACCGGCATCGGTGGCGACTGTTTTGTACTGCAGTCCCGCCCCGGCGAGCCGGTACGGGGGCTGAACGGATCCGGTTGTGCGCCGACAGCCGCAAATGCAGCAGCGTTGCGAAATCGTGGCCTCACGACGATACCGCTGCGCAGCGCAGATGCGGTGACCATCCCATGCGCGATAGACGCCTTTTGTCAGCTGGCCGAACGCGAGGGGAAACTCGGGCTGGACGCGCTCTTGCAACCGGCCATTCACTACGCCGAGGCGGGAGTTCCGGTCGCCGCGCGAACCGCCTTTGACTGGAAGAAAGACGCCGCCGCACTGCAGGGGGCGGCGCGACGCCATTACCTGAAGGATGGCAATCCGCTGAAAACGGGCGAGCTGTTCCGCGCGCCGGGACAGGCGGAGGTGCTGCGCCGCATTGCCCGCGATGGGCGGGACGGGTTCTACCGTGGCGAGGTCGCGGAGGACATGATCGCCACGCTGCATGCACATGGCGGCGTGCATGCAGCGGAAGATTTTGCTGCGGCGCGCGCGTTTGCCACGGAACCCGTGGACGGCAGCTACCAGGGGTATGAGCTGTCGGAGCATCCTCCAAACGGACAGGGGGCCACGGCGCTGCTGCTGCTGAACATCCTGAAGCATTTCGACATTGCCGCGATGGACCCGCTGGGTGCAGAACGCGCGCATATCGAGGCCGAAGCGGCCAAGCTGGCCTATGATGCGCGCAACCGTTTCCTGGCAGACCCGGACCATACCACGCGGCTCGCGCATATGCTGGCGCCGGAAACGGCCGCTGGTCTCGCCGCACTGATCGACACCAAACGCGCGATGCCCGCTGCCGCACCGCTGAGCGAGGCCATCCACAAGGACACCGTCTACATCACGGTCGTCGACCGCGACCGGATGGCGGTCTCGCTGATCTACTCGATCTTCCATGGCTTCGGCTCGGGCATCGCATCCGAGAAATTCGGCATTCTGCTGCAAAACCGGGGCGCAGGTTTCAGCCTCGAAGAGGGCCACCCAAACGAATTGGCGCCAGGCAAGCGGCCAATGCACACGATCATTCCGGCAATGCTGAAGCAGGGCGGCGACGTGATCATGCCTTTCGGCGTGATGGGCGGCGGCTATCAGCCCACAGGCCATGCGCGGCTTGTCAGCAACCTCAGCGATTTCGGCATGGAGCTGCAATCGGCCATCGATGCGCCGCGCTGTTTTGCCGACGGTGGGGTGTTGAAGGTGGAACGCGGATATGATGCCGCGGTGCGCCAGGCATTGGCGGATCTCGGTCACAAGATCGACGTGCCTGACACCCCCTTGGGAGGGGCGCAGGCCATCCGCATCGATGCCTCAGGCGTGCTGATTGGCGGCAGCGATCCGCGCAAGGATGGCTGTGCGCTGGGGTATTGAGCCGCGCATCGTCGCCTTTGCCTCAACAAGGAAGGCGGGCCGGGTCACGGTCCGCCACCAAGTGCACAAAGGGGCCTGTCAGTTGGGGCTTGTCAGTTCAGCGGGTAATGCAGCGCATAGGCGGCGCCATCGAAATTTCCGAACATCTCTGGCACGTCCGGATGACCGACAGGCTCCCCCGAATAATCGGCGACCAGATTCTGTTCCGAGACATAGGCGACGTAATAGGTCTGATCGTTCTCCGCCAACAGGTGGTAGAACGGTTGATCCTTGACCGGGCGGCTGTCCTCGGGGATTGCCTCGTACCATTCTTCGGTGTTGGCAAATTCCGGGTCGACATCAAACACAACGCCACGAAACGGGTGCTTGCGATGGCGGACGACCTGCCCGAGATTGTATTTTGCGCGTGTTCTCATCATGGTCATGTCTGCCTTTGTACATAGTAAATAGCGCGCCCACAGGGCAATTGTCCAACAGTTGACATAAATTTTCAGGGAAACAGACTGTGAACCTCGCCTTGACAGTGCTGGAAATAACAGCGCCCGTCTTTCTGCTCGCGCTTGTCGGCTTTACCTGGGTGAAGCTGGGATTCGAGTATCGCACCGATTTCGTGACCCGCCTCGCCATGACCCTGGCGGTGCCCTGTCTGATCTTCACCGCCTTGATGCAAACCAGTCTGGACAAGGCGGCCCTGGGCCATTTCATGCTGGCCGCGCTGCTCGGCCATGGCATTCTGGCGGTGGCGGGCGAAATCCTCTGCCGCAGCGCCGGGCTGGATCGCCAAACCTTTCTGGCACCCTTCATTTTCGGCAACACCGGCAACATCGGTATTCCACTGTCGCTCTTTGCCTTCGGCGACGCGGGGCTGGGCTATGCGGTGGTGATGCTGGCGGTCTCGGCGATCCTGTCATTCACCTATGGCATCTACCTCGTGGCGGGTCACAGCGCGGGCAGCAAGGCGATCCGCGAACCGATGGTCTGGGCAACACTGCTTGGCGGGCTGTTCCTGTGGCAGGACTGGCAGACACCGCCTTTCCTAACCAACACGCTGTCATTGATCGGGCAGATGGCCGTGCCGCTTATGCTGATCACCTTGGGCACCGCGGTGGCGCGGCTGACCCCGGGGCGCACGGGCACCGCGGTGGCGCTTTCCCTGGTCAAATTCGTGGTCAGCGCCGCGACCGGCTGGGGGCTGGCGGTGGCCTTCGGCCTCGACGGGACCGCCGCGGGCGTGCTGATCCTGCAGTTGGCCACTCCGGTTGCCGTGACCGCCTATCTGCTGGCCGAGAAATTCAAGGCGGACTCGCAGGCGGTGGCGGGGCTGGTGGTGGTCTCCACCCTGATGGCGGCACTATTGCTGCCACTTTTGCTCGGGCTGGTGCTGGAAATGTGATTTCCCCCGCAACCGCGATCCGCTAGACTGCACCAAAAGAAAATCACAGGCACAAATCACGGGCAGAGGTCATGAGCAGACTTATCAGCGCCCTTATCCTCCTCTTGGCTGTTGCGTCTTGTGGAGGCGGGTACAATACGCCACCGCGCAACCTGGACAATGCGTGCAGCATTATCCAACAGCGCCCCGAATACCTGAAAGCATTCCGCAAGACCCAGAAGCGCTGGGGCGTGCCGGTACATGTGCAGATGGCGACGATCTACCACGAGAGCCGTTTCCGCGGCGATGCACGTACGCCGCATCAATATGTGCTGGGGGTGATCCCGGTAGGCCGTCAGTCCAGCGCCTATGGCTACAGCCAGGCTCTGGACGGGACCTGGGACGATTACCGGCGCGAAACCGGAAACCGTCGGGCCAAGCGCGACCGCATCAGCGACGCCACCGACTTCATGGGTTGGTACATGCGCAAGAGCTACGAGCGGAATGGCATCGCCCTTTATGATGCGCGCAACCAATACCTCGCCTACCACGAGGGGCACAGTGGATTTGCCCGCGGCAGCCACCACGCCAAACCCTGGCTGATGCGCGTCGCAGCACAGGCCGAGGCGCGCGCGCAGATGTACCAGGCCCAATTGGCAACCTGCCGGAAGTTCCGCTGACCGGCCGCAGGAACGACACTATCTCAGGCGGCGGCAATCCCGCCTGAGAGGTCAATTTTCTGCAAGACGTATTCCCCATAGGCCCCGCACTGCGCTAGGGCGCGTTCATGGTTTCGCCCATCGTTTCGGCGTAGCCCATTGTTTCGCAAGAACATCCACTGCGACAGGCCAACGGGGGGTAGCCCGTCAGCGCATCACATGGCGCAAAGGTCGCGATCTTACCGACCGATCCGTCAGGGAGAGGTGCTGAACAGTCTCGACGGCAGCTTCTTTCCGGTTTCCAGCGGCCCCAGCACAACCGTGGTCTGGCTGCCGGAGCTGTCGTGGAGCACCCATTTGCGCAGTTCGACAGGATTGCTGGTGAACATCAGTTCGATACTGCCGTGTTCGGGGTTCTCCGGATCCTGCGCGCGAACCACCGTGGACGTCCCGTCAAACCCGTGCCCCACAACCATGTTGGCCCGTCCCAGGTTGACCTGACGTGCCAGAATGATCGACAGCGGCGTCCGCTTCAGCGGATAGGTCTCCGGCGGCTGGTTCGATTTGGGGTCCTTGATGACCACGGCACCAGCGCCGGCAATGACGGTGCCGCCTGCTTTGCCATCATATTCGAACCGCATCCGCCCAGGGCGATGTATGTACAGCTTGCCGGTGGACAGGCTGCCGTCATCGTTGATCTGGGTAAAGGAGGTTGTGGCCGTGGTGATCCCGTTCAGATAGCGCGAGATCTCATTCAGGCTCAGCTTCTCTGCGGCCCAGGAGGCCGGGGCGCAAAGGGTGAGGGCAAGGGCAAAGGCAATGCGTTTCATACCCTTGAACATAGGCAGGCTGTGGCAGATGTGAAGATGCCGGGCGCAACCTGCACCCGGCATCGGCAAAAATCCGACAGTTTACTGTTCGGGAACCAGAATTTCCCGCTTGCCGACGTGGTTGGCGGCAGAGACGACGCCCTCGTCTTCCATCTGTTCAACCAGTCGCGCGGCCTTGTTGTACCCGATCGCCAGCTTGCGCTGGATGTAGGAGGTGGAACACTTGCGATCCTTGATGACGATGGCGACCGCCTGGTCATAGAGCGCATCCTCGCCATTGGTGTTGCCACCCGTGTTCAGCCCCAGGACCGCATCGATATTGTCCGCCTTGTCGTCGTCGGGGCCGTCCAGCACCCCGCCAACGTAATCCGGCGGGCCGAACTGCTTGAGGTGGTTGACCACCTCCTCGACCTCTTCATCCGAGACGAACGGACCATGGCAACGGGTGATCTTGGCACCGCCCGCCATGTACAGCATATCGCCCATGCCAAGCAGCTGCTCGGCGCCCATCTCGCCCAGAATCGTGCGGCTGTCGACCTTGGAGGTGACCTGGAAGGAGATCCGGGTCGGGAAGTTCGCCTTGATGGTACCGGTGATCACGTCGACCGAGGGACGCTGGGTCGCCATGATCAGGTGGATGCCCGAGGCCCGCGCCATCTGCGCCAGACGCTGGATGCAGGCCTCGATCTCCTTGCCGGCGACCATCATCAGGTCTGCCATCTCGTCGACGATGACCACGATGTAGGGCAGCGTCTTGGGCTCGAACTCTTCGGTCTCGAACACCGGCTCGCCGGTCTCGTCGTCAAAGCCGGTCTGCACGGTGCGGGAGAACATCTCTCCCTTGGACAGGGCCTCCTTCACGCGACCGTTGTAGCCCGCGATGTTGCGCACGCCCATCTTGGACATCTTGCGATAGCGGTCCTCCATCTCGCCGACCACCCACTTCAGGGCCACGACCGCCTTTTTCGGATCGGTCACCACCGGCGACAACAGATGCGGAATGCCGTCATAGACGCTGAGTTCCAGCATCTTGGGGTCGATCATGATCAGTCGGCATTCCTCCGGCGTCAGCTTGTAAAGCAGCGACAGGATCATGGTGTTGATCGCCACCGATTTACCCGAGCCGGTGGTACCCGCGATCAGCAGGTGCGGCATCTTGGCGAGGTTCGCCACCATTGCGTCGCCGCCAATGTCCTTGCCCAAGGCCAGCGGCAGCGCGTGGTTGCCGTCGCCGAAGTCACGCGACGACAGGATCTCGCGCAGGACCACCTTCTCGCGGTTCTCGTTCGGCAGTTCGATGCCGATCACGGTGCGGCCCGGCACCGTGGAGACCCGCGCCGACAGCGCCGACATGGAGCGCGCGATGTCATCGGCCAGACCGATCACGCGGCTGGCCTTCAGACCCGGCGCCGGCTCCAGCTCATACATCGTGACGACAGGGCCGGGGCGGACCGAGACGATCTCGCCCTTGACGCCGTAGTCATCCAGCACCGATTCCAGCATGCGCGCGTTCTCCTCCAGCGCTTCGTCGCTGAGGTGGTGGCGCTCTATGCTGGCCGGGTTGGTCAACAGGCTGAGCGGGGGCAGTTCGAAACCACCATCGCTATCGGCAAAGGCCAAGTCGGGTTGCGCCTCGGCCTTGGCCCGGCTGGAGGGCTGCACCGGCTTGCGCACGGGCTTTTCCACCACGGCGCGACGTGGCTCTGCCACCGGCAGTTCCATGGCAGGTCGAGCGGCCTGTTGGGGTTCCGGGGCCGCGACCGGCTCCTGTTGCGGCTGCGGTGGGCGGGCGGAGAGTTCCGGCAAACCTTCGCTGGCCACGTGATCCGGTGCCAGCATCGCCGCCGGGGTCGACGGCGAAGGTTGCGCAGCAGCAGCCGAAGGAGAGGATTGCGGCGCTGGCTCAAAGGGCTGAGGTTCCGCAACCGCTGAGGGCGCAGGGGGGACGGCATGTGCGGTGGGTTGCGCCACGCTCAGCGGTGGCTCCTGCCGGAGCGGCACGCCACCGGACGTCAGCGGCGGCTCCGGCGGCAGCCCCCCTTGCGCCGGGCCCGCATTGAAGATCAGCGGCGCCGGGCGTCGACCGCGCCCCTTGGTCAGCGGCAGGTTCGGATCTTCCTCAGGCGGCACATCGGCAGCGCGCCGAATACGCACGGCATTGGCAATTTTTTCTGAAATCCGGTCGCGGCTGCCTTCGGCGCCATCCGTCAACGGCTCTGCGCCGTCGCCGTAAAGGGCGGTTTCAGTCGGCTCCACCGCCGGTGCGCGGCGGATCAGTCCCGGAACCCGTGCCAGCAGGCCGGGCTTGGACACTGGCGCAGCGCCGGGATCCAGCTCGGGGGCCTGCACCAGCGGCTCCTGCTGGTACACCGTCTCGGGATAGTCTTCGAAAACATCCACCTCGGGCTCGGCGTCCGGGTCGTACCCCGCGCCGGGCGCATCCTGGGCCGTCACCCGGTCACGCCGGTAGGTCATTGCCGCCTGCAAGCCGCTGGAGGCGCCACGCCCGAGCAAGGCCGCAACAGCGCCATAGCCCAGGATCAGGCCAATCATCACCTTGTGCAGCCCCTTGCGGACCTCTGGCCAGGTGAACCCGAGCACCGTGCACCCCAACGCCAACATGCCCACCGCACTCAGCAGCGACATGATCTTGACCATGAAGTGCAGACCCACCGGCAACAGCGCCAACAAGGCGCCAAGGAAGGTGTAGCCGACCATTCCCCCAAGGCCGAAATCGTAGTTCTGCTGCCATGTGGTGCTGGCGTTCAGGGTCTCCATGTGCAGGGACACCACCAGAAGCCATGGCACCGACAGAAGCAGCGGCCAGACCACCCGGTCCTCGCCCCGGTGCAGTACAAAGCGCAGCCCCCAAGCGGTCAGAAACACCGGCAGCGCCCAGCTGGCCTTGCCGAAAAGGGTAATCAGAATGAACGACACCGAGGCACCGGGACGACCCAGCCAATTCTGCACCGGCGCATCGGTGGAGACGGTCCAGTTCGGATCCTCCACCGTATAGGACCCCAGCATTGCCGCGAACATCAGCCCCGCCAGGATCAGCGCCAGACCGATCAGTTCCTTGCCGCGCTTTTCAATGGCCGCCTGCATGTTGCTGTCAAGCAGCGGGTCGCGGCTGCGGGTTTGAAATGCCATGCCTACCTCAGTTCCGTTTCTGCTCGCCCTGCCCGGCTGTTGACCGCCGGGTCACGGGTCTGTTCGTTTGTTGCTCTTGGCCGCGCGCCCCGTTCGGGCCGCGCCGCTTGGGTCAATAAAGGCAGTCCCGCAAGGCCACCAACGCCTTGCGAGTGTCCTCTGCGGGGGCAACCAGTGCCACCCGAATGTAGCCTTCACCGGGGTTTTCGCCAGCCCCACCTTGCGCCAGATAGGCGCCGGGCAGCACCCGGATGCCGGTCTCTTGCCACAGTTTCAGCGCCGCCTGCTCGCCGTTTTCGACCGGCAGCCACAGGAAGAAACCCGCCTCGGGCGGCATGTAACCTTCAAGCCCGGCAAAGACCTCGTCCGCGATTGCGTATTTCTGCTGATAGAGCGCGCGGTTCTCGGCCACATGCGCCTCATCCGCCCAGACCTTGGCCGCGGCGGCCTGCAGTGGTCCGGGAATGGGGGCGCCGGAATAGGCGCGCAGCTGCTTCACCCGGCGGATCGTCTCTGGACCGCCGGCGATCAGCCCTGCGCGCAGTCCCGGCAGGTTCGACCGTTTGGACAACGAGTTGAACAGCACCACCCGTTCGGGATCCGCGCCCAGTTCCTGCGCGACGCTGAGCGCACCGGTCGGCGCTGCATCGCGGTAGATCTCGGAGTAGCATTCATCGGCAAAGATGCGGAAATCGTGTTTTTCCGCCAGACGGATCAGCCGCGTCCAGTAATCGCGCGAGGCCACCGCCCCCTGCGGGTTTGCGGGCGAGCAGATATAGGCCACCGCGGTGCGGTCCAGCACGTCTGCGGGCAGGCTTTCATAATCCGGCAGGTGGCCTGTGGCCGCGGTGGCGGGCACAAAGACCGGCTCTGCCGCGACCGACAGCGTGGCCACCATGTAGACCTGGTAGAAGGGGTTCGGGATCAGCACCGCGGGACGCTGGCCGTTTTTCTGCTCCGGGCACAGGGCCATGGCGGCGTTATACAGCCCCTCGCGGGTGCCGTTCAGCGCCATCACCTGCGATTCGGGATCCATCGCCACGCCGTAACGGCGCTGGACCCAGTCGGCCATGGCACCGCGCAGCTCCGGGGTGCCGTCGTTGTTGGGATACTGGTTAAACCCGGCGGCGTTTTCGGCGATCACATCGGTGACCCAGGCCGGAAACGCGTGTTTCGGTTCGCCAATGGTCATATGCACCACATCCCCGCCAGGGGTGTGATGGTCCAACAGCGCCCGCAGACGCGGAAATGCGTAGGCCGGCAGGTTCGAGAACCGCTCAGGAAAAGTCATGTTTTGTGCCTCGGTCACGGGATCATGGGCGCCCCGTTTGCGCCATAGGTTACAAGGGGCGGGCGGATGCGTCCACCCGCTGCATGGTCCGCCCGGCCAGATGTGGCTTTCAGGCCAAGGCGGTCTCGATCGCGGCGCCGGTGCGCAGCAGCGCTTCCTCACTGTTCGCCGCGCCCAGAACCTGCAAGCCACAACTCGGCGTACCGGTTGGCAACGACAGACCGCAAAGCCCCATCAGATTGCCAATCCTCGTATTGCGCAGCGCCATCAGGTTGGAGCGCACGTAGTAGTCGTGATCGCTTTGCAGCCGGTCCAGATTGGGCGGCAGAATCGGCGCAGCCGGGGTGAGAACTGCTTCATACCCCGCCACCGCCTGCGCCCAGATCTTGCGCAGCCGCTCAAGCTGCTGCCAAGCGGCGACGTAGTCCGCTCCGCTGAACTGCGCCCCGGAGCGGAAGCGTTCCAGGATCTCAGGATACATCAGGTGCGGCGCGTTTTCGATCACATCCTTCCACAAGCCATAGGCTTCGGTGGTGAACAGGATAGGGCTCAGCCCCATCGCGTCTTCCAGCTCCGGCACCTCCAGCGGCAGGATTTCCGCGCCAGCGTCACGCAGCCGATCTAGTGCCGCCTGATGGGCTGCGGCAACCACCGGGTCCAGATCCGCCTGCGCCACGGTCTGCAGATCAGCAAAGCGGCGGCCGCGCAACGGGGCGGGATTGCGCAGGTCCGGGCCCGCACCCCCTTCCAGCAACCCCAGCAGCAGTCCCGCATCCTCGACCGAGCGGGCGAGCGGACCGATGGTGTCGAACTTCAGGCACAGCGGGACCACGCCCTCCAGCGGGATCCGCCCGGCGGTGGTCTTGAGGCCGACCAGATCATTCCAGGCCGAGGGGATACGCACCGAGCCGCCAGTGTCCGACCCGATTGCCCCCGCCGCGAGGCCAAATGCCACCGAGGCCGCCGCACCAGAAGACGACCCGCCCGGTGCCGCCGCAGCATCATTGATGCAGGGCGGGGTCTGCTTGACCGGGTTGTAGCCGAGGCCGGAAAACGCCAGCTCGCTCATATGGGTCTTGCCGAGGCAGACCGCGCCCAACTGGGTCGCGTTCCGAAGCACCAGCGCGTCGCGGTCCGGCACCCGTCCCTTCAAGAGGTCAGAGCCGGATTCGGTGGCCACGCCTGCACTGTCGAACAAGTCCTTCCAGCTCAGCGGCACCCCATCCAGCGGGGAGCGGCGCAGGCCCGCGTGGGCGCGCTCCTCGGCCGCCTGAGCCTCGGCCATAGCGCGGTCGGGCGTGACCTCGGTATAAATTCGCTCACGCTCGGGGTGCGCATCGATGGCATCCAGATAGCAGCGCGTCAGCGCCAGCGGGCTGATCCGGCCCTCCGCGATTCCCCGCCCCAGATCGGCAGCGGTCATTGTCAGCCAGTCTTGCATCCGCATCCCTTCCAATTCGTTTTCGGCGCGACGGTAACTGCAGCGCGCCAGTGGTACAATCCCGCCTGTGCCGCATGGACAATTCCTCCTGCAAGCGCATAGTGCGGGGCATGAAGAACATTTCGGATATCCTGATCGTGGGAGGCGGGCTGAACGGCCCGGCCCTGGCGCTGGCACTGGCACAGACCGGTCACAGCGTGACCATTGTCGATGCATTGCAGCCCGAACAGCAGGCCGAGGACGACTTTGACGGTCGCGGCTACGCTCTGGCACTGGCCTCCCAGCGGCTGCTGCAGCGAATCGGCGTCTGGCAGCACGTCGCCGATCACGCCCAGCCGATGCTGGACATCAAGGTCACCGACGGCCATGCGGGCCAGGGACCTTCCCCCTTCTTTCTTCACTTCGACCATACCGAGCTGGAAGAAGGCCCGATGGGCTACATGGTCGAAGACCGCTTTTTGCGCCGCGCCTTCCAGAAGGCGATGAGCGAGACCCCGGGGATCTCCCGGATCAATGGCCGAAAAGTTCTATCCCAGGCCAGCGACGCCAACGCAGTTGATGTTACGCTGGATGACGGGACCGAATTGCGCGGACGGGTCCTTGTCGGGGCCGACGGGCGACGCAGCGGAACCGCGCAACGCGCCGGTATCAAGCGCACGGGCTGGGATTACGGGCAAACGGCGCTGGTCTGTGCCATTCACCACGAAAAGGCGCACAACGGTGTTGCCCATCAGTTCTTCATGCCCGCCGGACCATTGGCGATTCTGCCCCTGCCCGGCAACATGTCCTCCATCGTGTGGAGCGAGCGCACCGAAACCGCCAAGGCCATCCACGCGCTGGATGACCAGAGCTACCTGCAAGCGCTGCGACCACGATTCGGCGATTTTCTCGGAGAGATTTCGCTGGCGGGCAAGCGGTTCACCTATCCCCTCGGGCTGAGCCTTGCCAACAACTTCGTTGCGCCTCGTCTGGCGCTGGTGGGCGATGCCGCACATGGGATGCACCCGATCGCCGGTCAGGGGCTGAACGCAGGCTTGCGCGATGTTGGCGCCCTTGCGGAAGTTCTCACCGAGGCCACCCGCCGCGGCGAGGACATCGGGGCAATCCCGGTACTGGAGCGCTATCAGCAGTGGCGCCGCTTCGACACTGCCACGCTGGCGGCGGCTACGGATGCCTTCAACCGGCTGTTTTCCAACGACAACCCGGTGCTGCGCCTGGGCCGCGACCTGGGGCTTGGGCTGGCAGGCGCCATTCCGGGCCTGCGGCGCAATTTCATGCGAGAAGCAGCCGGCCTCACCGGCGACTTGCCCAAGCTTCTGAAAGGCGAGATGATCTGAAGGCGGAGGCCCACGCCGCGCTGGCGGTCACTCCAGCGTGCGCGCCTCATCCACCAGCATCACCGGGATACCGTTGCGGATCGGAAAGGCCAGATTGGCCGCGCGCGAGATCAGTTCCTGCGCCTCGGCATCATATTCCAGCACGGTCTGCGTCAACGGGCAGACCAGCGCCTCCAACATCCGCCGTTCAAAAGTCGGCGTCTGCGCATCACTCGCCTTTGTTTCACTCATTGCAGGGTTTCCTCCTGAGAGCCGCCACGCAGGGCGAATTCGATCAAGGTGACCAGGGTTTCCCGCCTTGTGGCAAGGCAAGGCGCCTCAAGCAAGGCCTGTTTATCCTCGGGGTCGAACTCCAGCAGCATCGCCAGTGAATTGATCAGAAGCTCATCTTCGGCCTCTCTCAGCGCTTCCCAGTCGGTTGACAGGTTCTGCGCGGCAAAGAAGCGCTCCAGAAGGTTCAGGAAGGGGCCACGATCCAGGGTCTCATCCGCTTCGCTGCGACCAAGATCGCGGTCAAATCCCTGCCAGCACACATCAAAGCGCTGATAGGGCGTGAAGCCGCTCGCCTCCTGACTGAGACGAAACCGCGAAACCCCCGACAGGGTCACCAGGTACCGGCCATCTTCGGTTTCGGAGAACTGGGTCACCCGCCCGGCGCACCCGATGCTGTGCAGCACCGTGGCCCCGTCGCGCTCACCGGGTACAGGCTGCACCATACCTATCAGGCGATGCCGCGTTTTCAGCGTATCTTCAAACATTTGCAGGTAACGCGGTTCGAAGATATGCAACGGCAAGCGTGTCCGGGGCAGCAAAAGCGCCCCGGGCAATGGGAACACGGGTATCGTGTCCGGCAGGTCAGCGGCCTGGATCATGTTCCAGAGTGTAGTGCGGGCCGGATGTTAGGCAAATATCATCGAGCTGAGCTTGCGCCGCCCGTTCAACACCACCGGATCACTCGGCTTGAGCGCGTCGAAAATGGTGAACAGCTGGGTCTTCGCCGCGCCGTCGTTCCATTCCCTGTCACGCCGGAAAATTTCCAGCAGCTCGGCCACCGCCGCTTCGGCATCCCCGGCCGCGTGCAACGCCTGTGCGAGGTCGAACCGCGCCTGCAGATCATCTGGATTGGCCTCGACCGCGGCGCGCAGCTCGGTTACCGGCCCCGCGTTTTCCGCCTGCCGTGCCAGAGCGATCTGGGCATGCGCCGCCTCGATTTCCGGCGCATCGGAGATCTCTGCCGGGGCGCCGTTCAGAACTGCCTCCGCCTGGTCCAGCTCCCCGAGCGCGATATGCGCCCGCGCAAGACCACCGTAGGCGGCCGCATTCTTGTCGTCTTCACCGAGAATCGCGGCAAAGGTCTGCGCCGCGTCCGCCACGGCCCCTTCCGCCAGCATCTGTTCGGCCGCCTCCAGCGCCTCGCCAAGGCCACCATCCGCGCTGACGCCCGCGGCCTCGGCCACGCGCTTCACAAAGGCATCGATTTCCGAGGCCGGAATGGCCCCCTGGAACATGTCCACCGGACGCCCCTGCACAAAGGCCACAACCGCCGGAATCGACTGCAGCGGCAATCCCTGCTGCGCCAAAGCCTGCGCCAGTCGTTGGTTTTCATCGACGTTGATCTTGGCCATCGTCACCGCGCCCTTGGCCTTGGCAACCGCGGCCTCCAGCATCGGCCCGAGGGTCTTGCAGGGGCCGCACCACGGGGCCCAGAAGTCGACGATAACCGGTGCCTTCATTGACGCTTCTACAACGTCCTGCATGAAGGTGGCTTCAGATACGTCCTTGATCAGATCGGCCGCCGGTGCGGCTCCGCCCAGTATTTCGCTCATCAGTCTGTTCTCCGCTTGGAACTTGCCCCCTATATGGATTCCCGCGCGCCGGAAACCAAGGGTGGAGTTAAGGCGCCGGTGTTTCCCGTATACCACCGCCCGGGGCTGACGGGCCGCACTGTGCGCCAGCACAGTGCCCGGCCCAACCGGACAGGCGCCTCCGGCGGAGGCGCCGAAACGGGCGGGAGCGCCACCTGCCGACGTTGCGATCTACAGATCAAAGGTGGCAAAGACCGGCGCGTGATCGCTGGGTTTTTCCCAGCCGCGTGCACCCCGCAGAATGCGGCTGGAATGGGCCGCGTTGCGAATGTCCGGTGTCGCCCAGATGTGATCCAGGCGCCGCCCCTTGTCGGCGGCATCCCAATCCCTGGCGCGGTAGCTCCACCAGCTGTAAAGCCGCCCGTCAGGGATGTCGTTGCGGGTCACGTCGCTCCAGCCGCCCGCTTCCATCACGCCGCTGAAATGCTCGACTTCGATGGGCGTGTGGCTCACCACCTTCAGCAGCTTCTTGTGGTCCCAGACATCATCCTCGCGCGGTGCGATGTTCAGGTCGCCCACCAGGATCGATTTTTCCGGCTTTTCCGCGTGGAACCAGTCGCGCATCTCGGTCAGGTAATCCAGCTTCTGGCCGAATTTCTCGTTCTGTTCGCGGTCCGGCACGTCGCCGCCTGCAGGCACGTAGAAATTGTGGATCACGGTGCCATTCTCCAGCCGCCCGGCAACGTGGCGTGCGTGCCCGAGGCCCGCGAAATCCTTGTCGCCCACGTCCTCGATCGGCAACCGCGACAGGATCGCCACGCCGTTGTAGCCCTTCTGGCCGCGCGCGATCATATGGGTGTAGCCAAGTGCCGCAAAGCCCTCCAGTGGGATCTTCTCCACCGGGCTTTTGCACTCCTGCAGGCACAGCACATCCGGGGCTTCCTCCTGCAGAAGCTTCTGCACGATCGGCTCGCGCAGGCGGACAGAGTTGATGTTCCAGGTGGCAAGGGTGAAGGGCATTGCGGCTCTCATCATGAAATTCGGGTTGGCCGCGATACTGCCCGCCCCGGCCGCGAAGGACCAGAGCCGATTTTCCTGGCCGCCGCACAAACAAAAAAGACCGGGCGCAAGGCCCGGCCAAGTCCAACAGGGAGGTGCATGCCGTGACCCGGGCATGCGCGGGATCGGTTCGCCGTTCGGCCAACCAGGTCAGGCCACCAGCCGGTAGCCCCCCGATTCCGTCACCAGAAGCCGCGCGTTGGAGGGATCCGGCTCGATCTTCTGGCGCAGGCGGTAGATATGGGTTTCCAGCGTGTGCGTGGTAACACCGGCGTTGTAGCCCCAGACCTCGTGCAGCAGCACATCGCGCGGCACCACCCCATCGCTGGAGCGGTACAGGAATTTCAGGATATTGGTTTCCTTCTCCGTCAGCCGGATCTTGCGGTCGTCTTCGGTGATCAGCAGCTTCATCGACGGCTTGAAGGTGTAGGGCCCCAGCGCAAACACCGCATCCTCGGACTGTTCGTGCTGGCGCAGCTGGGCGCGGATGCGGGCCAGCAGCACTGGGAACTTGAAGGGCTTGGAGACGTAATCATTGGCGCCGGCATCCAGGCCCAGGATGGTGTCGGCATCGCTGTCATGGCCGGTCAGCATCAGAATCGGTGCCTTCACGCCCTGCTTGCGCATCAGGCGGCACAGCTCACGCCCGTCGGTGTCGGGCAGGCCGACATCGAGAATGATCAGGTCGTACAGGGCTTCCTTGGCGCGCTCCATCGCACTTTGGCCGTTCTCCGCCTCGAAGACATCGAAATCCTCGGTCATCACCAGCTGCTCGCTCAAGGCTTCGCGCAGGTCTTCGTCGTCATCCACCAGCAGAATTTTCTTCAGTTGCGCCATTGGCTAACCCTCCTGTTCACAGGTTCACACATGCGCATCCCTTGCGCCCGCGGCAAGATATGCTGCATTACTTTCACGCCGTCGTGTCCCGCAGGCCAAAAATGTTTCACATCCGTTGCATTTGAGCGTAAGGACAGCAAGGCTTGTTACACAATAACATCGGACTGCCGCATGAGCCTGATGCCCACCACGATCGAACTTCTGGCCCGCGCGCGGGTGGATCTGCGCATGGGGCTGCCCGTGGTCTTGACTGGCGGCGGCAGCGCAGCGCTGGCCATCGCAGTCGAAGCCCTCAGCGAACCGCGGCTGGCCGAGATGCGGGCGCTCGGCGACTTGTCCCTGGCGCTGACGGCCCGCCGGGCAGAAACGCTGAAGGCACGGGTCTACGATGAGGACATCAGCCGCGTCACCGTCCCCGCGGACGAAGGGCTGACCTGGATCCAGTCGCTGGCAGACCCTGCGGATGACCTGAACGTTCCGCTGAAGGGACCGCTCACCAGCCTGCGCGGCGGCAGTGCCGACCTGCACCGGCTGGCAATCGCGCTGGTGAAATCCGCCCGGCTGCTGCCCGCCGCAGCGCTGGTGCCGCTGGAGGAACCCGCAGGATTCGCCGCCGCCCACGGCCTCACAACCATCTCGCAGTCCGCCGCCGAACCTCTGCTAACTGCGAGCTCGCCGCTGCACCCGGTGGCCGCTGCCCGCCTGCCGATGGACGCGGCCGAAGCCGGGCGGCTGCATATCTTCCGCCCCGACGACGGAGCCGAAGAGCATTACGCAGTGGAAATCGGTCGTCCGGACCGCAGCAAACCGGTTTTGGCCCGCCTGCATTCGGCCTGCTTTACCGGCGACGTGCTGGGCTCACTGAAGTGCGACTGCGGCCCGCAGCTGCGCGGCGCGCTGACCCAGATGGGCGAGGCTGGATCCGGGGTTCTGCTCTACCTCAACCAGGAAGGACGCGGCATTGGCCTCGCCAACAAGATGCGCGCATATTCGCTGCAGGATCAGGGATTTGATACGGTCGAGGCCAATCACAGGCTGGGCTTCGAGGATGACGAGCGCGACTTCCGTCTAGGTGCCGCGATTTTGAAGAAGCTCGGATTTTCCAAGGTCCGGTTGCTGACGAACAACCCCAACAAGATCGCGATGATGGAAAAGACCGGTATCGAGGTCGCGGAACGGGTTGCCCTCAAGGTTGGCGAAAACGCCCATAACCGACACTACCTTGCCACCAAGGCCAGCAAATCCGGACATATGCTGTGATGTCACCCGCCGATCTGGTGCTGACACGGTCGGGATTGCGCTTCATGGGACGACGCTTTCCCTGCTCCATCGGCAAAGGCGGAGTGACCAGGGTCAAACGCGAAGGCGATGGCGCCACGCCCAGCGGCGTCCTTCGGATCACGGGCATGCTGTTCCGCCCAGACCGCCTGTGCCGCCCCACCTCATGGGCCACCCCCATTGGCCCGCATGACCTGTGGTCCGACGACGCGGGAGATCCACAGTACAACCAGCTTGTACGGGCGCCGTACACTGGCAGTCACGAGCGGTTGCGCCGGGCGGATCCCCTGTATGATTTGGTGCTGCTCACCGATTGGAACTGGCCCAATGCCCGCCCCGGGGACGGCTCGGCCATCTTTTTGCATCAATGGCGGCGTCCGGGCTATCCGACCGAAGGGTGCATCGCCTTTTCGCGGCAGGACTTGCACTGGATAGCCGCCCGGATTGAGCCCGGCACACGGGTCATCGTGCCTGGGCGCCTGGAAAGCTGACGCTCCCCAAGCCTTTTGGCAACATCCCGCGAGGCCTTACGGTCTACTCGCTCAGTAACTGCGCTCACCGAAAATAGCGGATCCGACGCGCACATGGGTGGCACCAAGCGCGATGGCCTTCTCGAAATCACTGCTCATGCCCATGGACAACCCGTCCAGCCCGTTGCGCGCAGCGATTTTCGCCAGCAGGGCAAAATGCAGGCTCGCCTCCTCATCCACCGGCGGAATGCACATCAGCCCACGAACCGGCAAATCCAGCTCGCGGCATTCGGCGATGAAGGCATCGGCTTCAGCAGGCAGCACTCCGGCCTTCTGCGGCTCCTCACCGGTGTTCACCTGCACGAACAGCTCGGGGCATTTGCCCAGTTCCTGTGCGAGCCGTGCCAGCGTCTTGGCCAGTTTGGGACGATCAACGGAATGAATGCTGTCAAACAGCTCCATCGCCTGGCGCGCCTTGTTGGTCTGCAACGGGCCGATCAGATGCAGATCAACGCCAGGAAACTGCGCCCGGAAATCAGGCCATTTTCCTGCCGCCTCCTGCACCTTGTTTTCACCAAAGCACCGATGGCCCTGCTCCAGCACGGCGGCGACGCGTTCATTCGGCTGCACCTTGGATACCGCGATCAGTTGAACGCTGCCGGGCGCACGGCCTGCCTTTTCTTCGGCCTTGGCAATTCGGGATTTGATGTCGTCAAGCGGCATGGTCGGGCCTCATGTCTGTTTTGGCGCAGAAAAACACGGATTGTGCGCAAATGTTAAGAGGCAAAAGAAAAGGGCGGGCTCCCGAAGGAACCCGCCCAAGAACCAAGGTGGTTCAGGTCAGCTTAGAAGCTGAACTGAGCACCGAAGTCTGCAACGGTGGTGGAGTCACCGGAGCCAACACGCTTGGTGCCGACTGCGCCACGCAGGGAGACGCCGCCGCCCAGGTCATGCACAGCACCCAGACCGATGTGGCGGGTGTCGCCGTCGCCGGAACCGTCGCCGTAGGCGAAGTTCACCGAGGTCGCGGAGGACACTGCGTAGGATGCCGACACACCGTAGAAGGTGTCGGAAACTGCGGTGTTCAGAGTACCGGCTGCGTTGTTCACGTCTTCGTCACCAACCATGGCTGCAACGGACAGCGGGCCGAAGTCACCCTGCAGGGTCAGGACGGTCATTTCCTGCGACACGGTGGTGTCGGTTTCACCATATGCCAGAGCGGCGGTCAGGTTGCCGAAGGAGTAAGCCGCGTGGATGTCCCAACGGTCGCCGTTGGTCGCGGTTGCGGTGTTCGCGGGTGCGCTGTCGTAGGCGGCCGCAACTGCGAAGTCACCGATTGCGTAACGCGCATACACACCGTTGTGGGTGCCACCGGTCGAGCTGTAGCCGATGAAGCTATAGTCATTACCGGAGTACATGCCGAAGGTGCCTTCCAGGCCCGGCTCGAAGCCGTAGTAGCCCGGCAGGTTGTCGATGGCGCCAGCAACGTTGCCAGCTTCAACACGCAGGCCGCCGTTTTCAACGAAGAAACGTGCAGCGTTCAGACCAGCTTGACCAGCTTCGCCGTTTGCAGCGGTTTCGTCAGCCTGCATACGCACGCGAGCACCGAAACGAACGCCGCCATCGGTTTCTGCGTCGGCGTCGATGGTCAGACGGAAGCGGCTGACGATCACGGTGTCGGACACGCCGTTGGTGGTCGCGGTGCCAGCTGCGCCACGGTCTTCAACGTAGCCCAGACCAAAACGGCCGTAGCCGGAGAAGGTCACGTCAGCGGCTGCAACGCTTGCGGTGGCGACCAGAGCGGTCGAAGCGAAGAGAATCTTTTTCATTGTTTTCCCTCGGGTTTAGATTTCCGATCTCAAACCTGCGCAACCCGCACCGATCTGAGTACGCACTCCGTGTCGCTCTTTTTGGGGGCCGGGTGCAAGCATCCTGAGAATGCGCCGCTGCAATCCCCCCCAAGTTGGTGCATGGATGCCACAGTGTCCCGCAGGCGCCCGGCGCTTTACCCTATATAAAGTGCCGTGACGCCCTGATCCTGCGGCAAGATTTGGCTTGTTGCAGGGCCAACCCTTGTCTAGGACTGTGCGCACCACATGCGAATTAAAGGAACAGGCCCGAGATGCGCTGGTTGAAGATTCTGGGAATCATTTCATTGTCCGCGGCAGTCTCCGCCTGCGGTGCCCTTGGCGGCAAGGATGACCGTAAACCCTCCACCTACAATGAAAACGTGATCGGCGGTAATCCTCGTGACCCCGAAAATGTCGAAGGCAGCAAGATCTGGGACATCTTCAAGCCCTCCACGGCGGAGCGCGAAGTCCAGGTCAACCGCTACCTGTGGACCGCCAGCCTGGATGTGCTGAACTTTTTGCCGATACAGTCGGTGGACCCGTTCACCGGGCTGATCGTCACCGGCTACGGCACCCCGCCGGGCGGCGGGCGCGCCTACCGCGCCACCGTGCACATCAAGGACCCGGCGCTGGATGCACGTTCGCTGAGCGTTGCGCTGCAGTCCAAGGGCGGACCGGTCAGCGCCAGCACCACCCGCGCCGTCGAAGACGCGATTCTGTCCCGCGCCCGGCAGCTAAGGATCGCGGACAAGAAGTTCTGACCCGCTGCGCACTGGAAACAACAGCCAAACCCCATTATCAGAAGCGCCGGGCCATTTGCCCGGCGTTTTCATGCAAAGGACCGCTCTGATGTCGCGTTACTCCGCCACGGAAATCGAAGCAAAATGGCAGGAAGCCTGGAACAAGGCCGGGATTTTTCAGGCCAAGCGCAGCGGCGACAAGCCGAAATACTATGTGCTGGAGATGTTCCCCTACCCTTCGGGCAAGCTCCACATGGGACATGTGCGCAACTACACCATGGGCGACGTGATCGCGCGCTACAAGCTGGCCACAGGGCACAATGTCCTGCACCCGATGGGGTTTGACGCCTTTGGCATGCCCGCTGAAAACGCGGCGATGGCCAGCGGCGGACATCCGAAAGACTGGACCTACGCCAACATCGACACGATGGTCGAGCAGATGAAACCGCTTGGCCTGTCGCTGGACTGGAGCCGCATGTTCGCCACCTGCGATCCGGAATATTACGGCCAGCAGCAGGCGCTGTTCCTCGACTTCCTGGAAAAGGGGCTGGTCTACCGCAAGAACGCCGTGGTGAACTGGGACCCGGTCGACATGACGGTTCTGGCCAACGAGCAGGTCGAGAACGGCCGCGGCTGGCGCTCCGGCGCGCTGGTGGAGCGGCGCGAGCTGACGCAGTGGTTCTTCAAGATCTCCGATTTCTCGGAAGAGCTGCTGTCGTCGCTGGATGATCTGGAAAACTGGCCCGCCAAGGTGCGGCTGATGCAGGAAAACTGGATCGGCAAGTCGCGCGGACTGCAGTTCGCCTTTGAGCGCACCGACGGTGGCGAAGCGATCGAGGTCTACACCACCCGCCCCGACACGCTGATGGGCGCATCCTTTGTCGGCATTTCCCCCGATCACCCGATTGCCAAGCAGCTGGAAGCCGAATCGGAGGAGGTCGCAGCCTTTGTCGCCGAATGCCGCAAGGGCGGCACCACCGAGGAAGCCATTGAGACCGCCGAGAAACTGGGCTACGACACCGGCATCCGCGTGAAGCATCCGCTGAACCCCGACTGGGAGCTGCCGGTCTGGATCGCGAACTTCATCCTGATGGATTACGGCACCGGCGCGATCTTTGCCTGCCCGGCGCATGACCAGCGCGACCTCGACTTCTGCCGCAAGTATGACCTCCCGGTCACCAATGCCTTCTTCACCCTGGGCGATGACACCCCGGTGGCCGATGAGGCTCTGGTACCGCCGAAGACCGAAAAAGTCCGCTGGGTCGATCATTTCGCCGGGCTGACGGAGGCGACCGGCGAAGAAGCCATCAATGCCACGGTCGATTTCGCCGAGAAGGCCGGCTGGGGCAAAGGCGTCACCAAGTACCGGCTGCGCGACTGGGGCCTGTCGCGCCAACGCTACTGGGGGTGCCCGATTCCCGTGGTGCACTGCGACGCCTGCGGCGTGGTGCCGGAGAAGAAAGAAAACCTGCCGATTGCCCTGCCTTATGACGAGGGCGGCAAGCCGATCGATTTCTCGGTGCCGGGCAACCCGCTGGACCGCCATCCGACCTGGCGCGACTGCGCCTGCCCGTCTTGCGGCAAACCCGCCAAGCGCGAAACCGACACGATGGACACCTTCGTGGATTCGTCCTGGTACTTCGCCCGCTTCACCGCGCCCCGCGCCGAGACCCCGACCGACATGGCCGAGGCCGAATACTGGATGAACGTCGACCAGTACATCGGCGGCATCGAGCACGCGATTTTGCACCTGTTGTATTCGCGCTTCTTTGCCCGCGCGATGCAGATCTGCGGCCACCTGCCTGAGAAATCCATCGAGCCGTTCGACGCCCTGTTCACCCAAGGCATGGTCACCCATGCGATCTACAAGACCACGAACGATCAGGGGCGGCCGGTCTACCACTACCCTGAAGAGGTGGAGCTGCGCGACGGCAAGGGCTTCCTCAAGGATGGTACCGAGGTGGAGATCATCCCCTCGGCCAAGATGTCCAAGTCGAAGAACAACGTGGTCGACCCGCTGCACATCATTTCCTCCTTCGGAGCCGACACGGCGCGCTGGTTCGTGCTGTCCGACTCGCCGCCCGAGCGGGACGTGGAATGGACCGCCGCCGGGGCCGAGGCTGCCTACAAGCACCTCAACCGCGTGTGGAACCTGAACGACCGCATTGCAAAGATGGACCCGGATGCGCCGGGACAAGGCGACGAGGATCTGCTGCGCGAGATGCACAAGGCCATCCGGGACGTGACCCTGGGTGTCGATTCCTTCGGCTTCAACGCCGCCATCGCCAAGCTGTATGCCTTCACCAACACGCTGGCCAAATCCAAGGCCAGCGCCAAGGTGCAGAAACAGGCCATCATGACGCTGGCGCAGTTGATGGCCCCGATGACCCCGCATCTGGCCGAAGATATCTGGAGCCACCAAGGGGGCGAAGGTCTTTGCGCGACAGCCCCCTGGCCGGTCGCGGACGAGGCGATGCTGGTCGAGGACACCGTCACCCTGCCGATCCAGATCAACGGCAAGCGCCGCGGTGAAATCGAGGTCGCCAAGGATCTGGACAAGGCAGAGGTTGAAAAACTGGCGCTCGCGCACGAAGCTGTGCAAAAGGCGCTGAATGGCGGCGCTCCGAAGAAGATCATCGTGGTTCCGGGCCGGATTGTGAATGTCGTTGCTTAATCTCCGCTCCCTGCTGTTGGCGCTGCCGCTTCTTGCGGCCGCCTGCGGCTTCAGCCCTGTCTACAGCCCCGGTGGCTCGGGCGCGGCGCTGCATGGCCAGATCGCTGTCCAAAGCCCCGAGGCCATCCGCGGGGCCAGCGGCACCGACGCCTATTTTCTGGTGCGCAGCCTGGAACAGAGACTGGGCCGCGGCGGCAGCGCCTATCAGCTGGACCTGACCCTGCGCACCAGCGAAGAAGGCCAGGCCATCACGGCCGACAACGACATCACCCGCTACTCCGTTCTGGGGACAGCCGATTTCGTGCTGACCCGAAACGCTGACGGCAAGGTGGTTGCCAGCGGGACGGTCAACAACTTCACCGGCTATTCCGCCACCGGTTCAACCGTCGAGACATTGGCGGGTGAACGCGACGCGCGTGAGCGGCTGATGGTCATTCTGGCCGATCAGATCACGGCCCGGATTCTGGCCACCGCGGACCTGAGCACGGCGGCGGAATGAAGCTCTCCCCGCGCGAGGCAGACAGCTATTTCGCCAAGCCGGATCCTGGCAAGACCGGCCTGTTGATCTATGGGGCCGATGCCATGCGGGTGTCGCTGAAACGCCAGCAGGTCCTGGCCGCCCTGCTGGGCCCCGGTGCCGAAGAAGAAATGCGGCTGACCCGCCTGCCCGGGGCGGACCTGCGCAAGGATCCGGCCCAGTTGCTGGACGCAATCAAGGCTGTGGGCTTTTTTCCCGGACGGCGAGCGGTCTTCGTGGAAGGCGCGAATGAGACCGCCACCCCTGCCATTACCTCGGCGCTTCAAGACTGGCAGCCGGGTGATGCGCAGCTCGTGGTGACCGCCGGGCAGCTCAAGGCCACCTCCAAACTGCGCAAGGCATTTGAGGGTCACAGTAACGCCTATGCCGTCGGCATCTATGATGACCCGCCGTCGCGCGCCGAGATCGAGCGTATCCTCGCCGAGGGCGGCATCCGCGACGTGCCCGGTGACAGCATGTCGGCGCTGACCGATATCGCCAATGACATCGGTCCCGGCGACTTCTCGCGGATGATCGACAAACTGGCACTTTACAAGCACGGCGACACCAGCCCGCTGACCCTCGAGGACATCGACGCCGTCGCCCCGCAATCGACCGAGGCAGCGCTGGATGACATGCTGAACGTGGTCGCCGAAGCCCGCAGCGCCGAAATCGGTCCGTTGATGCGGCGGCTTCAGGCGCAAGGGACCAATGCCGTCACTTTGTGCATCGGCGCCACACGGCATTTCCGAACTCTTTATACCATCGCTTCCGCCCCCGGTGGCCCGGCGCAGGGCATCGGCCAGTTGCGGCCGCCACTGTATGGAAAGCGCCGCGACCGAATGCTGCGGCAGGCGCAGAACTGGGGCGCGGACCGGCTGCAGACCGCGCTCACGATCCTGACGGACACCGACCTGCAATTGCGCTCCGCCGGGCAGACCGCCCCTGCGCTGGCCCTGATGGAACGCGCCCTGATCCGCCTGTCGATGCTCGGTCGCAGCCGCTGACAGCGGCTTCTGAAACGCGGCCTCGACGCAGCGCTTGATCCGCTGCCTGTTCCTGCGCATCCTTGCCGCACAACAGAGGAGGCACGACATGTACACCGTCATCGGCATCCCGCAGACCCGCACCTTTCGCGTATTGTGGGCGCTCGAAGAAATCGGCACCGACTACGAGCTGCAACCGCACCCGCCACGCAGCCCTGAGGTTCAGGCGCTGAACATTTCGGGCAAGGTGCCGGTGCTACAGACGGACGGAGAGATCATCACCGATTCGACCGCGATCCTCACGTTCCTTGCTGATCGGCACTCGGATCTGACGGCACCGGCCGGCACGTTGGCGCGCGCCCGGCAGGACGCCCTGACCCATCTGGTGCTGGACGAATTGGATGCGGTGCTGTGGACCGCTGCCCGGCACAGCTTCATCCTCCCGGAGGAGCGCCGCGTGCCCGAGGTCAAGGACAGTCTGAAGTGGGAATTCGCGCAGAGCCTCGACCGGTTGGCGGAGCGGATGAGCGGACCGTTTCTGACTGGCAAGGACTTCACCATCGCCGACATCATTTGCACCCATTGCTTGAACTGGGCGCGCAACGCCAAGTTCCCGGTCGAGAATGAAGCGATGCTGGACTATGGAAAACGCATGCGCGCACGTCCGGCGTTTCAGCGCGTAACGGCGCTGGTCAAGTAACGGTCAGCTCCCTGGCCCGCCCAGCGACCGGTCGCCAGACAGGCGGTCAAGAGATAGCCGCCTGTGGGCGCCTCCCAGTCCAGCATCTCGCCCGCGCAGAAGATGCCGGGCCGGGCCTTCAGCATCAGCGTGTCATCCACTGCTTCACGACGAACGCCGCCTGCCGTCGAGATCGCCTCGTCCATCGGGCGCAGCCCCTCGTGGCGCACCGGCAGCGCCTTGATCAGCGCCGCCAGATCCGCGGGATCCTGCAGCAGGGGCCGGGCAAACTCCTGCAACACGGCCATGCGCGCCGCCCCCAGCTTCAAGACCTTGCGCAAGTGATTGGACAGGCTCGCCTTGCCCTTAGGGCGCGACAGACGACGCGCGACCTCGGCTTCGGCGAGGTCCGGTAGCAGGTCCACATGCAACGCGGCACCTTCGCGCACTGCGGCACAGACGGAATATACGCCGCCGCCCTCCAACCCGCTCTGGGAGATCACGGCTTCGCCCCGCGAGGACAGATCGCCTGCACGCAGGGCAATCCCCTTCAGCGGCTGGCCAAACTGCGCGGCCATGTGGGTGGACCACGGCACCAGCACCCCTGCATTGGCCGGTTTGAAAGGCGCGAGCCCGACCTCTTGTTGCGCCAGCTTTGCAGCCCAGGCGCCGTCCGATCCCAGCCGCGCCCAGCTTGCCCCACCAAGCGCCAGCACCGCCGTATGCGCAGCCACCTGCTGCCGCCCCTGCGGCGTTTCAAACGCGAACCTCAATGGCTGCCCTTGCGCCCAATCCATCCAGCGCCACCGAGTGCGGATCTGGACGCCGTTGCCCTCCAGCCTGGCCAGCCAGGCGCGCAGCAGCGGCGAGGCCTTCATAACCTTTGGAAACACCCGGCCCGTGGAGCCCGTGAACAGTTCAATGCCCAGTCCAGTTGCCCAGTCCTGCACCGCCTGGGCATCAAAATCCTGAACCATCGGCGCCAACCAATCCGCCGCCGCCCCGTAGTGGGCGATCAGCTGCGCGTAGGGTTCATTCTTTGTCAGGTTCAGGCCAGACTTGCCGGCCATCAGGAACTTGCGCGCGACCGAGGGCTTCGCCTCTGCGACCAGCACGCGATGCCCGGCACGGGCCAACTCCTCGGCGGCCATCAGCCCCGCGGGCCCGGCGCCCACCACCACTGCATCCCATGTTTCCGTCATGCCGTTTCCATGCCAATCTCTTGCCAGCGCTGCGCGCCTGCGCTTCCATTCCGCGTATCAGATCACAGAGGCCATCCCCATGCCCGATCCGGTCTGCCCGCTGTGCGGGCGCGACATTCCCGAAGATGCCCCACAAAGCCTGCACCATCTGATCCCAAAATTGAAAGGAGGCAAGGGCGGCCCGACCGTGCTGCTGCACGACATCTGTCACCGTGAAATCCACGCGACACTGACCGAGGCCGAACTGGCCCGCAGTTTCAATACGCCCGAGGCGCTGCGAAGCCACCCTCGCTTGGCGAAATTCATCGCCTGGGTCCAGAAACGCCCGCCCGGCTTTCGCTCTCGCGTGCCCGGCAAGCGACGGACACGTCCAGGCCGGGGCTAGGCGCGCTTTCAGCGGCAGCTCTGCAGGATGCCGCGCGCAATCTCCGGATCAGCCGACAGCGCATGGGCGAGCAAATCCTGCGCGGTGGGCATCAGGTCCTCTGGTTCCACAATGCGGTCCACCAAGCCAAAATCATACGCCTCCTGCGCGGAAATCTTCTGTCCCGCCGCCAGCAGCAGCTTGGTGCGGGCCGGGCCGATCAGGGCCGCCATCCGCCCCGCATCCGACGGCTGCGGCAGGTAGCCGAGCTTCATCACCGGATAAAAGAATCGCGCGCCTGGCACCGCGATGCGCAGATCGCAGGCCAGCGCCATACCGTTGGCGCCGCCCGCCAAGGTGCCGTTCAGCGCAGCCACCTTCAGGCAAGGCAGCGCAGCCAGTGCCCCGGACAACCGCTCCCAGAGTGGCGAGGTTGCCAGGCCAGCATGTGCTTCCTCGAGATCGGCGCCGGCGCTGAACACCTTGCCAACCCCGGTCAGAATGAGCCCGCGTGCGGCCTGGGCACCCTCCGCAATCTCTGCGAGCTCCGTCAGCATCGCCGCGGTCAGCGCGTTTGCCTTTTCAGGCCGGTTCAGGGTGACGGTCCACAGTCTGCTGTCAGCAACCTCCAGCTGGATCATATCAGTCCAACCCGCTTGCGAATGCCCTCATCCCGCAACGAGATCTCCTGGCCGATATGATCGTCGGCATCCGCACTGCACATCCACAGCAGCGCCCGCGCGGGCCATTCGGCTGGAATGTGGTCTTCCCAGTCCAGCTCGCTCACCGGATTGATCCCGCTGGCCTTGATGTCGCGCTGCATCTGGGTCGCCACGGTTCCCGGCGACAGGCCCATTGCCCGGATGCCATTCGCGCGCTCCTCCAGATCCAGTGCCCGCGTCAGCATCGCCGCCCCGGCCTTGGAAGAGCAGTAGGCGCTCCACCCTTCCAGCGCATTATGTGCCGCCCCGGAACTGACCGTGATGATGGTGCCGCCGCCCGCGGGCTTCATCAGCGGCAACGCGGCCCGGATGCCGTTGAAGACACCGGTAAGGTTGATATCGATCAGCTTGGCCCAGGCCGCGGGGTCGGCGTCTTCCAGCCGCGCGATCGGCTCGATCACCCCGGCGTTGTTGATCAACACGTCCAGGCTGCCGAACCTCTGGTGCGCCTTGCCCAGCGCCTCTGTCACCGCGGCATGGTCAGACACGTCACAGGCCGCCACCAGCACGTTTCCGCCGATCTCTGCTGCAAGATCGTCCAGTGCCTCCGCGCTCCTTGCCAGCAAGGCCAGATTGGCCCCGGCGGCCGCGAATTGCCGTGCGGCATCGGCGCCAATGCCGCGGCTGGCACCGGTGATCACCACCGTTTTCCCATTGAAATCCATAGCCTGTCCCTCCAAGTGACATTTTATCCAAGTGGTACTGCGCTTAGGGGGAACGGTCCAGCCCATGGCCCCCTTGACCGCAGCGGGCCTCGGGCCGACCATAAAAGCAATTATCTCTCAGAGAAGGGTTCTCGCATGTCCGTTTTTCTAGCGCGCGGTAGCGTCGCAGCGGCGATTTTGGTTGTTTCAACTCAGGCCGCACTGGCCGATCTCAGCGCCCAGGAGGTCTGGAAGGACTGGAAGGCATATCTTGCCAGCACCGGATACGAGGTCTCGGGGACCGAAAGCCAATCCGGGAGCACCCTGATCGTCTCCGACATCTCGATGACCTTGCCCGTTCCCGAAGGCGACGTGGTCGGCACCCTCACCTTGCCAGAGATCAAGTTCGTCGAGAACGGCGACGGCACTGTCAACGTACTGCTGCCGCAGGAATTCCCCTTGGGGTTCGAGTTTTCCGAAGAAGGTGAGGACTTTGCCGGCACGCTGATCTACGCTCATGACGGCAGCCCGATGAAGGTTGCGGGCGACGCCGGCAACATGAGCTACGACTACAGCGCCCCCAAGGTCAGCGTGACCCTGGACAGCCTGCGCGCCGATGGCGAGGCCATTCCCGCCGACGTCCTGAAGGCCCAGATTGTCTTGAATGACGTTGTCACCAAGACCGCAATGACGATTGGCGCGGTACGCGCCTACGACCAGAACCTGACCGCCTCCAGCCTCAGCTACGATTTCGCCTTCAAGGATCCGGAAAGCGACGATCACGGCGTTTTCAAAGGCATGCTTCAGGGCCTCGGCTTCAACGGCACCAGCACCGTGCCCGTCGATGTCGACAGCGGCGACATGCAAGCCCTGCTGGCCGCCGGGTTCGCCTTTGACGGCGCCTTTACGTTCACCGGTGGCAATGGCTCGGTCTCGGGCGCCGAAGGGCGTGAGACGTTCAGCATGGAAAGCACCTCCGAAGGTGGCGAAATTGCCGTCGCAATGGACCGCAAGCACCTGAGCTATGACCTGTCCCAGACGGGTGCGACGGTGAACATTTCCGGCTCCGACATCCCCTTCCCGCTCGCGCTCAGCATGGCGGAAGCCGGGATTAAGCTGATGCTGCCACTGGAAAAATCCGAGGACGAACAGGATTTCGCCCTCGGCATCACCCTGCGTGACTTTGCGGTGCCGGACATGCTGTGGGCCATGATCGATCCCAACGGCCAGCTGCCGCGTGACCCGGCCACGCTGATCGTGGACCTCGCCGGAAAGGGCAAGGTCCTGTTCGACATGTTCGATCCCAAGGCCATGGAAGACGTGGAGAAGGGCAAGACCCAGCCGGGCGAGCTGAACGCGCTGACGGTGAAACAGTTGCAAGTTTCGGCGGCGGGCGCGGAGCTGACCGGAACCGGCGATTTCACTTTCAACAATGACGACCTGACCAGTTTTGACGGCATGCCTGCCCCATCCGGCACGGCCAATCTGAAGCTGACAGGCGCCAACACATTGATCGACAAGCTGATCCAGATGGGCCTGATGTCGGAGAGCGACGCCATGGGCGCGCGGATGATGATGGGCATGCTGGCGGTGCCGGGCGAGGGCGAGGACACGCTGACCTCGAAGATCGAGATCTCCGAGGACGGCCAGATCCGCGCCAACGGCCAGCGGATCAAGTAACCCAATCCAGAGCGAACCATCGCTGTGGGGGGCTGCCGCGCGCAGCCCCCTTTTTTGCGGCCTGCTCTTGCGGCAGGCGGCCGCACTGGATAGCTCTTTTACAGAGCAGAACAGAAGGTGCCCATGACACAATCCCCCGAAGCGCTTTGCCACGCCCTGATCGATGCCGCCAAGAAAGCCGGTGCGGATGCCGCCGACGCGATGGCCGCAGAGGGCAGCTCTCTCAGCATCGAGGTCCGCAGCGGCAAACTCGAACATGCCGAGCGCTCCGAGGGAACGGATCTGGGATTGCGCGTGTTCGTCGGCAGGCGCCAGGCGTTGGTCTCGTCCTCCGATATGCGCCCCGAAACCATCTCCGCCATGGCCGAACGTGCCGTGGCGATGGCCCGCGAGGCGCCAGAAGACCCCTATGCGGGCCTTGCCGATCCGTCCCAGCTGGCGAAAGACTGGGATCTGGCCGCGCTGGAACTGGAAGACCCGGCGGCCGAGCCGGAGCCTGCCGCCCTGCAGGCGGATGCGCTGGCCGCAGAGGCCGCCTGCCAGGCGGTCGATGGCATCACCCAGGTTCAGTCCGCCGCCGCCGGCTATGGCCGTCACGCGGTGCATCTGGCCGCGACCAACGGCTTCTCCGGCGGCTACCAGCGCACCGGTCGATCGCTGTCCTGCACCGGCATCGCGGGCAGTGGCACCGGCATGGAGCGTGACCATGATGGCGATTCGCGCACGTTCCAGGCGGATCTGCGCAGCGCCGAGGATATCGGCCGCACGGCAGGCGAACGCGCCGTGGCCCGGCTGGGCGCGCGCAAGCCCAAGACCGGCAGCTTCCCGGTGCTGTTCGACGAGCGCATTTCCTCGTCCCTGATCGGGCATCTTCTGTCCGCCGCCAACGGTGCCGCGATCGCGCGCGGTTCGTCGTGGCTGAAGGATTCGCTGGGCAAGCAGGTGCTACCTGACAGCCTCTCGGTAATCGAAGATCCGCACCGCCCGCGCATTTCCGGCTCGCGGCCGTTTGACGGCGAAGGCCTGGCAACCCGCCGCCGCACCGTGGTGGACAAGGGCGTGCTGACCGGCTGGACGCTGGATCTGGCCTCGGCCCGCAAGCTGGGGCTGGAAAGCACTGCCAACGCCGCCCGCGGCATCGGCGGCGTGCCCTCGCCCTCGACCTGGAACATCGCATTGACGCAAGGCGACGCCAGCCGCGAAGAGCTGCTCGCGCAGATGGGCACCGGGCTGCTGGTGACGTCGATGATCGGCTCGACCATCAACCCCAACACCGGAGACTATTCGCGCGGCGCCTCCGGCTTCTGGGTGGAAAACGGCGAGATCGCCTATCCGGTCAACGAATGTACCATCGCGGGCAACCTGCATGACATGCTGCGCAGCATCGTTCCCGCCAATGACGCGCGCCAACATTTGTCGACCGTGGTACCCTCGCTACTGGTCGAGGGGATGACCCTTGCCGGCAACTGACCTTGACCTGCTGGTAGACGCCGCCAAACAGGCGGGCGACATCGCCTGCCGCTACACGGGGGCAACGGCCAGACGCTGGGACAAGCCGGACGGAACCGGACCGGTGACAGAGGCCGATCTGGCAGTCAACGCCATGCTGGAGGACAAGCTGCAGCAGGCCAGGCCGGATTACGGCTGGTTGTCCGAGGAAACCGAGGACACCCCTGACCGCATGGATCGCAACCGGGTCTTCATCATTGACCCGATCGACGGCACCCGCAGTTTCGCTGAAGGGGCCAGCACCTGGGCACATTCCCTGGCCATCGCAGAAGCGGGCGAGGTGATCGCAGCGGTCATCTACCTGCCGCAGCGCCAGCTGCTCTACAGCGCGGCCAAGGGGCACGGCGCGACATGCAACGGTCAGCCGATCCAGGTTTCGCCGGTCGACGACCTGTCCGCCGCCGAGGTGCTGGCCGCCAAGCCTAGCCTGGTGGCGCAGAACTGGCAGAACGGCACGCCACCCGCCTTCATCCGCATGCATCGCCCCTCGCTGGCCTATCGACTGGCGCGGGTTGCTGACGGGCGCTTTGGCGCGATGCTGACGCTGCGCCCCAGTTGGGAATGGGACATCGCGGCCGGCGCGCTGATCCTGCAGGAGGCAGGCGGCGTCATCACAGATCGTGCCGGTGACAGGCTGCGGTTCAACAACGTGCAGCCCCGGTTGAACGGGGTGGTGGCGGGCAATCCGGCGTTGCACCACGCGATCATCACCGCACTTGCGCCCGCGCAAACCGGCCCGACTGGACATTGAGCTCTGCGGCCCGTAAGCCGCGCGCAGCACCAGCAGCCCCCACGGCTTGCAGATTTTCACAGACAGGGGCACGTGTTGCCGATACCTTTGGTCGGCAAAATCGGATCGAACCAGATGCAACGGCGAACCACAGGCACCCATCGGCATGCAAACCCGCAGCCCCGTCCCAAGGGTGAGCTGCTGTGGGTCCATGCGACCACGCCGGAACGCTACCAAGCGCTGTGTGATATCGGGCGTCGCCTGAAGTCTTTGCGTCCAGACCTGTCGGTTCTGGCAAGCTGGGATTCCGAGCTGCGTCTGACCGGGACCGTCGGATGCGATCTGCCGATTGGGCCGCTGGCCGAGGACACCACCGCCGAAACGCGGGCGTTCCTCGACCACTGGCAACCGGATGTCTGCATCTGGACCGGCCCGCCGACACGGCGCAACTTGCTGCGCCAGTTGCGTGAACGGAGTATCGGGGTCCTGCTGGCCGATCTGACTGAGGCCGAAGTTCCCAACCGCGCCAGCCGGTGGTTGCCCGACCAACGCAAGCGCCTGCTGGAAGGACTGAACTGTATCCTGACCCCGTCTCCGGCAGTGCAGGATACGCTGGTGCGGGCAGGCTACCCGGCGGAGAAGATCGAGATTGCCGGCCCCCTGCGGATGTCGGCAATTCCTCCCGGCTGCAACCATGACGAACTGACGGCCCTGCAACAGGCTCTCGGCAGCCGCCCGGTCTGGCTGGCAGCTCATGTAAAGCGCAGCGAACTGCCGGCCGTGCTGGACGCGCACCGCAAGGCCCTGCAGCTGCTGCACCGCTTGCTCCTGGTGGTTGCCATGGACAGCTATGACGATCTTGGCAAAGCCCGCCAACAGGTGCGCGACAGCGGCTTGTCGGTCGCCGACTGGGAGGCCGGGGAAACGCCTGAGGATCACAACCAGGTGCTGTTGGCCGATGGCGACGATCTGGGTTTGTGGTACCGCCTGTCCCCGGTTGCCCTGGTGGCCAGCAGTCTCAACCCGGCGGCCTTGGGCCAGTCGCCGCTGGATGCCGCGGCTTTGGGGTCAGCCATTCTGCATGGGCCGGGCATCCATGCCCACCGCGACCTTTATGAACGGCTGACCGCGGCCGGAGCCGCCCGCGCCATTGGCACGGAAGATGCGCTGAGCGATGCCGTGGTGGATCTGTCGGCCCCGGACAAAGCCGCCCGAATGGCGCTTGCGGGCTGGCAAAGCGTCACCGAAAGCGCCGCGACCACCGACACACTGATGGAAAAGGTCCAAGACCTTCTGGATCAACGCGAGGACAGCCATGCGGGCGCCTGACTTCTGGCACAAGCCACCGACCCAATTCGACCTGCGCGCGACGTTGCTGGCACCGGTCGGCCACCTCTATGCCCGGGCCACAGCCGCGCGGTTGGCCGGGGGCGTCCCGGAGAAGGTCGATGTCCCCGTGATCTGCGTCGGCAATTTGAACGCGGGCGGGACCGGCAAGACACCCACGGTGATCTGGCTGCTCGAAACGCTGCGCGCCATGGGACACGAACCGCATGTGGTCAGCCGCGGCTTTGGCGGCTCCTTGCAGGGTCCCGTCCAGGTCGACCCCGCCCGCCACAAAGCCGCGCAAACCGGCGACGAGCCCTTGCTTCTGGCCGCCTTTGCCGATGTCTGGGTTGCGCGCGACCGCGCCGCCGGGGCACGTGCGGCCACCGCCGCTGGCGCCACGGTGATCGTACTGGACGACGGTTTCCAGAATCCCGCGCTGACCAAGGATCTGTCCCTGATCGTAGTCGATGCGCGGCAAGGCTTTGGAAATGGCCGCTGCCTGCCAGCAGGCCCGCTGCGCGAACCCGTGCCGACCGGCCTGAAACGCGCCGATGCCGTGCTGTCGTTGGGTGACACGGCTGCTCAGCACGACTTTCAGGCCGCCTGGGGCACGCAGTTGCAAGCGCTGCCTCATTTCACCGGCGCGCTGGAGCCCTTGCAGACCGGGATGCCGTGGCACGGCACCCGCGTGCTGGCCTTTGCCGGCATCGGGCAGCCGCAGAAGTTCTTTGCCACCTTGCGTGGCCTTGGGGCCGAGATTGTCCGGGCGGAACCGCTGGACGACCACCAACCCCTCACGAGCGCTTTGATGAGCCGGTTGGAAAACGAAGCCGCCCTGCTGAATGCGCAGCTGGTCACCACCGAAAAGGATGCGGTCCGGCTCCCGGGAAGCTTCCGGCGCAAGGTCATAACCCTACCGGTACGGTTGAAAATATCCGACGACGAGCGCCTCAAGCAGATGCTGCGTCAGGTGGCCCCCGTCCGCTGAATGCGGGCGGGAGCGTAATGTCGAAGATCGGCGGCACCGAAGCGTGCGGCGGCGCCGCCTGTCTCAGCCTTCCAGTTCGGCGTCGATCAGTTTCTTGAAGTCCGCGTAGGACTGGTTGGAGATCTTCTCGCCGTTCAGGATGAACGAGGGCGTGGATTCGATGCCATGCTCGGTGGCGTTCTCCTGGTACCAGGTAACCAGGGTCTGTGCCTTTGTCCCGTCCTGCAGGCAGGCTTCCAGCTGGTCGTTCTCCAGTCCCGCCAGGCGGCCGATCTTGCGCAGTTCGTCAACAATTTCGCTTGCGCCACCAGCCCGCGCCCAATCCGACTGCCCCTTGTAGATCAGATCGGTGATGCCGAAGAATTTCTCCGGTCCGTTGCACCGCGCAATCATCGAAGCCCACAGGCCGTAGCGGTCGAAATAGACCTCGCGGTAGATGAACTTGACCTTGCCGGTGTCGATGTAATCCGCCTTCAGCTTCTTGAAGGTATCATTGTGGAAGTTCGCGCAATGCGGGCAGGTGTAGGAGGCGTATTCGATCAGCGTGACCGGCGCATCCTCCGCTCCCAGCGTCATCTCGGTGATGGTCGAGGTGTCGACTTCGGCTTCCTGCGCAATCGCAGCACCGACCAACGGGTTGTTCGGCAGGTTGCTCTGACTATTGAAACCCGACAGGGCATAGCCCCCCGCAACAACCGCAACCGCGGCAAAGACACCAGTCATCAAACGGGTCATTTGAACCCCTTTCTTTGCGTTTTCTGTTTTGTCAGCACGTTGCGCCCAAGACGCTCAAGGGCGGCGCGCAGTTCTTCGTTTTCAACCACTTCGGCAACTTTGCTGGCCTCGGCCGCATCTTGCGGATCGGGCTGCAGCGGTGGCTGCACCTTGGGGGCGTACTTGAATTCAACGTGACCGTCGGAAAATCCCGTCGGTGCAGTCTGGGTGATCCGCACCTTGGAGATCGCATTGAACCCGTAGACCGCGTTCACCCGCTCGCGCAGGCGCTCCTTCTGCATTTCGAGCATGGGCGCATTCGCACCGGTGGTCAGCACCGTCAGTGTCGCGCCAAAGGAGCCACGCCCGTAACCGATGTTGACGGGCCGAGCTATTGCCGCCAGGTCCGGTCCGGCGATTTCCTCCCAATGGGTCAGCAACCGTGAGACCGCGAAGCCGCGGCTTTCGCCTGCCTTGCGGATCTGCTCGCTGAGGAGCTTTGAGGTCCGGGAAAACCCGCGTGTTGTGCTACGCCTGAATGCCATGCTCTAGCTTTTGCTCGACTGCCTGCCCTATTGTAAAGAGCCTCGGAGCAGGCACCAGCCAAACCATTGTCCAAGGAATAACGAATGCGTGACTTGAACGGCTGCTCGGGCAGTCTCAGCGATGAGCTGCTGGAGTGGTATGACCGCCATGCCCGCGACTTGCCCTGGCGTGTCTCTCCTGCAGCCCGAAAAGTCGGCGAACGCCCGGATCCTTACCGGGTCTGGTTAAGCGAGGTGATGCTGCAACAGACAACCGTCGCTGCGGTGCGCGACTACTTCCTGCGCTTCACCACACGCTGGCCCAGCGTTGCGGACCTGGCAGCCGCCGCGGACGCAGATGTGATGGCGGAGTGGGCCGGGCTGGGCTACTACGCCCGTGCCCGCAATCTTCTGAAATGCGCACGCGTGGTCGCGGATGATCTGGGCGGCCAGTTTCCTGACAACCACGATGCGCTGCTGAAGCTGCCGGGAATCGGGCCTTATACCGCGGCAGCCATCGCCTCGATTGCCTTTGACGAACCCGTGGCGGTGCTCGACGGAAACGTGGAGCGCGTGATGGCGCGGCTGCACGACATCCATGACCCGCTGCCGGGCGCGAAGCCCCTGCTCCGCGACCATGCGGCCGCGTTGACCCCGGATGAACGTCCAGGGGACTATGCCCAAGCGGTGATGGACCTCGGCGCCACCATCTGCACCCCGCGCAAACCCGCCTGTGGCATCTGTCCCTGGCAAACCCCTTGCGCGGCGCGTAAGGCCGGTACCGCGCCGGATTTGCCGAAGAAGATGCCGAAGAAGCCCAAGCCGACCCGCCATGGAATCGTCTATCTGGCCCGCTCCGCGACGGGCACATGGCTGCTGGAGCGTCGACCGGACAAGGGGCTCCTTGGGGGAACACTCGGCTGGCCCGGCACCGACTGGACCGATGCGCCCACGCCCAATCCCCCGTTCACCGCAGACTGGCAGGAGCTCGAGGGCGAAGTACGTCACACCTTCACGCATTTCCACCTGGTGCTGCGGGTGCAAAGCGCGCGGCTTCAGGCAGGCTTCAATCCGGCGCCCAATCAGGAACTGGTCCCCGAAGAAGCGTTTCGCGCCACCGACCTGCCCACGGTCATGCGCAAAGCGTATGAGCTGTACGCGAACCGTTAGGTCACGCGAGGTCGCTCTTGGGTTTCCAGATCTTTGGGCATAGGCTCTTTGGCAAACGCGCGCCAACTGATCTGGGAGACCCGGCATGATTGCTTCCGCAACCCTTGCCCGCTGGCAAAGCGCCCTGCCATTCTGGATGTCCTTCCTTCTGCTGCCGCTGGTCTGGATCGCTGCGCTGTTCGGCGGCTGGGCGCTGCTGTTGCCACCGCTGGCGACCTGGCATCTGTTCGCGGTGCTGGACGGCGTTTTCGGACTGAACCTCGACAACGAAGACCCGAACACGCCCGACAGCGATCTGACCTGGTACAAGGCGCTGACCTTGGCATGGGTGCCGCTGCAATTCCTGACACTGTTCGGACTGATTTTCTATGTCAGCGACGCCAGCCACCTGAATGGATTCGAAAAATTCGCGGTGTTCTTCGGCGTCGGCGTCGTCACCGGTGCCGTCGGCATCAACTACAGCCATGAGCTGATGCATCAATCCAGCCGGGCGGAACGCTGGATGGCGGACATCCTGCTGGCGATGGTGCTCTACTCCCATTTCCGCTCGGAGCACCTTCTGGTGCACCACCGCTATGTCGGCACCCCGCGCGATCCGGTCACCGCGCGCTACAACGAGGGTTTCCATCGCTTCTATCCACGGGTTCTGCGCCAGTGCTTGCATTCCGCCTTTCAGGCCGAAAAGCGGAAACTGGCACAGAAAAACCGGCCCTGGACTGATCTGGCCAACCCGTTCTTCCGCTATTGGGCGCTGCAGGCGGCAATGCTGCTCTTGGCAATCTTGCTGGGTGGGTTAACCGGGCTTCTGCTGTTCCTCGTGCAGGCAGGGGTTGCGATCTGGCAGCTGGAGCTGGTGAACTACGTCGAGCATTACGGCCTGACCCGCAAGCACCTGGGCGATGGCAAATATGAACCCGTCCGCCCGCGCCACTCGTGGAATGCGGCGCACAAGGCGTCGAACTGGCTTCTGATCAACCTGCAGCGCCATTCGGACCATCACTACAAGCCCAACCGTCGGTTTCCGCTGCTGCAGAACTATACCGAGACCGACGCGCCGCAGCTGCCCTACGGCTATCCGGTGATGACGGTGGCAGCGATGATCCCGCCGCTGTGGCGCCGGATCATGAACCCACGGGTGCGCCGCTGGCGGCAGAAATACTACCCCGAGATCACCGACTGGAAACCCTACAACAAGGCGCAAAACCCGCTGCCTCGCTGACACCGCCCCCGCGCGCCGTTCAGTCCCAGGAAAGCACAGTCATCACCCGGTCCAGCCCGCGCACCTGCTGGTCCGGACGTCGGCGGCCGCCCTCCAGCAGATGCTGGCTGACCTTTTCCGCCTTGACCTGCTGCGCCACGGTCTCGCTGATGACAATATCCGCCTGCAGCTTTCGGGTCAGCTGCTCAAGTCGGGCGGCGACGTTGACCGTCATGCCCAGCACCGCGAACTCCAGTCGGTTGGCGCCGATGTCGCCAAGAACCGCCTCGCCGTAGTGGATGCCGATACCGGCCCTGATCTCCGGCTTGCCCTGGCGCGTGCGCTCGGCGTTCCATTTCGCCAGGGAGGCCCGCATTGCATGGGCGCAGGCAAGCGCATTGCTGGCGTCCTGAGACCCAGCCACAGGGGTGCCGAACGTCGCCATAAGCCCGTCGCCCAGGTATTTGTCCAAGGTGCCGTGATGCCGGAACACCTCGCGTTCCATGCGTCCATGAAACTCGCGCAGGAGGTCGATCACGGCGCGCGGGTCCAGATCCGCGGTCAGCCGGGTAAAGCCAACGATGTCGATGAACAGCACCGCCACATTCTCGCTGCGCACCTGCTTCAGCGGCTCGTCGTTCTGCGACAGCTGATCAACCACATTGGGCGAGAAGTAGCGCGACAGGTTCGCACGCTCCCGTTCGAGGCTGGCGTTGCTGCGCAGCAGCCCGTTGAAACGCCGCACCGAGAACCCGAGCGTGATGGCCACCAGCAGAAAGATCAGCGCCTCTTGCACCCGCAGGCTGGGCACGAAACTGTTGGGATCAAAGAATTCAGCCAATTCGGGCTGGGTCGCCAGCGCCGCCTGCACCGCTTCGGACAACTCCGGCAAGGGCTCGGAAAACCACATCGCCAGCACCAAGGCCGCAAGCCACATCGCCGCCGTCCAGGTTCCGATGGCGATCACCGTGCGCCAGGAATAGGCCATGGTACCGGCCGCCAGTATCACGAAGAAATACTGAAAGTTGTCAAAGCGGTAGTGCATCGCCAGCGGGAAGTCATGCTGGCTGAGCGGGTTGGGCGTCACCATGCCCACGGTCAGAATCAGCAGGTCGAGAAAGATCAGGAACAGCTCCATCTTGGAGCGACCGACCTTGCCTGCGCGGCTGATGAACCAGCCGTTCACGCACAGCAGCAGCAAGAAGCCGTGATAGTACAGAACCTCGATGCCGGGGATGATGAAGGTAATGAACAACCCGATCAGGGGCATCATGATCCAGCGCGCCTGAACCGCCAGCTGCAACCCGCGGCGTTTATGGGCGTCCAACGCGGCCTCGGCGAACCTGTTTTCGAACACCGATCCCTCGAGCCCGAGATCCCGCTGTTTGGCCCGCTCCTTTTCCCGCGCCAGCACTGCGTCATCCAAATTCTTGGCTATCGCGGCACCTGCGAGCGCGGTTTCAGTCATCGAAAAGCCTTTCGTTGCGGACGGAGTGCAGATGCGCTTCCAAGATAAGGTCGCTGTGCGATCGCGGGAATAGCGCACCCCTGATAAAAAAGCAAAAAACCCCGCCTGTTGGAGGCGGGGCAAGGTGTGCGCCTGTACCGCAGTACAGGCGCCAGCAATTCAGTCTGGCTGTTCGGGACTGCCGGAATCAGTTCTGCATCTCGGCACGGATCTGCTGGCGCAGCACGTCGATGGGCACGGTCTTGCCCTCGCGCTTGAAGCACCAGTAGGTCCAGCCGTTGCAAGACGGCGCGTTTTCCAGATGCGCGCCGACCTGGTGGATCGAGCCCTTGACGTTGTCGCCGACCAGCGTGCCGTCGGCGCGCACCTTGGCCTTGTGGCGGCGGTTCATCGAGTAGAGTTCCTCACCGGGGCGCAGCATGCCGCGCTCGACCAGCTGGCCAAAGGGCACCCGCGGAGCCGCCCGCTTGCTGGCCGAAACCTCCAGCGCCTCGCGGTCGTATTTGCGCACCGACTTGATGCGCTTTTCGGCGACCTTGCGATAGGCTTCCTCGCGTTCGATGCCGATGAATTCGCGGCCCAGCATCTTGGCAACGGCGCCGGTGGTGCCGGTGCCGAAGAACGGATCCAGCACCACGTCACCCGGGTTGGTCGCCCCAACGAGAATCCGGTGCAGCAACGCCTCCGGTTTCTGGGTGGGGTGTGCCTTCTCGCCGTTTTCGTCCTTCAGCCGTTCATGGCCGGTGCAGATCGGCAGCACCCAGTCGCTGCGCATCTGGATACCTTCGTTCAACGCCTTCAGGGCTTCATAGTTGAAGGTATACTTTGCGCCTTCGGATTTGGACGCCCAGATCATCGTCTCATGCGCGTTGGTGAACCGCTTGCCGCGGAAGTTCGGCATCGGGTTCGACTTGCGCCAGATCACGTCGTTCAGCACCCAGTAGCCCTCGTCCTGCAGGACGGAGCCAACCCGGAAGATGTTGTGATAGGAGCCGATCACCCAGATCGATCCGTTCGGCTTCAGCAGGCGGCGCGCCGCCTTCAGCCAATCGCGGGTGAAGTTGTCATAGGCCTGGAAACTGGAAAACTGGTCCCAGTGATCGTCCACCGCGTCAACCTTGGAATTGTCGGGGCGGTGCAGCTGGCCTTTCAGCTGCAGGTTATACGGCGGGTCCGCAAAGATCATATCGACCGAATTGGCCGGGAGGCTGTTCATCACCTCCACACAGTCGCCGCCAATAATCGTGTTTAAAGGGAGCGCTGCCGCGCCCTTTGTGATGGTTGTATTCATTGCTCTGCCTCAAAACCACGGCGCATTTTTGCGCTCATTAGGTTGTCCACAGGATGAGTCATCGCGGATTCGAGGTCAATTTGTTTTTTAGAACAACACCCTGCGGTTCACTCTTGATACAAGATGTTGTGTACGGGCTTAAAGGATCGCCGATGATGTGGGGTCACCCCCAGTTCAACTAGCGCATCGCGATGCTGTTTCGAGGGGTAGCCCGCGTTTTTCTCCCAGCCATATCCCGGAAACTGTTGCGCCAAATCCACCATCACCCTGTCACGTGCCAGTTTGGCAACGATCGAGGCCGCTGCGATCGAGACTGATTTGCCGTCCCCCTTGACCACTTCTTCGGCCGGCTGGGTCAGCCCCTTCGGAATCAGATTGCCGTCGATCAGCAAGTAATCCGGCGGAGGATCCAACGCCGCAACCGCGCGCTCCATCGCCAGATGCGACGCCCGCAAGATGTTGAGGGAATCGATCTCCTCGACGGTGGCATGGGCTATGGCGACTTCTGCGGACCCGAAGATATCGGCTTCCAGCGCCTCGCGCCGTTTCAGGCTCAACTTCTTGGAATCGTTCAGACCTTCGGGGATCGCCTCGGCATCCAAAATCACCGCCGCCGCCGTCACCGGACCGGCCAGCGGCCCGCGACCGACCTCGTCAACACCCGCGATGCGGAGAAATCCCTTGGCCCTGGCGGCCTGCTCGTAACTGTAATCTGGCTGGGTCATGCCCTGACAAACCCAATTCGCAGCTCAAATGCAACCGCCCGGTCAACGCCGCCAGAAGACGCAAGGCTGGGCACATGGAAAAAAGGGGGGCTCTCGCCCCCCAGTCTGCTCGATTGCTGTGAATTCAGCGCAATACCATCCGATAGCCATGCTTGCGCAGGCAGTTCGGCTTGAAGCCGACACGGTGGTTCCTGCCGTTCCAGAACCGCACCTTGCAGGCTGCGGGCAGAGCGCGGGTGCTGCCGTAGTGACGCTTCAGGCACAGGTTGCTGGCCAGCGGATAGGTCTGGCTGTAGTGCGGGAAATACTGCACGCACTGGGCCGGAAGGTTGTACTTGTGCAGTTTGGGCGGCAAGGGGCGGACCTGGCCGCCGGGATGATGCGGCTTGTGCGGGTAGTAATGGGGTTGTGTCACCGTGCGGTCATTCTTGCGCGCGTCGTTGATGGCAGCCCCAAGAATACCCAGGAGAGCCATCCCGGCGATGAACTTCGCCACGTCCTCATCCGCGCGGGCGGGAGCGGCGGAAAAGCCGGTGATGGCGATCGAGGTTGCCACGATGAAAGCAATGAATTTGCGATGAGCGGTTTTTGCGGGTGTCTGGGCCATGCCGGAACCTTTCAATCGGGTTGTGCAGCGCATCCGGTGCGCCAGGATATCAAAACCTTCGCCCCGCCCCCGCCAGACAGGCAATATCGCCCCGCTGTTATCGAATATCAGTGGCTCAAACCCCTGCGGTTATTGAATTTCGCCCCCTCACCACGCAGGATGGCAGCATGAAACAGCATCTCCTTATCCCCGCCCTTGCGGCTGCCCTGCTGGGCCTGTCTGGCCCGGCACTGGCGGCGGAGTGTTACGCCGACTACAAGGCCAAGCAGGACAATCCCCTGCGACTGCACTATGGGGTGGTGCAGCTTGATGGCAGTTGCAGAATACAGGCCGCCCGCGCCGAGATCAGCAGCCGTCTGGCTCCGTCAGGCTGGACCCTGCTGAATGTGCTGTCGGTCTTTGGCCCGGAGGGGTTGCAACAAAGGAAGGCCGATGCCGGACCCTATTTTCTCCGTTTCTGACGCCCGCACTGCCGGCAGCCGGGTGATCGCCTTCGGCATAGCCGCGATCGTCGCCCTGCTGGCGATTGCGGGCACGTTGCTGCTGCTGACGCTGCCCGATGCCAATGCCTTTAACGCGCGGGTGGAACGGTTGTTCGTCGAGAACGACCTGACCAAGCAGGCCGAGATCAAGTTGCTGGAGATCCTGGCGCAGTCCGGCACTGCTTTTGCCGACACCCTGGCCAGTTATCGCGCTGTGATCTTCGTTCTGCTGGTTTTTGCCGCCGCGATGATGGTGGCGGCGCTGACGGTTCTGGGCATGCTGGTGATGCTGAACCGGCGCATGGCGCAGATCGAACGGGCCGGCATCCAGGTCAACGAACTTCTGATCAGCCGCGACGAGAACACCGTCTACCTCAACAACATGGGTTTCAAGCTGACCCCCGCCGCGATGGAAACGCTGTCGGTCCTGGCGGAAGCCCGGCTGGATGACGACGTCTTGTCCGGCGCCGAGATCGAATCGGTGATTTCCGGGCGTGCCGCCTCGGATTGCGAGGAAGCGGCCGGCGCCACCCGGATCAAGCGGCTGCGCGATACACTCGGAAACCAGATGGTCAGTGAACTCCTGGTCAAGAACATCGCCAAACGCGGCTACGTCCTCTCTATCAGCAAGGACGTTATCCGCATGGTCTGAGCGCTTTCGCCAACCATGCTTCATAGGGGGAGCCAAGCCCCGGGGATGCTCTCAGAAACATCCTCGGGCAGGCAACGGGCGCGGGGCGCCGCGCCCGTGCGGTCACTCCGGACCCTAGGCCGTGACCAAGGCTCGCTGAGCCGGATCGCCCATTGCCGCCAGCAAGGGATTGGCCGTTTGCCGGGCCTGAAAGGCGTCCTTGTCAATCAGCCCCTGCCAACCCAGTTGCACCAGAGATTGGCCCACAGCGCCGCCCAGCGTCGTACCGGGACCGGTAATGATGAAGAGATCCGGCGCGAACTCTCGTGCCGCGGTTTGCACGGCGCGGGTGAAATCATAGGGCGCCACCACCTGATGGCCCAGCGTGTAGTCCCACAGCCGTGCGGTGTCGCTGGCGCCCGGCCACCAGATCTGCCCGCGCCCGTCGATCAGCGGCACATCCGGCTGGCGGAACATCTCCGCCGCGAGCCGCCTGCGCCCCTCCGCCGCAACGGGCTCCTGCAGGGGCGTGTGGAAGGCAGCGTGATTGGCCAGCCGCATCGGGAAGCGCTCGGCCACCACCGGCACCGCGGCCTCGAAGGCCGCAAGACCGGCCTCATTGCCGGCCAGCACCAACATGCCACCGAGATCGATCGACAGGGCCAGATCATGCCCGGCGCGCCCGGAGATCTCTGCCACCAGCGCCAGCAGCTCGGCCTTGCGCTGCGGATCGTTGCGCCAGTCCGCCCCGGCAAACGGGTAGACCAGCTGGCCACCGATCAGCTGTTCCTGCATCAGGGTGCCCATGGTGTTCACCACCGTGAAGCCGTCCGCAGCACTCAGCGCTCCGGCGGCGGCCAGCGCGATGTACCAGCCCATCGAATTACCGGTCACTGCGACCACCTCGATGTCCTCCGCCAAGCTGCGGGCATCCGCCAGGGCCGAGGCATAGATCAACGGCGACGCCACGTCCCCGCGCGAGTATTTCGACACCGAGAAGCGCGTTGCACCGTCGAGCGACGTGACCTCCTCCTGTCCGGCGGCCGCCCGTTGCGCGTCAAAGTCCGCAAGAAGCGCGCCCTTGTCCGCATGGTGGCGGTGCAGGTAGCCCAGCTCGGCCTTGTTGTAGGTGCCCCGTCCGGGGCAAATCAGAACAGCGGTACGGGTCATGACGCGCCTTTCACGAGGGTCAGGGCGGCCTCGACGATGCTGTCCTTGGACGGCAGTGTGGCGCCATAGGCCGGGCCGGTTGCAATGAAACAGTCGCTGGCGGCAATCCGCGCCGCGGGCACTTTGCCCCGTTCGGCGAACAGCGCCATCAGCGCCTCTGACTGGCTGCCGGTGGTGCGGCATTCGTCGACGATCAGCACATGCTTGCAGCCCTCCGTGGCCGCCAGAAGCGCCTCGGCCGGCAGGGGTGCCAGCCAACGCAGGTCGATGATCCGCGCCTTCACGCCCTGTTCCGCCAAGTCCGCCTGCGCCTGTGCCGACAGGTAGCGGCCATTGCCGTAGGTCACGATCGCCAGATCGCTGCCATCCCCATGCACACCGACCTCGCCCAGAGCAATGCGCTGGTCCGGTGCAGGATAGCTGCGCATCCAGCCACCGTCCTTGGCGGCGTGCAGATCCCGCATTGGATAGAGCGCAATGGGTTCGACAAACACTACCACCCGCTGCTCTTCCCGCGCCAGCCGCACGCATTCGCGCAGCATCATCGCCGCCTCGGCCCCATCCGACGGGCAGGCGATCACCAGCCCCGGAATGTCGCGCAGCACCGCCAGCGAGTTGTCGTTGTGGAAATGCCCGCCAAAGCCCTTCTGATAGCCAAGCCCGGCGATCCGAACCACCATCGGGTTGGCAAACTGCCCGTTCGAGAAGAACGGCAACGTCGCCGCCTCACCGCGCAGCTGGTCCTCGGCGTTGTGGAGATAGGCGAGGAACTGGATTTCAGGGATCGGCACGAAACCGTTGTGCCCCATGCCGATAGCCAGCCCGAGGATCGACTGCTCATCCAGCAGCGTGTCGATCACCCGGTCCGGCCCGAAGCGCTGCTGCAGCTTCTGGCTGACGCCGTAGACGCCGCCCTTGCGGCCCACGTCCTCGCCCATCATGACGATCTCGCCATGCTCCAGCATCAGATCGGTCAGTGCCCAGTTGATCAGCCGGGACATCGGCTGCGGCTCTTCCATCGCGCGCAGGTCGCTGCCAAAGACCGCCGCGCGTGCCTCGGCACTGGGGCCATTGGTGGCAGCGCAGGCGCGCTTGGGCGGGATCAGGCTGGCGGCCACGTCATCGGCCGTTTTCAGATGCGGGCGGGTCACCGCCTCGCCGCGAACCCGCTCCACCCGCGCGCGGGTGTCATTGTAAATCTTCAGCGCCGCATCGGGCGTCAGCGCCCCGGCCTGCCCCAGCAGCCGCACGGAATGCAGCAGCGGATCATTTGCCTCATCCGCCTCCACCTCAGCCTTGCTGAGGTAGGTGGTCGGGACATCCGCGCCCGCGTGGCCATAGAGACGCACCGTGCGCAGATGCAAAAACGCGGGCTTGCGGCGGATGCGCACGTATTCCGCCGCCTCCTGTCCCACCCGGTAAGCGTCATAGATGTCCAGCCCGTCGGCCTTGAAATACTTGATGCCGGGCCGCCCCGCCATCGAGGCCTCAATCCAGCCCTTCGGGGTTTTCACCGAAATGCCGATGCCGTTGTCTTCGCAGACGAACAGCAAGGGCAGCGGCGTCGACTGGACCGAGGTCCAGCCCGCGGTGTTGATCGCGCCCTGCGCGGTGGAGTGATTGGCCGAGGCATCCCCGAAGGAACACATCACGATGGCATCATCCGGCAGCAGCTGATGCTCCGGCCGATGCCGCCTTGCCGCCCCGATGGAATAGGCCGCGCCCACCGCCTTGGGCAGGTGGCTGGCAATGGTCGAGGTCTGCGGCGGAATCATCAGCGCCTTGGAGCCCAGCACCTTGTGCCGCCCGCCGGAGGTCGGATCCTCCGCAGAGCAGGCAAAGGACAGCAGCATGTCCCAGGTGATTTGCTGGCCCGGCACCTGATCCGCCCGGGCGATCTGAAACGCCGCATCGCGGTAGTGCAGAAAGGCCATGTCCGTAGGGCGCAGCGCACGGGCGACCGCCGCCATGCCCTCATGTCCGGAGGAGCCGATGGTGTAGAACCCCTCTCCCGCCTTCTGCATGGCGCGGCTGGTCAGGTCCAGCGCCCGGCTCAGCACCTGGGCGCGGTAGGTGGCCACGGCCTCGGCCGCTTCTAGCGGCCCGGCAGGATCACGGCCCGGCGGCAGTTGCCCGGACTTTACCCGGTCGAGGAAATTCTGATGCACGATCTGAGCGCGGTCCATGCGGCCTCCTTGGGACGAAACGGCGCAAATATCGACGCTTCGACCGCGGATTGCCACTGAGAACGGCGACTGCAATCATTCCGAAACGGAATGATTTATGCGGCATTCAATCCAAATTCAGACAAGACCGCACCCGAAGCAAAGCCGGGTGCGGGTGCCACCAACCCAGATCTCAGGCGCGTTTTTCACCCAAGGTGGCGATGCCCAGCACCTCCAGCACCTTGGCCTCGATCTGCGGCGCGTTCATCGCGGCCACGTCATACATGTCCGCCGGGCTGGCCTGGTCGATGAAGATATCCGGCAGCACCATCGAGCGGTACTTGAGGCCCGTGTCAAAGACGCCTTCCTCTGCCAGAAGCTGCGCGACATGCGAGCCGAAACCGCCCACGGCCCCCTCTTCGATGGTGATCAGCGCTTCGTGGTCGGCGGCCAGTTGCAGGATCAACTCGCGGTCCAGCGGCTTGGCAAAGCGGGCATCGGCGATGGTCGGCGTGATGCCCTTGGCGGCCAGCGCCTCGGCGGCCTTGCGGACCTCGCCCAGACGGGTGCCAAAGGACAGCAGCGCCACGCGCTTGCCCTGCTGCACCATCCGCCCCTTGCCGATCTCCAGCACCTGCGGCTGCTCCGGCATCTCGACGCCTTCGCCCTCGCCACGCGGATAGCGGAACGCAATCGGCCCGTCGTCATGGGCCGCAGCGGTAGCGACCATGTGAACCAGCTCGGCCTCGTCGGCGGCGGCCATCACCACCATGCCCGGCAGGTTGGCCATGAAGGCGATGTCGAAACTACCCGCATGCGTGGCGCCATCTGCGCCGACCAGCCCAGCCCGGTCGATGGCAAAGCGCACCGGCAGCCGCTGGATCGCCACGTCATGCACAACCTGATCGTAGCCGCGCTGCAGGAAGGTGGAATACATCGCGCAGAAAGGCTTCATCCCGCCTGCCGCAAGGGCGGCCGAGAAGGTAACGCCGTGCTGTTCGGCGATGCCCACGTCGAAGGTGCGGGAGGGGTAGCGCTCGGCCATCAGGTTCAGCCCGGTGCCATCGGGCATCGCCGCAGTCACCGCACAGATCTTGTCGTCCTGCGCGGCGAGCTTCACCAGCGTATTGCCGAAAACAGACGTATAGGAAGGCGCGTTGGAGGGCGCTTTTTTCTGCTCGCCGGTCACCATGTCGAACTTGGCAGTGGCATGGCCCTTGTCACGGGCGCGCTCGGCAGGGCCATACCCCTTGCCCTTCTTGGTCAGCACATGGATCAGGATCGGGCCGGTCGCGCGCGCCTTCACCGTGCGCAGTACCGGCAGCAGCTGGTCCATGTCGTGGCCGTCGATCGGACCCAGGTAGGAGAACCCGAGCGCTTCGAACAGCGTGCCCCCCACTGCCATGCCCTTCAGCATGTCCTTGGCGCGCTTGGCGCCTTCACGGAAGGGTTCCGGCAGCAGCGAAACTGCGCCCTTGGCGGCGGCCTTCAGTTCCTGGAACGGCTCACCCGCGTAGAGGCGCGACAGGTAAGAGGACAGCGCCCCGACCGGCGGTGCGATCGACATTTCATTATCGTTCAGGATCACGATCAGCCGCTTGCCCAGATGGCCTGCATTGTTCATCGCCTCGAACGCCATGCCCGCCGACATCGAGCCATCACCGATCACCGCGATGGCATCGCCGTTGCCCTCGGGGATCACACCGCCAAGGTCGCGCGCCACGGCAAAGCCAAGCGCAGCGCTGATCGAGGTGGAGCTGTGGGCAGCGCCGAAGGGATCATAAGGCGACTCGGAGCGCTTGGTGAAACCGCTCAGCCCGCCCTTCATCCGCAGCGTGCGGATGCGGTCACGGCGGCCCGTCAGGATCTTGTGGGGATAGCACTGGTGGGAGACATCCCAAATCACCTTGTCCCGCGGGGTGTCAAAGACCGCATGCAATGCCGTGGTCAACTCCACCACGCCAAGCCCCGCACCCAGATGGCCGCCGGTGACAGAGACCGCAGAGATGGTTTCCTGCCGCAGTTCCTGCGCCACCTGGGTCAGCTGGGCGTCGGTCAGCCCCTTCAGATCGGCCGGACGGCTGATCTGGTCAAGAAGCGGAGTATGGGGCCGTTCGGACATGGTGCCTCCTTGGGCTGCGGGCCGCCCCGCGGGGAGCGTTGCGCGCTGGGTTAGCTGTCGCGCGAGATAACGAAGCGCGCGGCTTCCTTCAAGGTTTCCGCCTCGGCGCCATAGGGGGCCAGGGCGGCGCAGGCCTCCTCGCACAATGCCTTGGCACGCGATTTTGCCGCATCCAGCCCAAGCAGCGACACGAAGGTCGCCTTGCCAGCCTCTGCATCCTTGCGCACGGCCTTGCCAACCTTATCCGCGTCGCCCTCCACATCCAGGATGTCATCCGCGATCTGGAAGGCAAGCCCCAGCGCCGTCGCATATTGGCGCAAGCGCGCGGGATCATCGCCCGCAAGCACGGCGCCGGCGGTGGCCGACCATTCGATCAGGCAGCCGGTTTTGCGGCTTTGCAGCAAGGTGATCTGGTCTAGCGTCAGCGGCGCCTCGGCGGTCTCGGCGGCGATATCCAGCATCTGCCCCGACACCATGCCATCCTTGCCCGAAGCCAGCGCCAGTCCTCGGATCAGCGGCAACGCCTGCGGTCCCAGCGCCGGGTCGGCCAGCAGTTCAAAGGCAAAGCACTGCAGGCTATCGCCTGCCAGCACGGCCATGGCCTCGTTCCATTTGCGGTGCACCGTAGGCTGGCCGCGGCGCAGGTCGTCGTCATCCATGCAAGGCAGATCGTCATGCACCAGAGAATAGGCGTGGATACATTCGATCGCCAACGCCGCCTGTAACGCGGCGGCATGCGGCACGCCGTGCAGCCGGGCGCTTTCCAACACCAGGAAGCCGCGCAGCATCTTGCCGCCGGTGATCGCGTAACGCATCGCGGCGTGCAGCTCGTCGCCACCGGCCAGCTGCGCCTCCATATGGGCGGTGATCGCGGCCTGGGCCTGTTTCAGCGCCTGCGCAAAGGGGCGCGCCTGAATGTCTGCGGCGGCGTTCATGGCTCAGCCGGCGTCCAGCGGCTGGGTGCCCTTGGGGGTGCCGTTGGCATCCAGAGTGATGGCAGCGACCTTTTCCTCGGCGCGCTTCAGCTCGTCCTCGCAGCGTTTCTTCAGCTCGGCGCCGCGCTCGTACAGCGCGATCGACGCATCCAGCGCCACGTCGCCGCGCTCCAGCTGGTCCACCACGCCCTCCAGCTCACGCATTGCCTGTTCAAAGCTCATCTGGTCCACAGGGGTCTCTGTCATGCCGGTGCCCTTATCAATTCTTCCACATGTGCGCGCGCTGCCGCGGCAAGCGCGTTCAGATCATATCCGCCCTCCAAAGTCGAGACGATACGGCCGCCGCAGAGCTCTGCCGCCAGTGCGCACAGCTGTGCCGTCAACCAGGCGAAATCGGCGGTGCTCCAGTTCAGATTGGCGAGCGGGTCGTCCTGATGGGCATCGAAACCGGCGGATATGATGATCAGCTCCGGCCGGAAGGCGCGCAGGCGGGGAAACGCCTGCCCCTCATAGGCCGCCTGCATCTCTGCCCGGCCCGACTCCGGTGGCAGCGGCAGGTTCAGGATCTGGCCGTGGGCGCCGTCTTCATCGGCGCGGCCGCTGCCCGGCCACAGCGGCATCTGCTGGCTGGTGATCACCAGCGCGCGCGGCTCGTCCCACAACAGATCCTGGGTGCCATTGCCGTGGTGGACGTCGAAATCCACCACCGCCACGCGGTCAAGCCCGTGATGGTCCAGCGCGTGTTTTGCCGCCAGCGCCGCATTGCCAAACAGGCAAAACCCCATGGCGGTGTCGGTTTCGGCGTGATGGCCCGGCGGGCGCACCGCGGCAAAAGCGTTCTGTACTTCGCCGCCCAAAACCATGTCGACGCCACGCACCACGGCACCTGCCGCGCGAAATGCCGCGTCCAGCGAACCCGGCGACAGGAAGGTGTCGCCATCGATCTGCGCCCAGCTTTCCGCCGGAGAGGCCCGTCGCAACCCCGCCAGATAGGCCGCCGGATGAATGCGCAGGATGTCGTCTTCGGCCGCCATCGGGGCGGTGACACGCTTCAGCTCCAATGGCTCCAGCGCATGCAGCACATGCTCCAGCCGGGCCACTCGTTCGGGATGGCCCTCCGGGGTGACGTGGTTCAGGCAATCGGCGTGGGTGATCAGGGCAGTGGTTGGGGCGGCGGTCATCAACTGGGTCCTCCTGCGGCCAGGTCTGGGGCGAGCCTAGGAGGCGGCAGGCGACAGCTGCAAGCGGTTTTGCCGGACACGGCCCCGGACCGGACAGGATTTGCCGAAGAAGCGAAAAGCGGCGCGGATCAGTCCGGCGCGAGCATGTAGCCGGCACCGCGCACCGTTTGCAGATATTGCGGCTGTTTCGGGTTCGGCTCGATCTTGCGGCGCAGGCGGGTGATCTGCACATCCACCGCGCGCTCCTGCGCCTGGCCGCGGTCGCGGCCCAGATCCTCGACCAGCTTGGAGCGGCTGACGGGCTCGCCGGGCTGCGCCGAGAAGATCCGCATCAGTTGGCTTTCGGTGGCAGTCAAGCGGATCAGCTCCTCACCCTGCCACATTTCGCCGCGCTCGATATCATAGCGGATGGTCCCGAGATGGAGTACCTTGGGCGCACTATCCTGTGCCGTGGTGTCCGGGATGCGCCTCAGGATCGCATTGACCCGCAAAAGCAGCTCCTTTGGTTCGAAGGGCTTGGGCAGGTAATCATCCGCCCCCGCCTCCAACCCGGCGATCCGGTCCTCTGTCTCGCCCTTGGCGGTCAGCAGCAGCACCGGCGTCGTCATCTTTTCGCGCAGGTCACGGGTCAGCGAAATGCCGTCCTCGCCCGGCATCATGACGTCCATAATGATAAGGTCGAACTCGAGCCCCGCCAGCACCCGGCGGGCATGCGCCCCATCGCGCGCCGCAGTTACCAGAAAACCTGCCCGCATCAGGAATTTCTTCAGCAAACCACGGATGCGTTCATCATCGTCGACGATCAGCAGGTGGGCATCGCTCATGGTGTGGCCTTTCAGTCCCGAAGCTTGGCATAGGCGCGGCGCATGTCCGCATCCATCATCGCCTCCAGCACCTTCTTGAAGCCCTGCACCGCCTCCGGCCCGGCCTCCTTGTAGGCGGCGCGCATCCGGGCGCGCTGCGCATCCGAAAGCTTGGCCTCCAGCGCCTCGCCTTCCTCGGTGAGGTAGAGGTGCCGCTCACGCTTGTCCAATTCCCCAACCTTGCTGATCACCAACCCGTCACCGATCAACGTGCGCAGCACCCGGTTGAGCGACTGTTTGGTCACCCCAAGGATGCTGAGAAGGTTGTTCACCGTGGTTCCCGGCGAGCGGCTGATGAAATGGATGGCCCGGTGGTGCGCCCGACCGTAGGCCAGCTCGGCCAGGATCCGGTCCGGATCCGCAGTGAAGCCCCGATAGGCAAAGAACATCGCCTCGATGCCCTGGCGCAGCTGCTCGTCGGTCAGAAACAACAGGCTGGATCCGCCGTGTCCCTGCCCTGATCGCCCTTCCGGCATATGTCTTCCCTCGTCTGAACTTCCCGGCAGTTTATGTCAGCCTTGTTGACATTCCAAGGGTGAAGATGTATCGAATCTCAGCTTTGGCGCAAGATTGTGACCGCAACGGCCCTAAATTGCGCAACTATTGAAAATACTGCAAGGTGTAGGAGGCTGCGGCATGGCTGGCTATGACGACCGGGATGGTCTGATCTGGATGGATGGAGAATTGGTCGAATGGCGGGATGCCAAGGTGCATATCCTGACCCATGCGATGCACTATGCCTCTTCCGTGTTCGAGGGTGAGCGCGCCTACAACGGCAAGATCTTCAAGAGCCGCGAGCACTCCGAACGGTTGATCGCCAGCGCCGAGGCGCTGGACATTCCGATGCCCTACACCGTCGACCAGATCGAGGCTGCCAAGGAAGAGACCCTGAAAGCCTCCGGCCTGCAGGACGCCTATGTGCGGGCGCTGGTCTGGCGCGGCTCGGGCGAGGACATGGGCGTGGCCTCGGCAAGGAACCCCGTGCGCATGGCCATCGCGGTCTGGGGCTGGGGTGCCTATTATGGCGACGCCAAGATGAAAGGCGCCAAGCTGGACATCGCGGAGTGGAAACGCCCGAGCCCGGAGACCATCCCGGTGCATGCCAAGGCGGCCGGTCTCTACATGATCTGCACCATTTCCAAGCACAAGGCCGAAGCCAAGGGGTGCTCGGATGCGCTGTTCATGGACTACCGCGGCTACGTGGCCGAGGCGACCGGTGCGAATGTATTCTTCGTCAAGGACGGCGAAGTCCACACGCCGCTGGCTGATTGCTTCCTCAACGGGATCACGCGTCAGACCGTGATCCAGATGCTGAAAGACAAGGGCATCACCGTGCATGAGCGCCACATCATGCCCGAGGAGATGGAAGGTTTCGAGCAGTGCTGGCTGACCGGCACCGCCGCCGAAGTCACCCCGGTGGGCGAGATCGGCCCCTACAAGTTCGAAGTCGGTGCGCTGACCCGCGAGATCGCCGCAGACTACGAAAAGCTGGTACGCGCCTGAGCCGCCGCCAGTCTCTGGAATTACCGAACCCCCGCCACTGCGCGGGGGTTTTTCGTTGCCCGAACCTCCGAATGCTGCAACCCTGCCCTTTGCCCCGAACAGTGGCGCAGGGAGAACACGGTGGAACACGACACGGCATATGTCAGCTATCTGGAACTGGGCTTGCGGCTGTTGTGTGCGGCGGTTGCCGGAGCCATCATGGGATTGGACCGGGAGCTGCGCGAGCGTCGGGTCGGGATGCGGACCTACATGATCGTGGCGCTCGGCTCGGCCGGTTTCACGCTTATCACCATGGAATTGTCCCTCGAGGCGCTGCAATTCGAGATGGGATCGGACCCGACCCGCATCATGCAGGGGCTGGTGGGGGCAATCGGTTTTCTGGGGGCCGGAGCAATCATCCAGGGCAAACAGAGCGTCGGGGGCATGGCAACCGCGGCCAGCCTGTGGGTGGCGGGTGCCGTCGGTATGGCCTCCGGGCTTGGCTACTACGTCCATGCGCTGATGCTCTCGGTGATCGCTGCAGGAATTCTGGCGCTCAGCCACGTGATGGACAAACGGGGCAGTGCCGACCGGCCGGATCTGGACGGCGAGTGACGATCTGACACGCGCTCCGTCGCAAAAGATTTGCGATAGTTTCATCGGACTGAAGAGCAGCAGTTACAGTTCGCCTCCAAGACGCGCTCACCTATCCCTTTCCTTTTCGACAGGTGAGCTTCATGTCTTCAATTCGTTTTCCGCGTCCGACCCGCCGCGCCTTTCTGGCGGGCGGCACCGCCTTCGCGACCTCTCTGGCGCTGCCCGCAATTTCCCGCGCCGCCGCCCGGCCGCAGTTCACGCATGGGGTGCAGTCCGGCGATGTCGACGCCACTTCCGGCATGATCTGGACCCGCACCGACCGTCCGGCGAAAGTCATGATGGAGGTCTCCACCACCGAAAGCTTCGCCAACGCCCGCCAGCTGGCACCGATGAGCGCGCTGCCCAACCACGACATGGCCGTGAAGCGCCTGGTCGACGGTCTCCCCTCGGATCAGGACATCTTCTACCGCTTTGTGGCGGCGGATCTGAATGACATCAACGCCGTGTCCGAACCCGTCGTGGGCCGGTTCCGCACCGCCCCCTCGGCGCGTCGTGACGTGCGGTTTGCCTGGTCGGGCGACACGGCCGGCCAGGGCTGGGGCATCGATGATGACGGCATGGCCACCTATGCCACCATGGCGCAGCACCGCCCCGATTTTTTCATCCACTCCGGTGACACCATCTATGCCGACGGGCCGATGCAGGACGAGGTCGAAAAGGACGGCCAGCTGATCTGGAAAAACACCACGCTGATCGATGAAAAGCGCAAGGTGGCCGAAACCCTGGACGAGTTCCGCGGCCAGTGGAAATACAACCTGCTGGACGAGCACGTACGCGCGATGAACGCGGTCTGCCCGACCTTCATGCAGTGGGACGACCACGAGGTGGTGAACAACTGGTCCTCCTCGCGCAGCCTGATGGAGGATGACCGCTACTCCGAGAAATCCATCCATGTTCTGCAGGCCCGCGCCACCCGCGCCTTCCACGAAATGACGCCGCTGCGCATCACCCCGTCCGAGCCGGGGCGCGTCTACCGCAAGATTTCTTACGGTCCGATGCTGGACGTGTTTTTCCTGGATCTGCGCAGCTATCGCGGGCCCAATACCGAGAACCTGCAGGCCGAGCTGACGGACGAAAGCCGCATACTGGGTGCCGAGCAGATGGCCTGGCTCAAGCGTGAGCTGGCCAATTCCGATGCCACCTGGAAAGTTATTGCCTCCGACATGCCGATCGGCCTGGTGGTCGGCGGCGGCCAGGAGGCAATCGGCAACGGCGACAACGGCAGCGCCAAGGGGCGCGAGCTGGAGATCGGCGAACTCTTGCGCTTCATCAAGACCGCCAAGATCCACAACACCGTCTGGTTCACCGCCGACGTGCATTACACCGCCGCGCATTACTACAACCCCGACAAGGCCGCCTTCCAGGAGTTCGAACCGTTCTGGGAATTTGTCTCCGGGCCGCTGCATGCGGGCACCTTCGGCCCCAATGACCTCGACATGACCTTCGGGCCGGAGGTCAAGTACATCAAGGCACCGACCGAGCAGCAGGGCCAGAACCTGCCGCCCTCGATGGGGCTGCAGTTCTTTGGCCTGGTGGACATCGACGGTGCCACCCAGCAGATGAAGGTGCGGCTGATGGACCGCGCCGACAAGGAGCTGTGGAGCGTCACGCTGGATCCGGTCGGCGCGTCGATCTGATCCCGGGCTGCGCCAGCAGCCAGTCAACCACCGCTTTGGTCCGGCCATCCGTGCCGGGCCAAAGCACATGGAACCCCAGATCGTCCTGCGGCGGTGCCTGCCACAGGATCCTCAGCGGCTGCGCGCCCAGAAAGATCCGCGGCACCAGCGCGATGCCCTGGCCGTTCAGCGCTGCATCCATCGCCAGCGCGGTCTGATTGAACTGAAGCAACCGCCCGGTGGTGGCCAGCCCCGCCTGCCGCAGCAGCCGGTCCCAGTGCCGGTGCCCGTCCTGTATCAGCGTCATTCGCGCCAGATCCGCAAGGTCCGGCGAATCTCCCAGTGTCAGAGCCGCATCTGCCGCCGCCACTGCGACCAGCTCCACCGGTGCCAGCAGCGCGGACTGCAAGCCGGCCTCCCGCGGTCTGGCCCCCTGGCGGATGGCGATATCGATGCCGTCACGCTTGAAATCTGTCAGGCTTTCCTCCGCCACCACCCGCAGGTCAAGATCCGGATGGGCAGCCTCGAACTCCGGCAACCTGGGTACCAGCCACTTGGCCGCAAACGAAGGCGGCACCGACAGGGTGACCCGCTGCACCGTCGGCGCCAACTTGTCGGTCGCATCGCGGATCAGCGCCAGCGCCTGGCGCACCGGCGCGTGATAGCTGCGCCCCGTATCGGTCAGCGTCAGTCCACGGGCGTGACGGTGGAACAGCTTATGCCCCAAATCGGCCTCCAGCCGCCGCACCTGCTGCGCTACCGCGCCCTGGGTTAGGTGCAGCTCTTCGGCCGCGCGGCCGAAATTCAGGTGGCGGGCAGCGGCATCAAACATCCGCAAGGCATTCAGATTGGGCAGGCGCATCGGGGTTCAGCCAGTAGATTTTCTACAGCCTTGCGCGATGAGACATGATTGGTCAAGCGCCCGCGCCCGCATCATGCTGTGGGCAGCAGAAGGAGTAACACCATGACCAAGACAGCCCTGTTCACCGCCGCCGGCAGCGGCATGGGCGCCGACGCGGCCCGCCACCTGCACGCCCAAGGCTACGAGGTGGCGATCCTGTCCTCCTCCGGCAAGGGCGAAGCCCTGGCCGAAGAGCTGGGCGGCATCGGCCATACAGGTTCTAACCTCGTGCAAAAAGACCTGCAGGCGCTAGTGGACAAGGCGATGGGTCGCTGGGGGCGGATCGACGTGCTGGTCAATTCGGCCGGCCATGGCCCCAAGGGCGATGTGCTGGAAATCAGCGATGACGACTGGCATCTGGGGATGGAATACTACTTGATGAACGTGATCCGTCCGACCCGCCTGGTGGCGCCGATCATGGCGGCGCAGGGCAAGGGGTCGATCATCAACATCTCGACCTTTGCGGCGTTTGAACCCGATCCGCTGTTTCCGACCTCGGGTGTTTTCCGGGCCGGTCTGGCCAGTTTCACCAAGCTCTTCGCGGACAAATATGCCGCAAAAGGCGTGCGGATGAACAACGTGCTGCCCGGTTTCATCGACAGCCTGCCCGAGACCGAGGACCGCAAGGCGCGGATCCCGATGGGCCGCTACGGCACTGCCCGCGAAGTCTCGGCGCTGATTGCGCATCTTGCCTCGGACGAGGCTGCCTATACCACCGGGCAGAACATTCGCATCGACGGCGGGCTGACCCGCGCGGTCTAGGCGAAAGCGGCGAATATGCCTTGTTAGAGCCTGTTATCCGCCCTTGGGATCGATCATCGGCTTGGCCTTGCCCCGCTGAAGGCCAAGCCGGTGCTCGCGCCAGATCACCAACGCATTGCCCGCCACGACCAAGGCGGCCCCTGCCAGCATCACCAACGTCGGCCACTCGTTGAACCAGACATAACCGATAATGATGGCAAAGATCATCGAGGCGTAGTCATAAGGCGCCAGCATCGAGGCCGGGGCAAACCGGTAGGAGGAGGTGACCAGGATCTGCGCCACCCCGCCGACCAGCCCGGCCGAGACCAGCAGCGCCAGCACGCGCGGCTCCGGCATCACCCAGCCGAACGGCGCGGTCAGCAGTGCCAGCACCGAGGCCGTGAGCGAGAAATAGAACACGATGGCGGCGGTATGCTCCGACTGCACCATGCGGCGGATGTGGATTTGCACGAAGCCGCGCGCCACCGTCGCTGCGACGACCAGCAGCACCCCCAGCATGGCGCCATCCTCCAGATCGCCGCCGAGCCGTGGCCAGATCATGATCAGAACTCCCAGCAGGCCGATGGCAACCGCGGTGATCCGCACCATGCGGATGGTCTCGCCCAGAAACAGCGCTGCCAGGATCAGGGTGAAGATCGGCGTGGCATAGCCGATTGCGGTGACCTCGGGCAGCGGCAGCAACGCCAGCCCCATGAAGGTCATCGCCATCGCCGATGTCCCCACCAGCCCGCGCCAGACATGGTACATCGGCCGCTTGGTGATCAGCCCGTGCCGCAGCTCGCCCCGCGCGGCCAGCCAGACCACGATCACCGGGATCGCGAAGAAGGAGCGGAAGAACACCGCTTCGCCTGCGGGCACATGCGCAGAGGTGGCCTTGATGATCCCGGACAGGGCGGTGAACAGCGCGATGGCCAGTACCTTCAACAGGACTGCCAGCACAGGTCGATGCGATGTTAACGGTTTTGCCATGGCGCGACCCTGCGCCCAAGCGCCGCAAAGATCAATGGGCTGATTGCGCCCCGGCGGCCGATCGTGCGGTCTGCGCCCCGCCGCAGGCGTCGGCGCAGACCGTGGGCGTCAGTGCTGATGCGCGGCCTGCACCGCCTCGCTGCGCCATTCCTTCAGCGCCTGCATCAGGATCTGAAAGGCGGAGCTGAGGAACAGGCCGCCCATGATACCGGCCACGATCAGGTCGGGCCAGCCGCTGGCCGTGCCCCAGACCCCCAGTGCCGCGATCATCACCGCGACGTTGCCGATGGCGTCATTGCGCGAACACAGCCAGACCGAGCGCACATTGGCATCCCCGTCCTTGTAGCGTGCCAGCAGCATGACCGAGATCAGGTTGGCCGCCAGCGCCATGAACCCGATCCCGCCCATCACATGCGCCTGCGGCACGCCGATGTAGAACACCTGATAGATGGTCGAGCCGAACACCCACAGCCCCATCAACAGCAGGCTGACGCCCTTGCCCAGGGCCGCAAGCGCGCGGGTGCGCAGGGAGGCGCCGATCACCGCCAGTGAAATGCCATAGGTCAGCGCATCGCCGAGGAAATCCAGCGCGTCCGCCTTCAGCGCCTGGCTGCCGGACAGCTGGCCTGCCCCCATCTCCACCGCGAACATGCCCGCGTTGATGGCGATCACCGCCCATAGCCTGCGTTTGTAGTCCGCCGAGACCCCGTCGAATTTTGCTTCGTGATTGCAGCAGCCTGCCATTTCTCTTGTCCTCGTTCTTGATTCGAGGTCAACCTAAGTGCTCTAGTCACTAGAGCTTCAAGAGGGGCTTCGCATGTTTTCCATCGGCCAGCTGTCCAAGGCAACGGGCGTGAAGGTGCCCACCATCCGCTATTACGAGGAGATCGGCCTGCTGCCGCAGCCGGGCCGCAACGCCGGCAACCAGCGCCGTTATGGGCAGGACGGGATGGATGCGCTGGGGTTCATCAAACATGCCCGCGACCTCGGCTTTTCGCTGGAGGACATCAGGGCGCTGATGGGGCTGGATGGACAGCTGGGCGAGGATTGTGCCGAAGCCGACCGCATCGCCCGCAGCCAGTTGGCCAACGTTCGTGACCGCATCCGCAAATTGGAACAGCTGGCGACCGAGCTGGAGCGGATCAGCCACCTGTGCGACGGCGGCAACGGTGGCTGCTGCAAGGTGCTGACGGCGCTTGGCGATCACAGCCAATGCGCCACCGAACACGGCTAGACGGCTCGGAGCTGCTGGAAAGCTCCCTTGTTAGAGCCTGAGAGTCAGCCGATACGGCCCTGATTCTCGCCGATCTGGCCACGGTGCAGCAGCAGGTGGTCCAGAATCACGCAAGCCATCATCGCCTCCGCCACCGGCACCGCGCGGATGCCGACGCAGGGGTCGTGGCGGCCCTTAGTGATGACCTCGGTGGCGGTGCCATCCTTGCGGATCGACTGGCGCGGAGTGAGGATCGAGGAGGTCGGCTTGACCGCGAAACGCACCACCACGTCCTGCCCGGTGGAAATGCCGCCAAGAATGCCGCCGGCATGGTTCGAGGAATAGACCGGCGCGCCGTCATTGCCCATGAAGATCTCGTCGGCGTTCTCCGATCCCTTTAGCCGGGCGGCGTTCATGCCCTCGCCGATCTCGACGCCCTTCACCGCGTTGATCGACATCATCGCCGCGGCCAGATCAGTGTCCAGCTTGCCGTAAATCGGTGCGCCAATGCCTGCGGGCACGCCGCGCGCGACCACCTCGACGACCGCGCCGACCGAGTCATGCGCCTTGCGCAGGCCCTGCAGATAGTCTTCCCAGTCCTGCACGGCCCCGGCATCCGGGATCCAGAAATCGTTCTGGTCGATCGCATCCCAGTCGAACCGGCTGCGGTCGATTTCCATCTCGCCCATCCGGGTCATGTAGCCCTTGATCTCCAGACCAGGCACCAGTGTCTTGATTGCTTCACGTGCAACACCGCCCGCCGCAACCCGCGCCGCGGTTTCGCGCGCCGAGGACCGGCCGCCGCCGCGGTAGTCGCGGTTGCCGTATTTCTGGAAATAGGTGATGTCGGCGTGGCCCGGACGGAAGGTCTGCGCGATCTCGCCATAGTCCTTTGAGCGCTGGTCGGTGTTCTCGATCATCAGCTGGATCGGCGTGCCGGTGGATTTGCCCTCGAACACGCCGGACAGGATCTTCACCGCGTCGGGTTCATTGCGCTGGGTGGTGTTCTTGTTCTGCCCCGGACGGCGCTTGTCCAGCCACTGCTGCAGCATTTCCGGCTCCAACGGGACGTTCGGCGGGCACCCGTCGACGGTAGCGCCAAGCGCGGGCCCGTGGCTTTCGCCCCAGGTGGTAACGCGGAAGAGGTGTCCAAAGCTGTTCATCGACATCGGGAAGGGTCTCCTTTGGGCCGTGCTTAGCGGGCGGGGGGCGCTCTCTCAAGGGGTTTCCTGCTGCGGCACAGGCGACCGGCACCGACCCCGGCGGCTCCGCCGGGATTTGGCGGCGCAAGACAGGCGGCGGAGTTTGCCTTGTCATTGCGGCGTACGGGGAATACTCTGCGCGCCACCTCGGGGTGCGCGCAGGCGCTGAGATGACACCCGTTGAACCTGAACCGGATCACACCGGCGGAGGGAAGGTACTGGACAGCCTCCACCCTTGCCCAAAGCCGCAAAGGAGGATGGCATGAAACATCTTGCATTTGCAGCGGGACTGCTGGGCGCCTCGGCAGCCTTTGCCGACACGCCCGAACTCACCGTTTATACCTATGACAGCTTCGTCTCCGAATGGGGCCCCGGCCCGGCCGTCGAGAAGGCGTTCGAGGAAGTCTGCGGCTGCGACCTGAAACTGGTCGGCGCAGGCGATGGCGCGGCACTGCTTGCGCGCATCAAGCTGGAGGGCGCACGATCCGAGGCCGACGTGGTTCTGGGCTTGGACACCAACCTGACCGCCGCTGCCAAGGCGACCGGCCTGTTCGCCGAGCATTCGGTCAGCGCCGACTACAGCCTGCCGGTTGAGTGGAACGACGCGACCTTTGTGCCCTACGACTGGGGCTACTTCGCCTTTGTCCACAACGCTGATGCCGCGGCGCCTGCCGATTTCAAGGCGCTGGCCGCCAGCGACAAGAAGATCGTGATCCAGGATCCGCGCTCCTCGACCCCCGGTCTGGGTCTGCTGATGTGGGTCAAGGCGGCCTACGGCGATGAAGCCCCCGCGATCTGGGAAGGGCTGGCCGACAACGTGGTGACGGTGACCAAGGGCTGGTCCGAAGCCTACGGCATGTTCCTGGAGGGCGAAGCCGACATGGTGCTCTCCTACACCACCTCTCCGGCCTATCACCTGATTGCCGAAGAAGACGGCACCAAGGCGGCTGCCGCGTTTGACGAGGGCCATTACATGCAGGTCGAAGTGGCCGGCAAGCTGGCTGGCTCCGACCAGTCGGAACTGGCCGACCAGTTCCTCGACTTCATGGTCTCCGATGCCTTCCAGTCGATCATCCCGACCACCAACTGGATGTACCCTGCCGTGACCCCGGCGGAGGGTCTTCCCAAAGGGTTTGAGACCCTGGCACAGCCGACCAAGTCGCTGCTGCTGTCCGAGGACGAGGCCGCCGCCGTGCGGGATACGGCGCTGGACGAATGGCTGAACGCGCTCAGCCAATAAGGGCAACGGCCGGGATCGGCGCGGCGCTTCTGGTTGCGGCGCTGATCCTGGGCACCCTCGCGGCGGTGGCCCTCAGGGCAGAAACCGGCAGCGGCCTTGCGACCAGTGACTGGTCCGCGCTGCGCTTTACCCTGACACAGGCCAGCCTGTCCGCGCTGCTGAGCGTCGGCCTCGCCATCCCGGTGGCCCGCGCGCTGGCGCGGCGGCGCTTTGCCGGGCGGCGGCTGCTGATCGCGCTTCTGGGCGCGCCGTTCATCCTGCCGGTGATCGTGGCGATCCTCGGTCTGCTGGCGGTGTTCGGACGCGCAGGCTGGCTGAGCGCGTTGCTGGGTCTGTTCGGGCTGGAGCCGGTGCAGATCTACGGGCTCCACGGGGTGGTGCTGGCACATGTCTTTTTCAACCTGCCGCTGGCCACCCGGCTGATCCTGCAGGGCTGGCAGGAAATACCGGCCGAGCGCTTCCGCCTCGCCGCCCAGCTGGATGCCGGACCGCTGGCGATGTGGCGGCTGCTGGAGGCGCCGATGCTGCGCCGCGTCGCCCCGGGCGCGCTGGCGGTGGTTTTTGCCATCTGCCTTTCCAGCTTTGCGGTGGCGCTGACGCTGGGCGGCGGACCGCGGGCCACCACGATTGAGCTCGCGATCTATCAGGCTTTCCGCTTTGATTTCGACCTTGGCCGCGCCGCACTTCTGTCGGGTCTGCAACTCGTGCTCACCGGTGCCGCTGCGCTTGTGGCGCTGCGGGTCTCGACGGGCAAGGGTTTCGGTGCCGGACTGGACCGCGCGGTGCAGCGCTGGGACGGCCAAAGCGCCCTCGCGCGCGGGCTGGATGCGGGCTGGATCCTGCTGGCCGCTGCCTTTCTGCTGCTGCCGCTGGCCGCGATCGTGCTGGCCGGGCTGCCGGGGTTGGCCACGCTGAAAAGCTCTATCTGGCAGGCGGCGGGCAATTCGGTTCTGGTGGCGGCGCTCAGCACCGCGTTGCTGCTGGTGCTGGCGCTGCCGATGGCTGCTGCGGCGGCGGCCGGGCGCGGAAGGCTGGCGGAGCTCTCTGGAATTCTCGGGCTTGCGGCCTCGCCACTGGTGATCGGCACCGGGCTGTTCATCGTGATCTACCCGTTCGCCAGCCCGTTTGCTCTGGCCCTGCCGGTCACGGCTTTGGTGAATGCGGTGATGGCGCTGCCCTTTGCGATGCGCATCCTGACGCCGCGCGCGCAGGAAGTGCTGGGGCGCTACGGCCGCCTGTCACTGTCGCTGGACATGCGCGGCTGGCATTTCGTGCGCCACGTGTACCTGCCCCGGATGCGAGCGCAGACCGGATTTGCCGCGGGGCTTGCGGCGGCGCTGTCGATGGGCGATCTCGGCGTGGTGGCGCTGTTTGCCGACCCGGAATTTGCCACCCTGCCGCTGCAGATCTACCGGCTGATGGGGGCCTACCGGATGGAGGCGGCGGCGGCAGCCGCGCTCTTGCTGCTGACGCTGTCGATGGGTGCCTTCTGGATACTGGACCGCGGAGGCCGCTGGCATGCTGAAACTTGAAGATTGCCGGATCCTGAACGGCGGCTACGCGGTGGAGGCGGATCTGGAGATCCAAGCAGGCAGCTGCACCGCGGTGATCGGCCCGTCGGGCGCAGGCAAGTCCACGCTGGTGGAGGCGATCGCAGGCTTTCTGCCGCTGACCCGTGGCAAGATCCGCTGGCAGGGCACGGACATGGCCGACCAGCCGCCGGGCAAGCGGCCTGTGGCGATGCTGTTTCAGGACGGAAACCTGTTTCCGCATCTGAGCGCAGCGCAGAACGTGGGCCTGGGTCTGCGCGCCAGCCTGCGGCTGTCAGATGAGGACTGGCAGAAGGTGGAGGCCGCGCTGGCGCGGGTCGGCCTTTCTGGAATGGGCGCGCGCAAGCCCGCGGCCCTGTCCGGCGGCCAGCAAAGCCGGGTGGCTTTGGCAAGGGTGCTGGTGCAGGGGCGCGATATCCTGCTGCTGGATGAACCCTTTGCCGCGCTTGGCCCCGCCCTGAAGGCCGAGATGCTGGATCTTGTGGCAGAGCTGGCGCACGAAAGCGGAGCCACGGTGTTGATGGTCAGCCATGAGCCTGCAGATGCCCGCCGCATCGCGGATCAGGTGGTGCTGGTGGCGGAGGGCCGCGCCCATCCGCCACAGCCGACGGCAGAGTTGCTGGACAACCCGCCGCCGACCCTCAAGGCCTATCTGGGCTAGGCGGCCAGCGCCGCCTTGCGGGTTTCGGTGATCATCAGCGCGGCGCGCGCGGCTTCGCGGCCCTTTTCCACGAAATGATCGCGGTAGATCGCCATGTGGTGGTCGGTCTCCTGGAAATGATGCGGCGTCAGCGACACCGACAGCACCGGCACGCCGGTGTCCATGCCGGCCCGCATCAGCCCGTCGACCACGGCCTGCGCGACGAAGTCATGCCGGTAGATGCCACCGTCGACCACCAGCGCGGCACAGGCAACCGCAGCGTATTTGCCGGTCTTGGCCAGCTCCTGCGCCAACAGCGGCATCTCGAATGCGCCGGGCACATCAAAGACGTCGATCTGCTCAGCCGGGATCAGCTGCTGGAACCCCTCCAGCGCGCGGTCGACGATATCAGTATGCCATTGGGCCTTGATGAAGGCATAGCGGGTGTGTGTCATATCGTAATCTCCATAGGTTCTGACACGTCACCCAAGGCGATCACGGACAGACGGGCGCACCTCTGGCGTCGCCCTTCTGCACGTTCTCTTTCATCCGGACTGTGACCGTCGGCTCTGGTGTCGCACCAGATCTGCTGACACTTCCGACATCCGGAAGCCGCTCGCGGGCTTGCGGGATCTCGCCCGCTTACCGCCGGTGGGGAATTCCGCCCCGCCCTGAGAACGCGGTGAACCTGCCAGCCTTTGCGACCCGACGCAAGAGCCGGCGGACAGTCGCCCGGCGCCACACGCCTTTTGCAAAAAGTCTTGCCAAATGTTTTGCGAAACTCTTGGGTAACTAGGGTCAGCGGTGCAATGCCCGCACGGCAGCGGATACGGCAGAGGAGACCGGCATGAAACTCTATGCAGCGGCGGCGTCGCCCTTTGTGCGCAAGGTCATGGTGGTCCTGCATGAGACCGGGCAGCTGGACTCCGTTGAAATCGTGCCGGTGGTCACCTCGCCGGTGCAGCCCAGCGGCGCGGTGCAGGCCAGCAACCCGCTGGCCAAGATCCCGGCGCTGGAGCGCGGCGACGGCCCGGCGCTCTATGACAGTCGGGTGATCTGTGCCTATCTGGACCAGCGCGCGGGCGGGCGGCTGTACAACCGCGGCTGGGAGAGCAAGATCCTGGAAGCCACCGCCGACGGCATCATGGATGCGGCGGTGCTGATGTCCTATGAAAAACGGCTGCGGCCGCAGGACAAACAGTGGGACGGCTGGCTGGACGCGCAGCTGGACAAGGTTCTGGGCGGCTGCGCGGCGCTGAACGCCCGCTGGATGAGCCACCTGCAGGGGCCGCTGGACATCGGCCAGATCGCCGTAGGCTGCGCGCTTGGCTATGTCGATTTCCGCCACCCCGACGCAGGTTGGCGCAACGGAAACCCGGCGCTCGCGCAGTGGTATGCTGCCTTCGAATCGCGCCCCAGCATGCAGGCCACCCAACCGCGCGACGCCTGATTAACAAAACCTTGCCGCACACGGGGCCATTCGGCCCCGGCCCGGCGCCCCAGTGTGGCATTGTCACACGCGCGTGACAGAAAGTTGTACGTGCGGCTTTCTGCGCGCCTATGACCGCTGGACGAACGCCCTTTGCCCCGCTAGATACGCGCCAGAGTCACCGCGAGCGATCGCGGTGCATGCGCATGTTTGCCCTAAACGGGCGCTGGAATTGGAGAAAACCTCGTGTCCCACGCAGAAGACCACGAAGGAACCCGGAGAGATTTCCTCTACTACGCCACTGCCGGCGCCGGGGCAGTGACCGCGGGTGCCGCCGTATGGCCCCTGGTCAACCAGATGAACCCCTCCGCCGACGTGAAAGCGCTGTCTTCGATCCTGGTCGATGTCAGCGGCGTGGAAGTTGGCACGCAGATCTCGGTCATGTTCCTCGGCAAGCCGGTGTTTATCCGCCGTCGCACCCAGGAAGAGATCGAGGAAGCTCGTGCTGTGGAGCTGTCCGAGCTGATCGACCCCCGGTCGGAGAACCCCAACAAGCCGGGCACTGACGCGGCAGACGCGAACCGCACCCTGGACGAGGCCGGCGAATGGCTGGTGATGATGGGTGTTTGCACCCACCTCGGCTGTGTGCCGCTGGGCGATGGCGCCGGTGAATTCAATGGCTGGTTCTGCCCCTGCCACGGCTCGCACTACGACACCGCAGGCCGTATCCGCAAAGGTCCGGCGCCGGAGAACCTGCACGTGCCTGTCGCCGAGTTCGTCGACGCTAACACCATCAAGCTGGGATAAGGAAACGCGCTCATGTCCGGTATTCCGCACGACCATTACGAGCCGAAGACAGGCGCAGAGAAGTGGCTGCACAGCCGCCTGCCCATCGTCGGCCTGATCTATGACACCATCATGATCCCCACCCCCAAGAACCTGAACTGGTGGTGGATCTGGGGCATCGTCCTGGCTTTCTGCCTGGCGCTGCAAATCGTCACCGGCATCGTCCTGGTGATGCACTACACCCCGCATGTTGACCTGGCCTTCGCCTCCGTTGAGCACATCATGCGCAACGTGAACGGCGGCCATATGCTGCGCTACCTGCACATGAACGGCGCTTCGCTGTTCTTTGTTGCCGTCTACATCCACATCTTCCGCGGCCTGTACTACGGTTCCTACAAGGCGCCCCGCGAGATCACGTGGATCGTCGGCATGCTGATCTACCTCTTGATGATGGGCACCGCCTTCATGGGCTACGTGCTGCCGTGGGGCCAGATGTCCTTCTGGGGTGCGACCGTGATCACCGGCCTGTTCGGCGCGATCCCGTTCATCGGCGAGGCGATCCAGACCTGGCTGCTGGGCGGACCGGCGGTGGACAACGCCACCCTGAACCGCTTCTTCTCGCTGCACTACCTGCTGCCCTTCGTGATCGCGGCACTGGTGATCGTGCACATCTGGGCCTTCCACACCACTGGCAACAACAACCCCACCGGTGTTGACGTCCGCCGTGGCTCCAAGGAAGAAGCCAAGAAAGACACCCTGCCCTTCTGGCCCTACTTCGTGATCAAGGATTTCCTCGGTCTGGCCGTTGTGCTGGTCGTGTTCTGGGCCATCGTCGGCTTCATGCCGAACTACTTGGGCCACCCGGACAACTACATCGAAGCCAACCCGCTGGTGACGCCTGCGCACATCGTGCCCGAATGGTACTTCCTGCCGTTCTACGCGATCCTGCGTGCCTTCACCTCCGAGGTCTGGGTTGTGCAGTTCGCCTCCTTCATCACCGGCGGCATCATCGACGCGAAGTTCTTCGGCGTGATTGCCATGTTCGGCGCGATCCTGGCCATGGCGCTGGCGCCTTGGCTGGACACCTCCAACGTGCGTTCGGGTCGGTATCGCCCGATGTTCAAATGGTGGTTCGCGCTGCTGGTCGTCGACTTCTTCGCCCTGATGTGGCTGGGTGCGATGCCCGCGGAAGAGCCCTATGCCTCGTTCTCGCTGATCGCTTCGGCCTACTGGTTCGGCTACTTCTTCGTGATCCTGCCGCTGCTGGGCGTGATCGAGAAGCCGCTGGCACAGCCTGCCACCATCGAAGAGGATTTCGACGCCAAATACGGCAAGAAGTCTTCCGAAGCCACTCCTGCCGAGTAAGAAGAAGGAACACCTAGCAATGTTCAAGAAACTGGCAACCGGTGCCGCCTTCGCTCTGGCCCTGATCCCTGCTGCGTCCTTCGCAGCAGGCGGGGCAGGCCACATCGAAGACTACGACTTCTCCTTCGAGGGTCCGTTCGGCACCTACGACCGCAACCAGCTGCAGCGTGGCTTGCAGGTCTACACCGAGGTCTGCGCGGCCTGCCACGGTCTGAAACTGGTGCCAATCCGCACCCTGTCGGACGAAGACGGCCCGAACATGCCCGAGGACCAGGTCCGGGCGTATGCGGCGGACAACTTCACCGTTTATGATCCCGAGCTGGACGAGGACCGCCCGGCCAAGCCCGTGGATCACTTCCCGGAGAACAACAACGCTGGCGCGCCGGACCTCAGCATGATGGCAAAGGCGCGTGCGGGCTTCCACGGCCCCTACGGCCTGGGCCTGAACCAGCTGTTCAAAGGTATGGGCGGTGCGGAATACATCGCCTCGCTGCTGGCGGGTTACACCGGCGAAACCAAGCAGGAAGCCGGCACCACCTTCTACGAGAACACCGCCTTCCCGGGCGGCTGGATTTCGATGGCGCCGCCGCTGTCGGATGAGCAGGTGGAATATGCCGACGGACACCCCAACGACGTGGAATCCATGTCCAAGGACGTCGCGGCCTTCCTGATGTGGACCGCCGAGCCCAAGATGATGGCCCGCAAGCAGGCCGGTTTTGTCGGCGTGCTGTTCCTGACGGTTCTGTCGGTGCTGCTGTATCTGACCAACAAGAAGCTCTGGGCGCCCGTGAAGGGCAAAGACTGAACCCAGGTCTGCTGACACCGTGAAATAGAAGTCCCCGCAAGCGATCTTGCGGGGACTTTTTTCGTGTGAAGACTATCGGGCTTGGCGAAGATCACACCACGCGGCACGGCGGCCCCGGCGTTGAAGAATTTTCCGGCAGAGTTTCGCGCTGTTTGAGAAGCCACATCACTTGGACAGAAGCAACTTTGGCGTCGCCACGTGCGACAGGCCACTCGGGATTGCTTCCACCTGGCCTACTTGCCTTCATGCAGGTGGGATCCGGGTACCTGGTCTGGGCCTACTCCGAGCACCCGTGTACCCAGATGAACCTCTCACCGACGCCCTGAAGCAGTCAGAACTGATTTCAAGCCGTCAGCTGGGATCCCGCAAGACCGGTGATGACCGCCGTGACGATGCTGCCCTCTGTCTGCGCCGCAGCAAAGGATACCTCGGTGAATTGCTCGGTCCGGCCCATATGCGGATTCTCCATCAGAATGCGGTGCGTCCGGCCGACCTGTGCCGCCAGATGGCGCGCCACCTGCTGATCCCCTGCCGCACGCAGGCGGGCGGCACGTTCCTTGATGACGTTACCGTTCACCTGCTTCGGGATCTTCGCTGCCGGGGTTCCCTCGCGTTTGGAGTAGGGAAAGACATGCAGCCAGGTCAGGTCGCAATCACTCACCAGCTTGAGAGAATTTTCGAAATGCGCATCGGTTTCGGTCGGGAACCCGGCGATGATGTCGGCGCCAAAGGTCATTTCAGGCCGCAGTTTGCGGGCCTCTTCGCAGAAGCGAATCGCATCGTCGCGCAAATGCCGACGGGCCATGCGCTTCAGAATCATGTCGTCGCCGTGCTGAAGGGACAAATGCAGATGCGGCATCAGGCGCGATTCGGTGGCGATGGCCTGCATCAGGTTGTCATCTGCCTCGATCGAATCAATCGAAGAGATTCGCAAGCGGGGCAAATCAGGCACCAGCTTGAGGATTCGCATCACCAGATCCCCAAGGCGCGGCTGTGCGGGCAGATCGGCACCCCATGAGGTCAGATCAACGCCGGTCAGCACCACCTCATTGTAGCCCTTGTCCACCAGCCGCTTGATCTGGTCGATGACCACACCCGCAGGCACCGAGCGAGAGTTGCCGCGGCCATAAGGGATGATGCAGAAGGTGCAGCGGTGGTCACAGCCGTTCTGCACCTGCACATAGGCGCGGCTGCGGGTGCCGAAGCCGTCGATCAGGTGGCCAGCCGTCTCGGTCACCGACATGATGTCGTCGACCTGTACCTTTTCGGTGGTGCCGATGAAATCCGGCCCCTTCGCGATTTGCTGCCAGGTTTCCGGCTGCATCTTTTCTGTATTGCCGATGACGCGGGTGACCTCTTCCATCGCGGCAAAGGTCTCTGGCTCGGTCTGGGCGGCGCAGCCGGTGACAATGATCGGTGCTTCCGGATTCTCCCGGCGCAGCTTGCGGATTTCCTGCCGGGCCTTGCGCACGGCCTCTGCCGTCACGGCGCAGGTGTTCACCACCACGGCGTTCTCCAACCCCGCCTGCTGGCTCAGCTCCTTCATCGCCTCGGTTTCATAGGCGTTCAGGCGGCAGCCCAGAGTGGTGAACTTGGGCGCGCTCATTCGAGGCTCTCCAGGAATTGGCGGGTGAAGGTGCCGTTGAACACATGCATTGTCTCACCCGTCATCCAGACACCATCCTCGGCCCAATCGATCCACAGGGTGCCACCATCAAGGTCGATCTGCACCTTGCGGCCCGTCAGCCCGCGCCGGGCGGCAGCAACAGCGGTGGCACAGGAGGATGACCCAGAGGCCAGCGTCACGCCCACACCGCGCTCCCAGACCCGCATGCGGATGCGGTCCGGGCCGGTCACCTGCGCGACCTGAACATTGGTCCGCTGCGGATACAGCGGGTGGTGTTCATAGCGCGGGCCGAATTCCTCCAGCGGGATCACCTCGGCGTCCTCGACAAAAAAGGTGCAATGCGGGTTGCCCATGCCGGTGGCGGTCGGCCCGCCCTCGATCGGGAGTTCCAGCGTGTCCGTGTCCTCGGACAGGGGAATGTCCCGCCAATCCAGCTGCGGCGCCCCCATGTTGACAGAGGTCAGCCCGTTGCCCGCGTCGCGCGCATACAGATCGCCGCGATCGGTGGTCAGGTGCAGCTCCTGCTTGCCACTTTCCACGATCAGGTGGCGGGCGATACAGCGCGTGGCATTGCCGCAGGCCGCCGAGGTGGAGCCATCGGCATTGTAGAACGTCAGATGCGCATCCCCCGCCCCGTCAGAGATGACCGTCAGCTGGTCAAAGCCGACTCCGAATTGGCGGTGCGCGATTCCCTGTGCCATCGCCGGGGTCACGGCAAAATCTTGTGCACGCGCATCGACCACGACGAAGTCGTTGCCTAGCCCATGCATCTTCATGAAGGGAATTGCGGTATCTGCGGTGATGCTCATGGCGGGCATATAGACCCCGCGCAGCAATGAATCCAGCCTTGGGTGAGAAAAGTTGAAAAAAGGGGTTGACCCCCCGCCAAACTCCCCCTAGATACGCCGCCTATCGGGACAGCAAGTCACACGGTGACAAACGGTTCCGAAGCGAAATAAGTGCTTGAACCTTCTGGGAAAAACACTTAGACAGCGACGAAGAAGTGGGCCGTTAGCTCAGTTGGTAGAGCAACTGACTTTTAATCAGTGGGTCGCAGGTTCGAATCCTGCACGGCTCACCACTTCCTCCCCAAAGACACTGATAGACGACGCCGAAGAGCGCACACCGCGATACGCGGCGGCGCGATGGGCAGCATGCCTGTTGGCGGGCTTCGGGTTACGTTTCTGATGCGGTGACTGCGACGGTCAGGGCACCGCCGCCAGCCGCTGCGTCTGCGCCTTGGGATAGGTGACAATGATCGTCGCAACCCCCATGACCCCGTGCTGCGCCAGCGTTTGTGGCAGCGCCGCCAGATCGCAGAACAATGTGCGCGCGCCAGGCTTTGATACATCCACCGCAACCGTCACCGGCGCGGTAGGCGGCATCCCCTGCCCCAACAGCCCATCTCGCAGTCGGTCGGCCTGCCGCACGGCCATGTAGAACACCATGGTGGTGCCCGGCTTGGCATGGCGGGTGCAGTCGGGCAGCGGATCGCCGGCCCGGCAGCGCGCCGTGGTCAGCACCAGCGTGTCCGAGACCCCGCGTTCCGTCAGCGAAATACCGTTCGCTGCAGCCGCGGCGCAGGCGGCGGTGACGCCCGGCACCACCTCGGCCTCGATTCCGGCCGCGTGGGCGGCGGCCAGCTCCTCAGCCACGCGGCCGAAAATGCCCGGATCTCCGGATTTCAGCCGCACCACGCGGCGGCCCTTCAGCGCCTCCGCCACGATCACCGCGTTGATCTTGTCCTGCGGCCAGGAGTGCGCACCGACGTGCTTGCCGACAAACACGCGACGGGCAGAGGGCGGTGCCAGCGCCAGCACCTCATCATCCACCAGCCGGTCGTAAAACACCGTGTCGGCCTGCTGCAGCCGCTGCATGGCGCGCAGGGTCAGAAGATCGCGCGCGCCGGGGCCGGCCCCGACCAGTGACAGCAGTCCCGCAGCAGCGGGATTCGCGGGGGTGTTGGTCATCTCGGCGCTCCTATTCTGCCGCCTGCCGGAACCGGGTCCGGGCCAAAAGATCTGCAATATCCGGGCGGCAGGAGCCGCAGTTGCTGCCCGCCTGCAGCGCGGCGCCGACCTCGGCAACGCTCAGCAGGCCATCGCTTTCGATCGCTTGCAGGATGGTATTGGCGCCGACGTTGAAGCAGGCGCAGACCGTCGGGCCGGGGTCGGGCCGGTCCGCGGTCGGCAGGCCGCTGAGCACGCCATCGGCGCAGCTGCCCGGCAGATCCGCCAGGTAGCTGCGGCTGACTGCCACCGGCTCCGGCGCGGTGAACAGCGCGGCCATCAGGCGACCGTCCTCGATCAGCGCCAGCCGGGCAATGCCGCGGCGGCTGTCTGTCATCATCTGCACCTCGGCGCCGGGCAAATCAAACAGCGCCCGCGCCGCGGCCTCCGGGTTGGCCAGCGGGTCCTGCCCCGCCAGCTCGGCTCGGTAGCCCGCCCGGGTGCGCGACACCGCCCAATACTCCGCCTGCGGCGCCATGGGGCGGCAGGAGACCGCAAAGCCGTACCAGGCGGGCTGCCAGCGCTCTGCCGCGACAACGGCCGCCTTGCTTTCGGGCTGGCCCGAGACCGGATCGGTCGCGGCGGCAACCAGCTGGTCGATCCGGGCCGAGGGCGCGGTTTCGCCGGTCCAGTGGATCGGCACGAACAGATCCCCCGGCTGTACGTCCGCGGTGATACGAGCGCGCAGGATGGCCTGCCCTTGCGGGCTGCGCAGGCGCAGCAGATCGGCAGGCTGCACCCCCAGCCGCGCGGCGTCCTGCGGGTGGATGTCGGCGAACGGCTCCGCCAGATGCCCCGACAGGCGCGGCGCAAGGGCGGTGCGGGTCATCGTGTGCCACTGGTCGCGGATGCGCCCGGTATTGAGCCGGAAGGGATACTTCCGGCCCGGCGCCGCTGCAGGCGCGCGGTGACGGACCGGCAGCATGCGCGCCTTGCCATCGGCATGATAGAAACCGCCGCTGCCAAAGAACCGCCCGCCATGGCGCTGCCCCGTGACCGGCCAGCGCTGCGGCTCCAGCGCGCCGTACTCATCGTCGGACAGCTGCGAAAGGCCGGAGATGTCGAAATCAAGGCCAAAGCCGCCGGCAATCCCCGACAGCGCGGCATGTTCGCGAAAGATCTGCGCCGGGGTCTGATAGTCAAAGGCCTCATCCCAACCCATGCGGCGGCCGACCTCGGCCAGGATCTGCCAATCAGCGCGGGCCTGGCCCGGCACGGGCAGCGCCGCGCGTTGGCGACTGATGGTGCGGTCCGAGTTGGTGACGGTGCCGTCTTTTTCGCCCCAGGCGGCGGCAGGCAGCAGCACATCGGCCAGCCGGGCCGTGTCGGTTGCGGCGGTGATGTCGCTGACCACGGTGAATTCGCAGGCGCGGATCGCCTCCGCCACGGCTCCGGCCTCGGGCATGGTGACAGCGGGGTTGGTGTGGATGATCCACAGCGCCTTCAGCCGCCCGTCGCCCGCGGCCCGGAACAGGTCGACCGCCTTCAGCCCCGCCTGCTGCGGCATCGCGGGCGCCTGCCAGAAGCCCTGCACCGCATCACGGTGGCGGCTGTCCTCCAGCGCCATGTGGCAGGCCAGCATAGTGGCCAGGCCGCCCACCTCACGCCCGCCCATGGCGTTGGGCTGGCCGGTCACCGAAAACGGCCCGCAGCCGGGCTTGCCGATGCGCCCCGTGGCGAGGTGGCAATTCAGGATCGCGTTCACCTTGTCCGCACCGGAGGTGGACTGGTTCACCCCCTGGCTGAACACGGTCACCACCTTTTCGGTGCGCCGCCACAGCGCGCAGAAGGCCTCCAGCTCTTCCGCCATCAGGCCAGTAACCGAGGCGTCCTCCGCATGGGCTGCCGCCAGCGTCTCCTCCAGCCCGCTGACGTGGCGCAGGTAGTCCGCGTCCAGCGCACCATCCGCGTCCAGCCGCGCCAGCAGATGGTTGAACAGCGCCACGTCGCTGCCCGCGCGCAAGCGCAGGTGCATATCCGCCTGATCGCAGCTGGCGGTGCGGCGCGGGTCGATCACCACCAGCTTGGTGCCGCGCGCCGCGCGGGCGGCCAGCACGCGCTGGTGCAGCACCGGATGGCACCAGGCCAGGTTCGAGCCCACCAGCACGATCAGATCCGCCTCCTCCAGATCCTCGTAGGTGCCGGGCACGGTATCGGTGCCAAAGGCGCGCCGGTGACCCGCCACGGTCGAAGCCATGCAAAGGCGCGAGTTGGTGTCGATATTGGCCGAGCCGATGAAACCCTTCATCAGCTTGTTGGCGACATAGTAATCCTCTGTCAGCAGCTGCCCGGAGACGTAAAAGCCGACACTGTCCGGGCCATGATCGCGCACCGCGTCGCGGAACTTGCCCGCCACCAGATCCAGCGCGCTGTCCCAATCGGTTTCGCGGCCCCCAACCCGCGGCGACAGCAGTCGCCCCTCCAGCCCCAGGGTTTCCCCCAGCGCCAGCCCCTTGGAGCACAGCCGCCCGCGGTTGGCAGGATGATCCGGATCGCCGCGCACCTCCAGCCCTGCCGCGCCGCTGCGGCGCAGAAGCACGCCGCAGCCGGTGCCGCAGTATGGGCAGGCAGAGCGGATCTCGTCTGGCCCGGCGCCGCGCATCAGGCAGCTCTCCGCTTGCCGAGAACGGCCTCGGCAATCAGAACGCGGCCGCCTTCGACCTGAACGGGGTAAGTCTCGATCCGGCCCTCGTCCGCGCCCTGCGCCTCGCCAGTATTGAGGTCAAAGACCCAGTTGTGCAGCGGGCAGGTCACGCTCTGGCCGTGCACGATGCCCTCCGACAGCGGGCCGCCTTTGTGCGGGCAGCTGTCAGCGGCCGCAAAGACCTCGGCCTCACCGGTACGGAACAGGCCGATGCAGCCCAGCGGGGTCTTCACCACCCGCGCGCCGCGCAGGGGGATGTCGTCGATGTGGCAGATGTCGATCCAGTTCATTCCGCAGCCTCCAGTGTCAGATTGGCAACCGGCGCGTATTGCGCCCGCGTGGTGGTGTCCTGCGCGTGTTCGGCCCAGGGATCCTTGCGGTAGATCGACTGCGACAGCTGGAACCGCTCGGCCAGCGCCTTGCGGTTTTCCACGTCGTCAACGATCTGCGCCCTGACCCAGTCCAGACCGACGCGATCCAGCCATTTGTAGATCCGGTCGAGATAGCGGGCATTCTCGCGGTAGATCTGGGTCATGGCCGAGATCACCTCGATCGCTTCCTCCTCCGTGGCGACCTTGCACAGCAGCTCGGTGCCCCTGATCTCCATGCCCGCGGCGCCGCCGACGTGGATCTCATAGCCGCTGTCGACGCAGACCACGCCGATGTCCTTGCAGGTCGCTTCGGCGCAGTTGCGCGGACAGCCGGACACGGCGAGCTTCAGCTTGTGCGGCGTCCAGGAGCCCCAAAGGTGCTTTTCCAGCTTGATGCCCAGCCCGGTCGAGTCCTGGGTGCCGAACCGGCAATGGTCAGTACCGACGCAGGTCTTCACGGTGCGCAGACCCTTGGAATAGGCATGGCCCGAGACCAGCCCGGCCCGGTTCAGATCGCCCCAGATGCTGGGCAGATCCTCGCCCTTTACACCCAAGAGGTCGATACGCTGGCCGCCGGTCACCTTGACAGTGGGGACGTCGTATTTGTCCGCGGCATCGGCGATGGCGCGCAGCTCATCCGGGGTGGTGATGCCGCCCCACATGCGGGGCACCACCGAAAAGGTCCCGTCCTTCTGGATGTTGGCGTGCTTGCGCTCGTTCACGAAACGGCTTTGCGGGTCGTCGCGATATTCCAGCGGCCAATCCGCCAAAAGGTAATAGTTCACCGCTGGGCGGCAGACATGGCAGCCGTTCAGGGTGATCCAGCCAAGCTCTTGCCAGACCGCCGCCTGGCTTTTCAGCTCCTTGGACTTAATCAGCCGGCGCAGGTCGTCGTGGCTGTGGCTAGTGCAGCCGCACATGGGCTGCGCCTGCGGCATCTGGAAGTCATCGCCCAGCGTCACCTGCAGCAGCTGTTCCACCAGCCCGGTGCAGGTGCCGCAGGAGGCGCTGGCCTTGGTTGTGGCGCGGATGGCGCCGAGGTCTGTTGCGCCGCCTTCGATGGCGCTGGTGATCTGTCCCTTGCAGACGCCGTTGCAGCCGCAGATCTCCGCATCAAGCGGCAAGGCTGCAACGGCTGACAGAGGGTCCGCGGAGGCGCCCCCCTGAAACGCCGGGCCAAAGATCAGCGTCTCGCGCATCTCGTCGATATCGGTGCCGTCCTTGATCAGGCCAAAGAACCAGCTGCCGTCAGCGGTGTCGCCATACATCACCGCGCCGACCAGCCGGTCGCCCTCGATCACCAGCCGTTTGTAGATGCCGCGGGCGGGATCACGGAAGACGATGTCCTCGCGTCCTTCGCCCTCGGCGAAATCCCCGGCACTGAACAGATCGCAGCCTGTGACCTTGAGCTTGGTCGCCAGCTCCTTGACCACGAAGGCGTTGGGCTGATCCAGCAGGCTGTCCGCGAGAACCTTGGCCTGATCATAAAGCGGTGCGACGAGGCCAAACAGATGGCCATCGAACTCCACGCATTCGCCCAGCGCATAGACATCCGGGTCGCTGGTCTGCATCTGCGCGTTCACCTCGATGCCGCGCGCGACGTCCAAGTGGGCGTCATTGGCGAGCCGGGTTTCCGGGCGGATGCCCACGGCCATCACCACCAGGTCTGCCCCCAGCGTCTCGCCGCTTTCCAGCAGCACCGCCTCGGCGCGGTCCTCGCCCAGGATCGCCTTGGTCGAGGCCTGGGTTTTCACGGTGATGCCGCGTGCCTCCAGATCCTTGCGCAAGAGATACCCCGCGGCTTCGTCCAACTGGCGTTCCATCAGGTGGCCCATCAGGTGCAGCACAGTTACATCCATGCCGCGTTCCTTCAGGCCCGCAGCCGCTTCCAGCCCCAGCAGGCCGCCCCCGATCACCACTGCCTTGCCCCCTTTGGCGGCGGCCTCGATCATCGCGTTGGTGTCGTCGAGGTCGCGGTAAGAAATCACCCCCGGCAGGTCGTGGCCCGGCACCGGAATGATGAAAGGGGCAGAGCCGGTGGCGATCACCAGCTTGTCATACGAGACGGTGCCGTTTTCGCCGGTGACTGTTCTGGCATCGCGGTCGATAGCGGTGACATGCTCGCCAAAACGGCAGGTGATGCCATGCTCCGCGTACCACGCGTCGGAATGGGTGACGATTTCCTCATAGGTTTTGTCACCCGACAGCACCGGGCTCAGCATGATGCGGTTGTAGTTGCCGCGCGGCTCGGCGTTGAACAGGGTGATATCGTAGGCGTCCGGGGCTGTGTCGAGCAGATGCTCGATCACCCGGCCAGAGGCCATGCCAGCCCCGATGATGACGAGTTTCTGAGTCATGGTCTTACTCCGCTGCTATCTTCTCTGCGGCTGGTTTGGGGGCCGGTTTGGCCCCGTGCTCGTATTCCTCCAGGAAATCGAGCACCTCCTGCCGGTAGGTGTAGTAATCCGGGTGCTCCAGCAGCGCCTTGCGGGTGCGCGGGCGCGGCAGGTCGACCTCGGTGATCTTTCCGATGGTGGCCTGCGGGCCGTTGGTCATCATCACCACCCGGTCGGCCAGCAGGATCGCCTCATCGACATCGTGGGTGACGCAGATCGCGGTCACCTTGGTGCGGCTCCAGACCTCCATCAGCACCTCCTGCAGCTCCCAGCGCGTCAGGCTGTCGAGCATGCCAAAGGGTTCATCCAGCAAGAGCAGCTTGGGCGACAGGGCAAAGGCGCGGGCGATGCCAACCCGCTGCTGCATACCGTTCGACATCGCATGCGCGGGCTTGTCCATCGCATCGCCGAGGCCGACGCGCTCCAGGTAGTATTCCACCACGTCCTGCCGCTCCGCCTGGCTGGCCTTGGGGTAGACCTTGTCGACACCAATGGCGCAGTTTTCCCGCGCCGACAGCCAGGGGAACAGGTTGGGCGACTGAAACACGACGGCGCGTTCCGGGTCGGCGCCCTCCACGTGGCGGCGGTCCAGCTTGATCGCGCCCTTGGAGATCGGGTTCAGCCCCGCGGCCATCGTCAGCACGGTGGATTTGCCGCAGCCGGAATGGCCGATCAGCGAGATGAACTCGCCCTTGTTGATCTTGAGGTTGAAATCTTCGACCACGGTCAGCGGCCCCTTGGGGGTCGGGTAGATCTTGTGCAGCTGCGAGAAGTCGAGGAAGCGCTCCTCGGTCATGGTTTTCGACGCCTCAGCCACCGCCGCGGGCAGCCCATGGATCGGGGTCACGTCCGGCAGGCTGCGGGAGCCTTCGATGCGGGCCGCGATGCCTGCGTCCATCAGGTAGGAGGTCACGTCGGCGCGCAGACGTTTGAAGCTGTCATTTGTGTTCATGGCAGAGCGGTCGCGCGGGCGGGGGATGGAGACCTTAAACTCCTCGCCCAGGGTGCCGTCCGGATTCAGCGCGATGATGCGGTCGGCCAGCAGGATTGCCTCGTCCACGTCATTGGTGATCAGCACGCAGGTCTTCTTGTCCGCCTGCCAGATCGCCTCGATCTCATCGGCGAGGTTGGCGCGGGTCAGCGCATCCAGTGCCGACAGAGGCTCATCCAGCAACAGCACCTCCGGGTCCATCGCCAGGGCGCGCGCCACGTTGACCCGCTGGCGCATGCCGCCAGACAGCTCCGCCGGGCGCCGGTGCGCAGCGTGGCTGAGACCGACCATGCCGACATAGTGATCCACCTTGGCCTGTTTCTCGGCACGGGCCATGCCGGGAAAGATCGTGTCCACCGCCAGCGAGACATTGCCGTTCACCGTCAGCCAGGGCATCAGCGAGTAGCGCTGGAAGATCACGCCACGCTCCGGGCCGGGACCGGTGATCGCCTTGCCGCGGTAGGTGGCCGAGCCGCTGGTGGGCCGGTCCAGCCCGGCCATTAGGTTGATCAGCGTGGTCTTGCCGGTGCCGGAAAAGCCCAGGAGCACAAGGAACTCGCCCTCCTGAACCTGCAGGTTGATGTTTTTCAGAACATCGGTGCGGGCGGTGCCTTCACCAAAGCTCTTGGAGACGTTTTTGAACTCGAGAACACTCATGGCGGATCACCGGTTGTTCGTGAAGGTAAACAGCGACTGCAGCGCGAACATCACCCGGTCCAGCAGGAAGCCGATGATGCCAATGGTCAGCACCGCAACGATGATCTTGGCCAGCGACTGGGAGGAGCCGTTCTGGAATTCATCCCAGACGAATTTGCCCAAGCCGGGGTTCTGCGCCAGCATCTCGGCGGCGATCAGCACCATCCAGCCCACGCCCAGCGACAGCCGCAGCCCGGTGAAGATCAGCGGCAGCGCCGAGGGCAGCACCAGCTTGGTGATCTTGGTATAGGTGTTCATTTTCAGAACCTTGGAGACGTTGACCAGATCCTTGTCGATCGAGGCCACCCCCAGCGCGGTGTTGATCAGCGTCGGCCATAGCGAACACAGCGTCACCGTGATCGCCGAGACTAGGAAGGATTTGGCAAACAGCCCGTCGTTGCTGGCATAAAGCGCCGAGACGATCATGGTGACGATCGGCAGCCAGGCCAGCGGCGACACGGGTTTAAAGATCTGTACCAGCGGGTTGATGGCGGAATTGGCCACCGGCGACAGTCCCGCCAGAATGCCCAGCGGAATGGCCACGGCAGAAGCGATCAGAAAGCCGAAGAACACCGTCTGGATCGAGGTCCAGATCTGCTGATAGTAGGACGGCGCACCGGTATAGGGGATGTCCTTCACCCGCTCGGGCTGGCCGCGATCGATGAAGCGCTGGTTGCGGGCCTCGACCTTCTCGTAGTGGGCGCGCTCCTTGACGGCCTTGGCCTGGGCGTCGTGGTGCAGGTTGACGGCCTCGGCCCAGACCGCGACGGGGCCGGGAATGGCGCCGAGCGAGGTCTGCACCTTGGGCGCCAGGCTGCCCCACATCAGCAGAAACGCGGCGATGGCAATCAGCGGCACCGCCAGCAGGCGCCAGATTTCCTTCATCTGGGCACGGGGGTTGTCGCCGGCGGCGGCCTTCAGAACCGGGGTGATCCAGGCCAGGCCAAAGACCTGGAACCAGGCATCCAGCTTGTTGATCCGGGTAAACAGCCGCGCGCGGCGGGCGTCAGAGCTAAGCGTGTCGGGGTCGACGGTGGTCATAACGGGGTCCTTTTCGGGGAATGCTGCGGCCGGGCGGCGGCAACGGCCTTGGCTGGCCGCGCCGCGCGCCTGCCGGGGTCAGCCCTGTACGGCGCTGCCGACGACGGTCTGCCCGGCCTTCAGGCCGATTGGCAGGCTGTCGATATAGGCGTTGGGGGTTTTGCCATCGAAGGGGATGCCGTCGATGATGTCTTCAGCCGGGGTCGGCGCCTTGTAGCCATCGCTGTCCCAGGGGAAGTCGGCGGCATCGGCGAGCCCTTCATCGACCAGCATCTGTGCCGCTTCGAGGTAGATCTCGGGCTTGTAGACCGAGCGCGCGACCTCGTCATACCAACTGTCAGGCTTGGCCTCGCCGATCTGCCCCCAGCGGCGCATCTGGGTCAGGTACCAGACCGCGTCCGAGTAGAAGGGATAGGTGGCGTTGTAGCGGAAGAACACGTTGAAATCCGGCACTTCGCGCTTGTCGCCCGGCTCGTATTCAAACGTCCCGGTCATCGAGTTGGCGATCACTTCCGGGTCGGCACCGACGTAATCGGGGCGCGACAGGATCTCGACCGCCTCGGCGCGGTTGGCGTTGTCGTTTTCATCCAGCCACATGGCGGCGCGGATCAGCGCCTTAACCACGGCGCGGGTGGTGTTGGGGTTTTCCTCGGCGAACTCGGCAGTGATGCCGAACACCTTTTCCGGGTTGTTCTTCCAGATCTCGAAATCGGTGATCACCGGCACGCCGATGCCCTTGAACACCGCCTGCTGGTTCCACGGCTCGCCCACGCAGTAGCCGGAGATGGTGCCTGCCTCCAGCGTCGCGGGCATCTGCGGCGGCGGGGTCACCGACAGGAAGGCCTCGGCTCCGATCTGGCCGGTCACGTTCTCGGGGGAGTAATAGCCGGGGTTGATGCCGCCCGCCGCCAGCCAGTAGCGCAGCTCGTAATTATGGGTGGAGACCGGGAACACCATGCCCATGTTGAAGGGCTTGCCCTTGGCGTTAAAGTCCTCGATCACCGGCTTGAGGTAAGAGGCAGAGATCGGATGCGCGATCTTGCCATCCGCGTCCGTGGGCAGGTTGGGCTTCATCATCTCCCAGACCTCGTTGGACAGGGTGATGCCGTTGCCGTTCAGATCCATGGAAAACGGCGTGATGATGTGTGCCTCGGTACCATAGCCGATGGTGGCGGCCAGCGGCTGGCCCGCCAGCATATGGGCGCCGTCCAGGGTGCCGTCGATGACGCCGTCCAGCAGCACTTTCCAGTTGGCCTGCGCCTCCAGCGTCACGAACAGCCCCTCGTCGTCGAAAAAGCCCTGCTCATAGGCCACTGCCAGCGGCGCCATGTCCGTCAGCTTGATGAAGCCGAAGGTCAGCACGTCCTTTTCCAGCTCCAGCGTCTGCGCCAGCGCCGGTCCGGCAAGGGCAGAGGCCGCGGCAAAGGCAAAAGTCAGTTTCTTCATCGGGTCGTTTCCTTATTCCTAGCTGCGTCCGGACACGGGGGGACCGGAACGGAAAAAGCCGCCGACACGCACCGCCGGAAGGAGAGGCGGAGTGTCGAGCGGCTTTGCTCAGTGAAACCCGGATCGTCGGGAAAATCAGTTGGCCAGCGCCATTGCCGGCCTGGGTTCAGCCTGACCTAGCGAAGGGCTGACGCCAAGGCTTTTTCGCAGTTGCAGCATTGAAAGCCGGTTGGGGGCCGCGCCATTGCCCGGTTTTTCATCACAGCGCCGCGAGGGGATCAAAAACGCGGCCATCGAAGAACCGGTTCGGCAGCAGGCGCAGGCTTTGCGATTCCCCTGCCACGGCCATTTCACCGTCCACCGCCCCCTCCAGCTTCAGCGAGGCCGCGGGCAATTGCGCGCCGGTGCCGCGCATGGCGGCACGGTACAGATCACTGCGGAACACCCCCTCCGCACGCTCAAACGCCACACGCGGGTCCAACCCGTTGCAGCGGGCCATCTGCAGCGCAATCCACTGCGCCTGGCTGCGCCACGGGAAGCCCGCGGCGCCATCGTGAAACTCGACAAACCGGGACACCTGCCGCTGCAGGCCCTGCGGCGTCACCGTGATACGCCCGGTCAGCGCGCGCTCGATAATCTCGGCCGGCAGGTCCAGATAGCGGCGCGCCGACAGGATCTCTGCCGCCAGCCCGCGCGACGAAGGCTCCGCCAGCCAGCGCCCGGCCCGCCACAGCGCCCGGATCAGCCGCCCGCCCAGCGCGCGCTCGCGCTCGGCCCACCCGCTGCGCACCGCCAGCACCTTTTCCGGCGCAAAGGACCAGATCGCGGTGCCCGGCAGCAGCAGCGCGCCATCGCCCCGCTCCACCGCCAGCGAGCCCCAGGGCTCGCCAACGCAAAAGGCGTCGATCTCGCCGCTGCGCATCGCCTGCGCCATCAGCGGCGGCGGCACAGTGCGGATCGAGACCCGCTGCACCGCATCACCGCCCAGCCCCTGCAGCCAGTAGTTCAGCAGCTCCGAATGCATAGAGAACGGAAACGGCACCCCGATGCGGATCATCCCGGCCTCCGCCGCGAACAGCGCCCGGCCCGCGGCCACGGCGTCATCGAAGGCAAAATCATACCCTCCCGACGCCAGCGCCGCCGCAAGCCGACGGCTGACACCGATGACGGTTCCATTGACCGACAGCACCGACAGCACTGCGAACCGGCTGCCCGCACCGCCCAGCCCCAGCGCGGCCGCCAGTGGCAGGGGGGCCAGCATCTGCGCCGCATCCACTTGGCCGAAGGCCAGCATGTCGCGCAGCGCCGACCACGAGGCCGCCTTGCGCAGATCCAGCGCCAGCCGCTCTTCGGCGGCAAAGCCCATTTCCTGCGCCACGATCAGCGGCGCCGCATCGGTCAGCGGCAGGAAACCGGCGGCAACGGGTGTCGTGGTCATGACAACAGCCCCGCCGCGGTCACCAGCGCCTGCGCCACTTCGGCGACACGCTTGTTCTGGTCCATCGCCGCCTTGCGCAGCAACGCATAGGCCTCATCCTCGCCGATGCCGCGAGCCTTCATGATCATGCCCTTGGCGCGGTCGATCACCTTGCGTTCCTCCAGCGCGCGCTTGGTCTCGGCCAGTTCGGTGCGCATGCGCTGAAACAAGCGGAAGCGGGCAATGGCCGCGTCCAGCACCGGCTTCAGCCGCGCGGGCTGCAGCCCATCCACGACATAGGCCGACACCCCCGCCTCCACCGCCGCCGAGGACAGGCCCTCGGCGCTGCGGTCCACGAACATCGCCACCGGGCGTTCCTGCGGGCCGGAGGCCAGCGCCAGTTCCTCCAGCACATCGCGGGAGGGGTTTTCGATATCGATTAGCACCACGTCCGGATCGCGTAGCTGGATCTGCCGCGCAAGGCCAGAGGGATCAGCGATGACATGAATGTCAAAATCGCCAGCCTCGCGCAGCCCGTCCACAATCATGAAGGCGCGTTCACGGTCGGCTTCGACCACTATGATGGACAGGGCATCCGGCATGCCGCAGAGCATTCCGACCGCAGGCAACAGCTGTAAAGCCACGGCGTGCCCGAAAGGCAACCGCGCGCCCTTGCCGCTGAAGTTTTAAGCAATGCGCCCAAGCATTGGGCAGTCTGCGACAGCGCTGCGCAAATGCGGCCTTCAACACACGACCGTCGCCGCCAGATACTTTTCAGAAGCCTGCCGCCCCTCCGTCAACCGTTCAATACCGAACAGGTGGGAAATGAGGCTTGCAGGCGAGAACACAGGCAGCAAGGATAGGATTGTTGTTGCCATGACAATGATGAAAAACGTATCAATAACTTGCGACACAAGAAATTTGTGTAACATATCGACCGACTTACACGCCTAGGTGGAAAGCCGGATTTGATGAGTCGAAAATGCAGGATCCGCGGTTGATAGTTACAAACGCACCCAATAGCAGGAGGACGATAGGTTCGTTAAACGAACCATTTTGGGGGATCTGGCAACAGAAATGAAAACAAATGGGCGGGCAAGCGCAGCATAATTACAGCGCAGCTCTCCGTCTTGAATGGTCAAAGGGAGGACTGACATGACCACGCGCAGAACGTTCATGGGGGCGGCCGCTGCCGTCGCCTTGGCAGCAATGGGGGCCGCACCGGCCTTTGCACAGGAAGTAACACTCAAACTTCACCAGTTTCTGCCAGCTCAGGCCAACGTGCCCAAGCTGATCCTGGATGTCTGGGCCGACAAGGTCGAAGCGGACTCGGAAGGGCGCATCAAGATCGACCGTTTCCCGTCAATGCAGCTGGGCGGCAAGCCGCCGGAGCTGATGGACCAGGCCATCGACGGCGTGGCCGACATCGTCTGGACCGTGGTTGGCTACACGCCCGGCCGCTATCCCTCGACCGAGGTGTTTGAACTGCCCTTCATGATGACCAATGCGCGCGCCGTTTCGCACGCCTATTGGGAAATGTTCGAAAAGCACATGAAGGACACCGAGTTCAAGGATGTGCACATCCTGGCCACCTGGGTGCACGGCCCCGGCCTGATCCACTCGGCCGATCCGGTGGAAACCCCTGAAGACCTGGTGGGCATGAAGATCCGCGGCGGCGGCCGGTCGGTCAACGCGCTTCTGGAAGAGCTGGGTGCAACCCCGGTTGGCATGCCGGTCCCGGCCATCCCCGAGGGCCTGTCCAAAGGCGTGATCGATGGCACCACCATCCCGTGGGAGGTGACCTCGGCCCTGAAGGTGCCTGAGCTGGTGGAGAACCACACCGAGTTCACCGGCAAGGCGCTGTATACGCTGACCTTTGTTCTGGCGATGAACAAGGACAAATACGAAAGCCTGCCGGAAGATCTGCAGAAGGTGATCGACGACAACTCCGGGCTGGAGTTCTCGGTCTTTGCCGGCGGCACCATGGCCGATGCCGACGACCCCTCGCGCGAGTTTGCGCTGGACAATGGCAACAACGTCATCACCCTGGACGAAGAGCAGACCGCCGTGTGGCGCGAGCGCGCCCAGCCGATCTATGACAAATGGGTTGCCGACATGGCGGAGAAGGGCATCGACGGCCAGGCGCTGCTCGACGAGGCCACTGCCCTGATCGAAGAATATACGCCGCAGTACCAGTAACGCGGCCTGACCGAAATCTGCACCGGGCTGCGAGGCTGTACACCCAGCGGCCCGGTGCAAATCAAACAAGGCACTGTAACCATGCACAAGCTCATGACATGGCTGGCCAGATCAATGGCCTACCTGGGCGGTGCGGTCCTCGCTCTTCTTATCATCCTGACCTGCGTGTCGATTGCCGGGCGTCTGCTCAACGGCTTTTTCCATGGTGATCTGATGACGGCGATCGCGCCTGGATTTTCGGACTGGATGCGCAGCTGGGTCGGCCCGGTGAACGGCGATTTCGAACTGGTCGAGGCCGGCGTTGCCTTTGCCATCTTCGCCTTTCTGCCGCTGTGCCAGATCACTGCGGGCCATGCCTCGGTGGATGTGGTCGCCAATGCCTTTCCACGCGGCGTGAAGCGATTTCTGCGCATGGTGACCGAGATCCTGTTTGCCGCGGTTCTGGTGCTGATCGCGTGGCGTCTGGGCGCAGGCCTTGCCAGCAAATACGCCAACGGCGAGACGTCCTTCCTGCTCGAATTTCCGATCTGGTGGGCCTATGCCATCAGCATGGTAGCGGCCGTCGTCGCCGCCATCGTGGGCCTCTACATGGCCACGGTGCGCACAATTGAATTCTTTACCGGCAGGATCCTTGTCTGGGACGGCGTGGAGGGCGAACAGTGACGGCTCTTGAAATTGGCATCGCCTCCTTTCCGGTTCTGATGCTTCTGATCTTTCTGCGGGTGCCCATCGGGCTGTCGATGTTCCTGGTCGGCCTGGGCGGCCTGATCCTGGTGACCGATGGCACCCAGGTCGCCTTCGGGCGGCTCAAAAGCGAAACCTACACGACCTTCTCGTCCTATTCGCTGACCATCGTGCCGATGTTCCTCTTGATGGGGCATTTCGCGACGCTGGGCGGCATGTCCACGGCGCTGTTCAAGGCGGCGGAGGGCTTCTTAGGCCACCGCAAGGGCGGGGTCGCCATGGCCTCCATCGGCGCCTGCGCGGGCTTTGGCGCGATTTGCGGCTCTTCCTTGGCCACTGCGGCCACCATGGGCCGCGTCGCCTTGCCGGAGCTGAAGCAATACGGCTATGCCGGCGGTTTTTCGACCGCAACGCTGGCGGCGGGCGGCACGCTGGGCATCCTGATCCCGCCCTCGGTGGTGCTGGTGATCTATGCCATCCTGACCGAGCAGAACATCGCCAAGCTGTTCCTGTCGGCCTTCATCCCCGGCCTGCTGGCCGCATTGGGATATGTGATCGCGATCTCGATCTACGTGCGCATGTACCCCGAAAGCGCAGGCACCCGCCCGCCGGTGCCGATGCGCGAGCGTTTTGCCGCGCTGTTCCATGTCTGGCCGGTGCTGCTGGTCTTTGGACTGGTGGTCGGCGGCATCTACCTTGGCTGGTTCACCCCGACCGAAGGTGCCGCCGTGGGTGCCTTCGGCACAGGTTTCATCGCCTGGACCAATGGCGGGCTGAACCGCGAAACGCTCGCCGACAGCTTCCTCGTGACCGCGCGCTCGACCGCGATGATCTTCTTCATCGTGCTGGGCGCGGGCTTTTACAACGGCTTCCTGGCGCTGACCAAAGTGCCGCAGGAACTGGCGGATTACGTCGTCAGCATGGGGCTCAGCCCGTGGATGGTGCTGGCGATGATCCTCGCCTTCTACCTCCTGTTCGGCTGCCTGATGGACAGCCTGTCGATGATCCTGCTGACCATCCCGATCTTCTTCCCGGTGATCTCCGCCATGGACTTCAACCTGCTGTCGCTGCCCGCGATGCAGGCGGATGCGGCGATGGAGGTGCTGAAGGCTGGCGTGCCCGAGGGCATGGGAGCCGAGATGCTGGCGTCGATCAAGGACGCCATCGCCAGCGGCGCCGAACTGACCCGCGAGCAGATGAAGGAGCTGGGCATCCGCGTCACCGAAGGCCGGGTGAACCGGATCGAGGCGGAGTATGTCGCCATCTGGTTCGGTATCCTGGTGCTGATCGTCGTCGAAGTCGGCCTGATCACCCCGCCGGTGGGCATGAACCTGTTCATCATCAACGCGATGGACCGGCAGACACGCATGATCGACACCTACAAGGCGGTGATGTTCTTTGTCGCCTCGGACCTGATCCGGGTGGTCATCCTGGTCGCCTTCCCGGTGATCACGCTGCTGCCCCTGATGCTGATGAACTGAGGGGGGGGGGCAGCCAGATGACACATGACACCGGAGAGGCCAAAGGCTTTGTGCACGAAATCCGCGTCGGATGGGGCGATTGCGACCCGGCGCGGATTGCCTACACCGGCCGCCTGCCCGCCTTTGCGCTGGAGGCGATCGACGCCTGGTGGGAACACCACCTGAACGGCGACGGCTGGTACCAGATGGAGCTGGACCGCGGCACCGGCACGCCGTTTGTGCATATGAGCATCGATTTCCGCTCGCCGGTGACCCCGCGCCACCGGCTGGCCTGCGAGGTCTGGCCAGCGGCATTGGGCGAAAAATCGGTGACCTTCCGGGTCAACGCCCGCCAGGACGGCAAGCTGTGCTTCGAGGGGAAATTCGTCTGCGTGTTCATCGCGCCCGAGACCTTCACCACCCGCCCCGCACCGCAGGACTACCGCGCGGTGATTGAGGCCCAGCTGCGCCCGGAATAAGCGTCAGCGCAGCCAGCCATGGGCAAAGCTGACGCTGTCCAGCCCGGCAAAGCGTGCCACCCGCTCCAGCTCGGCCTCCAGCCGCCGGGTGCGGGCGGGGGACCATTTCACGTCCCGCTCCGGCCACAAGGCGGTCACCCGCAGCACGCCCGCGTCGCGGTCGGCCTTCATGTCGATACGCCCCACCAGCCGCGCTCCCTCCAGCAGCGGAAAGACGTAATATCCGTACTGGCGTTTCTCGGCGGGGGTAAAAACCTCGATCCGGTAGTGAAAGCCGAACAACCGCTCTGCCCGCTTGCGGTCGCGCAGCGCCGGATCAAAGGGGCTGAGCACCCGCATTCGCCCCGGCGGCGGCCCCAATTCCGCGGCAGCCTCTGCCGTGCCGGGGCGGGCAAAGACCTTGCGCAGCCTGCCGTCCGCCTGCGTGACCTCGATCTCCTCCAGCTCGCCCAACCGCAGCTGCTCGGCGCACCATGCCTTGGCTTCGGCGGGCGTCGCGGTATCCCAGAACGCCGCCAGCTCCCCCGAAGTGGCAAAGCCCAGCCGCTCCAGCGCCGCCGAACACAGCCAATGCACCGTTGCTTCGACATCGACGGGATGGGATCCGGGGCGCAGATGCGCCTCGATCACCCGTTCGGTCAGGTCGTATTGCTTCTGAAACCCGCTGCGCCCCACCACCGTCAGCGCGCCGCTGCGCCACAGGTATTCCAGCGCGGTCTTGGACGGATGCCAATCCCACCAACCGCCCGAGCCCTTCTTTTCGTCCTTGCCAACATCGGAAGAGCTGACCGCCCCATGATCACGCACATGCTGCAGCACCGCGTCGAACCGCGCCTCGAACCCGTCACGCCGCCAGTTGCGCCAGCGTTTGCGCAGCATTTCGGTGTCGCGCTGGAACCGCAGATGCCACTGCGGATAGAATGCCATCGGGATCACCGCGGCGTCATGGGTCCAGTGTTCGAACAGGCCACGGTCGCGTTCATACAGCTGTTTCAGGTGCTTGGCGCGGTAGGCCGGGCGACGCGCATAGAGGATCATGTCATGAGCGCGGGCCACGGTGTTGATACTGTCCAGCTGCACGAACCCCAGCCGCTGGATCAGCGCCAGAAGATCGGCCCCCTTGGCGGGGCCTGCGGGCTGCTCAAGCAGCGCGTGGCGGTCCAGAAAGAGCCGCCGCGCCGCCGCATTGTCCAGCCGCTGCAGCGCCATCAGCGCCGCTTCAGCGTGTCACCATAGGTGATGGTGGGCGACAGGGTGATCTGGCGCTCGATCTCCGCTTCCGGATCGGCCAGCTGATCGGCGATGATCTGCGCCGCCCTGCGCCCGATTTCCAGTCGGCAGGCGTCCATGGTCGCCAGCTTGCGCGGCAGCCCTTGCAGCAACTCCACCCCGTTGAAACCGGCCAGACCGATCTGCCCCGGCACGTCGATGCCCTGCTCCAGCAGGTACAGCATCCCACCGGCACCGATCATATCATTGGAATAATACAGAAAATCCAGTTCTGGCGAGCGTTCCAGCATCGCCGCCGTCATCTCCCGCCCCTTGGCCAGCGCCGAGCCGCCGGAATAGAATTCGCGGTCCTCAATCTCGACACCTTCCTTGGCCAGCGCCTCGGTGAAGCCTTCAAAGCGTTTGCGGGCACGGTGGTCCAGCGGCATCTTGGTGCCCATGAAGCCGATGTGGCGGTAACCCGCTTTGAGGATCGCCTTGGCCATCTCGCGGCCCGCGCGACGGTGCGAGATACCGACCATCGCGTCCACCGGCTTGCCGTCGGTGTCCATGATCTCGACCACCGGAATGCCGGAGCTGTTCAGCATCGCCCGCGCAGCCTCGGTGTGTTCCAGTCCGGCGATGATCACGCCGGAAGGACGCCAGGACAGCATCTCGTAGAGGACTTTTTCCTCCTTCTCGGGCTGGTAGTCGGTGACCCCGACCACCGGCTGCAGCTCGGTATTTTCCAGCACCTGGTTGATGCCTGTCAGCACCTCGGGGAACACCATGTTGGACAGCGACGGGATGATCACCGCCACAAGGTTCACCCGGTTAGAGGCCAGCGCCCCGGCGATCTTGTTGGGCACATATCCCAGCTCCTTGGCCGCGGTCAGAACCTTGGTGCGGGTTTTTTCCGACACGTCGCCGCGGTTGCGCAGCACGCGACTCACCGTCATTTCGGAGACCCCGGTTGCTTCGGATACGTCGCGTAGGGTGAGCGGTCGCTTATTGTCCGTGGTCACGTTGCTGAGCCTCATCATTACTGCTATCGCGAGGTTAGCGCAGACACTATATGCTGCACAATGGAAACCGGGAGGGCAAAAGCCTGCGCCGACCGGTCCATACCATTGTGATCGCTATAGGGATTTGCTATCGCGGTGCCAGGCGCGGCCCCGTGGCTCAACTGGATAGAGCAGCCCCCTCCTAAGGGGCAGGTTGCAGGTTCGAATCCTGCCGGGGTCGCCAATACTGCCCAAGTGTCCATGACCGGCATCGCCGCCCCGGCAGCCGATGCCACTTGCATTCTTTACCCTTTTTGCAGTAAGCCGCCCCATCCGGTCGCAGCCTACCCGGACATCAAAACAAGGGCCCCAAAATGAAAACACTTGTCATCTGCTCGGGCGGACTCGATTCCGTGTCGCTCGCGCATATCACCGCCGACGAGCATGAGCTCACCCGGCTCGTCTCCTTTGACTATGGCCAGCGCCACCGCAAGGAGATCGATTTCGCCGAAGCCGCAGCCAGGCGGCTGGGCGTTCCATTCCACCTGATCGACATGCGCGGTATCGGCGCGGCCCTCTCGGGCTCGGCGCTGACCGATGACATCGACGTCCCCGACGGCCACTACGCCGAAGACACGATGCGCATCACCGTGGTTCCCAACCGCAACGCGATCATGCTGTCGATCGGCTTCGGCATCGCCGCCGCCCAAGGCGACGACGCGGTGGCAACCGCCGTGCACGGCGGCGACCACTTCATCTATCCCGACTGCCGCCCCGGCTTCACCCGCGCTTTTGACGCGATGCAGCAGGCGGCACTGGACGGCTACGCCGAGGTGCGACTGCACACGCCCTTCGTCGAACACAGCAAGGCCGAGATCGTCCGCCAGGGCGCGCAGCACGGCACACCCTTCGTCGAGACCTGGTCCTGCTACAAGGGCGGCGCGGTGCATTGCGGGCGCTGCGGCACCTGCGTCGAGCGGCGCGAGGCCTTCCACCTCGCCGGGGTCAGCGACCCCACGACCTACGCCGACCCGGACTTCTGGTCCGCGGCGGTTGCGGGCAAGGAGGCGGGCTGATGTTCCGTATCCGCAAGGAGTTCCACTTTTCCGCGTCGCACCAGCTGACCCACCTGCCCGCCGACCATCAGTGCGCGCGGCTGCATGGGCACAACTACATCGTCGTGGTCGAACTGGCTGCCGAAGCGCTGAATGCCGACGGGTTCGTGCGCGACTACCACGACCTGAAGCCGCTCAAGGCCTACATCGACGACAACTTCGATCACCGCCATCTGAATGATGTCATGGACGGCCCCTCCACGGCCGAAAACATGGCGCGGCATTTCTATGACTGGTGCGCCGAACGCTGGCCCGAAACCTGCGCGGTGCTGGTCAGCGAAACCCCCAAGACCTGGGCGGAATACCGGCCATGACCCTGCGCATCGCCGAAATCTTCGGTCCCACGATCCAGGGCGAAGGCGTCCTGATCGGGGAGCCGACCGTCTTTGTGCGCGCAGGCGGCTGCGACTACCGCTGCAGCTGGTGCGACAGCCTGCATGCGGTCGACAGCGAAAACCGCCACAGCTGGGCCGCGATGCAGACCGAGGCCGTCTGGGAGGAAGTCCAGCGGCTTTCCGGCGGGCAGCCGCTGACTGTCTCGCTGTCGGGCGGCAATCCCGCGATCCAGGACTTTGGCCCATTGATCGAGCTTGGACGCGCCGCGGGCTACCGCTTTGCCTGCGAGACGCAAGGCTCGGTGGCGCGGCCGTGGTTTGCCGCTCTCGACACGCTGGTCCTGTCGCCCAAGCCGCCGTCCAGCGGCGAGCAGGTGGATTGGGAGGCCTTTGACGCCTGCCGCCAAGCCGGGGCCGGAGCGCGCCAGCAGGTCATGAAGATCGTGATCTTCGACCAGGCGGACTATGATTGGGCGCGCGAGGCGCACAGTCGCCACCCCGATCTGCCGCTCTATCTTCAGCCCGGCAACCCGGAAGTCGATCCCGCGGTCCCCGTTGACCTGCAAGCGCTGGCCGACCGCCTGCGCTGGCTGACCGAAAAGGCAATGGCCGACGGCTGGTTCGCCGCCCGTATCCTGCCGCAGCTGCATGTCCTGATCTGGGGCAACAAGCGCGGCGTCTGAAATGATGGAACCCACCATGTCCGAAAACATCTACAGCAATCTCAAGCAACTCGGCGGCGAAACCCGCATTCCCGCCAGCCCCGAAGAGGCCGAGCTGGAGCGGGTGCCCAACCCGCAGGCCGACGTCGCCTACAACGTGCGCTTCACCGCACCGGAGTTCACCTCTCTCTGCCCGATGACCGGCCAGCCGGACTTTGCCCATCTGGTGATCGACTATGTCCCCGGCCCCTGGCTGGTGGAGTCGAAATCACTCAAGCTGTTCCTGACCTCGTTCCGCAATCACGGCGCGTTCCACGAGGACTGCACGATTTCGATCGCCCGCCGCCTGGCAGAGTTTCTGGAGCCGCAGTGGCTGCGGATCGGCGGCTATTGGTATCCGCGCGGGGGTATCCCCATCGACGTTTTCTGGCAGACCGGACCTATGCCAGAAGCGGTATGGATCCCGGACCAGGGCGTTCCGCCCTACCGTGGCAGAGGCTGATACCCCGGGGTGAGGTCGACCCAACGCGGCCGGGTTGCGCCGAGCAGGCTCGACGCATTCCTCACCCCGCATTTGCAACGTTCACAGGCCGCCTGACCACCAGTTTGCCCGTGTCAGGCGGCGGCAATCGTGACCCCTGCAACAGCAAGATACCTGCCGCCCTTTGCAATCGTGACAATGAGGGTGAAGCGCCACAACGGTTCACGCAGGAGACCTGCCGCCAGCGTCAGCGGATCTCCGATCACGGGCACCCAGGACCCGAGAAGACTCCAGCGTCCCCATTTGCCGTACCAATCCGCCGCCTGATCCAGCCGCGCACGCGATACCGGGAACCAGCTGCGGTCGGAGAAATGCATGAGATACCGTCCGGCCGCCCAGTTGAGGATTGAACCCAGGACATTTCCAGCCGTCGCAACCGCCAGAAGCAGCCATACCGGGTGGCTGCCGACAACCACCATTCCGGCGAGCACGGCCTCTGACTGTGCAGGCAACAGTGTTGCGGCCACCAGGGCCGCCGTGAACAGACCGGCGAGGGACAACATGTCAGGAGCGCATGGGCCAGCTGCGGTGCAGATCGTCTATGATGACTGCGTGTTTGTGCCCCATCGCTCCGTGTTCCCGCAAATGCGGGTGATCAGGCGGCAGATCATCGTGCGTGTGCTCGATTTCCCCGGCGGTTTCGCCGGGCCACTGCACCAGACAGGCCACGATCCCAATTCCCGCTAGCCCGGCCAAGGCAATCAGCGCGGGGATGGCACCGAACTGTGTCATCAGCCAGCCCGATAGCGGATAGGTCACAAGCCAGCAGGCATGCGACAGGGCGAATTGCGCCGCAAATACAGCGGGCCTGTCCTCGGGGTGCGCCGACCGCTTCAGCAGCCGCCCTGAAGGGGTCAGCACCGCGGAATAGCCGAAGCCGACAAGCAGCCATGTGAACAGCAGCCCGCCCCAGTTCAGACCCGATGCGGCAGTGACCCAGGCGAGTCCAAGCAAGGAGAGGATCATGAGGCCCGCACCCGAAAGCATAACTGGACGGTCGGAAACCCGGTTCAGAAGTCTTGGCAGCAGCAGCGCCGCTGCCATGGAGCCCGCGCCGAAGGCGAACATCGTCCAGGCCAGCGCGCTTTCCGGCAGGCCAAGCAGGCCGCGCACCAGCACCACCGAGTTGACCAGCACCATCGCCCCGGCTGCCGAGACCGCAAGATTGAGCGCAAGCAGGCCGCGCAGCCGAGGGGTTGCCAGATAGATCCGCAGTCCACGCGTTGTGCGGTCGTAAATTCCCCGCGGCTCCGCAGCCTGTGGGCTCGGCAGCATCACGGACACCACCAAGAGCGCGGAAGCTGCAAAGCCTGCCACTGTGCCCAGGAACAGGGTATTGTAGCTCATCAGTGCCAGCAGCAGCGCCGCCAGTGTCGGGCTGATGATGTTTTCCAGATCGTAGGCCAAACGCGAAAGTGAAAGCGCACGGGTGTAGCGCGCCTCGTCGGGCAGCACATCGGGGATCGTGGCCTGGAAGGTGGGCGTGAAGGCCGCCGAGGCAGACTGGAGCAGGAAGATCAGCACGTAGACCTGCCAGACCTCGGTCACGAAGGGCAGCGCCAGCGCCACGGCAGCACGCACCAGGTCCAGCACGACAAGCAGGCGGCGGCGGTTCACCCGGTCCGCAAAGGCCCCTGCAACCGGGGCAATGCCCACATAGGCCACCATCTTGATGGTGAAGACCGTGCCCAGCACCATTGCTGCGCCGTCTCCTGCCAGATCGTAGGCCAGCAGCCCAAGCGCGACAGTTGCAAGGCCGGTTCCCAGCAGTGCCACAACCTGCGCCAGGAAGAGGTGCCGATACGTGCGGTCGGAAAGGACATCCAGCATGGCAGCCTCATAAATAGCGCGAGATGGCCTTGAGTTCGGCCCGGTCGGCTTCGGAGTTTTCGCCGTCGAGACAGTGATCCATGTGATCGTGGATCAGCGCCTGTTTGGCGTTGCGGACCGCTTTTTCCACCGCCTGAAGCTGCTGCGCGATCTCGACGCAGGGGCGCCCGTCTTCGATCATGCCGATGACCGAGCGCAGATGCCCTTCGGCGCGTTTCAGCCGGGCGGTGAGCTTGGGGTGGCTTGCATGCTGGTGTGGTTCCATCAATAGCCAGAACTATCCCCCCCAGGGGGGATAAAGCAAGGCAGCGTTTCAGAGGGCCGCGAAGAGGACATAGTGCAGGCACGGGTTCGAGGCAGACCTCACCCGGGCATTGCACGGTCACAGCCACGACAAATCCGTTCATGATCCGGTCCCGCACTGCGCTTGCGCGCGACCAACGCCGATGCATTGAACCTGACCGAGGACGATATTTCAGGGAAACAACCCCTTTGGCAGCCTGACAAGGTCTATCGTCACGAACGCCCCCGCCGCGTTTGGATGTCCTGAAAGCTTCACAGAACATGTCCAGACCAACGGGCATGTCTCACAGGCCGACGGATAGCCGACCACGGGTGTATACCTACTCTATCCCATTGGCACGTTGCAGCTCTCGCACGTAGCGAGTGATGCCCTGCACATCCGCATCGGTCAGCCCCTGTTGGGGCGGCATGTTGCCGAAGTTCCAGTGGTGCGCGCGCACTCCGTTTCGGACAGCCAGCAAAAAGGCAGCGTCCGCGTGATGCGACGGCTCGTAGATCTTGTGAACCAGCGGCGGCCCCATGCCATTCCGCCCGGCAGCATTGTCGCCATGGCACTCGGCGCACACTGCATCATACGCCCGCTTGCCAATCTGCGCAGCTTCGCTGAACGTGGTCGGCACTGCGACCTGCACCAGGCGTTCGCCGACTTCCTGTGATGCCCGATTGCTGTCTTGCCCGTTTCTGTCGGGACTGCCGGAGTAGAGATAGACAGCCAGAGCGGCTACGAGTGCGACCGCAGCGCTTATTCCAAGGGTCTTGTTCATCAGACACTCTCTTGACGTTCGGATGGTTCGATATTGAAGGCTGCCGGAAGCAACCCCATTGAAGCGCTGCAAGACAGGAATAGCGGTAGCATCTGCATCACCTCCTGCCCCGGTCCGGTCACCACCTCTGTGTAATCCTTAAAAACCGTGCTCACGATCAGCTTTGTCAATTCGCGGGTTATGTAGACGACCAACATCGCCGACAGGCTGGGCTGCACCCGCTTAATCTTCGGCTGACCGGTCGCGCGCAGCGTATGGCAGGCAGGATCTGCTTCCAGCACGGGGCGAGTGCAGCGTCACCGTGGAAAACCCAAAGGGGAGGCCGACAAAGCGACCTCCGCCAGTGCCTTACTTCACCGCGACGACGGTCAGCTTGCCCTTGATGCGCTGCGCGACGAATTCGATCGCGTCGCCCGCCTTCAGCTGGTCCAGCATCGCGTCATCGGCAACCCGAAACACCATGGTCATCGCCGGCATATCAAGATCCACAAGCTCCTCGTGCTTGATGGTCACCTTGCCGGACTTGGGATCGACCTTCTTCACCATTCCCGCGGTGAAGGTCGTATCACCTTGAAGCACGGTCACCGGCCCATGCATACCGGATTCGTAGTGGCCGGGGATCAGACACGCAAACTCGAACGTGCCCGCGTTGGAGAAGGTCCAGACGATCTCCCCCGTGGCGCCGGGATCCAGACGCACCGAATTCGGGTCGTCATGCTCCATGTCCATCTTCGCCATCAGCTCCTTGTGGTGGACGTTGCGCTCTGGCGTATCCAGCACGAATTCATGCTCCAGTTCGCCCTCGTTGGAAATAACGAACTTGACCGTCTCGCCCGCGGAGAAGGAGAGGTTGGCAGGCTCGAACAGCATTTCGCCGTCATCGGTTTCTTTCATGATGACCACGACCTCGCGGTCTGCATGTGCAGCGTCGCCGGGTTTGCCGACCTCCATTTCATCATGGTGGCCGCCGCCGTGGGTGCCGCCCGCAAAGGCCGGCGCGGCGAAAAGGGTTGCGATCAGGGTCGTGGAAAGAATCTTGTTCATGTCTGTTTCCTCGTCAGTTCTGGTTAAAGCCAGAGGCCGGTCAGCCCTTGGCGGCGGGTTTCGGGGTAATGCGGGTTTGGGCGTCTTCGACACGGGTCGGTTCCGGCAGTGAGCCGGTCCACTCGTAGGCCTCGGTGCCGGGCGGGTTTTCATACCAGCCCGGGTCGCTGTAATCGTCGGCGTCGATGCCCTCGCGTACTTTGACGACCGAGAACATGCCGCCCATCTCCAGCGGCCCGTGCGGCCCCCAGCCGGCCATCATCGGCACGGTGTTGTCGGGCAGCGGCATGGACATCTCGCCCATGTCGGCCATCCCGGCGGTGCCCATCGGCATGTATTCCGGCTGCAGCTTGCGGATCTGGCCGGTCAGCTTGCGCTTGTCGGTGCCGATGAAGGTCGGCACGTCGTGGCCCATCGCGTTCATCGTGTGGTGCGACTTGTGGCAGTGGATCGCCCAGTCGCCCGGATGCACCGCGTCGAACTCATAGGCGCGCATGGCCCCGACCGGGATGTCGATCGACACTTCCGGCCAGCGGGCGGTTTCCGGCACCCAGCCACCGTCGGTGCAGGTCACCTCGAAGTCATAGCCGTGCATGTGGATCGGGTGATTGGTCATCGTCAGGTTGCCGACCCGCACCCGCACCCGGTCGCCCTGGTTCACCACCAGCGGGTCGATGTCCGGGAAGAGGCGACTGTTCCAGCACCACAGGTTGAAGTCCGTCATCTCCATCACCCGGGGCACGTAAGAGCCGGGATCAATGTCGAAGGCGTTCAGCATGATCAGGAAGTCCCGGTCCACCGGCATGAAGGACGGATCCTTGGGATGCACGATGAACATGCCCATCATGCCCATCGCCATCTGCACCATCTCGTCTGCGTGCGGGTGGTACATGAAGGTGCCAGACTTGGTCAGGTCGAACTCGTAGACAAAGGTCTTGCCGGGCGGGATGCCCGGATGGCTGAGGCCGCTGACCCCGTCCATGCCGGAGGGCAGGATCAGCCCGTGCCAATGCACCGAAGTATGCTCCGGCAGCTTGTTGGTCACGAAGATGCGGACCCGGTCGCCCTCCACCGCCTCGATGGTGGGGCCGGTGGACTGGCCGTTGTAGCCCCACAGATGGGCGATCATGCCGTCGGCCAGCTCACGCTCGACCGGTTCGGCCACCAGGTGAAACTCCTTCACCCCGTTGTTCATCCGGAACGGCAGGGTCCAGCCGTTCAGGGTGACGGTCGGATTGTAGTCCGGCCCGGTGGTTGGGGCCAGCGGCGGCTGGGTGGCCGCGGTGTCCATGCTGGCGGCTTCGGGCAGGCCCATGTTGGAGGTCTTGCCCCAGGCCTGGCTGGAGACCAGCGCGGCACCCGCGGCGCCGGCTCCGAGTATTTGACGTCGGTTCATCATGTCATGTGGTCCTTTCAATGGCCAGCACCGCCGCCAGCGGCGATTTCCGCGCCGCCGCCCTGCGGGGCCGATCCTGTGCCGCCGCCGTAGATCGCCGCGGTGACATTGGCCTGCGCCAGCCAAAAATCGCGTTTGGCATTGGCCGCTTCCAGCAAGCTGGAGAGCTTTTCACGCACATCGGTCAGCAGTTCGAAGGTATTGGTGATCATGCCGTTGTAACTCAGCAGACCTTCTTCCTCGATCATCTGGCGCAACGGCACCAACACATCGCGATAGTGGCGGGCGATTTCATACGAAGAATAATAGGCCAGCTCCGCGCTGCGGGCCTCCGAGCGGACATTCACGGCCCGTTCTGCCAACGCATTGGCGGCTTGCATGTAGGCCAGCTCCGCCTTGCGCATCCGCGCCTTGCCGGTATCGAAGATCGGAATGGCAAATTCCAGCTCCAGCTGCGGCAGGGGCTCGGTGTGGGTTTCCCCATCCTCGCGTTCACGTTCCGACTCGACGCCAGCGATCAGCTCCAGATCGGTGACAAGCCGTGTTCTGTCGGTCAGGCCAAAGGCGCGCGCCTGTGCTTCCAGACCCAGTTTGGCAACCTGTAGATCGACGCGATTCTGCAACGCGGTCTTTTCGATGGCGGGCAATTTGCGCAGCGACTTCGGCAGCGCTGGCAACGCATCCGGCACATAGTAGTTGGCATCGCTGCCCCACAGCCCCATCAGCCGTGTCAGCTCTTCCTTGGCCAGTTTGGCATCCAGCCGCGCCCGGGCAACCTGGCCTGCCAGTTCCGCGTTGAAGGCAAACTCCCGCGCCTGCCCTGCCTTGTTCAGCGCGCCGGTCTTGCCCAGCTGGCTGGCCAACTCGGCGCTCGCCGCGGCAGTCTCGCCGGCCTTGCGCAGGTAGCTGAGACGCTCGAACGCCGCCACTGCGTTGATCCAGGCCTGCCGCGTCTCTGCGGCCAACGCCAGCGTGTCGTTCACCGCATTCAGCTGGGCCTGCTGGAACTGGGCCTCGGCCACCGCGATACGTTGCTTGCGGTTTTTCACATCCAGCAAGTTCACGGCAACGGAGGATTCCAACGCCCGGTAGAGACCCAGTTCAGGCGCACCGATGCCCATCAGCCCAATCGAGACCACCGGGTTCTCCGGTGTCATCTGTTGCCAGGCTTCGGCCGCCGAAAGCCCAACCGCCGCATAGGAAGCTTGCAGACCTTTGTTGTTCAACAAGGCTACCTGCACCGCGGTATCGGCCGAGATCGTCTTGCCATGAACAAGGCTGCGAACTTCCTTGGCGAGCGCCTCGTTTTCAGCTTGCGTCTGGGCAAAGGCGGTACGCTTGCCGATCGCCGTCGAAGTCCGGCTGACCACCTCCTGAAAACCAGCCTTGGGATTGGTGTATTTTTCGGGAACCGCTGTCGCGCAAGCCGCAAGCGCGACCGGGCAAGCGAGGACCAACCGCCACGTTTTCATACGCATCAATGGTGGCCTCCCTGCTGCTGCTCATTCACGCCGCGCCAGGACCCGGGGCCGCTGGGTTGGTGGCGTTCGTAGCCCCTGAAGGGGTCCTCATAGGCAAGGGTGCGATAGGGGCCAGTGGGCTGCGACGCGCGCTCCAACGCTGCGGTTTCGGGCAGCGGCGTTGGTGTCCCGACGCACGCTCCCAGCAGCAGGGCGCCCGCCCCGGCCAGAAAGTAGGATTTCATGTGAATATTCCGAGAATGATCTGAACTGCTCCTGCATGTGCACGCAGGAGCGGGCTAAAAACCGCCGAAACGGTTCAGATGTCTCAGTGTCTCGGAGGACGCAGCAGTGCGATCTGCTCACGCGAGGGCAATTGCGAATCCCTTTGCGCCCAGCGCTCGGACTGCTTCAGCACAATTTCCGTTGGCTGCAGGGAAAGCACCGCAACCGCCATACAGGAGCCTGCGCAGCAATTCGTGGTGTCCAGGTCATCAACGGTGCCGTGGCTGTCCTGCGCTGTCACGTGGTGGGCATTGGCCGCATGCACCGCGCCCGGTACTCCAGCATGTGTATCTTCAGCATGGGCAAGGTGCGGAGCATCGTGGTGGCCAGCAAAAGCATGCGCGGCTGACGGCAGGGAAAATAGCATCCCCAGAATCACTGCGTAGGCAGTGACCATTCTGAAGATCCAAGAGATTTGCGCCAGACGCTCCATGACAGCATTTCTCATGGCCCGGGTCGGCTTCGTCAAGATGGCAATCCTGTGCGACCGGCACAAATTTTCGTGTGCCGGACGGGGTCGGCAGATTTGCCCTTTGGCCGCCGAATGACGCGCTGCTTCAATCCGGTCACACACCCGGAGGCTCTGAAGGCGGAACAAAGCTCTCCATATCCTCCGCCGCAAGCACGGCCCGCAACCCTTCGCGGTAGCTCGGATACAATAGGCTGATGCCCAGGTCTTCCTTGATACGACGGTTGCTGACGCGCTTGTTTTCTCCATAGAAGCTGCGCGCCATCGGGGTCATGCCGGCCTCTTCAAAAGGCACTTCGGCAGGTACAGGCAGCCCCAGCAATTCAGCTGCATATCCCAACACGTCCTGAGGCGGGGCGGGATCATCATCGCAGACATTGTAGATCGCGCCCGGCCGCGGTTGCATCATCGAGGCCATCAGAACGCGCGCGATATCCTCCACGTGAATGCGTGAAAAAACCTGTCCCGGTTTGACAATCCGGCGCGCCTTGCCCGCCATCAGCTTGGCGAAGGGCCCGCGACCAGGGCCGTAGATGCCGGCCAGACGGAAGATGTGTAAGGGCAGCCCGGGCACCGCCTGCCACTCGGCCTCCGCGCGCTGCCGCCATTCGCCGCGCAAGCTGGCCGGGGTCAGCGGCGTATCCTCGTCCACCCAGTCACCACCATGATCGCCGTAGACTGCCGTGGTCGACAGATAACCCACCCATTGCAGATCCGAAGCCGCCTCAAACTGGTCGCGAAGCTCAGCCATAACGGGATCACCGGCCCCGGTCGGCGCGATCGAGCTCAGGACGTGGGTCACCCCCTCCAGCGGCAACCGAGTACCGGGCCAACGCTGCAGTTGCACGTCCAGCACATCGCCCGGGACCACGTCCCGCGTGGTACCGATGACGCGCCAGCCGCGCGCGATCAGACGCGGGGCCAGTGCCCGCGCCGTATAGCCAAACCCAAGACAAAGAAGTGTTTTACCCATTGTCTCTTGATGCGTGCACTGGCTCAGGGGTGCAAGGGTTGATTCCGCGCCTCTTCCATCTTTTGATAGGCCGCATGGATACGCCAAAACAGAAACTTTCGGACGCCTACGCCCTGAAATCGCCAAGCGACTCCAGACAGTTTTATGGCGCATGGGCCGACAGCTACGACGCGGAATTTGCCGCCGGGGAGGGCTACACGCTGCCCGACTCAGTTGCGCGCGCGTTTGCTGATGCCGGTGGTCAGGGACCGATCCTCGATGTCGGTGCCGGCACAGGCCTTTGTGGGGTCGCCCTGCGCAGGCTGGGACTGGAACCGGTGGATGCCACGGACATCAGCCCGGCGATGCTGGGCCGTGCGCTGCGCAAGGACGCCTACCGCGACGTGATCGAAGCCGACCTAACCGAGGGCATACCGGTGCCCCGCGGTGTCTATCGCGGGGTGGTATCTTCCGGCACTTTCACCCATGGCCACCTTGGCCCCGAGGTGCTGCCTGCCCTTCTGCGAACTGCCGTGCCCGGCGCACAATTCGCTTTGTCAGTGAATGCCCGCTTCTTCGAAACGGCCGGGTTCGATCAGGCCTTCAAACGTTTGCAAAACGGGCAATGGATCAAGGATTTCTCACTCGATGACGTGCCGATATACGGCCCCGCTGCAAGGGGGCCGCACCGGAACGACACCGCCTTCATCGCCCTGTTCCAAAAGGTCTGACTGCGCGCGCGTGGGCCAGCGATCAGGCGCAACCGCGCCGCGCCTTGGCGCGGCGCCATGCCCAACTGGTTCGGCCAATCCTCCATTGGCCAGAAGCAGGCGGGAGACCCCGCCTCACCGGCCTTTCCGGGCTGGTTACCGGATTACCGGCCTTTCCAAACTGGGTCGCGCTTCTCGGCGAAGGCACGGGCGCCTTCCAGATTGTCCTCGGACCCGTAGAGCACATCCACTGTCTTGAGCTGACGGCGGGTTATTCGGTTCATCGCATCCTGGAACTTGCTGTCCTCGGCATCCCGCACGATCTCCTTGATCGCCGCGTAGACCAGGGGGGGACCGGACGCCAGGAGACGCGCAAGTTCCCAAGCCCGGTCCATCAACTGATCCGCGGCCACGATCTCATTCACCAGCCCCCAGCGATGGGCCTCCTCGGCGTCAAACCAGCGCCCGGTCAGCAGAAGTTCCATGGCGATGTGATAGGGGATCCGCTTGGGGAGCTTGACGCTGGCGGCGTCGGCCACGGTACCGGACCGGATTTCCGGAAGGGCGAAGGTGGCATGATCTGCCGCGATGATCATGTCCGCCGACAGCGCCAGCTCCAGCCCGCCTCCGCAAGCGATTCCGTTGACCGCGGCGATCACGGGCTTGTTCATGTCGCGCAGTTCCTGCAGCCCGCCAAAGCCGCCGACGCCATAATCACCATCCACCGCGTCGCCGTCCGCGGCCGCCTTCAAGTCCCAGCCGGGGCAAAAGAACTTTTCGCCACCACCGGTGAGGATGGCCACCCGCAAATCCGGGTCATCCCGGAAATCGCGAAACACCTCGCCCATGGCCCGGCTCGTCTTCAGGTCGATGGCGTTGGCCTTGGGGCGGTCCAGCGTGACCTCCAGGATGGCGCCGTCCCGGCGCGTTTTGACAGGGCTTTCGCTCATGTGGTGTCCTCCAGAATGGCTGTTCAGTACTTGCGCCGCAGCAACGCATCCGCGGCAACGGCATCAGCCGGAGTACAGAGCAGCGGATTGATTTCGATTTCTTCCAGGCCCAAGGCGTTTTCCATCACGTAGGCCTCCACCGCGCGGATCGCCCGCAGGATGGCATCCCGATCGGCGGCCGCGGCGCCACGATACCCCTGCAACTGCCGGGAAATCCGCAGCCCATTCAGGGCCGACGCAATTGCCGCATCGCTGGCTGGCAGCAGAAAGGACACACGGTCCTCCAGCAGCTCGGTCAGGACACCGCCCGCAGCCAGCGTCATGACAAAGCCATGTGCCGGATCCTTGACGACCCCGATCAGCAGCTCCGCCACCACGTCGGTGACCATTTCCTCCACCAGGAAGCGCTTGGCGGGCATCGCGAATGCAGCGTCGCTGACCTCTTGCCCCGTGCTGAGGTTCAGCGCAACCGCCCCCGCCTCGGTCTTGTGGGCGACACCTTCGCCCTTCAACACGACCGGGAACCCCACATCCACCGCCACCGCACGCGCATTGGCCGCTGATGCCGCCCGTTTGAAACGGGGAACCCGCAGGCCATATTCCGCCAGCTGCCACTTGGCATCGGCCTCCGGGACCAGGTCCGGCTCAACCGTCGGGGTCGGCAGCAACAAGGGCGCCGGTAGTTCCGGCGGCAGCAGGCTGGCCGCTTCGCATGCGGCGATGGCTTCGCTGAGACCACAGAACGGCACCACGCCTGCCGCCAACAAGCGGGCCGCCACATCTTCGGGTAGAAGTTCCGGCAAGGTCGCCACCAGACCAACATTGGCCCCGGTGGTGCGCCGCGCGCCGATGGCTGCCTCGATGGCACACTCCCAGTCCGATGCATCGCAGCGATCCGCGCGCGGGAAATCGACGATCAGCAGGGTGATCGCCAGCTGGGGATCCATCATCGCCGAGAATGCCTGCGTCATCGCATCGGCGTCCCGCCAGATATAGGTGTGGTAGTCGAGCGGGTTGGCCAGCGCCACCATGGGGCCTAGGGCCGCCCGCAGATCGGCTGTCTGCCGCGCGTTCAGGGGCGGGAACTCGACTGCCCGCGTATGGCCTGTATCCGCCGCCAGGCTTGCCTCTCCGCCCGAGCAACTGATGGTCGCAATACGGTTCGAAGGCAGTCGCCCTGTCACATGCAACAGCTTCAGTGTCTCCAGAAACGAGGGCAGATCCTCCAGACGCGGGATGCCAAGGCGTGAGAGCAAAGCCCCGGCTCCCGCGTCACCGCCCGCAAGCGAAGCGGTATGGGAAACAGTCGCGGCCTGGGCTTCGGCCGATTTGCCGACCTTCAGCGCTATGATCGGTTTGCCCAGCGCACGGGCGCGCGCCGCCAGCGATTCGAACGCGCGCAGATCGCCAAAGCCCTCGATATGCAGACCCAGCGCAGTGACTCGTTCGTCCTCAAGCAGCGCCTCGCCGATGGCGGCGATACCAGTCTGTGCCTGGTTGCCGGCGGTCACCACATAGGCCAGCGGCAAGCCCCGCTTCTGCATGGTCAGATTGATGGCGATGTTGGAACTTTGGGTGATGAGCGCCACGCCGGTCTCGGCGGTGACGCCACCATGCTGGTCCGGCCACAGCAGCGCGCCATCAAGGTAGTTGATAAACCCATAGCAGTTCGGCCCGAGGATCGGCATATCTCCCGCCGCCTCAAGAAGTTGTGCCTGCAGATCCGCACCCTCGGCATCTTCCGCCTCGGCCTCAAGAAAGCCGGAGGCAAAACAGACCGCGCCGCCCGCACCACGTGTCGCCAGGGCCCGCACGACCTCGTTCGTGGCAAAGCGGTTCACCCCGATGAACACAGCGTCGGGCGCCGCGGGCAGACTTTCCACATCCCGGACCGCAGGCAAGCCCGCCACCTCGTCGGCCTTGGGATGGACGGGCCAGATGGAGCCCTTGAACCCCATTTTCTGACATTGCGTGATCACCAGTCGGCACCAGGCACCGCCTCCGATTACAGCAATGGTTTTGGGGCGAAAAAGCCTATTTAGAGACTGCATGAGATCCTATTCACCGGTCTTGCCACGGTCCAGATGGCCGAGGTCTTGTTCAGGGCTGATCCGGTCACGCACGCGGGTTTTCAGTTCTTTCACATCAGGAAAGCCGCCGTCCCGTTTGCGTTCCCAGACCAGCTCCTTATCAACATGGATCTCAAAGATCCCGCCCAAATCTCCGGGGACCAAGGTCACCCCGCCCAGCTGGTCCTGAAAGGTTTGCAGCAGCTCCTGCGCCATCCAGCCCGCGCGCAGCAGCCAGTTGCAGCCGATGCAGTAGGTAATGGTCACAACGGGTTTCGGGGTCGCGGTCCCGGTCATATGTCAGCCTCCCAAGGCGCGCAGCATCTCGCGGCTGATGATGTGCCGCTGGATTTCACTGGTGCCTTCCCAGATACGCTCCACCCGCGCGTCGCGCCAGATGCGTTCCAGCGGCAGCTCGTCCATCAGCCCCATGCCGCCGTGGATCTGGATCGCCTCATCCGCGACCATCGCCAGCATCTCGGTCGCCTTCAGCTTGGCCATCGACATGTCGCTCTCTGTTACGGTTCCCTGGTCGAACTTCCAGCCGGCCTCCCAGGTCAGCAGATTTGCCGCCTTCAGCTCCAGCGCCATGTCGGCGAGTTTGAAGCTGACGCCCTGGAACTTGCCGATCTGCTGGCCGAACTGCTTGCGCTCCGCCGCGTATTCCAGCGCATGCTGCAGCGCGCGGTCAGCGCGCCCAAGGCAGGTGGCGGCCACCTGCAGGCGCGTGGCACCCAGCCAGGTGTTGGCGACCTCGAACCCCTTGTCGACCTCGCCCAGGATGGCCGAGGACGGCAGGCGGCAGTCATCGAATTCCAGCACCGCATTGGTGTAGCCCCGGTGGCTGACGTTGCCGTAACCCTCGCGCACCTCGAACCCCGGCGTGCCCTTGTCGACAAAGAAGGCGGTGATCTTCTTCTTCGGCCCGCGCGGGGTGTCCTCAACCCCGGTGGCCATGAAGCAGATGGCGAAATCTGCAATATCCGCGTGGCTGATGAAATGCTTGGTGCCGTTCAGGATCCAGTCATCACCGTCCTTGCGCGCAGTGGCCTTCATGCCGCGCAGGTCCGAGCCCGCGTCCGGCTCCGTCATGGCCAGGCAATCCCACTTCTCGCCCCGGATGCAGGGGAACAGGTATTTTTCCTTCTGCTCTTCGGTGCCTGCCAGCAGGATGTTCGACGGCCGCGCAACCCCGGTCCAATGCAGCGCATAATTGGCGCGACCCAGTTCCTTTTCGTACAGCAGCCAGCTCAGCGTATCGAGGCCCGCGCCACCGACTTCCTCGGGCATATTGGCCGCATAAAGCCCCGCTTCCATCGCCTTCTTCTGGACGTCACGGATCACGTCCATGTCCAGATGACCGGTTCGCTCGATCTCCGCCTCATGCGGGTACAGCTCCTTTTCGACAAAGGCGCGGGTGGTCTCGACGATCATCGACTGTTCTTCGGTCATTCCGAACTGCATGGCGGACATCCTTTGCAAATCTGTTGTGTGTCAGGTTACGCCGCTTGCCTCACCTCATCATGCAAAGTTAGATGAAATCATGCAAAACTGGACAAAAGATCACGCCGCGGTGCGGCAGGTGGACGTGCTGCTGTTCGATGCTTATTCGGCCCATTGTCTGGCGAATACGGTCGAACCCCTGCGCGCTGCCAACACCTTTGCCGGGCGTCAGGTCTATGGCTGGCGCTTCCTGACGCTGGATGGCGGGACTGCGGTGTCGTCTTCGGGAATGGAGGTGCGCGCTCATGGGCGGCTGGCCGACTGCCGCGGCGATATGCTGATCGCGATGCCCTCCTATGATTTCCTGCGCCATGCCACGGTTGCGGCCAGCCGCGCGCTCCAGTCGGCGGCGCGGCGCTATGATGTGCTGGCGGGGTTCGACACCGGCGCCTGGCTGCTGGCGCAGGCCGGGCTGCTGGACGGGCATCAGGCAACCATCCATTGGCAGGAGCTGACCCGCTTTGCCGAGCGCTTCCCCGAGGTGCAGGCCCAGCGCGCACGTCACGTGATGGATGGCAACCGCATCACCTGCACCGGCGCGCTGGCGGCCTTTGACACGATGATGGAGCTGATCGGCCAGCACCACGGCGCGGCCCTGCGGCTAGAGGTGGCGGCGCTGTTCATGGCGGCCGAGGCCACCGACACCCAGGATCCGATCCTGGCCCGCAGCCGCCCCGTTGCCCGCGCGGTGGCGCTGATGCAGGCCAATCTGGAAACCCCGCTGCCAATAGCCGAGGTCGCCCGTCAAACGGGGCGCAGCCAGAAGGATCTGGAGCGCCGCATGCGCGCGGATCTGGGCGCGACACCGCAGGCCGTCTACCGGCGCTTGCGGCTGATCGAGGCGCGAAAGCTTGTGCTAGAGACTGTTTTGAACGTCTCGGAAATCGCGCTGCGCTGCGGCTACGACGATCCCAGCGCGCTAACCCGCGCCTTCAGGACGGAGTTCGGCACCACCCCGCGCAGCCTCCGCGGCAGCGGCAGCTAGGCCTGTTTCGCCGCCATCCACAGGTTCAGCCGCCACAGCCCCCAGGCCAGCGGAATCGCTGCCAGCCCGCCGATCACATAGGCCAGCGGCTCATCCGCGAAGCTCTCGAACATCTGGGTATAGGCGTGGATCGCGGCGAATGTCATGCCCGCATTGAACAGCCCGCGCTGATGCCGCTGCGCCGCCCAAAAGATCACCGCCGCCAGCACAGCGGCCCAGAGCACCGAATAGACGCCCTCGGAAATGAACAGAGCAGAGTCGCGAAAGGCATCGCGCGCCGCGGCATAGCTTTCCCAATCGGCATAACCGTCCCGGAAGCGCCCCGGCCCCCAGACGGTTTCGCCCACCACATCGCCCCACAGCGAGCCGACCAGCGCGCAGAGGTTGGCAATCGCAAAGCCGAGGATCGCAAGGATGCGCAGGTGCCGGGCGTCTCGATCAGCCAGCCGGGCAGCGCCCCAGAGGCACAGGCCAATCAGAGCCGCCATCTGCAGGATCGTCAGCGTCGATTCCGGTGAATAAAACACATAGGCCGCATGAAAATAGCTGGTGCCGGTCTCCAGCATCTGTGCAAAGGGCGCAATCGCCAGCGCGGTGACAAAACGCACGTCGATCAGCCAGCCTGCCAGCGCAATCGCCGCCGTGTAATACAGCAGCACCAGATTGCGCAGGGGCGAGCCGATCTCGTGCTGCTGCAACAGCAGCTCGATCCCTGCCAGATGCATCGCCAGCCCCATCAGCAGCACCGCGCCCAACACAAATTCGGTGGACCATGCGCCTTGCCGCCAGCGCCAGACGCAGATCCCGGTGACCAATGCGCCGGCGGGCAGCATCACCCAGCCAGCGATGGCCTCATGCTTGTCGACCAGCTCAATCGCGGCGCCGCCCAGCAGCATGCCCGCGCCGATCAGGGTTGCGGAATTGCCGAACATCCGCAGCATCGCGCCACCCCGCGCCAGCACCACCAGCCCGCCGCCCAGCATCAACAGCCCGGTCAGCGCCACCGCCAGCGGATCCGCCAGCCAGAAGATGAAGCCCGCGGTGGCGGCGATGATGCCAAAACACAGGATGGCGTTCACCGCCAGCTGCACCATCACCTCGCGCGAGCGCGCCTCGATCCGGCGGGCCTGATCCGGGGTCAGCACCCCCTCCTCGACCAGGGCGGTGGTATCTGCAATGGCGTGCATCGGCATCCCTTCCGGCAAATTGCGCTGCCGCCAGCATCGCCCAAAGGTTGCGGAATGGAAACCCGGCCCGCCCCGGCGGAATCACCCGCAGTCCGCGTCCGTTTTCATACCCCTGTGACGATCCGCGCCTAGGGGTCTTGCACCCTTGCGCGCAATCATCAACAGTAGGCCATGACAAACAAGACCTTCCCAAGCTGGCCCGACGTCGCTCCTCAACTCATCGAAACCGCTGCCGGACGCGCTGCCGCCGATACGGTGATCCGCGGCGGCAAATGGGTGAACGTTCACACCCGTGAGGTGCTCGAAGGCCACGACATTGCAATCACCGCGGGCCGCATTGCCTACGTCGGGCCGGATGCGTCCTATTGCACCGGGCCGGACACAAAGATCATCGAGGCGAATGGCCGCTACATGATCCCCGGCCTGTGCGACGCCCATATGCATATCGAGAGCGGCATGCTGACGCCTGCGGAATTTGCCCGCGCGGTGATCCCGCATGGCACCACTTCGATGTTCACCGACCCGCATGAGATCGCCAATGTGCTCGGCCTCGAAGGCGTGCGCCTGATGCATGACGAGGCGCTGCTGCAGCCGGTCAACATCTTCACCCAGATGCCCAGCTGCGCGCCCTCGGCGCCGGGGCTGGAGACCACAGGCTATGAAATCTCGGCCGAGGACGTGGCCGAGGCGATGAACTGGCCCGGTATCATTGGTCTGGGCGAGATGATGAACTTCCCCGGCGTTGCCGCGGGGGACCCGAAAATGCTGGCGGAGATCGCCGCCACCCAGCGCGCCGGCAAAACCGTGGGCGGGCATTATGCCTCGCCCGATCTTGGCCCCGATTTCGCGGCCTATGTGGCGGGCGGCCCGGCCGACGATCACGAAGGCACCTGTGAGGCCGACGCCATCGCCCGGATGCGTCAGGGCATGCGCGCCATGGTGCGGCTGGGCTCCGCCTGGTACGACGTCGAGGCGCAGATCACCGCCATCACGGAGAAGGGTCTCGATCCGCGAAACTTCATCCTTTGCACCGACGACTGCCACTCCGGCACGCTGGTCAATGATGGTCATATGAACCGGGTGGTGCGCCACGCCATTGCCTGCGGCTGCGACCCGGTGGTTGCCTTGCAGATGGCGACGATCAACACCGCGACCCATTTCGGGCTGGAGCGCGAGATCGGCTCGATCACGCCGGGGCGCCGCGCTGATGTGATCCTGACCTCCGACCTGCGCGAGCTGCCGATCGAAGTGGTGATCGCGCGCGGCCAGATCGTGGCGGAATCAGGCTCTATCAAGGTGGATTGCCCACATCTGGACTGGCCGGCGCATGCCCGCGGCACAGTGCACCTGGGCCACGAACTGGGTGCTGCGGACTTCGAGGTGAAAGCCCCCGAGGGCGCCAATGCCGTCACCGCCAATGTGATCGGTGTAGTTGAAAACCAGGCCCCGACCAAGGCGCTGAAGGCTGAACTGCCCGTCATCGACGGGCTGGTCGAGGGCACGGACGAGGTCTGCCAGATCGCGCTGGTCGAGCGCCACCGCGCCACCGGCGGCGTCACCAACGCCTTCGTGCAGGGCTTCGGCTACGAGGGCAAAATGGCGATGGCCTCCACCGTGGCGCATGACAGCCACCATATGATCGTGGTCGGCACCGACCGCGAACAGATGGCACTGGCCGCCAACCGCCTGGCCGAGGTCGGTGGTGGCATCACCCTGTTCCGCGACGGCCAGGAACAGGCGCTGGTCGAACTGCCGATCGCGGGCCTGATGTCCGACAGCCCCGCAACCGAGGTCGCCGCCAAGGCGCAGGCCCTGGTCGAGGCAATGCAAGCCAGTGGTTGCAAGCTGAACAATGCCTATATGCAGCACTCTCTGCTGGCCTTGGTGGTGATCCCTGAACTCAGGATCTCCGACCTCGGCCTTGTTGACGTCCGTACCTTCCAGAAAATCCCGGTGATCGAGCCCGCACAATGATAACAACCAAACGCCCAGGCCACCCGCCCGCTGAACAATTCACTGATGCAACCGAAGCCGTCGATCGGCTGGAGCTGCTGTACAACCAGGCCACCGCCTTTCTGTGCGAGGAGTTCATCCGCGCCATGGCCGACGGTGCGCCGGACAACCAGCGCATCCGCGCCTATTACCCTGAAATCCGCTTCTCCACCCTGACCTTTGCGCAGGTGGACAGCCGCCTCAGCTTTGGCCATGTCTCGGCCCCCGGCACCTATGCCACCACGGTGACCCGGCCGGACCTGTTCCGCAACTACCTGATCCAGCAGATCAGCCTGCTGATCCGCAACCACGGCCAGCCGGTGACCATCGGTGTCTCCGACACGCCGATCCCGGTGCATTTCGCGGTCGCCTCGCGCCCCGATCTGACCGTGCCGCAGGAAGGCGCGGCCGGCTTTACCCTGCGCGATGTCTTTGATGTGCCGGATCTGTCGACCACCAATGACGACATCGTCAACGGCACCTTCCAGCCCGCCAACGGCACCGGCCCTCTGGCGCTGTTCACCGCCCAGCGCATCGACTACTCGCTGGCGCGGCTCAGCCATTACACGGCGACCAGCCCAGAGCATTTCCAGAACCACGTACTGTTCACCAACTACCAGTTCTACGTGGCCGAATTCGAGGCCTATGCACGCGCCCAGCTGGCGGACCCGGAGTCGGGCTACACCAGCTTTGTCAGCACCGGCGATCACGAGATCACCGATCCGGCAGCACCAATCCCCGCGCTGACCAAGCTGCCGCAGATGCCCACCTACCACCTGAAGCGGGCAGACGGGAGCGGCATCACGCTCGTCAACATCGGCGTCGGTCCCTCGAACGCCAAGACCGCAACCGACCATATCGCGGTGCTGCGCCCGCATGCGTGGCTGATGGTCGGCCATTGCGCCGGCCTTCGCAACACCCAGGCGCTGGGGGACTTCGTTCTGGCGCATGGCTACCTGCGCGAGGACCACGTGCTGGACGACGACCTGCCGATCTGGACCCCGATCCCGGCGCTGGCCGAGATCCAGGTGGCGCTGGAAGAGGCGGTTGAGGAGGTCACCGAATTCGAGGGCTACGACCTCAAGCGGATCATGCGCACCGGTACCGTCGCCACCATCGACAACCGCAACTGGGAACTGCGCGACCAGTCCGGCCCGGTGCAGCGGCTGTCCCAGTCCCGCGCCATCGCACTGGACATGGAGAGTGCAACCATCGCCGCCAACGGTTACCGCTTCCGCGTGCCCTACGGCACGCTGCTCTGCGTCTCCGACAAACCGCTGCATGGCGAGTTGAAGTTGCCGGGCATGGCGTCGGACTTTTATCAGACCCAAGTTGCGCGACATCTGCAAATCGGCATAAAAGCTATGGAGCGATTGCGCGGCATGCCGCTGGAGCGCCTGCACAGCCGGAAACTGCGCTCTTTCGACGAAACGGCCTTCCTATAGGCGGTTTTTTTCGCGAATTTCCGGTGAAAATCGCCTTATTTCCTTCGCCCAATGCACACAAGAAGTTGTGTTGCCCCACAACATAACGATAATGTCCGGCAATGAGGCCCCACAGTTCGGGCAGTTTAAGGAGACGAAGAATGTCCAAACCGATGACCAAAACCCAGCTCGTTGCCGCCCTGGCGGAGGAAATGGACAGCGACAAGAAAACCGCCGGTGCCGCGCTGGAAGCGGTCTGCGCGCTGATCACCCGCGAAGTGTCCAACGGCGGCGCGGTGACCCTGCCGGGCGTTGGCAAGATCTACTGCCGCGAGCGTCCCGAGCGCGAAGTGCGCAACCCTGCCACCGGTGAGAAATTCACCAAGGAAGCCGACAAGGTCGTGAAAATGACCATCGCGAAGGCGCTGAAGGACAGCGTCAACGGCTAAGTCCGGTTCGCGATCCGACCAGTTTCAGGGCTGCCCTTGCGGGCGGCCCTTTTCTTTTGTGAGCTTTTCAACCGCGAACCGCTGGCTTGCTCTTCGCGACTGGCTTCGACCTTGCACAATGGGCGTGCTTGAACGAAGCTCCGCGCACACTGGGACCGCCCCGCGACAAACAGGGAAGATGTTGGATGGACGCACGCGCAATTGCCATGGGGCTTGCCTTTGCCCTGATGTGGTCTTCGGCCTTCACTTCGGCACGGATCATCGTGCAGGACGCCTCGCCCCTGTTTTCACTGGCCGTTCGGTTCCTGATCTCGGGGTTGATCGGCGTCGCGATCGCCCGCGCGCTGGGGCAGACGTGGCGGCTCACACCCGGCCAATGGCGCGCCACGGTGATCTTTGGCCTGTGCCAGAACGCGCTCTACCTCGGGCTAAACTTCGTCGCCATGCAATGGATCGAGGCGTCGCTGGCAGCGATCATCGCCTCGACCATGCCGCTGCTGGTGGCGCTGGCCGGTTGGGGCTTCCTGGGAGAGCGGCTGCGCCCACTTGGCTATCTGGGACTGGCGGCGGGGTTCATCGGTGTTGCGCTGATCATGGGCACCCGGATCAGCGCCGGTGTAGACCTGATGGGGGTCGCCCTCTGCGTGCTGGGCGTACTGGCGCTGACCACCGCCACGCTGGCGCTGCGCGGGGCCACCTCGGGCGGGAATTTCATGATGGTCGTGGGACTGCAGATGCTGGTTGGCTCGGCCATCCTGTTCGTTGCGGCGCCGCTGTTTGAAACCATCTTTGTCACCCCGACCTGGCGACTGGCTGCCGCCTTTGTCTACACCACGATCGTGCCGGGGCTGATGGCGACCTTCATCTGGGTGCTGCTGCTGAACCGCATCGGCGCCATACGCGCGGCCACGTTTCATTTCCTGAACCCCGTCTTCGGCGTGGCAGTTGCCAGCCTGCTGTTGGGGGAAAGCCTCGGCCCGCTGGATCTGCTGGGCGTGGCCATCGTGACCGCAGGCATTCTGGTGGTGCAACTGGCCCGCCAGCCGCACGTGGGCGCCCAGCCAGCGGTGGAGGGCTCCCGCGCGGCGAAACCGGGCTGACGCCCGCCCGCGCCCCTTGGGCCCGGCGCCGCTGGCGCGGCGCACGCCGTTGCACCAGCCCCCGCTGCCAGCGTAACCTATGACCAAACCCGACAGGAGATTGCCGTATGAGCGCACGACTGACCCAGGTGATGGAGGCCATCGATGCCGCCAACGCCAAGGACCCCAACCTCGAGAACGGCCAACCGGCCGCCCTGCTCTACGGTCAGCGCATGTCTGCGGAACAGGCACGCCTGTTTCCGGACGCCTACGAGACCCTGCAGATTGCGGCCCGCGGCCAGCACATTGAGCGTTGGAAGCTCCCGCGTGAAGCCTATCCCGAAGGCCGGGCCGGCTATCTGGCCTGGCGCAAGGCCGAAGCTGAACACCACGCAGAGGTGGTGAGCAACCTGATGCAACAGGCTGGCTATGACACCGAGGCGCAGCAGGCAGCCGCCAAGATGCTGCGCAAGGAGGGCATCAAGCGCGACCCGCAGGTGCAAGCGCTGGAGGACATCATCTGCCTGGTCTTCCTGAAGTGGTACTTTGCCCCCTTTGCCGCCAAACACCCGGCGGAGAAGGTGCAACGGATCGTCGAAAAGACCGCCCGCAAGATGTCGCCGGAAGCGCGCGCGCGGGTGCTTGGCGAATTCGAGCTACCGGCCGAGCTGGCGGCCGCCTTTGCCAACTGAGGGCGCGGCGCCGCACACGGCACCGCGAGCCGCCTGTAACATGACATTGAAAATGCGCCGCCAGCCCCCATTATCCACTGCCATAGACAACGGCGTGAGGACCCCATGACCCGCTACCACAAAGACCCCGACGCCATCGCCGCGCTCTCGGCGGAAGAATATCACGTGACACAGGAATCCGGAACTGAACGCCCCGGGACCGGCAAGCTGCTGCACAACAAGGAGCCGGGCATCTACGTCGACATCGTTTCCGGTGAACCGCTGTTCGCCTCTTCCGACAAATATGATTCCGGTTGTGGCTGGCCCAGCTTCACCAAACCGATCGAACCCGCTCACGTGCAGGAGCTTGAGGACCGATCGCTCGGCATGATCCGCACCGAGGTCCGCTCCACGCATGGCGACAGCCATCTGGGCCACGTCTTCCCCGACGGCCCGATGGACCGTGGCGGCCTGCGCTACTGCATCAACTCCGCGTCCTTGCGCTTTGTCCATCTGGACGACATGGAAGCCGAGGGATATGGCGATTACATCAACCAAGTGGAGGTCGTGAAATGAGCACTACCGAACGCGCCGTACTGGCAGGCGGCTGTTTCTGGGGCATGCAAGAGCTGATCCGCAAACGCCCAGGCGTCCTCAGCACCCGCGTCGGGTATACCGGTGGCGACGTGCCCAATGCCACCTACCAGAACCACGGCACCCACGCCGAAGCGATCGAAATCATCTTCGACCCGGCCGTCACATCCTACCGGGAGATGCTGGAGTTCTTCTTTCAGATCCACGATCCCACGACGCCAAACCGGCAGGGAAACGACGTCGGAATGAGCTACCGCTCCGCCATCTACTATGTGGACGAACGGCAGAAAGCCGTGGCCGAAGACACCATCGCCGACGTCAACGCGTCCGGCCTGTGGCCCGGAAAAGTGGTGACCGAAGTGGAGCCCGTCAGCGATTTCTGGGAGGCCGAGCCGGAACATCAGGACTACCTGCAGCGCCTGCCCAATGGCTACACCTGCCATTTCCCTCGTCCGGACTGGGTGCTTCCCAAGCGCAGCACCGCAGCGGAATAAGGTCTGCCACGGCAGCCTTCGCCCAAGACGACGGGACGGAGGCTGCCTGTATTTCTGCCCACAGTGGGCGCGCCCAGAGCCTGCAACCTGTGTTCCGGGGCGTCCCGTGGGCTTTCCGCTTCAGCCCCGCGCGACCCGCGGTCGCCCGCTGGCCTCCACCGTCAGGGTCGCCTCGACAAACACCTCCCGCGCTTCCAGCTGGGCGGTTTTGACATCCCGGGCGACATGCACCTGGATGTCATCGGCCCCCGCCGCCTCTGCAGCGCCTCGGGCCTCCTCGGACAGGGCATGCTCCAAAGCCGCCAATGCCGCATCTCTCTCCATGAAGTCTTGCGGACCACTCTCCAGGTGCACGCGGAATTTGCCTTCGGCTGGCGCGGTCACGGTACCAGTGCGCCGCATGGACACACGGCCAACGACCGCACCGATGGCATTGGCCACACCGGCGTGCTCCGGCAGTATCATCCGCGCACGCAGGCGTTCTCCAACGGCCGGGTAATAGCTGGGCGCCGAAGCGCCTAGGCCGACGACATCAACATTCACCGACGCATCCAGCGCCAGCAGCCCGCGGTGCCCTGACAGCCCCTTTTGCAACAGAACATGCCGCGCAAGCTGCTCCGCAGGCAAGTCGAAACCCTCGGCCTCCTCTGCAATAGCAGTCTCTAACAAGGTCAAAGCCGTCTGTTCGGTCAATTGGTCGATGATCATGCGCGCAAGCTCTTTGGCATCGCGCGCCAGCCGGTTGCCACTGCCTGCACGGCGGCGGGCAAACAGCGTCAGCGCTTTCACTGCCGCCTCCCGGTCCCAGCTCTCCAGCCGTCCCAGCACATGGCTTGCATCCGAGGGCGTCACCCCCGCCATCTGCACCAGCCCGCGATCCACCAGCCGCGCCAGCGCCGCCTGATCGATCCGGGTCCGCAACACCTGCCCCAAGGGCTGCACCTCGGTACCGATCCGCGCCAGCAAGGCAGCCTCGCGTTCGCCCAAACCGGCCACTGCACCGCCCGGTACCGCCCGCACGAACCGCCCGTCATGTTCACCCACGGTGCTCGCATGCAGCTGGCTGTCAAGGGCGGCATGCACCCGTTCCGGCGCCTCCGTGGCGATCAGCGCCACCGGTACCAACCGCCGAGGCCCCAGCGTCACACCACCAGCCAGGCCAGAGGCGTTCATATGCACCTGGCTGTCGCCGCCCAACCCGGTGGTACGCATCGCAACGGCCTCGACCATGGTGCGGAACCCTCCGACCTGCGCGCCTGCCGGATCAATGGCCGGTCGCCCATCGCGGATCAGCGCAACATCCGTGGTCGTGCCGCCGATATCGCTGACCAGCGCATTCTGCGCGCCAGTCAGCCAGCGCGCACCGACGATAGAAGCCGCAGGACCAGACAGGATGGTCTCGATCGGCCGCTCCCGCGCCTGTTCCGCGCTCATCAACGCACCGTCACCGCGCACCACCATCATTGGCGCCCTGATGCCGAGGTCATACAACTTGTCCTGCGCCCGACCGATCAACCGGTCGATCATCCCGATCAGCCGCGCGTTCAATACGGCCGTGACCGCCCGTTTCGGTCCGTTCAACCGCGCCGACAGCTGGTGCGAGCAAGTCACCGGCGCGCCGGTGATTTCCTGGATGATTCGCGCCGCCTCCAGCTCATGCGCCGGATTGCGGGTGGCAAAGACCCCGGCAACGGCAAACCCGGTCACGCCCGTCCCCTCGCGGCGCAGAAAGGCTTCCAGCGCGGCCACATCCAGCGTTGCTGCCTCGCTGCCGGCGTGGGTGTGGCCGCCTGCCATCACCAGCGCCGGATCGCCCTTCAGCGCCTCCCGCAGCCCGTGCCGGTCCAGATCGGCCTCGGCAAAACCAATGTAGATCAGCGCCACGCGACCGCCCTGACCTTCGACCAGCGCATTGGTGGCCAGCGTCGTCGACAGCGCCGCCATCGAGACCGCCTCGGGGGCGACGCCCGATTGCGCCAGCACCGCCTGCACCGCACCGCCGACACCTATCGCCAGATCATCCCGTGTAGTCAGCGACTTGGCACTGGCGATCACCTCCGTCTCGTCGCGGATCAGCACCGCATCGGTATAGGTTCCGCCCGTATCCACCCCCAGCAGCAGCGCCATGCCCGCTCCTCTCCTCGTTCATCTTGCTGCCTCGGGTGTAACGCCTATTTGCGGCGCGTCCATCCTGTTTGCGTCACGGCAGACGAGCCAGCGCCCAGGTCGCCGCATCCGCCACCGCCGGATCAGGATCAGCCACCAGCGCCTGCGCGGCGCCGCGCAGCTCCGCCAGACCGGAATTGCCGATGGCATAAAGGACGTTACGCACAAACCGGTCGCGCCCGATCCGCTTGATCGGCGAGCCGGAGAACGTCTCCCGGAATGCCGCATCATCCAGCGCGGCCAGCTCCGCCAGCCTCGGCGCCTTCAGTTCCTCGCGTGCGGCATAGCGCATGTCGCTGGCCGCCACCGCGAACTTGTTCCACGGGCAGGCCGCGAGACAATCGTCGCAGCCATAGATCCGGTTGCCCATCTTCGCCCGCAGCTCTTCGTCCACCGGCCCCTTGTGCTCGATCGTGAGGTAGGAAATGCAGCGCCGCGCATCAACCTGGTAGGGCGCTGGAAAGGCATCGGTGGGGCAGCTGTCCAGGCAGGCCCGACACGACCCGCAGCGGTCGCGCTCAGGCGGGTCCGAGGGCAGCTCCAAGGTGGTGAAAACAGACCCTAAAAAGGCCCAATTGCCCCAATCCCGGCTCACCAGGTTGCTGTGCTTGCCCTGCCAGCCCAGCCCCGCCGCCTGGCCCAGCGCCTTTTCCGGCACCGGTGCGGTATCGACAAAGACCTTCACCTCGGTCTCCTCGCCCGCCTCTGCGATCAGCCAGCGCGCCAGCCGCTTCAGCCGCTTTTTGACCAGGTCATGGTAATCCTTGCCCCGCGCATAGACCGACACCGCGCCGCGGTCGGCCTGGCCGACCACCGCCATCGGGTCCTCCTCCGGGGTGTAGCTCTCGGCCAGCATGATGACCGAGCGCGCCTCGGGCCAAAGCTTGGCCGGGTCACCCCGCCAATGGGTGCGCTCCGCCATCCAGCCCATCTGCCCGTGATAGCCCGCCTCCAGAAAAGCCTGCAGCCGCCCCGGCACCTCCGGCACATCCCAGGGACGGCAGACCCGGCAGGACACAAACCCTTCGGCCAGCGCCTGCGCCACCAGTTTTTCCTTGATGTCCGCCGCGTCTTTCATCTTTGCCAAAATACTCCGGGGTGAATTGGGCCGCAGGCCCAAGAGGGGCAGCGCCCCTCTGCCCGGTCTATCAGAAATCGAGGTCGGTGTAATGCGGCGGCGGCCGGAAGCCCGGCACCTGATCCGCCAGGATCGAACGGAACGCGGGCCGCGACTTGATCTTGGCATACCAGTCCTTGACCGCGGCCGAGCGGTTCCAGTCCACATCCGAGATATAGTCGAGCGACGACAGATGCGCGGCAGCAGCGAAATCCGCCAGCGTCATCGTATCCCCCGCCAACCAGCGCCGATGGTCCAACAGCCACGCCATGTAGTCCAGGTGATACTTGATCGCCTTGGCACCGGCCTTGACGTTGCGGCTGTCCGGGTAGCCCTGGCCGGTGATCTTCTTGTTCACCCGCTCGTAAAGCAGGTTCGAGGTCACCTCGTGGTGGAACTTGTCGTCGAACCAGTTCACCAGTCGGCGGACTTCATAGCGGCCCTCGGCATCGCGCGGCATCAGCGGCGGTTCGGGGCGGGTTTCCTCAAGGTATTCGCAGATCGCCGCGCTTTCGGCCATCATCTTGCCATCCAGCCGCAGCACCGGAATCTTGGCGGCCGGGTTGCGACGCAGGAAATCGGCATCCTGCTCCCAATAGCGTTCCTCGACCAGCTCCACCTCGATCTTCTTCTCCGCCAACGACAGCCGCACCTTGCGGCAGAAGGGGGACAGGGGAACGTGATACAGACGCGCCATGCTTGATGAAGTCTCCGGTAGGTTTCAGCAGATGGTCAAGCAATGCCCCGGCAGGCACAAAGATTCAATCCTCGAAACAATCGGCACGCCCGTCTGCGCGGATGGTGGCTGCCCCATCCGCGATCTGGCGGGCGCGGCGTTGGACAAAGCTGCTGGGCTGGCGGGCAGAGCGTTCCTTGGGATTGGGCAATACCGCGGCAATGAGCGCCGCCTGCCGCGCGGTCAGCGCTTCCGGCCCGACTCCAAAATAACGCCGAGCCGCGGCTTCGGCACCAAAGACACCTTCATCCATCTCGGCAACGTTGAGGTAGACCTCGAGGATTCGGCGCTTGCTCCAGGTGATCTCGACCAACGGGGTCAGCAATGTTTCCAGCACCTTGCGCGGCCAGCTGCGCCCCTGCCACAGGAAGACGTTCTTCACCACCTGCTGTGAAATGGTCGAGCCACCGCGGGTTCCGCCCGCCTCGATCGCTGCCTGGATAGCCCGTGCATCGAAGCCCCAGTGGCGGCAGAACTGCGCATCCTCCGCCGCGACCACCGAACGCGCCAGCACCGGCGCCATTTCTTCCAGCGGCACCCACATGCGGTCCACTTCGCCCAGACGGCGCTGCTCGGTCCAGATCGTATGGGTGATCGGCGGGTTCACCACCGAGTACAGGAGGATAAGCGCCACGAAGCCCGCCACGACCCCCAGCACCAGCCGCAGCACCCAGCGCCGCAGCCATTGCAACGGCTCCAGCTTGCGCTTTGCCGTCTTGCCGCTGCTCTTCGATTTCTTCTTTTTTGCCACTGCCTTTGCCATGCCTCTCTATAGGCCAGCCTAGCCGAGTGAACCAACCGCTAAAAGAACCCCCCGCAAGCATTCGCCTGCGGGGGTGTCTGTTTCCAGTCTCTGTTTCGGGCTTATTCCGCCGGAACCGCCGCTTGCTCCTGCATCAGCGGATGCGGCAGCTTGTTCAGCATTTCCTTGGGGCAGACCTGCAGGAAGTTGGCCTTCTCGATATCCCAGTGCTGCAGGATCTCCGCCGCCTTGCGGCTGCCGGTTTCCTCGAGGTGCCGTTCGATCAGCCCTTTCAGCTGCGCTTCCCAATGATCCACTGTCACCGGGCAGGTGACGAGGGTTTCCATGTTCATCAGGGTCTCGGCCTTGCCTTCCGGGTCATAGAGATACGCCATGCCACCGGTCATGCCTGCGCCGAAGTTGGCGCCGATCGAGCCCAGGATCACCGCAACCCCGCCGGTCATGTATTCACAGCCGTTGGAGCCGCAGCCCTCGATCACCACCTTGGCACCCGAATTGCGCACCGCGAAGCGCTCGCCGGCACGGCCAGCTGCAAACAGGTACCCGTCGGTGGCACCGTACAGGACGGTGTTGCCGATGATGGTGTTCTCGCTGGCCTTCAGCGGGCTCACCTGCGGCGGACGCACCACGATGGTGCCGCCCGACAGGCCCTTGCCGACATAGTCGTTGGCATCGCCCGACACTTCCAGCTTCAGCCCGGGTGCCGCAAAGGCGCCCAGCGCCTGACCGGCAGAGCCCTGCAGTTTCACCGTCAGGTGATCCGGCTGGAAGGAATTGCGCATGCCGAAGTTGCGCACGATATGGCTCGAGGTGCGGGTGCCGACGCTGCGGTGGGTGTTCTGCACCGCGTAGGACAGCTGCATCTTCTCACCGTCCTGCAGGAACCGCGCCGCATCGCGCACGATTTCCGAATCCAGGGTATCCGGTACTTCGTTGCGCTCCTTGTCGCGGTTGTAGACGATGTTGGCAGAGCCATCGACCGTGATCAGCAGCGGGTTCAGGTCCAGATCATCCAGATGCGCGGACCCGCGGGAGACCTGCGCCAGCAGGTCGGCACGGCCGATCACCTCGTCCAAGCTGCGCGCGCCGATGGAGGCGAGGATCTCGCGCACTTCCTGAGCGTAGAAGGTGATCAGGTTCACCACCTTGTCGGCGTTGCCGGTGAACTTGGCGCGCAGGGATTCGTCTTGGGTGCAGACTCCCACCGGGCAGGTGTTGGACTGGCACTGGCGCACCATGATGCAGCCCATCGCGATCAGCGCGGCGGTGCCGATGCCGTATTCCTCGGCACCCATCATTGCCGCCATCACGATGTCACGGCCGGTGCGCAGACCACCGTCGGTCCGCAGGGTCACCCGGCTGCGCAGGTTGTTCATTGCCAGCACCTGGTGCGCCTCGGTGAGGCCCATCTCCCAGGGCAGACCCGCATATTTGATCGAGGTCGCAGGAGAAGCCCCGGTGCCGCCGTTGTGGCCCGAGATCAGGATGATGTCGGCCTTCGCCTTGGCAACGCCCGCGGCGATGGTGCCGACGCCCGAAGACGCTACCAGCTTCACCGTCACCTTGCAGCGCGGGTTGATCTGCTTGAGGTCATAGATCAGCTGCGCCAGGTCCTCGATCGAATAGATATCGTGGTGCGGCGGCGGCGAGATCAGGGTCACGCCCTTGGTCGAATGGCGCAGGCGGGCGATCAGGTCGGTGACCTTCATACCCGGCAGCTGGCCACCCTCACCGGGCTTGGCACCCTGGGCCACCTTGATCTCCAGCTCCTCGCACTGGTTCAGGTATTCAGCCGTGACGCCGAACCGGCCCGAGGCCACCTGCTTGATCTTTGCCGACGGGTTGTCGCCGTTGGGTTCGGGCACGAAGTGTGCCGGATCCTCGCCACCTTCACCCGAGTCGGACTTGGCGCCGATGCGGTTCATCGCGACGTTCAGCGTCTTGTGCGCCTCGGGCGACAGGGCGCCCAGGGACATGCCCGGCGTCACGAAGCGCTTGCGGATCGAGGTGATCGATTCCACTTCCTCGATCGGCACCGGCTTGCCAAGGGGCTTGATCTGCAACAGATCGCGCAGGTGGATCGGCGGGTTCGACTGCATCTTCGCCGAATACTGCTTCCACAGCTCGAACGAGGCACGATTGCAGGCCATCTGCATCATGTGCATCGAGCTGGCTTCCCAGGCGTGGGTCTCGCCGGACTTGCGCGCCTTGTAGAAACCGCCGATCGGCAGCACACCCTCGGGCGACTTCCAGGCCTTGGCGTGGATTTCTTCCAGCTTGCTCTGGATACCGGTCACACCGATACCAGAAATGCGGCTGGTCATGCCGGGGAAATACTCGGCGCACATCGCACGGCTCAGGCCCACGGCCTCGAAATTCAGACCACCGCGGTAGGACGACACCACCGAAATGCCCATCTTGGCCATGATCTTCAGCAGGCCCTGGTCAATCGCCTCACGGTAGCGGGCGACGTTCTCGGTCAGGGTGCCTTCCAGCAGGCCGCGCTCGATGCGGTCGGCCAGCGAATCCTCGGCCAGATAGGCGTTCACCACGGTTGCGCCACAGCCGATCAGCACCGCGAAGTAATGCGGGTCGATACATTCCGCCGATCGCACGTTGAGCGAGCAGAAGGTCCGCAGGCCTTCGCGGGTCAGATGCGAATGCACCGCGGAGGTCGCGAGGATCATCGGCATCGCCACCTTGTCCGCGCCGGAATACTGATCGGTCAGCACGATATGACCGGCACCCGACCGCACTGCCTCCTCGGCTTCGCTGCGGATCCGCGCCAGCGCGGCGCTCAGGGCACCCCGACCGGGCGCAAAGGTACAGTCGATCTCGGCCATCGGCGCATTGAAATGCTCGACCAGCGTGTCCCACTGGGCGTTGCCGACAAAGGGGCTTTCCAGCACGATGATTTCGGTCTGGGAGCTGTCCTCGTCCAGAACGTTCTTCAGATTGCCGAAGCGCGTCTTCAGCGACATCACCCGGTATTCGCGCAGGCTGTCGATCGGCGGGTTGGTCACCTGGCTGAAGTTCTGGCGGAAGAAGTGGCTCAGCGGACGGTACATTTTCGACAGCACGGCCGACGGGGTGTCATCCCCCATCGAGGCCAGCGCCTCTTTGCCATCCTCGGCCATCGGCGCCAGGATCTGCTCCAGTTCCTCGATCGAATAGCCGGCCGCGACCTGACGGCGGCGCAGCTCCTCGCCGGAGAACAGGGGCTTTTCGGTCACCCCGGACAGCGTCGAATCCAAGTCGCTGATCTTGCTCACCCACTCGCCAAAGGGCAGTGCGCGGGCGAGTTTGTCCTTGATCTCGGTATCGTGGTAGAGTTGGCCCTTCTGCATGTCGACGGCCAGCATCTGGCCCGGCCCCAGCGCGCCTTTTTCGACAACGGTTGCCTCGTCGATCGGCACCATGCCCGCTTCCGAACCCGCGATCACCAGACCGTCGCCGGTCACCACATAGCGCATCGGACGCAAGCCATTGCGGTCCAGACCGGCGCAGACCCAGCGGCCATCGGTCATCGCCAGAGCAGCGGGGCCGTCCCAGGGCTCCATCACCGAGTTGCAGTAGGAGTACATGTCGCGCCAGGCTTGCGGCAGCTCCACCGCCTGCTTGGACCAGCTTTCGGGCACCAGCATGGTTTTCGCCATCGGCGCGGAACGGCCCGCGCGCACCAGGACCTCGAACACGCCATCCAGCGCCGCCGAGTCAGACGCACCGCTGGCGATGATCGGCTTGATGTCTTCGGCGTAGTCGCCAAAGGTCGAAGACGCCATGCGGATTTCATGGCTCTTCATCCAGTTCACATTGCCCTTCAGCGTGTTGATCTCGCCGTTGTGGGCCAGCATGCGGAACGGCTGCGCCAGCCACCACTGCGGGAAGGTGTTGGTGGAATAGCGCTGGTGATAGATCGCGAAGGCGCTCTCGAAGCGTTCGTCCATCAGGTCGGGGTAGAACACCGCCACCTGCTCGGCCAGCATCATGCCCTTGTAGATGATCGAGCGGCACGACAGCGACGCGAGGTACAGCCCGTTGATGCCCGCAGCCGCCGCGGCCTTCTCGATGCGGCGGCGGATCACATAGAGCTCGCGCTCGAAGGTTTCCTCGTCCACGCCCTTGGTGTTGGAGATCAGGATCTGCTCGATCTCGGGGCGGGTGGCGTTGGCCTTTTCGCCCAGGCAGGACACATCCACCGGCACATGACGCCAGCCGTAGATGAAATAGCCCATCCGCAGGATCTCGGTCTCGACGATGGTCCGGCACTTCTCCTGCGCGCCGAAATCGGTGCGCGGCAGGAACACCTGGCCCACCGCCATCAACTCGTCCTCGTGCGGCTCATGGCCGGTGCGACGGATCTGGTCGTGGAAGAAGGGCACCGGGATCTGCACATGGATGCCCGCGCCGTCGCCGGTCTTGCCGTCGGCATCCACCGCGCCGCGGTGCCAGATCGCCTTCAGCGCGTCGATGCCGGCCTCGACCACCTTGCGGCTCTTCTTGCCGTCAACGGAGACCACAAGCCCCACGCCGCAGGAGGAATGCTCTTCCTCCTCGGAATACAGGCCGTTCTCCGCCAGCCACTTGCGCTTGGCTTCTTCGGCGCGCACCCAATCTGCATCATATTTGGTCATTGGCTGTTTCCTTCTTGGCACGGGGCAAACATGTCGATCACGTCAGCGCCGGTCAGTTTCCGGCTGCTGGCATCGAACGCATAGCCCGCTGGCTTCTTGTCGATATAAAGTTCCAGGCGCAGTTCATTGCCGCCTGCATTGTCAAACAGGCCAGCCGAGATCTGCGTCTGGCCCTGATGTTTTCCCGAGGTCATGCGGTACCACAGCGCCGAGCCGCATTTGCTGCAAAAGGCACGTTCCGCCCAGCCCGAGGACTGATAGGTCTGAACCGGTCCCAGTGCTGCATAGCCGGGGGCAGCCTGAAAGCTCAGGAACGGCCCGCCAGCCCAGCGCTGGCACATCTGGCAATGACAGGCGGCCACGGCGTCGCGTGCCGGGGTGGCGGTGACGGTCACCGCGCCGCACATGCATTGTCCCTGCAATTCGCCCATCTCCGTGTCCTCCTGCTGGCTAGGTCAGCACTGCTGACTTTTGCTGCTCCCCCACACCCGCCGCGCCGCAGCCTGGTTGGTGCAGGGGCGGTGGCGGGTTACTCCGCAGCCACCGCGGCCTTGCTGTTGAATTTCTCCAGGATCGCCTCGGCGCAGTCCCGGCCATCCTTGATCGCCCAGACCACCAGCGAGGCACCGCGCACGATGTCGCCCACAGCATAGACACCCTCAAGCTCGGTGGCACCGGTCTTGAATGCGGCCTTGATGGTGCCCCAACGGGTCACCGGCAGCTCCGGCTGGTCCCAAAGGGTCGGCAGATCCTCCGGTTCAAAGCCCAGCGCCTTGATCACCAGATCGGCCTCTTCGACGTAGTCCGCGCCCTCGATCACCTCAGGTGCCTGACGGCCCGAGGCGTCCGGCTGACCAAGGCGCATCTTCTGCACCATCACGCCGGCGACCTTGCCGCCCTCCTCGGTGAAGCCCTTGGGCGCGGAAAGCCATTCGAACACCACGCCTTCTTCCTCGGCGTTCTGGGTTTCACGTTGCGAGCCGGGCATGTTGGCGCGGTCGCGGCGGTAGAGGCATTTCACGGATGTCGCGCCCTGACGGATCGAGGTGCGCACGCAATCCATCGCGGTATCGCCGCCACCGATCACCACGACCTTCTTGCCCGCGGCATTCAGATCGCCGTTGTCAAAGGCTTCAACCGCATCGCCAAAGCTCTTCTTGTTGGAGGCGGTGAGGAAATCGATCGCCTTGACGATACCCTCTGCACCGCTTCCCGGCATCGACAGATCACGCGATTTGTAGACGCCGGTGGCGATGATCACCGCGTCATGCTTGGCGCGGATATCCTCGAACGAGATGTCCTCGCCCACGGTGCAGTTCAGCTTGAAGGTAACACCACCGTCGGCCAGCAGCTTGTTGCGGCGCTCGACCACGTCCTTTTCCAGCTTGAAGCTGGGGATGCCGTACATCAGCAGCCCGCCGGCGCGGTCATAGCGGTCATAGATGGTGACCTGCACGCCTGCCTTGCGCAGCATGTCCGCGGCCGCCAGGCCACCGGGGCCGGCACCGATGATGCCAACGCTCTCGCTGCGCTCGGCCAGCGGCGCTGCGGGCTTGACCCAGCCGTTTTCCCAGGCGGTGTCGGTGATGTATTTCTCGACCGAGCCGATGGTGACGGTGCCGTGGCCCGACTGCTCGATCACGCAGTTGCCTTCACACAGGCGGTCCTGCGGGCAGATGCGGCCGCAGATCTCGGGGAAGGTGTTGGTGGCCTGGCTGACCTCGTAGGCCTCTTCCAGGCGGCCGGTTGCCGTCAGGCGCAGCCAGTCGGGGATGTTGTTGTGCAGCGGGCAGTGGCTCTGGCAATAGGGCACGCCGCACTGGCTGCAGCGGCTGGCCTGCTCCTCTGCCTTGGCGGCGGCATATTCCGCGTAGATCTCATTGAAGTCTTCCTTGCGTACGCTCGCGTCACGCTTTTGAGGCATGTCGCGTTCGATCTGCACAAATTTCAGCATCGGTTGCTTGGCCACGGGCTGGACTCCATCGTTTGTCTGGCTGCGAGGGTACCTTTGCAGGTATCGGCACGCTTTATGTCAACTATGCTGACCTATTTTATCAGCTCTTGCCCCTCTGATACCGTGTTCCGCAGAAATGTACAGAGATTTTAGGTCCGATCCGGACCATAATCGGGACTTTCATAATCAAGACCGGGATTTATACAGGATCCCGACAGGTTATGGCCGGGTTGCGGCCCGCAGAGGACGATTTCAGAATGCCGATATTTCAACTGGTGCTGGTGGCTTTGATCCAGGGAATCACTGAATTTCTGCCGGTTTCCTCCTCAGGACATCTGATTCTGCTGCCCGGGCTGACCGGTCTGGAGGACCAGGGCCAGGTGATCGACGTCGCCGTTCATGTCGGGACGCTGGCAGCGGTGGTGATCTATTTCTGGCGTGATGTCCGCATGGGGCTGGCCGGGCTGCCCCGCGCCCTCAGCGGTCGCCTGGACACCCCCGGCGCCCGGCTGACGATGGGGCTGGTCGTCGCCACCATTCCCACCGTGCTGTTCGGCGCGGCGCTGCATTTCAGCGGGTTCAGCGACAGCCTGCGCTCGATCACCGTGATCGGCTGGACCATGCTGGGCTTCGGGCTGCTGTTGTACTGGGCCGACCAGAAAGGGGCCGAGGTAAAACAGGTCGATGACTGGGGCCTGCGCGATGCGCTGATGATGGGGCTGTGGCAGATGCTGGCGTTGATCCCCGGCACCTCTCGGTCGGGCATCACCATCACCGGCGCGCGCCAGCTCGGCTACAGCCGCGAGGAAGGCGCCCGCATCGCCATGCTGATGTCGATCCCGACCATTCTCGCCTCCGGCATCCTCCTGGGCACCGAGGTTGCACTGGACGCAGACACCGCCCTGCTGCGGGATGCAGGCATTGCCGCCGCCCTGGCGATGGTCTCGGCGCTGGCGGCACTCAGCCTGATGATGCGCCTGCTGCGCTCGGTCAGCTTCACGCCCTATGTGATCTACCGAGTGATCCTGGGGCTGATCCTGCTGACCATCGCCTACGGCAGCTGAGGCGCAAAAAAAAGCGCAGGCCCCGGCCCGCGCTTTAGATGCTTTAGATAACGTCCGATCTGTCCGGCCCCGGACGGCCGGGACTGTCAGGTGCCGTTCTTGCGCAGATTGCGCGCCGAGCTGGTCATCTCGTCATACTGGCCCGAGGGGCGGAATTTCCACAGGTAGTCCGGCAGCACCGAGCCAAGCGCCACCGGGCTGATACCCAGATCCGCAAAACCCCGGGCGCCGTCGGCCACCACATTGTCGGACTTCAGGCTTTTCAGCTGATCTCGGGTCAACATCTGGTTCTCGATCAGCTGGAAGCTGGCCTTCTGCAGGATGTCGAACCCCAGCGCGACCAGATATGCCACGAAACCCGGCAGCGACAGGATAATGCGGCGGCGATGGATCACCTCCAGCATCTGCGCCATCAGCGCGCGGAAGGTCTTCACCTCCGGCCCGCCAAGCTCATAGACGCCGGGTTCGGCCTCGCCCGAGGCCCCCTTGACCGCGGCCTTGGCCACATCATCCACGAACACCGGCTGGAACCGGGTCTCGCCCGCTGCGATCGGCAGCACCGGCGACAGGCGGGTCATGCCGGCAAAGCGGTTGAAGAAGCCGTCCTCGGCCCCGAAGATCACCGAGGGGCGCAGGATCACTGCGCCCGGGAAATGCTCCAGAACCGCAGCCTCGCCTGCGGCCTTGGTACGGGAATACGCGCTGGCAGCGTTCGGATCTGCACCGATGGCCGAGATATGCACCAGGCTGTCCACGCCCTCCTGCGTCGCGATGCGCGCAATGCGGCCCGCGCCTTCGGCATGAATGGCGCCGAATGTGTTCTTGCCCAGCTCATTCAGCACGCCCACGCAGTTCACCACCGCATCCGCGCCCTGCATGACGGCCGCCACCGAGGTGTCGTCGCGCACATTGCAGAACACCGGTTCCACCTGGCCGGGCACACCGTAGGGTTTCACGTGCATGGCCTCGTTGGGACGACGCACCGCAACCCGCACTCGCCAGCCCTCCTTGGCCATACGCCGCGCAATATACCGGCCGACAAAGCCGGATCCGCCATAAATCGTGACCAGTTTGGACATGTTTTGGCTCCTGAACTTAGCTGCCTTTATGCTCTAGCGCCGCGGGACACATCGAACAAGGCGCAATTCATCGGGTTTCCTCCGGATGTGGCACCAGATCCTGCAAAAAGCCGTTAACACGTGCCGCATTCGCCGCATCTGGGAAAGGCCGCACAGGTCACGTTTTCCGTTTGACGGCCCCCGAAAACCTGCTTATACGCGCCTGCACGACACCTGCCCAGGTGGCGGAATTGGTAGACGCGCTAGCTTCAGGTGCTAGTGTCCGTATGGACGTGGAGGTTCGAGTCCTCTCCTGGGCACCATTCCCCGACATTGCGATATTGTAGTAAAACTGCCCGGCGGATTGCCGTGTGGTCCGGCGTCAAACCTGCATCTTCGCCACTTGCACTGGCGCTGGACAGAGTTTAAACGACGTCCATCCGCAAGGCCTTCGGGTCAGGCGGAGAGGAAGAGTGCCGGTGTAGCTCAGCTGGTAGAGCACGTCATTCGTAATGATGGGGTCGTAGGTTCGAGTCCTATCACCGGCACCAGTCTTCCCCAGAGCTCCTACCCATCAGCATTCCCTGCGCTAGACGCTGACACCCTGCAGCACCGCCTCGCGGGACAACTCGTTGCGGGTCCCCTCGAGCATAATTTCGCCGCGGCGCAGGACGACCAAACGGTCTGCCAGCTCATAGGCAAAATCAAAATACTGCTCGACCAGTACAATCGCCATGCTGCCGGTGGCGCGCAGGTGGCGGATCACCTCGCCGATCTGCTGGATGATATTGGGCTGAATGCCCTCCGTCGGCTCATCCAGCAGCAGGAGCCGCGGCTTGGTGATCAACGCGCGCGCAATCGCCAATTGCTGCTGCTGGCCACCGGACAGATCGCCGCCGCGGCGGTTCTGCATCTTCTTCAGCACGGGAAACAGATCGAAAATCTCGTCCGGCACAAAATGCTCAGACGCCGGAAGGCAGGAAAACCCGGTCTCCAGATTCTCACGTACCGTCAGCAGCGGGAAGATCTCGCGCCCCTGCGGCACATAGGCGACACCCTTCCAGGCCATCCGGTGCGCGGGCAGCACGCCGAGGGTCTCGCCGCCCAGCTCCAGACGGCCGCCGGAGCGCGGATGTGCGCCGGAGATCGCCTTCATCAAGCTGGTCTTGCCGACGCCATTGGTGCCCATCACGCAGGTCACCTCGCCCTCGCGGGCCTCCATCGAGATCCCATTGAGGATTTGCGAATGCCCGTAATGCAGGGTCAGATCGGATAGTTTCAGCATCTCTCAGCGCCCCAGGTAGACGTCGATGACGTCCTGATTGGATGTAACATGGTCGAGGCTGCCCTCGGCCAGAACCGAGCCTTCGTGCAGCACCGTGACCTTGCAGTTCAGCCGCCGCACGAACTCCATATCGTGCTCCACCACCACAACGGCGCGGGTCCTGGCCGCCTGCACCAGCAAATCGGTGGTGTGCTCGCGCTCCTGCGGGGTCATGCCGGCGGCTGGCTCGTCCACCAGCAGCAGCCGCGGCTCCTGCGCCAGCAGCATGCCGATTTCCAGCCACTGCTTCTGTCCGTGGCTCAGCTCGCCCGACTTGCGACGCAGCGCGTCCTTCAGGCCGATCTCTTCGGCCAGCTCCGCGACCCGGTCCAGTTCTTCGGGGCTGGGCCGGTAAAACAGCACCCCCAGCCAGCCGCGGGTGTTCTTCAGCGCCATCAGCAGGTTTTCCTGCACGGTCTGATCCTCGAACACCGTGGGTTTCTGGAACTTCCGCCCGACGCCTGCCTGGGCAATCGCCGCCTCGCTCATCCGCAAGAGCGACACCGATTTCTCGCCCCAGATCACCCGGCCCTCGTCCGGGCGGGTCTTGCCGGTGATGATGTCCATGAAGGTCGTCTTGCCAGCCCCGTTGGGGCCAATCACGGCGCGCAGCTCGGCATCGGCGATGCGGAACGACAGGTTGTTGATGGCGCGAAAACCGTCAAAGCTGACGGAAACGCCGCTCACCTCCAAAAGCGTGCTCATTGGCTGGCCTCCCGTTCGCGCAGCGCGCCGTCGTCCGGGCCAAGGTCCGCGCCATGGCGGTCGGCCCGCCGCCGCGCCCAAAGGTCAAACAGCCCGCCGATGCCTTGCGGCGCAAACAGGGTGACCAGCACAAAGGACACGCCCAGAAGCACCTGCCACCAGTCGACCCACTTGATTGTGTAGAACCCCAAGGACACGTCTGGCGCCTGCCCGCCGGTGAACCAGGTGCTGAGCAAGCTGACAAACCCAGCGCCGATCACCGCGCCGTACAGCCGCCCACGACCACCGATCGCCACCCAGACTGCCAGGTAGATCGAGGCGATGGGGGCCATTTCCTCGGGGTTGATGATGCCCGCCTGCGGGTAGTAAAGCGCGCCCGCGATGGCGGCGATACAGGCAGTCAGGGTAAAGACCGCCAGCTTGTAGACCTCGACCGAGTAACCAAGGAAGCGCACCCGCGCCTCGTTGTCTCGGATGCCGCGCACGACAGAGCCGAACTTGCCCGACACCAGCCAGGCCGCCAGCAGGAACCCCAGCCCGAGCGCCACCGCCGAGGCCCAGAGGAACCACACCGACACCACCGATTGCGGGGCGCTGACGCCGGGCAGGTTCTGCAGGCCCGACAGCCCATTGTTGCCGCGCAGGCCGCTGTCGTTCTGAAACAGGTACAGCGCCAGCGCCAGGGTCATCGCCTGGGTCAGGATCGACAGGTACACGCCGGTCACCCGGCTGCGGAACGCCAGCCAGCCGAACAGCAGCGCCAGCACGCCGGGCACCAGCACCACCAGCGCCAGCTGCAATACCAGACTGTCTGCAAAGGCCCAGATCAGCGGAAACTCGGACGATCCCACGACGCCGAAGATCTGGTTGCCGATGGCGTCCGTGACCTCAGCCGCGGTGGGCGGGATGTCTCCCTGGGCCAGCGACTCGGCCACGATCAGCCGGGTGCGCTCATACATCAGCCACATGCCGATCATGTAGCCGCCCAGCCCGAAGAAGGCGAAATGCCCCAGCGACAGGATACCGGCGAAGCCCCAGACCAGGTCCATCGCCACCGCGATCAGGCACAGGCACAGGGTCTTGCCCAGCGTCTTGACGAAACTGGTGGAAATCACGCCGATGCCAAAGCCCTCCGACAGGACGGTGACACCAAAGGTGAACAGCGACAGGATGGCCAGAAAGATCAGAACCGAAGGTTTCCTGGCGATAAAGCTGCGTTCCATGGCTCAATCCCCCGCCGCGCGGCCCTTGAGGGCGATGATCCCCCGCGGCCGGAACTGGATGAAAATGATGATGAAGATGATCATGTAGGTCTGCGCCGCCAGCGTGTTCGAGGGGTTAGCCCACTCGATCCCCTTTTGCAGAAAGCCGATCATCCCGGCCCCGGCCAGCGCGCCCCAGATGTTGCCGACACCGCCGACAACCACGGTCATGAAGCTCTGCACGATATAGTCGTTGCCAAGGTCCGAGGTCACCTTGGCGAACAGGCCGATGGCGACGCCGGCAATGCCGGCAATGCCGGAACCCAGCCCGAAGGTCAGCATGTTGACCCGGCCCGGATTGATCCCCATCGACCCCGCCATGCGCGGGTTCTGCGTCACCGCGCGCATCTCCAGCCCCAGCCGGGTGCGCCTCATGATGAACAGGAACAGGCCGAGGAAGATCAGCGCCAGAACGAAGATGGCGATGCGGATATAGCTGATCGACACCACGTCGTTCAGCACCCACGCGCCGTCCAGCCAGCCCGGCGCGGTCAGCGGCCGTGCCTGTGTGCCAAAGATGTTCTTGGCCAGCTGCTGCAGCGCGATGGAGATCCCGAAGGTCGCCAGCAGCGTCTCCAGCGGGCGGGCATAGAGAAAGCGGATCACCAGCCGCTCCATCGCCACCCCCATGGCAAAGGTCACGGCAAAGGCCATCGGAATCGCCACGATGATCGACAGCGTGTGGTCGGGGATGATCTGCTGCACGACATAGCCGGTATAGGCGCCCATCATGATGAACTCGCCATGGGCCATGTTGATCACCCCCATCACGCCAAAGGTGATGGCCAGCCCGATCGCGGCGAGGAAATAGATCGAGGCCAGCGACACAGCGTCCAGCGTCAGGTCCAGCGTCTGGTTCATGCCGACCTTCAGCGCGATCTGCTCCAGCGCGGTTTCGGCGGCAGCGGTGACCTCGGCGGCGGGTTCCGCGTAAGTGTCAAAGAACACATGCGCGCCCAGCGCGGCATCCATATCGGCGGCGGTGACCAATGGCGGCACCTTGCCCTCTGCGGCCAGCGCCGCATAGGCCCGGCTGCGGCCCTCCTCTGCGCTCAACTGCGCCAACGGCACCCCGCCGACCCGGCCGCCCTCAATGTTGTCTGCCAGTGCGGCGCGGATAGCGTCCGCCGACACACGTGGTGCCGCCAGGTTGTTTTCCACCAGCAGATCGTAGGCTTGCTCTCTGGTCAGCTCGTCAGATCCCGGCGTCAGCGCCGCGGCAAGGTTGGCGTCTTCCGGCAGCGCCAATGCAGCCTGCCGCGTGGTCGCCACCAGCGGGTTCAGCGCCGCGCGCACATCAAGGCCCAGATCGCCGGACATGTCCGCGATGGCCGCAACACGGGCAGCGGTATCAGCGTCATAGCCGATGGTCAAAAGCCGCTCCAGCCGCTGTTTCTGCGCCTTGATCTGCGCGTCAGCCTCACCGCCGATCGAGGCGCGCAGCGGCGCCAGCAAGGAGGCCTCGGGATCGCGGGCGATCGACTCCAGCGCAGCCAGCCGCTTGGCGCGGTCCGGGTCGCTCAGCTGGAACTGCACCAGCGCGGTGGCGATCAGCGCCCGCACGCCGCTGTTGGGTTTCAACTGCTTGAGCGCGGACTTGTCAAAGCTGCCCACAGTCTCGCCGCTGTCGAAATCGGTCAGTACATAGCTGCCGCCCTCGCCCTTTGCCCCGGCAAAGAAGTACCCGTCCGCCTTGCGCATCCACATGTCCTTGGAGGCCCAGCTTTCCAGCATGGTCTGCGCCTGCGGCAGCCCGCTGGCGGCGATGGCATCGATGGCCGGCTGGATCGTCTTGCGCGAGCTTTTGAAAATATCCGCCTGATGCGCCTGCAGCACCGGCTGCAGCGCAGTCTCCTGGGCACTGGCCGTCATGCAGGCGCACAGGAGTGCGAGGCCCGCAAGGAATAGTCGTAACATCTGCTGAAACCTGATTGTCTTGGGGAGCGTCCCGGTGCGGGGCGGGCCGCCGGGCCCACCCCGCCGTTCGGGTCAGTAGTTCGACAGCGTCTGAACGCAGGTCTCGGTCTCGGTGTTGTACATGCCGCAGCCGAGATCCTTCCAATCCGACTTCAGCACCGCCGATTCCGGCAGGTAGTCGGTCCAGGCATCGCCCGGCACCACGTCGGTTTCGCTGATGATGTCAAACTGGCCGTCCGCCTGGATCTCGCCGATCAGCACCGGCTTGGCCAGATGGTGGTTCGGCAGCATCACCGCGGTGCCGCCAGTCAGGTTCGGGTATTCCTGCCCGTACATCGCCGCGCGCACTGCGTCGACTTCGGTGGTGCCCGCCTCGGTCGCGGCGTTCACCCACATGTTGAAACCGATGTAATGCGCCTCCATCGGATCGTTGGTCACCCGGTCTTCGCCCATGGTGGCTTTCCAAGTCTTCACAAACTCGGCATTGGCCTCGGTGTCTGCCGACTGGAAGTAGTTCCAGGCCGCCAGATGGCCAACAAGATTGGCGGTATCGAGGCCCGACAGCTCTTCCTCGCCGACCGAGAAGGCGACGACCGGAATGTCATCCGCCGACACGCCCGCCGCCGCGAGTTCCTTGTAGAAACCGATGTTGGCGTCGCCGTTGATGGTCGAGATCACGCCGACCTTCTTGCCGTCCGCGCCCAGCGCCACCACGTCGGCGACGATCTTGGACCAGTCGGAATGGCCGAAGGGCGTGTAGTTCACGAAGATATCCGAATCCGCCACGCCCTTCTGCTTCAGGTAGCTTTCGAGAATGTTATTGGTGGTCCTGGGGTAGACATAGTCCGTGCCGAGCAGAGCAAATTTCTCGACCCCCAGTTCCTCCAGGAAATAATCGGTAGCAGGGATGGCCTGCTGGTTCGGGGCCGCGCCGGTATAAAAGACGTTCTTCGAGGACTCCTCGCCCTCGTACTGCACCGGGTAGAACAGCAGCCCGTTCAGCTCCTCGATCACCGGCAGCACCGACTTGCGGCTGACGGAGGTCCAGTTGCCGAAGATCACGTCGACCTCATGCACGGTCAGCAGCTCGCGCGCCTTTTCGGCAAACAGCGGCCAGTCGGAGGCCGGGTCGACCACGACCGCCTCCAGCTGCTTGCCCAGAAGGCCGCCCTTGGCGTTCTGCTGGTCGATCAGCATCAGCATGGTGTCTTTTAGCGTGGTTTCCGAAATCGCCATCGTGCCGGACAGCGAGTGCAGCACGCCGACCTTGATGGTGTCGTCATTGGCCAGCGCGGCAGTGGCCATGGCAGCGAAAACGACCGACCCGGCGAGCGTGGATTTGAGAGATGTCATGTAATCCTCCAAGCGGGGCCGGAACGGAGGGCTTGCGCGCAGGCGCAGTCTTCCTCTACCTGATCCCCGCAACTGTTGTTGCGATCCGTGCGGCGGTTGTTGTCGAGGTCCAAGTCGCGCAGCCGCCGCACACCCCCCGGGCGTTGTCGCCTCTCTGGGTGGCTCCACGCTCGCTGCATTGCGGCGAACTTGGCAACAGGCCCGAGCCGCGCTGGCGGAAATCAGCGGCCTCTGCCCAATTTTTCATCCCGCAGCAGGGCTTTTGTCCAAAAAACGGTCACCCACAGGGGAATTGGCCCCGCCGCTGCACGCCACATTGGCATTCGCGGGACCCAGCGGGGAAACAAGAGGCACCGAAAGATTTCCGACAGGTGCCCGATTACACAGCTTGCCCCCATATCCCCGCACGCAGCCGCGCCCTGCGCACCGGCGATGCCGCCGCGGGCGCGTGGCGCAGTTCAGCTTGGCAGCAAGCGGCTTGGCCAGCGCTCTGTGCTGGACGGCTTGCGCCAGTCGGGATCCTTCAAATGCCTGTTTCCGCGCACCACTTCGGACGCGCTGGAGGCAGTGCTGCTGAACACCGCGGGCGGGATCACCGGCGGCGATGCCTTTGATCTGGCGGCACAGGCCGGGGCGGATACCACGCTGACCTTGACCACACAGGCCTGCGAGCGTGCTTATCAGGCGCAGCCCGGCCCCTACGGGCAGGTCCGCAACCAGCTGACAATCGGCCCCGGCGCACGGCTGAACTGGCTGCCGCAGGAGACCATCCTGTTTGAAGGCAGCGCGCTGGACCGGCAGTTACGGGCCGATCTGGCCGAGGATGCCAGCCTGCTGCTGGTGGAGCCCATGGTGTTCGGGCGCGCCGCCATGGGCGAGCGGCTGAACCGCATACGGCTGCGCGACCGGATCGAGATCCGCCGCGCAGGTCGCCCCGTCTTTCTGGACGCGATGCGCTTTGCCGGTGATCTCAGCGCGCATGTGGCCCGGCCGCATGTGGCGAACGACGCCGGTGCGATGGCACTGATTGTCTTTGCCGCCGCCAGTGCCGAAGCCCAGCTGGACCCGGTCCGCCGGATGCTGCCCGATAGCGCCGGCGCCAGCCAGCTAGCCCCCGATCTACTGGTGATCCGGATCCTCGCGGCCGACAGTTTCGAGCTGCGCCGCGCCATGCTGCCGGTGCTGCGGCGGCTGAACCCCGACCCTCTCCCCCGATGCTGGATGATATGACATGAACCTGACCCCGCGTGAAAAAGACAAGCTGCTGGTCGCCATGGCCGCCGAGGTCGCCCGCAAACGGCTGGCGCGCGGCGTGCGTCTGAACCACCCCGAGGCCATCGCCCTGATCACCGATGCTGTGGTCGAGGGCGCCCGCGACGGCCGCTCGGTTGCCGACATGATGCAGGCCGGCGCCGAGGTTATCCGCCGCGAGGACTGCATGGAGGGCGTGCCCGAGATGATCCACGAGGTCCAGGTCGAGGCCACCTTCCCCGATGGCACCAAGCTGGTCACCGTCCACAATCCCATCCGCTAACCCGTCATAGGAGTCTCCCCATGAACCGCATCCTGTTTCCCGCGCTAATCCTCTCCGGTCCCGCGATGGCCCACAGCCAGCCCCATGTGCACGCCCATGGCATCGATTACGCCACTTTGGGTGCCGGCCTGGCGGTGGTGGCCGCGATTGCCGTCTTCCTGCTGTCGAAGCTGCCGAAATGATCCCCGGCGAGCTGTTCCCGGCCGCGGGCGAAATCACCCTGAACGCGGGCGCCAAGGCGGTGACGCTGATGGTCGCAAACACCGGCGACCGCCCGGTACAGGTCGGCTCGCACTATCATTTCGCCGAAACCAACCCGGCGCTGGAGTTTGACCGTGCCGCGGCACGCGGGCTGCGGCTGGACATCGCCCCCGGCACCGCCGTGCGGTTCGAGCCGGGCCAGCGCCGCGAGGTGCAGCTGATCCCGTTCGGCGGCGCGCGCCGCATCTTCGGTTTCAATCAACAGGTCATGGGGGCGCTCTGATGCCGGCAACAATCAACCGTGCGGATTACGCCGCCATGTTCGGCCCCACCACCGGCGACAGGCTGCGGCTCGCCGACACCGATCTGGTGATCGAGGTGGAGCGCGACCTGACCACCTATGGCGAGGAGGTCAAGTTCGGCGGCGGCAAGGTGATCCGCGACGGCATGGGCCAGTCGCAGGCCACCCGCGCCGAGGGCGCGATGGACACCGTCATCACCAATGCGCTGATCGTCGACCACTCCGGCATCTACAAGGCCGACGTCGGGCTGAAGGACGGCCGCATCGCCAAGATCGGCAAGGCGGGCAACCCGGACACCCAGTCCGGCGTCGACATCATCGCGGGCCCCGGCACCGAGGTGATCGCCGGCGAGGGCCGCATCCTGACCGCGGGCGGCTTTGACAGCCACATCCACTTCATCTGCCCGCAGCAGATCGAGGATGCGCTGCATTCCGGCCTGACCACCATGCTGGGCGGCGGCACCGGCCCGGCCCATGGCACGCTGGCCACCACCTGCACCCCCGGCCCCTGGCATATCGGGCGAATGCTGCAGGCAGCGGACGCCTTTCCGATGAACCTCGCCTTTGCGGGCAAGGGCAACGCCTCGCTGCCCGCCGCCATCGAGGAACAGGTGAAGGGCGGCGCCTGCGCGCTGAAGCTGCACGAGGACTGGGGCACCACCCCCGCCGCCATCGATTGCTGCCTCGGGGTGGCGGACGCGATGGACGTGCAGGTGATGATCCACACCGACACGCTCAATGAATCCGGCTTTGTCGAACATACGGTCGGCGCCATGAAGGGCCGCACCATCCACGCCTTCCACACCGAAGGTGCGGGCGGCGGCCATGCGCCGGACATCATCAAGATCTGCGGCGAGAACCACGTTCTGCCCTCCTCGACCAACCCGACGCGTCCCTTCACCGTGAACACCGTCGAGGAACACCTCGACATGCTCATGGTCTGCCATCACCTCGACAAGTCGATCCCCGAGGACGTCGCCTTTGCCGAAAGCCGCATCCGGCGCGAGACCATCGCCGCCGAGGACATCCTGCACGACATGGGCGCGTTTTCGATCATCGCCTCCGACAGCCAGGCCATGGGCCGGGTGGGCGAGGTGCTGATCCGCACCTGGCAGAGCGCCGACAAGATGAAGAAACAGCGCGGCCGACTGCCGGAAGAGACCGGCGACAACGACAACTTCCGCGTCCGCCGCTATATCGCAAAATACACCATCAACCCGGCCATCGCGCATGGTCTCAGCCACGAGATCGGCTCAATCGAGCCCGGCAAGCGCGCCGATCTGGTGCTGTGGAACCCCGCGTTTTTCGGGGTTAAGCCAGAGATGGTGCTGTTGGGCGGCACCATTGCCTGCGCTCAGATGGGCGATCCCAACGCCTCCATCCCGACGCCGCAGCCGGTCTACAGCCGCCCGATGTTCGCCGCTTTCGGGCGGGCGGTCGAACATTCCGCCGTCACCTTCGTCTCCGAGGCCGCGCAGGCAGATGGGATCGGCGACCGCCTGGGGCTCGCCAAGCAGACCGTGGCAGTGCGCAACACCCGCGACATCGGCAAGCGGGACCTGCGGCTGAACACTGCCACCCCGCAGGTGGAGGTCGACCCCGAAACCTACGAGGTGCGCGCAGACGGCGAACTGCTGACCTGCCAGCCCGCCGAAGTGCTGCCGATGGCGCAGCGGTATTTCCTGTACTGAAATCATGCATCAGGAGCATCAGATGATCAAAAATCCGGCATTGCGCTGCACACATCCCGGCTTTGCGGCGACCGCCCTACCAATTGCTGCACCTGCAGCATATGTTCTGAGCCATAGGGAGGAGTTCACTGGTAAAGGAGTGATCTCCAATGGCAAACTACGCAACGCAAACCACCGCACCGGCCTTCGATCTGGCGGGCTTCCTGCGCCGCAGCGCGTCGGCAATCGGCAAGGCTTTCGTGATGATCTCGGAATCCAACGCTCGCATGCAGGCGGTTCAGCGCCTCAACGATATGAGCGATGCGCAGCTGGCCGAGCGCGGCCTGAAGCGCGAGGACATCGTCCACCACGTCTTCCGCGACACCTATTACGTCTGACGGATCTGCAGTCCAGCGTCCGGTCCCAACAGGGAGAAGCCGGATGCTGACTGCCCGCGTATACCACGATCATGCACACGGCCAGCCGGATGGCCGGGTGTCACTCGACTACGATGGCCGCTTCCTGCGCCGCAAGATGCTGACCACCGACGCCGGCGAGGCCTTTCTGGTCGATCTGGCGCAGACGCGCTCACTTGACCATGGCGGCGTGCTCCGGCTGGAAGATGGCCGCGAGATCGAGATCATCGCCGCCCCCGAGGAACTTCTGGAAGTGCGCGGCGAAAACCTGTTGCGGCTGGCCTGGCACATCGGCAACCGCCACACCCCCTGCCAGCTCGAAGCGGAACGGCTGCTGATCCAGCGCGATCACGTGATCCGCGACATGCTGCAAAAACTGGGCGCCGAGCTCCGCCAGGTGGTGGAGCCCTTCACCCCGGAAGGCGGCGCATACGGCCACGGGCGGACCCATGGCCACGCCCACTGACTCTGCCATCCTGACGCTGACGCAATGGCTGTCGCCTGCCTATCCGGTGGGCGGCTTTGCCTATTCGCATGGGCTGGAGGCGGCGATTGATGTTGGCACCGTGGCCTCGGCGCAGGAGACCGGCGCGTGGATCACGGATGTTCTGGACCATGGCTCGGGCCGGTCCGACGCGCTGTTGCTGACGGCGGCCTACCGCGCAGAAGATGCTGGCGAACTGGCCGAAATCGACGCTGCCGCCCGCGCCTTCTGCGCCTCGGCCGAACGGCTGAAGGAAACGGCATTGCTCGGGCAGGCCTTTGGCACCGTCACCGGCGATGTCTGGGCGCTGGAGCTGGCCGGGCTAACCTATCCTGTCGCTGTGGGGCGCGCCGCGCGGCTGCAGCATCTGCCGCTGCTGCTGACCACGCAGATGTTCCTGCAGGCCTTCGCCGCCAACCTCGTCGCAGTGGCCACCCGGCTGGTGCCGCTGGGCCAGACCGACGCCCAGCGCCTGACCCGCGATCTGACGCCGCTGTGCGCTGAGATTGCCCGGCAGGCGCTGCAGGGCAGCCTGCAAGATCTGAGTTCCACCGCCTTCCTCGCGGACATCGCGTCCATGCAACATGAAACCCAATATTCAAGGATTTTCCGGACATGAGCAGTCAAAACGGCCCGCTGCGCGTGGGCATCGGCGGCCCCGTCGGCGCCGGCAAGACCACCCTGACCGCTGCCCTTGCCGAGGCGCTGCGCAACCGCTGTTCAGTGGGGGTCATCACCAACGACATCTACACCCGCGAGGACGCCGAGGCGCTGATGCGGATGCAGATCCTGCCGCAGGACCGCATCATCGGCGTGGAGACCGGCGGCTGCCCGCATACCGCCATCCGCGAGGATGCCTCGATCAATCTCGCCGCGGTGGCAGAGATGCAGGCGCGCCACCCGGAGGTCGACGTGGTGCTGATTGAAAGCGGCGGCGACAACCTGTCGGCCACCTTCAGCCCCGAGCTGGCAGATCTGACTCTCTATGTGATCGACGTCGCCGCAGGCGAGGAAATCCCCCGCAAGGGCGGCCCGGCGATCACCAAGTCCGACCTGCTGATCATCAACAAGACCGACCTCGCGCCGCATGTCGGCGCCTCGCTTGAGGTGATGGAGCGCGACGCTGGCCGGATGCGGAAGGGACGGCCCTTCGTGTTCTCCGCCCTGCGCCACCGTCAGGGGGTGGCGCAGATCGTCGATCACCTGGTGCAGATGGGCGGGCTGCAACTGGCCGAGCCTGCATAAGGCGCGCGCGACCTCAGCCCGGCCGCTGCACCACCCCGTATTGCGCGTAGCCGCGGTACAGCTGGCGGTGCTGCACGCTGCCGCCGATCGCGGCGGCGGCGCGGTTCAGCGCCGCCTCCAGCTCCAGCCTCGGGGTGACGTGGAACCGGCCCAGCCAGCGGTTCAGCCCGCGTCGGCACCACATTGGCCAGCCGTGCAGATCGGAGAAATCGACCACATGCAGCTGCCCGCCCGGCGCCAGATGGGCGCAGGCCATGTGCAGCGCCGCCTGCCAGTCCGGGATCATCGACAGCCCGTAAGAGATGAACACCCGGTCGAACTGCGCCCGCCGGAACAGCTGCCCGCCATCGAAGTGGCAGGCATCGGCCCGCGCCAGCTGCACATGGTCGCCCAGCTTGGCGCGGGCGGAATTCAGCATCTCGTCCGAGATATCCAGCCCGTAAAAGGCGCTGTGCGGATACTTCCGCGCCGCCAGATGCAGGTTGCGCCCGGTGCCGCAGGCCACCTCCAGCACATGGGTGCCCTGCCCCGGTGCCAGCCCGGCAATCAGCTGGTCGCGCCCGAACAGGTAATACTTGCGTGTCACATCATAGATCAGCCGCTGATGGCGGTAGGTCTCGTCCATCAGCGCTGCGTGGGATCGGGAAACGGTATCCAGCATCGGCATCACCCCTGAAACCGGTAAAGATGGAAGCCGCCGTAGATGGCGGAGCGGTCAGCTGCGGTGCCGCGGGCAGCCCCTTCGGCATCGTACTGCCAGCGGTCGAGAATCTCGGCACGGACCCGCCCCGGCAGGATGTCCGCCGCGCCGCCGGTTCGGAATATGACGCGCGCGCCGGGGCTGGCGGTGCGGGTGATCTCCTGCCACAGCGCGTTCAGCTGCGCGTCGTTCATCCAGTCCTGCGCATCGAGCAGCACATACCCCTGTTTCGACCCCGTCGGCTCTGCCGCCAGCAGATCGGTCAGCGAGCGGTTGACCAACCGCCCGCGGGCTGCATGGAGGCGCAGCGCGGCAAAGTTCTGCGCCTGCAGATAGGGCGGCAGCGACGCATCCGGTGCCGGGTCGTAGCAGCGGCCAAAGGCCTGCCAGGCAAAGTAATTTTGCCGGATCGGGAAATCGCACATCAGCTTGCGCACCCGCTCGCGCAGAACCGGCAGCACATCGCCGCCGCCATCCGCGGCCAATTTGTCATACTGCGCGGGTGGAATGCCGAGACCGAACAGCGAGGCGCGAAAGCCCGCCAGCAGGCGCACCAGCCGCATATCGAACAGCGGCGCGATCTTTTGATCAAAGAACGCCCGCTGCTCTGCCAGGGTGCGCGCCGCCAGCAGCGGCGCGAAATCCACCTGCCCCAGCCGCGCCACCAGATGCACCGCGCCCAGAAAACGCCCCAGCAGCCCGTGGCGGTAGAACCCGGTCTGAAACACCGAGATCCGTCGGCGCAGCAGGCGACGGCCGTCCCAGAACGCCCGCGTCTCCGGGTCCAGATGGTCCCGGATGTAGCGCTCGTACAGGGCGCGGTTGGCCTCCATGTCGGCGCGGCCAAAAAACTGGTAGAAGGCCGCGTGGTCGGGCAGCGCCTGCGCCGCCGCCAGCTTCAACCGGCCCAGCGCCACATGGGCGGGCGACAGATCCACCCCGGTGACAGAGGCAGGCCCGGCGGCCAGATAGGACAACAGGTTGCAGCTGCCCGAGGCGATGCAGACCAGGTTGTCCTGCGGCGTAATCTCCAGCGCCTCCATGTCCACCGCCGGATCCTCCCAGATCTGCGGATAGACCAGCCCCAGAAACAGCCGGGAGAACAGCCGCTCCAGCCGCCCGGTTGCCGCGTCGCTCTCTTGCAGCACCGCTGCATCCAGCTGTGCCTGTGCGGTCATCGTCATCTAACGCGCGTCCCTTCAAACATTTTCCAGTTGCCTTTGCCTGCGCCGGGCGCGCCTGGCCCGGTCGCGGTGCCGCGCCTTGCGGGCGGTATGCTCCCAGTCGATCAGCGCCAGGCGGCCGTCCTCCAGCTCCACCACCGCGGTGCAGCTTTCGACCCAATCGCCGGTGTTCACATAGGCGATCCCGTCCAGATCGCGGATTGCGGCGCTGTGGATATGGCCGCAGATCACCCCGTCATAGCCGCCGCGCCGGGCCTCGGCGCTCAGCACCGCTTCGTATTCGCTGATGAAGTTGACCGCCTGCTTCACCTGGTGCTTGGCCCATTTCGACAGCGACCAGTACTGCCCGCCCCACAGGTGCCGCGCCCGGTTGATGTGGGTGTTGAGCCACAGCATGAAGTCATAGGCCCGGTCCCCCAGATGGGCGAGCCAGCGGGCATTGACCACAACCGAATCGAACTGGTCGCCGTGGGTCACCAGGTAGCGCTTGCCGTCGGCGGCCGTGAAATCGGCGCTGCGGCAGACCTCGATGCCACCGAAATGGGTGCCAAGGTAGGAGCGCAGGAATTCGTCATGGTTGCCGGGAATCAGGTAGATCCGGGCACCACCATGGGCCTTTTCCAGCAGCGCCTGCACCACGTCGTTATGTGCCTGCGGCCACAGGAAGCCCTTGCGCCGGATCCGCCAGGCATCGACGATATCGCCCACCAGGTAGTATTGCGCGGCCTCATGTCGGTTGAGGAAATCCAGCAGCAGATCGGCCTGGCAGCCCGGTGTCCCCAGATGAATGTCCGACAGGAAGATCGTGCGGTATTTCACAGGTCTGACCCCGGCTGGTTGCATGCCTTCAGACCTAAACCACGCGCATCACAGAACCATGACGCTGCGGCGGCGTGATCGTCGTTTTCCGTTTGACGACCCCTGAAAACCTGCTTATACGCGCCTGCACGACACCTGCCCAGGTGGCGGAATTGGTAGACGCGCTAGCTTCAGGTGCTAGTGTCCGTATGGACGTGGAGGTTCGAGTCCTCTCCTGGGCACCATTCCCCGATAAGCGACACCTACAGCCATGCCGATCGGCAGCCCGATCAGGCATATGTAAACCAGTCGGCTTCAGCGCAGTTGAGTTTGACAGCCAAAGTGCCTATTTCCACTGCAATGCTGCCAATCGTCGCTGCCGACGCGGTGATCATCTAAAGGGAATTCCAGTGGCCAACCACCTGTACAAGAACGACCTGCCCGACGGGCTGGACCTCGGTCCCGTTGTTGCCATCGACTGCGAAACCATGGGATTGAACCCGCATCGCGACCGGCTGTGCGTGGTCCAGCTGTCCGGCGGGGATGGCGACGCCCATATCGTGCAGATCGCCAAGGGACAGACCGAAGCGCCCAACCTGTGCCGGATGCTGGAAGATCCCGATGTGCTGAAGCTGTTCCACTTTGGCCGTTTCGACATCGCCGCACTGTACCACGCCTTTGGCGCGCTGACGGCCCCGGTCTATTGCACCAAGATCGCCAGTCGCCTGGTGCGCACCTATACCGACCGCCACGGGCTGAAGAACCTCACCCAGGAACTGCTGGGCATCGACATCTCGAAACAGCAGCAGATGAGCGACTGGGGCGCCGCCGAACTGAGCGAGGCGCAGCTGGACTACGCCGCCTCGGACGTGCTGCACCTGCACCGGCTGCGCAATGCACTCGACAAACGGCTGGCCCGCGAAGGGCGGACGGAAATGGCCCAGGCCTGTTTCGACTTCCTGCCGATGCGCGCCAAACTTGACCTGGCCGGCTGGCCCGAAATCGACATCTTTGCACACTCATGACCGATACAGAAAAGTTCCTGCACACCGCCCGCCAGGTGATCACCGACGAGGCCAACGCCCTGAACGTCCTGGCCGAGAGCCTTGACGACCGGTTTGCCCAAGCGGTGCAGATGATCCTCGAGGCCAAGGGCCGCATCATCATCAGCGGCATCGGCAAGTCCGGCCATATCGGCCACAAGATCGCGGCGACCCTCGCCTCCACCGGGACGCCCGCCTATTTCGTGCACCCGGCCGAGGCCAGCCATGGCGATCTGGGCATGCTGTCACAAGGCGACGTCGTCCTGGCGATATCGAACTCCGGCGAGGCGCCGGAGCTGGCGAACCTGCTGGCCTTCACCCGCCGCTTCGGGATTCCGCTGATCGGCCTGTCCTCCAAGATGGACAGCACCCTGATGAAACAGGCCGACGTTCACCTGCAAATTCCCTCGCTGGGCGAGGCCTGCGGCTTCGGCATGGTTCCGTCAATCTCAACCACGCTGACGCTGGCGATGGGGGATGCACTGGCCATCGCTCTGATGAAGCACCGCGATTTCCGGCCCGAGAACTTCCGCGACTTCCATCCCGGCGGCAAGCTGGGCGCACAGCTCAGCAAGGTGCGCGATCTGATGCATGCGGATGAGGCCCTGCCGCTGGTTGCGGGCGATGCCCCGATGGCCGATGTGCTGATCGAAATCAGCCAGAAGGGCTTTGGCGTGGCCGGTGTGGTTGCCGCCGATGGCGCCCTTGCAGGCATCATCACCGACGGCGACCTGCGCCGCCACATGCAGGGGCTGCTGGACAAGACCGCTGCCGAGGTAATGACCGCATCTCCCGCGACCATCGCTCCGGATTCCATGGCCGAAGAAGCCGTGGCCGTGATGAACAAGCGCAAGATCACCTGTCTGTTCGTGACGGATGCTGCCAGCCAGCAACGTCCTCAAGGCTTGCTGCACATCCACGACTGCCTCCGCGCAGGCCTGGGCTGACATCGGGCCACGGGAGGTCAGGACATGGACAGCCACTCCAGAGCCGTCGCCTATCTGAAGGTGCTGATGCCGCTGGCGGCCCTGGCGCTGATGTCGACCCTGTTCCTGATCTCGCGCGGCAGCAATACCGAGGCCGTCATCCCCTTTGCGCAAAAGGAAATCGAGGACCGGATGAAAGGCCAGCAGGTGACTGCGCCTTTCTTCTCGGGCACCACGGCGCAGGGGGATGAAATCATGGTCTCGGCCGCCCTCGCCCGCCCTGGTGGAGCCGACGCCCCTGCGGTGGCTAGCGAAGTGTCGGCAAATTTCAGGCTTGCCCGTGGCGGACGGATCACCCTGGCGTCACAGACCGGATCGATACAACCGGGCCAGGCCACGGCCGAATTCACCGGTGGTGTGACCATCACCTCGACACAGGGGCTGATCGTGGAAACCGAGACGCTGAATGCCGCTCTCGACGGGTTGGAAGCCAGCAGCCCCGGTCCGGTGCAGGCCACCGGGCCGCTTGGTCGACTGACGGCGGGCAACATGCGGATCTCCTCCGAATCTGAGGATGGGACGGTCCATATGCTATTCAAAAACGGGGTGAAGCTGATATACGATCCCCAGCAACCGGAAAGATGACCAGTGTCTTATTTGCGCGCATTGATATTTTGCTTCCCGCTGGCCCTGCCCCTTGGCCTTTATCCCGGTCTCGCCGCGGCTCAAAACGCGCAGGTTGCCTTTGGTGCCGTGAAAGCAGATCCCAGCCAACCGGTTGAAGTGACGGCGGACAATCTGGCGGTCAGCCAGGTTGACGGCTCCGCTGAATTCACCGGCAATGTCCTGATCGCACAGGGCATCATGCGCCTGTCGGCCGACAAGGTTCTGGTCATCTACAAAACCGCCGAGGACGGGCAGACCCGCAAGGGCATCGAGCGTCTGGAAGCAACCGGAAATGTGCTCCTGGTCAGCGGACCGGACGCCGCGGAATCGCAGCGCGCGGAATATACCATCGACAGCGGCACGATCGTGATGACCGGAGACGTTCTGCTGTCCCAGGCTGGCAACACCCTGACGTCAAACCGGCTCGAGGTGAACCTGACCACCGGCACCGCCCGGATGGCAGGCCGGGTCAAAACCATCCTCAATCCGGATGGCGAAAACTGATGGCCAAACCCGACCTGACCGTGACCGAAGGCACTTCCGGCCTGCAAATCAAGCAGCTGCGAAAATCCTACCGCAAGAAAGTCGTCATCCGTGATGTCTCGATGTCGCTGAACCGCGGCGAAGTCGTGGCGCTGCTGGGCCCCAATGGATCGGGCAAGACCACCAGCTTCTACGCGATCGCGGGGCTGGTGTTTCCCGAGGCCGGCATGGTCAGCATCGACGGCCAGAATGTCACCGGCCTGCCGATGTACCGTCGGGCCCGGCTCGGAATCGGCTATCTGCCGCAGGAAATGTCGATCTTTCGCGGGCTGTCGGTGGAAGACAACATCTCCGCGGTGCTCGATATCTCCCAGAAGCATGAGCACAAGCGCCGCGAACGTCTGGAAGAACTGTTGTCGGACTTCTCGATCGAACATCTGCGCCGCGCCCCGGCGCTGGCGCTGTCGGGCGGCGAACGCCGTCGCGTCGAGATCGCCCGCTGCCTGGCCGCCGACCCCAAGTATCTGCTGCTGGACGAACCTTTTGCCGGGGTCGATCCGATTTCCGTCGGCGACATCCGCCACCTGGTGGCCGATCTGAAGAAACGCGGCATCGGCGTGCTGATCACCGACCACAACGTGCGCGAGACGCTGGAAATCGTGGACCGCGCCTATATCCTGCACGATGGCCAGGTGCTGATGTCCGGCAGCCCGGAAGAAGTGGTGGAAAACGAAAACGTCCGCCGCGTCTACCTCGGCGACAACTTTCGGATCTCCTGACCGCGCGCCGCAGGTGGCACGCCAGATAATGTATCTGAAACCCGCATTTCTTTTTTGCGGCTTTCCATTGACTCTCCCGCTGACTTGCCGTGGAATTGATCCATGGCATACGCGCACACCGATGCAATCCGCTTGATGACCTTGGCAACAAGGCACGCAGCGATGCATCCCGGCGCCAAGCCATCCCCCCGGATCCGGATCTGACCCGACACCGTCAAGGATTGCCTTGGCGGCAGATCCATCCGCAATAATTCGTGAAGGAGATCACATGCGTTACAAAATCAGCGGTAAACAGATCGACATCGGCGAAGCTCTGCAAACCCACGTGCAGAACGAGCTGGGCGCGGTTGTACAAAAATACGCCGAGCGACCGACTGACGCGGCCGTGGTCTTTTCCCGTTCTGCGCATGAATATGTGTGTGAAACCACAGTTCATCTGTCGACCGGGCTGAATGCCCAGGCCAAGGCACATGCGACTGAAATCTACGCCGCCTTCGAAGGTTGCTGCGAAAAAATGGAGAAGCAGCTGCGTCGCTACAAGCGCCGCCTGAAGGACCACCACCGCGAGCGTAGCGAACCGGTTGAACATTTGGGCGCCAATTCGTATATCCTCGCGTCTGAGGAAGTGGAGTCAGAGCCGGAAAGCCTGCAACCGATCATCGTCGCTGAAATGGAAACCCGCATTCCGTCACTGTCGGTCGGGGAAGCAGTGATGCAGATGGAGCTTGCAGGGGCGCCGGTCCTGGTCTTCCGCAATGAAGGCAAGGACGGGTTGAATGTGGTCTACCGCCGCGAGGACGGCAACATCGGCTGGATCGACCCGTAAACACATCTAATGCATCGGCGCCCCCGAATGGGGCGCCGGAACGGAGCAGACAAATGCAGATTTCCAGCATCCTCAAGCCAGAGGCCGTCCGGGTAATCGGTGCGGCCTCCAGCAAGAAGCGCCTGTTTCAGGAAATCGCGGATGTCGCCCAGACCGCCTATGGTCTGAACGCCCAAACGACGGTCGAGGCACTGCTGGACCGCGAAAGCCTCGGCCCGACCGGCGTCGGCCACGGCGTCGCCCTGCCGCATGCGCGGCTCGACACGCTCAGCGAGGTCTGCGGCGTCTTCCTGATTCTGGAAAAGCCTCTGGATTTCGGTGCGGTCGACCGTCAGCCGATCGACATCGCCTTTGCGCTCTTTGCGCCGGAGGACGCTGGCGTCGAACACCTGAAAGCCCTGGCGCTGGTGTCCCGCACCCTGCGCGAGCAAAGCTTCTGCACCAAGCTGCGTGCCAACCACGAACCGTCCACGCTGTATACGATCCTGACCGAGAACCAATCGGTGCAGGCTGCCTGATCCGTCCCCGCAAAGGCGGGTTTCCTGACATCAGCGACCACCTTGCAGCGCTCTTGCGGAGCGCTGCACCACGCCAGGCGTTGAACGGAAACGACTACGGTTTCCAGGCCCCGAATCCGAAGGCCAGATAGTCGCGCTGGTAGACCGAGGCAGCGAGTTTTTCCAACTCGGCATCGTAAATCGCTTCCAGTCCATAGGGCATATCCGGCACCGTCTGCGGTACGGGCGCTGTCGATTGCGCGCCCAGCCGACGGGCCAGCGCGGGCAGTTCTGTCGCCAGCTCCGTTTCCCGCAACACTAGATCCGGCGATCCGACCTCGGCGAAGCCAGCCAGTATCTGGCTTTGGCTGGCCCATTCGGGATCGACCCGCACCGAGGTCTGCCCGACCAGATTGGCCTTGAGGAAGGTCAGGAAGCCGGCAAACGCCTCGCGATGCCGCGATTGCGAATAGCCCGCTCCCGGCCCATCCGCTGGCAGGTCCAATTTGAACTGCCGCCGCAGCGTATTGCGGATCGGCCCATAGCTGCTCTCACCCGTGCTGAGGATCCGGCGGCAGAAGACCGCGTGGGCGCGTGCAAGCGGATGGCGCAACACCGTGAAGCTGCGAAAGCCCGCATGGCTGCGCTTCCACTCGCGCAGCTGCTTCTGGTTCATCCCGTTTGGCAGCTGGTCTGGCTCGCTCTTCTCCACTGTCGCCATCCACTGCACCACTTCCGCTTCGGGGCCGCCCCGGATTGGCAGATAGAGCATCGGAACCTGACGCCCCGCAACGTAACTCGGCACTGCCGGACCACGGCGCGGCTCGAAATTCGGCGTGCGTGTCAGATTGAAGCTGTCCATCGACATCAACGCCTGCCGCACCATCTCCGGGTTGGAAACCTTGGACAGGACCGGCGCCGGGTTCTGCGGCTTGAGCGTTTCGTCCAACGCGTCCAATTGTTGCGTCACGCCCAACCAGCGCGCCAGTCCGTTCATCACCCCGAGGTTCTGCAGATCCTCGTAAGCAATATAGAACGCGGTCTGACCCGATGACTGAAGGCGGTTCAGCAAGGTGACCTGAAACTCCTGCAAGGCCGTTACATGGAAGGCGAATTCCGTAGGATCGAACTCAGCCTTGGCCTCCTTGCGCCGTTTCACATTGGTCAGTTTCCACTGCCCGGTCGCTTGGGCGATCTTCCGGGACACATAGCTGTCCAAGGGGTTGCGGGTCAGGATGATCTTGGCGCAGCGCGGGTCTTCGAGCATCAGATCCAAGACCCTTGGATCGTGATCGTGGAAGTAGCGAAATCCCCCCAGCACGCCCGGTTCGGACTTGATCACATCGATCAAACGCGCCGGGTCCACCTCGCGCATGGATTGGCTGACGCCCAGCAGATCACTCCTGTTCGGGTAGCCAATGAAATGCGGGTTGAACGCCTCACCGTGACAGCTGAGCCCATCATAGGCATTCAGGTTGGCTTCCAGAAAATTGGAGCCGGTGCGCATATCAGCGAAGACGACAAAATAGTCAAAGTTTGCAGAAGACGACATCGGGCCTCATCGCACCAGATAGGGTTTGCGGGGAGTGTTGCTCAGGCTGGCCGGGCTTTGCCCAACCGGGAAGTCCCCCATCAGATAGGGATGCATGCCCTGGTTCTTCAGATTCTGCAGAAACTCGCCGAACCCTTCAAGGTTGGTCATGGTCGGCACTTCTTGCAATTTTCGCCCGCTGGCGACGCCCATGTCCTCAAGCACCGCCTGCAAGGGTTCCATCGGAGCCTCCACGAATTCCGCCATTGTCCAGATGCGGACGCGGGCGCGGGTCCAGGGTTCTCGCAGTTTCTCGAGCTGTTTCGCCTCGATCTGTTGCAGGCGGGCCGCCTGCCGTCTGAGGTCGGCAAAACTGCGCCTGGACCGGAACAGAGACACCGCCCAGGCGCCGCTGATGACGGATATCTGCGCATTTCCATCGCGCGCCAGCATCCCGTTCACCGCCTGATTGTCCGCCGGGCCAAACTGAAAACACTGGCGTTCGCCGCGCGTGTTCCAGATCAGGTTCTTCAGGAAACTTTCGGGATTATAGTCCCGCAACGCCGCCGCTTGTGACAGGCAGCCATTGACCAAACTCTGATCCTCGGAAAATTCCGCCCGGTCCGGTCCGAACAGGTGCCCATGTACCCGCGCACCGGTTTGGCGGGCCAGCCAGGGCTCGAAATCGTCGAACAGTTCGGCGAAGCCTTGAAACACAGAATAGGGTCCAGCGGTGATCGCCTGTTCCGCGCCCTCGCCGGGAAAGCGGCTTTGCATGACAAGCCCAGCGCGACCACGGGTTCGCCGCTCCACCGCCTTGGCGAAGATACGGTCGATCTTGCCGGGATTCGGCTCGGCACGCGGCCTCGCTCTGTCCGCATCGGTCAGAAACGCCTGGTAAAGCCGCTCCGCATGCGGCCAGATCTTGCGCGCGACAAAGCAATCCGATCGGCGCAGCATTTGCAGATGATCGTCGTAGAAGATGTGAGGCTTGCCCTGAAAATCGAACTTGGACAGCGTCAGCGAGCGGCTTTCGATATTGCTGGAATAGAGCCGCGCCAGCGACTGAAAGTAACTTTCGTCCGGTATCCAGACCTTGCGAAAATACGCGTCAAACTCCGAGCGCCGCGGATCCCCCAAAATCGACTCGAGGGTCTGCCGTGTCAGACACCACCACTGGCTGCCCATATGCGGCACCAACCCGTCGGGGATACGGCGGCGGATGCCCAGACGCCGCTGCAAGGCAACATAGCGATCAAAGAGCTGCCGGTGCCGTTTCCATGAAAACGGAAACCGCAGCGTGAACCGCTCATGGCTGAGGCCACCAACAATCCATGGCACATCTGCCGTTGTTGCGCTTTCGATGAAGTCGATGCGCGGACGTTCCGCCAGGTAGTCGATCAGCTCCTGTACCGGGCGCAGCGGCAGACAGGAGCCGGAAGCAAGGTAGACATGGCGGACCTGCGCGAACTCTTCCAGCATCACTTCGCTTGCCGCTTGCGTGGCGGCCACGATGCCCCAGGTGCCCCACTCACAACGATGACGGCTGCAGAAGCGAACCAGCGGATCATCAACCAGCACCCTATGGAACGCGCGGAAATCCTCTGTGCTGACATTGCGGTCCACGTGCAGGACCACAGGGCAGCCGTTCGCCGTCCAATGGCGCGCCACCTGGGCTGCCCGCTCCAGCGAGGTGTGCACCAGCATCACGATGCCCAGCCCGCTCATGCCCAGTTCCCCTTGGACATCAGGCCCAGAATTTCCAGCTGGCGCCAGTTGATGTATTTCTCACTCCACTTGCACCAGAGGTCCGGTTGCTCGGCCAACTTTTCGGCGTAGGCGCGATATTCGGTCGAGCCGCCGTAGTGCTGCTTGCGCGACAGCTCCTCCCTGGCCTTGGCCGTGAAGGTGTCGAGAAACTTGGCATGCAGCAGCGCACCGCTGGCCTTTTCGCCGCCATCAGCCGCATAGACCTGGTTCAGTCCCCGCGGCAACAGCGCATGGGTAGAGCTGGCATAGGCATAGCGCCGGTCCCATTTGACCAGCGGGATCTTGTTCAGCGCCGGCGCCTTCTTCGGCTGATCCGCAAAGAACACCCGCGCCCGCGGGCCGCCCTGTATCCACAGGTTTCCGTACTCGGGATTGCGCGAGATCATGTAGTTGCCGCTGTCGAACCACTGCGCGATCTCCAGCGGATCTTGCCCAGCCTGATAGGGCACCGCATCGATCCGCCCCTTGGGGTAGACGTCGATCAACATCGCCGCAAAACTACGAAGATCCGAATTGTCCAGCCAGTCTGTCAGGGCGCGAATAGGGCGTGTATCGCAGAAGGGATAGATGAAGAACTCATCCGGGTCGACGACCAGAACCCAATGCCCGTGCGCATAGCGGCGTTTGAGATAATTCATCCAGTCGATGCCGTACCCTGCGCGCCGGTAACTCGCGTCTGTGTGCCAGAGCGAGACGTCGGCCATCCCGCGCAGGTAATCGGCCGTGCCATCGGTCGAGCCATTGTCGACGAACAGGAAATGGCCGATCCCCAGATTGCGGTAGTACTCCAGAAAATACGGCAGGCGAATCTGCTCGTTTCGCATCGTGCAGACCAGCAGGATATCGTCGGGACGGATGGACCGGGTGTTGTCCTGAAGCAGTGTCAGCTCGGCCGATTTCCGTACGGCCCGGATCAGGCGCCGCTTGCGCCGCAAGCGCATCCGGTAAGAATCCCAAAGCCCCACGTCAACTCCATCCCTGCCCAAGAAGCGCCTTGCGAGGCCGCTCCCAGTCTGCCCGCATCGGAACTTTGCACAATATGTCACGGGGGCAGTATATTAACAACGTACTTAGAAACGGTTACGCGGCCGCTCGGCGCACGCGCAACATCCGCTGCAGCCTAGCGCCAGGCGGAGCGCATCAAGCCAAGCTCGACCAGTTGCTCCGGCCCCTTGTAACGCTGCGCACCCTCGTGCCACAGGTCCGGCGCCGAGGCGATTTGATCGTAGTAATGGTCAAAGTTCTCTGGCGTATGGAAATGTTGCCGACGCGCCTTTTCCGTGCGCGATTTGGCGACGACTTCTGGCAGAAACTTCGTGTGCAGCAACACGCCCGAAGGCGCGTTTCCGCCCGGCCCGCTGTACATGCCGTTCAACCGCGGTGGCAGTAGGGAATGGGTCGAATTCACATAGGCATAGCGCCGGTTCCAACGCAGCAGCGGAATCTTGTTCAGCGTCGGAGAGCGTTCCGGCTGCTCCGCGAAAAACACCCTCTCTCGGGTGCCGCCCTGCACCCAGAGATTGCCGAGCGGCGGTTGCCGCACAGCGCGATAAGGGCCTGCATCAAACCACGGTAGCACATCCAATGGGTTTTGCCCTGACGCATAGCTCTGGTCCCCCAATGCTCCCTTCGGGAAAAGGTCCAACATCAGGGTGCCAAGACCCTGCTGCCCCAGCGTCTCCAGCTGCTGGCACAGAGCCTCAAGTCCATGATCCTGCATCCCGGGGTAGGCCAGCAATTCATCCGCATCGACGGTCAGGCACCAGCGTCCGTGTCCATACCGAAGCAGCAGCCAGCCCAGCCAGTCCAATCCGAAACGCGCCTCGCGGTAACTGGCCCTTGTCTGCCACAGGGTCACATCAGGCTGTGCCGCCAGCAGCTCTGCGCTGCCGTCGTCACTGCCATTGTCGACCACCAAGAAATGCGCCGCTCCAAGCCTGCGATAGTGCTGAAGAAAAAACGGCAGGCGCCCGGCTTCGTTGCGCAGCACCACGAAGACCAGAACGCCCGAAGCCGGAACCTGTGCGCGACGAGCTGAAACCAGTCGCAATTGGTGGCGGGCCCGCAAGGCGCGCCACAGAAGCCGCCGCCGCTTCCAGCGCATCCTGTAAGCCATGGTCAGGCTCAGCGGATGCAGATCGGGCGCGGCAGGGCTCGAGTGCATGCTCAGCGCTCGTAATGGCCTGTCTTATGCCACTTCCAGGCGTCGGCAATCATCGTGTCCAAGGTAGAGCGCCGCGGCTCCCAGCCGAGGTCCGTGACCGCACGGGTCGAACCCGACACCAGCTTTGTACAATCACCGGCACGGCGCGGTCCGATATTGCAGGGAACTTTCTGGCCAGTCACCGCTTCAGCGCGGTCCATCACCTCACGGACCGAAAAGCCACTCCCCGTTCCCAGGTTGAAGACCTGGCTGCCCTTGCCGTCTTCCAGCCATTTCAGGCCCAGAACATGCGCATCCACCAAGTCACAGACATGGACGTAATCGCGAATACAGGTACCATCCGGCGTGTCGTAATCGGTGCCAAAGATGGTCAGCGCGTCGCGTTTGCCAGCAATCGCATCCAGCACCAGCGGCACAAGATGGGTTTCCGGGCGATGGAACTCGCCGATCTCGGCCTCAGGATCGGCCCCAGCAACGTTGAAATAGCGGAAGATCACCGACCGCAGCCCGTGCGCCGCGCCAAAATCCTTGAGAATGTTTTCAACCGCGTGCTTGGAGGCACCATAGGCATTCAACGGCTGCTGGGGCGTATTTTCATCCAGAACCACGTTGTCATGCTCACCATAGGTGGCGCAGGTCGAGGAAAAGACGAATTCAAGGCACCCCGCCGCAACCGCGGCCTCGATGAGGTTCAGTGAACCGCCAGTGTTGTTGGCCCAGTAGCGGCCCGGCTCGCTCATCGCTTCGCCGACCTGGCTCAGGGCGGCGAAATGCATCACCGCAGCCGGTTCATACTTGGCAAAGACCTCGTCCAGCCGCGCGCGGTCATTCAAATCGCCTTGCTCGAAGGGACCGAATTTCACCGCCTGCTGCCAGCCGGTTATCAGATTGTCATAGGTTACGGGAGTGTAGCCTGCGGCTTTCAGAGCCTTGCAAGCATGAGAGCCGATGTAGCCGGCACCTCCAGTCACGAGGATATTGGTCACTGTCTTTGTCCCATTGTCGGCCACCCCGGTTGGGGCGGCCCATGTGTCATGTCCTGAAAGCGGCGTGTTTACTGCGCGGCCTTGCCGACCTGCGCGATCTCGGTGATGTAGCTCATCAGATCATCGCGCAATTCATCCCGTGCCAGCGCGAATGCCACCGTCGCCTGCAGGAACCCCGCCTTGGAGCCACAGTCGAACCGTTCACCCTGGAAACGGTAGCCATACACCGGAACGTCCTTGGCAATGTCCTCAGCAATGGCATCCGTCAGCTGGATCTCGCCACCGGCGCCCTGTTTCATCTTGTTGAGGTTCTTCAGGACGGAAGGCGCCAGGATATAGCGTCCGATCACCGCGAGATTCGACGGTGCATCTTCGGCTTTCGGCTTTTCGACCATTCCATTGGCGGAAACCACCCGCCCCATGTCTTCCTTCACGTCCAATACGCCATAAGAAGAGGTCTTCTCGGGAGCGACTTCCATCGCAGCCACCATGTTACCACCGGTCTCCTCGTAGGCTTCCACCATCTGCTGAAGACATGGTTTTTCGGCCGCGATGACGTCATCGGGCAAGATCACGGCGAAGGGTTCATTGGCAATCAGCCGCCGGGCGCACCAGACCGCATGCCCCAGTCCCAATGCCTTGTACTGGCGCAAGTAGGCGATGGCCCCCGATTCCATGTTGGTGCTTTGCAGGATTTCCAGAAGCTCGTCCTTGCCCTTCTTGCGCAGCTCTTGCTCCAGAACCGGCGAGTGGTCGAAGTAGTCCTCCAGCGCGCCCTTGCCGCGAGAGGTGACAAAGATGAATTCCTTGATCCCAGCGGCGCGCGCCTCGTCGATGGCATATTGCACCAGAGGCCGGTCAACCAAGGTCATGATTTCCTTGGGAACGGATTTGGTTGCTGGCAGAAACCTTGTACCCAGGCCTGCAACCGGGAAAATAGCCTTGGTTACTTTTTTACGCATGATCTTCTCTCAAATCCATGTTCCCGGACGGTTCTTTTGCTTACTCGCAATTTACGAAGCCTCGAACTTGTATTGTATCCGGCCAACTCCCAAAAAAACTTGAAGAGCAGGGCTGAAACGTAGCACGCATGCCGACATTTCTACCAACTTAAGCTCCATCCTCGATACCGATCTCCGGTCACTCATACCCCATTTTTTTCATCATGGCTTCCAGTCGCGGCACATCTTCCGGATTATTCAACTCCCAGAATTCACGTCCGCGGGCTTCCACCTCGACACACAGAACCTTGCGCCCGTTTTCCATGAACCGTAACTGTTCCAACCCTTCAAGCTGCTCCAGTGGTCCGGTCTTCCAATCAGGATATGCTGCCAGCGCCTCCGGGCGGTAGGCATATACACCGACATGGTGATACACCGGCGTTTTTTCGCCATCCGCGAAGCTATCTGCGCAAAACGGCAGCACCTCCTTTGAAAAATAGAGCGCACTATGGTCCGCGGCAAATACCGCTGTCGTACCACCGACGCGGCCAGCCTTGCGATCGGCCAGCAAGCTGTTCAACGTCTCGCCATTGCAACGCAGTACGGGGGTCGCCAGCCCCATGTTCGGCGCCGCGCGCAGCCCTGCCACCAGATCCTCGACGAACCAATGGGGCGTCAGGGGGGCGTCCCCCTGCAGGTTGACTACGATGTCATAGCCACCGCCCAGTTTGGCATGGGCTTCGGCGCAACGCTCAGTGCCGTTGGCGCAGCTCTCGGAGGTCATCACCACTTCGGCGCCGAACCCCTCGGCAGCCTGTTTGATGCGATCGTCATCCGTTGCAACAACAACGCGCTCCACGCCCTGCACGGAGCAGGCCGCCCGCCAGGAGCGCTCCACCAAGGTGCGTTGGACACCGGTTGCCCCGGTCAGCGGAACGAGCGGTTTGCCCGGATAACGGGTAGAGGCGTAGCGGGCGGGAATGACAATCAGAACGGACATCAGGCTTCTTTCAACTCCACGGCCGGAGCGTAAGCGATGAAAAACGGGTTGGCATAGCCCTCTTTACCGTAAACTAGGGGGGAATGATCGTCGAAGCGCACCACTTTTCCGCCGGCACCTGCCAGGACGGCGTGACCCGCCGCGGTGTCCCACTCCATCGTGCGGCCAACGCGCGGATAGAGATCGGCTTCACCGGTGGCGACGAGGCAGAATTTCAACGATGAGCCCGCGCTTTTCATGTCCCGCACGTTGTACTTGTTGATATAGTCGTCGGTTGCCTGATCGCGATGCGATTTCGAGGCCACAACCATCAAGGCGGAATTATCGCTGTCGGCGACCCGGATCGGGCGGGTGTCGCCGATGGTGTCCGGATCAAAGGCTCCGGTTTCCTCGACCGCGGTGCCATCTGCGAGGGTGAAGAACATGCGTTCGCGGGCCGGGGCATAGACCACACCGCGGGTCGGAACGCCGTTCTCGACCAGAGCAATGTTGACCGTGAAGTCGCCACGTCGGTGGATGAACTCCTTGGTGCCGTCCAGCGGGTCAACGATCAGGAAGGTATCGCCGCGCTCCTGGTGGGACTCAGCCTGTTCCTCGGTGACAAGCATCACGTCCGGGAAGGCCGCCCGCAGACCCGCGGAAATCAACGCATCCGCAGCTTCATCGGCTGCAGTCACCGGGCTTTCGTCCGATTTCACCTTAACGTCGAAGTCGTCGGAGTTGTAGATCTCCATGATCTTTGCACCAGCCTCGATGGCCAGACGGCGGATCACGGGCACCAGGTCTTCATAAGTCACGCAGCTCTCCCTGACACGGGTTTAATTGAAAATTTTCCTCTGCCCCCTTATGCTGCGGGGATAACCGAACGGCAAGCAGCCGCTTCATGTCCGAGCAGAGAATACAAACCCGATGTTCCAGCAGCGCACGCAGCAGTCCTCGCTCTCAGGCTTTCTGAGCTTCTGCGAAGTGGTCTTCCATTCCGTGGTGCGCAGCGTTCGTTCAAAGCACAATAACGCCTTGATCGCGCTTGCTTTGAACATCATGCAGGCGGTGATGTTCGTGGGCGCGTTCTACGTGATGTTCGCGGTGCTCGGCCTGCGTGGATCGGCCATTCGGGGCGATTTCCTGCTGTATGTGATGTCCGGCATTTTTCTGTTCATGGTTCACACCAAGACCGTGAGCGCCGTGGCCGGAGCCGAAGGGCCGAGCAGCCCGATGATGCAGCACGCGCCGATGAACACGATGGTGGCCATACTTTCCGCCGCCATTGGCGCGCTCTACGTGCAGGTTCTGTCCCTTCTGCTGATCCTCTTTGTCTACCACGTGGCCTTTACGCCGGTGGAGATCGAGCAACCGATCGCCGCCTTCGGCATGGTCCTCTTGGCATGGATCTGCGGTGTCGCCGTGGGTCTGATCTTTCTTGTGCTGAAGCCTTGGGCGCCCAGCATGGTCAGCATTCTGACGATGATCTATCAGCGCGCCAACATGATTGCATCGGGCAAGATGTTCCTGGCCAACACCTTGCCGAGCTTCATGTTGGCGATGTTCGACTGGAATCCGCTGTTTCACTGTATCGATCAGTCGCGCGGTTTTGTGTTCATCAACTACAACCCGCATTTCAGTTCCTGGCAATATGCCGGCTGGGTCGCGCTGGTGCTGATGGTGATCGGCTTGATGGGTGAGTTCTATACCCGCCACCGGGTCTCGATCAGCTGGAGCGCGCGGCGCTAGGCTGTCAGCGCAAAATCTGTGCGTCCCGGTGGCTCAGGTCACCACGCGCAAGGTCAGGTTGATCCGCCCACCCTTGGGCAGCAGCCGCGACGACTTGAACCGGATCCGGTCGACGCCGTGATAGGTCAGCCGCGCTTCTCCCCCCATCACCACCACATCGCCGGAATTCAGCCAGACCGACTCGGTCTTGCCGCCACGGGTCTGGTTGCCGATGCGGAACAGCCCGTCATCGCCAAGGGAAACGGACACAACCGGATAGGAAAAATCGGCCTCGTCCTTGTCCTGGTGCAGGCCCATCCGCGCGCCCTCGCCGTAATAGTTCAACAGGCAACACTCCGGCTCACGGTCCAGGCCGGTCAGATCCCGCCAGATCGTCAAAACCTGATCAGGAATCGCGGGCCAGTGCCGCCCCGAAGGATGGGCATCGGCGTAGCGATACCCTGTTTCATCAGCGTACCAGCCGAACTGCCCGGCCGAGGTCATCCGCACCGACATCTGCTTGCCGCCGCGCAGCTGCGGTGAAAACAGCGGCGCCGCTTTCAACACCGGCCGCAAGGTCTCGATCAGGGCGACCTGCCGGTCCAGCCCCAGGTATCCCTTGTGGATATCAAATCCGCGCACGCGCAGCAGCGTCATTGCACTTCACCCATTCTTAACCATAGCCCCTGCAAAAAAGCGCATTGATTCACGCTTTGGCGCGTCTCTCTGCGCTTGCAGGGGCGTTTTCTGCTCCCTATATACGCCGGGACGCGGCAAGGTGCAGACCTAACCGCAACTTCAATCGGGGCCGGGATGCCGCAACGGGTTCAGGCCTCGGGTAATCGCCTTGAGTAGTAATAAGGGATCGAAAAATGAGCAAAGTTATCGGCATCGACCTGGGTACCACCAACTCCTGCGTGGCCATCATGGACGGTTCGCAGCCCCGCGTGATCGAAAACGCCGAGGGCGCCCGCACCACCCCGTCGATCGTTGCCTTCACCGAAGACGAGCGCCTGGTCGGTCAGCCCGCCAAGCGTCAGGCCGTCACCAACCCCAACAACACCATCTTTGGCGTTAAGCGCCTGATCGGCCGCCGGTTCGACGATGCGGCCGTCGCCAAGGACAAAAAGATGGTGCCCTATTCCATCGTCGATGGTGGCAACGGCGACGCCTGGGTCGAAGCCCGTGGTGAGAAATACTCCCCGTCGCAAATCTCTGCGTTCACCCTCGGCAAGATGAAGGAAACCGCGGAATCCTACCTGGGCGAGGAAGTCACCCAGGCCGTGATCACCGTGCCTGCCTACTTCAACGACGCCCAACGTCAGGCCACCAAGGACGCCGGCAAGATCGCGGGCCTCGAAGTGCTGCGCATCATCAACGAGCCGACCGCGGCTGCGCTGGCCTATGGTCTCGACAAAGAAGACACCCAGACCATCGCGGTCTATGACCTCGGCGGCGGTACCTTCGACGTGACCATCCTGGAAATCGACGACGGCCTGTTCGAAGTGAAGTCGACCAACGGCGACACCTTCCTGGGTGGCGAAGACTTCGACATGCGCATCGTCAACTACCTGGCGGATGAGTTCAAAAAGGAAAACGGCGTCGATCTGTCCAAGGACAAGATGGCCCTGCAGCGCCTGAAAGAGGCCGCAGAGAAAGCCAAGATCGAACTGTCCTCGACCTCGCAGACCGAGATCAACCAGCCGTTCATTTCGATGGATCCGTCCTCGGGCCAGCCGCTGCACCTGGTGATGAAGCTGACCCGCGCCAAGCTGGAAAGCCTGGTTTCCGACCTGATCAAGCGTTCGATGGATCCGTGCAAGGCGGCCCTGAAAGACGCAGGCCTGTCCGCATCCGATGTGGACGAGGTGGTTCTGGTCGGCGGTATGACCCGCATGCCGAAGGTCATCGAAGAGGTGACCAAGTTCTTCGGCAAGGAGCCGCACAAGGGTGTGAACCCGGATGAAGTGGTTGCCATGGGTGCCGCCATCCAGGCCGGTGTTTTGCAGGGCGACGTCAAGGACGTGGTGCTGCTCGACGTGACCCCGCTGTCGCTGGGTATCGAGACCCTGGGCGGTGTCTTCACCCGCCTGATCGACCGCAACACCACCATTCCGACCAAGAAGAGCCAGGTGTTCTCGACCGCGGAAGACAACCAGAACGCCGTGACCATCCGCGTGTTCCAGGGTGAGCGTGAAATGGCTGCCGACAACAAGATGCTCGGCCAGTTCAACCTGGAAGACATCCCGCCGGCGCCGCGCGGCATGCCGCAGATCGAGGTGACCTTCGACATCGACGCCAACGGCATCGTTTCGGTGTCCGCCAAGGACAAGGGCACCGGCAAGGAGCAGAAGATCACCATCCAGGCCTCGGGCGGTCTGTCCGACGAGGACATCGAAAAGATGGTCAAGGAAGCCGAGGAAAACGCCGAGGCCGACAAGGAACGTCGCGAGCTGATCGAAGCCAAGAACCAGGCCGAATCGCTGATCCACTCCACCGAGAAGTCGGTCGAGGAGCATGGCGACAAGGTCGATCCGTCCACCATCGAGGTGATCGAACTGGCTGTTGCCGCGCTGAAGGACGATCTGGAAAACGAGAAATCGACTGCCGAGAAGATCAAATCCGGTATCCAGAACGTCACCGAAGCCGCCATGAAGCTGGGCGAAGCAATCTACAAGGCTCAGGCCGAAGAAGCGGGTGGCGACGACGAGCCCGCAGCTGCTGACGCCTCCACTGGTCCGGCCGACGACGACATCGTTGACGCGGAATTCGAAGACCTGGACAACGACAAGCGCTAACGGCTGACACGCAGGCCATAGCGGGCCGGTCCGGACACCGGGCCGGCCCATTTTCGTTGAGGCAGATGGGGATATCCGATGTCAAAACGCGACTATTACGACATTCTGGGTGTCGCCAAAGGCGCCACCGCAGAAGAAATCAAAAAGGGCTTTCGCAAGAAGGCCAAGGAACTGCATCCCGACCGGAACAAGGACAATCCGGACGCCGAAGCGCAGTTCAAGGAGGCCAACGAGGCCTATGACGTCCTGAAGGACCCCGAAAAGAAAGCTGCATACGACCGGTTTGGCCATGCGGCCTTTGAAAACGGGACGGGCGGCGGTCAACGCGGTGGCCATGGTCAGGGTTTCGGAGGCGGCGACTTCTCCTCGGCCTTCTCCGATGTCTTCGACGACCTGTTCGGCGACTTCATGGGGGGCCAGCGCGGCGGTGCCGGACGGCAACGAGCCTCGCGCGGGGCGGACTTGCGCTACAACCTGCGGGTCTCGCTGGAGGATGCCTTCAGCGGTCTCCACAAGACCATCAAGGTGCCCACCTCGGTATCCTGTAATGCCTGCGAAGGCACCGGTGCCGAAGGCGGTGTGGAACCGACCACATGCCCGACCTGTTCCGGCATGGGCAAGGTGCGGGCCCAGCAGGGTTTCTTTACCGTGGAACGCACCTGTCCGACATGTTCGGGCCTCGGGCAGATCATCAAGAACCCGTGCAAAGTCTGTCATGGCCACGGCCGGGTCGAGAAGGACCGTTCTCTGTCCGTCAACATCCCCGCAGGCGTGGAAACCGGCACCCGCATCCGGCTAGCCGGCGAAGGCGAAGCCGGGCTGCGCGGTGGTCCTCCGGGCGACCTCTATATCTTTGTCGAGGTCACTCCGCATGCCTTGTTCGAGCGCGATGGCAACAACCTGTATTGCCGGGTCCCGGTGAGCATGGCCAAGGCTGCGCTTGGCGGCTCCATTGAAGTGCCGACCATTGATGGTGGCCGCGGCAGGGTTCAGATCCCGGAAGGCAGCCAGTCCGGTCGCCAGATGCGTCTGCGCGGCAAGGGCATGCCTGCACTCCGTGGCGGCGCCACCGGGGACATGTTTATCGAGCTGGCCGTGGAAACACCGGTGAACCTCACCGCGCGGCAGAAAGAGCTGTTGCGCGAGTTCGAGGACATCTCCGAAGACGCCACCAACCCGGAATCCCGCAGCTTCTTCTCTTCGGTGAAGAGCTTCTGGGATGGTATGAAGGGCTGACATCGCCAGCCGGTCCAAGACCGCTTCGACAATTGAAAGCGCCCCACTCGGGGCGCTTTTTCATTGCCACTTAAGGTTGCAGCCCCAGCCGCAGCTTCACGCGTTAACATTTTGTAAACCATGGCGGCGCCACCATGGCGCATGAAACAGGATTCGGTTTTCCAAGATGTCTCGCTGCCGCTGTTTTCCAGCAGTGACGAAGCGCCGCCGGAACCGCTCACAGCCGGGCGATTGCCCTCCTACATCAAGGATCACCGCGCCCGTCTGCGTGAACGTTTCCGCGAGGGTGGCGCCGCTGCGATGCCGGACTACGAACTGCTCGAACTGCTGCTGTTTCGCTCGATCCCGCGCCGGGATGTGAAGGCTCTGGCGCGGCTTCTGCTGGAGACCTTCGGGGATTTCAACCGCGTGGTGACGGCCTCACCCCAGCGCCTGGCAGCCGTAAAAGGGGTTGGCGAGGCTGTGATCACCGATCTCAAGGTCCTGGAAGCCGCCGCCCACCGCATGGCCCGGGCCAAGGTTATGCAGCGGCAAGTCATTTCCAGCTGGGACGCGCTGCTCGACTATTGCCACACCACCATGGCGCACCGCGAAACGGAGCAATTTCGCATTCTGTTTCTGGATCGCAAAAACGTCCTGATCGCCGACGAGGAACAGGCGCGTGGCACTGTCGATCACGTACCCGTCTATCCAAGAGAAGTTGCCAAACGCGCGCTGGAACTGAATGCCAGCGCGATGATCCTGGTCCATAATCACCCTTCAGGTGACCCGACACCGTCGGACAGCGACATCGCGATGACCGACCAGATCCGGGCCGCCCTGACGGCGTTGGGCATCACCCTGCACGATCACCTCATCATCGGCAAATCCGCCGAGCTCAGCTTTCGCGCGCAAGGCTATCTGTAGGGCCGGACGGGCGGTTCACTTCAGCCAGACCTCGACGCGTCGATTGATCTGGCGCCCCCAGTCACTGTCGTCACAGGCCATCGGCAAGGCTTCTCCGAACCCTTCGGCACGCAGCTCCACCCGGCTGAAATCGGCGGTCTCTGCCGCTTCCACAACCGCATCCCGCACCGCCTCGGCTCGCTTCAACGCGATTCTCCGGTTTTCCTCCGCCCCGCCTACGCCGTCGGAAAAGCCGGCAAAGACCAGCTGCCTGGCGTCATATTCTCCTGCTTCCAGCGCACGGGCCAAATGTTCGATATTGCTGCGGGACTGGGCATCGGGACGCGCGGAGCCAGGCTCGAACCGGAAGGAGACGGTCAGCCGCCGCATCTCCCGCAACGTGCCGACCAGCCGTTGCAGTTCAGCCAGCCCTTCCGCGCCCTCAGCCGCTTGCACCGCATTGGCCAGCCGACTGCCCTGCTGGCTCACCGAAATCCGCTCCGGCGCCTGATCCACGAAACCCGCGCGGCGAATCACCGCTTGCGCGGCAGGCCCCCGCACGTAGGAGAGGAAATCGCGCGCCACTTTCGGCAGCCGCCGCGCCGGAAGATACAGGAACATGGGAACCGTCAGCGGGTAATCCTCCGTCTTTACCGCACGGCGACTGGCCTGCAGCGAAAACCCGCAAGGGCCGGTCAGGGCCAGCATTCGCGACGTGCCTCTCTCGGCGTAACTGGAAATGCCGATGGCGAAGGGATCGACCAGAACGCGCTGAACCAATGTCCTGCTGCGATCATGCCGTTGCACGCGGTCCGAGACCGCCGCACCGGCCGGAGCCATCAGCCGGTCTTCGACGGCCTGCGCCAAACCGGATTCAGCGACCGGCATATGTACCGAAATCGGCGCATCCGGCCCGCCCAGGCTCTTCCAGTTGGTGATCTCGCCAGAGAGCACGGCGGCCAGCTGTGGCACGGAAATATGCTGAACTGGATTGCCGGGCGATACGACCGGAACAAAGGCATCCAGAGCCAGAACCCGGCTGCGCCCCGGTTGGGTCAGGTCGCCAAGCCCGGCCGCCTGCGCGGCCTGCTGCTCATGCGGGCGGATCTCGCGCAGGGCCATTGCCACGTCGGCTTCATCCGCAATCAGAGCGTCAAACCCCGCGTCGGTGTTGCTCACCACGAAGGTAAACCGGGCCGCGGGATTCCGGCCGCGCAGCAGCACCTGGCTGAAATTCCCGTCAGGCAAGGTTTCGCGGCGCGTCTGATAGCCGTTTCGCAATGCAAACCCCTCAACCAGCGCAGGCAGCAACACCTCCGACATGGTGGCGGATCCCGCCAGGGTGATCTCGGCGACAAAACCCGACAGGCTGGGGCAGCCCGGCCCGTCGCAAGTCACGCCGGACCCATCGACCGTCAGTTCCCCGAACTGCGTCTCAACCCGGTAGAATTCACCGTCAAAGCCAAGCAGTGTGCCAGTGATTTCAACCGCGCCATCTGGCGAGGAAAGGGTGACGTCCTCGGCGGCGACACCGCGCGCCAGAGCCGCCAGAAAAAGTGCGGCGCAAACGGCCGCACGGAAAAAGGTCATGTGGATACCTGAAGTTACCGCAAATCAGTTGGAGGCGATTTTCAGGTCTTCCACCAGATTATTCAACACCAGAAAGCTCCCCTCTGCCGAGCAATCGGGCATTGCCATCACCAGGTCGCGGCTGCTGAGCCGCCCATCCCGCAGTTGCAACGCCTGGGCGGCAATGTCGCGCCCGCAATTGATGCCGGTAACCTCCGCCTCGGCCGTCATGGTCACGCTCCCCGCACGGTCCGAAGCCGCCCGAGGCAGGCTGTAGATCTCGGCAATGCGCGGTGCCAGCAGGCTGTCATCACCCAGCCGCATCAGGTGGCCCAATGCGGCCCCGGGCTCTGCGCCGTGCCACAGGTGGCCTGCGCTACCATAGGCAGCGCCAAACTCGCGCGCGTGGATTTCAAAGCCGCTGTTGCCAATCCACTGCAGGACAACCCTGTCGACACTGTCCAGATCATCCACTTGGGCAACCGCAACGGCACCAAGACCGGACCCCGCTTCCGCAATGAACACAGCCGTTTCAGCAAGGGCCGGGACCGACGACTGGAAACGGCCGGTTTCGTCCAACCGGGCCGAGAAACTGATGCCGCTGTGATGGATCGTCACCCGTTCACCAGCCTGGCAAGGCGCAGAGACCGTCAGCTCGACCATGGCCATGGGAGCCGCAACCGCATCCGCCACCATGGCACAGCGCGCCGCGGGCTCTTCCTCTGTCGTCCAAGGTTCTGCGGTCGGTTCAGCCGGTGCGGAGGTCAGCGTAATGTTCTCGATTTCGAGGCGAGTGGGGCCCGGCTCACCCGGCAGTTCCACCGCTGCGCTGATGACCGGCAAGGTCGTGTCCCGCTCCTGCTGGCCGACCTCGGGAGCTTGCACCGAAAACTGCATGTAGGCACCAATGCTCAGCGCGCATGCCAGCGTCAAAGCGGATGTCCGAATCACCTTTTTAGGCAGCATGGGGTCCTCCTGTACCACGGTGGTAAAGGAAGCCTGTCAGAAAATATCGGCCAGTTTGTGGCGGATTGCAGGAGGGTTTCCGGCAAATACGTCAATCTCGCCACTTTTGTTGCGCCCCTGGAAACAAGGGGAAGCAAGGGTGGCGGAGCCGGAGGGTACGGACCGCATCGCCGGGCGGGATCGGCGGCGGGCGGTGTCAGACCGCGCCGCCGCCGCAGGACAGATTCGTCAGGCCAGCTTCCCGTGGCAATGCTTGAACTTCTTGCCCGAACCGCAGGGGCATTTATCATTCCGGGACGGGTTGCCCCAGGTCGAAGGATCATCCTCGACAAAGCCGGCAACAGGCGCTTCCGCCGGTTCTGAAGCGGTGCGCGCTGCATCACCCTGGGCCGCGGCCTGTTGCATGGCAGCCTGCCGCGCCGCCATTTCCATCAACATCTGCTGCTGCTCTTCCTCGGTCATCGGGCGCACGCGGCTCAGCTGCTGGGTGACCTCTTCGCGCAGGGAATCGAGCATGGTTTCGAACAGCTGGAAGCTTTCGTTCTTGTACTCGTTCAGCGGGTCGCGCTGCGCGTAGCCACGGAAGCCTACGACCGAGCGCAGGTGCTCGAGCGTCAGCAGGTGTTCGCGCCACTTCTTGTCGATGGTCTGCAGCAGCACCTGTTTTTCGATGTTGCGCATGTTTTCCGGACCAAAGGCCTCGGCCTTCTCGGCCATCAGCTTGTCGGATGCTTCGACCAGACGCTCGCGAATCTGCTCGTCGTCGACACCTTCCTCAGCCGCCCATTCAGCAACGGGTGCATCGATGCCGAGCATCTCGCGCACCTGCTGTTGCAGCCCTTCCACATCCCACTGGTCGGCGTAGGTCTTGGGCGGCATGTGGACGTCGAGCAGATCGTCAATCACCTCGTGGCGCATGTCGTCGACGATCTCCGACAGATCCTCGGCGGCCATGATCTCACGACGCTGGTTGAAGATTACCTTGCGCTGGTCGTTCATCACGTCGTCGAACTTCAGCACGTTCTTGCGCATGTCGAAGTTGCGACCCTCGACCTTGGCCTGGGCGCGTTCCAGCGACTTGTTGACCCACGGGTGGATGATCGCCTCGCCTTCCTTCATGCCCAGCGACGACAACAGCTTGTCGAGCCGTTCAGAGCCAAAGATGCGCATCAGGTCATCTTCGAGGCTGAGGTAGAAGCGGGTGCGGCCCGGGTCGCCCTGACGACCGGAACGGCCGCGCAGCTGGTTGTCGATGCGGCGGCTCTCATGGCGTTCCGACGCCATCACGAACAGACCGCCCGCATCCAGAACCTTCTGCTTTTCTTCGGCGTGCTTGGCTTCCTCGGCCGCGCGCAGCTCGGCCGGATCCGCGTCCGGGTTAGCGGCCAGCGCTTCCAGGACCTTCATCTCGACGTTCCCGCCCAGCTGAATGTCGGTACCGCGACCGGCCATGTTGGTCGCGATGGTCACCGCGCCCAGGCGCCCTGCTTCGGCAACGATCTGCGCCTCCTGCTCGTGATGGCGGGCGTTCAGCACGTTGTGCGGAATGCCCTCCTTCTCCAGCATCTGGCTCAGCAGTTCGGATTTCTCGATCGAGGTCGTGCCCAGAAGGACCGGCTGGCCCTTCTCATGCGCCTTCTTGGCCTCGGCAATCATCGCCTCGTACTTTTCGCGCGCGGTGCGGTAGACCTGATCGTCCTCGTCGATCCGGGCAATCGGCCGGTTGGTCGGCACTTCGACCACGCCCAGCCCGTAGATTTCCTGGAATTCCTCAGCCTCGGTCATCGCCGTGCCGGTCATGCCCGACAGCTTGTCGTAGAGGCGGAAGTAGTTCTGGAAGGTCACCGAGGCCAGAGTGGTGTTCTCGGGCTGGATCTGAACCTCTTCCTTGGCCTCGATTGCCTGATGCAGCCCTTCCGACAGGCGGCGGCCCGGCATCATGCGGCCGGTGAATTCATCGATCAGCACCACTTCGCCGTCGCGCACGATGTAATCCTTGTCGCGCTGGAACAGCTTGTGCGCCCGCAGCGCCTGGTTCACGTGGTGAACGACGGTGGTGCTTTCCGGATCATACAGCGACGCGCCCTCTTCCAGCAGCCCATGGTCTCGCAGGGTCTGCTCAAGGTATTCGTTGCCTTCTTCGGTGAAGGTCACGCCGCGCGTCTTTTCATCGATCTCGTAGTGTTCCTCCGACAGCAGCGGAATCACCTTGTCGATGGTGGAATAGAGCTCCGAGCGGTCTTCGGCCGGGCCGGAGATGATCAGCGGGGTGCGGGCCTCGTCGATCAGGATCGAGTCGACCTCGTCAACGATCGCGAAATTGTGCTGCTTCTGGAACACCTGGTCCAGCGACGGCTTCATGTTGTCGCGCAGATAGTCAAAGCCCAGCTCGTTGTTAGTGGCATAGGTGACATCGCTGTTATAGGCCGCCATCTTCTCGGCGTCCGGCTGACCCGACCAGATCACGCCGGTGGTCATGCCAAGCTGGGCAAAGACCTTGCCCATCCACTCGCTGTCCCGCTTGGCGAGATACTCGTTGACGGTGACCACATGCACGCCCTTGCCGGTCAGCGCGTTCAGATAGGCCGGGAAGGTGGCGACCAGGGTCTTGCCCTCACCGGTCTTCATCTCGGAGATGTTACCCTGATGCAGGAACACCCCGCCCAGCAGCTGGGTGTCAAAGGCACGCAGGCCCAACGCCCGCTTGGCAGCCTCGCGCACGTTGGCAAACGCCTCCGGCAGCAGGGCATCGAGGCTTTCGCCCCCCAGCGCGCGCTTGCGCAGCTCGTCGGTCTTGGCGATCAAGCCCTCGTCGGTGAGTTTCGAGAACTCCTCCTCCAGCGCGTTGATTTTGGCAATCAGCGGCCGTGTCGCCTTGACTTTGCGGTCGTTCGGCGTGCCGAAAACCTTTTTGGCGATTGTTCCGAAACCCAGCATTTTTTCTCCAGCGATCCTATGTCCGGCCTTTGCATCCGGCAGGCTTGCCGCCCGTGTCCGCAACCCATAAAGAATGGTGGAAAGACGGTCCTGCCGATGGCCTCAAAGCGATGTAAGCGGCAGGGTATAGAGTGTCAACGCCGCGCCCCGCTGCGGCCAAGGAATAGGATGAATTCAATGCGCAAAGGTCTCACTTTTCTGCGGGGCATGACGCTGGCCGCCTCCATGGCGCTCCCCCTGCCCGCGCTTGCGGAACCGCATGCGAATACCGTGGTGGCAAGCGTCAACGGCGAAGACATCACCATTGGCCATATGGTCATGGCCCGCGAAAACCTGCCGACCCAGTACAAGCAACTGCCCGATGACGTGCTGTATAACGCCATCCTCGACCAGCTGGTGCAGCAGACCGCGCTGAAGCAGCAACTGCATGGCGCCGTGCCGAAATACGTGCAGCTGTCGCTCGACAACGAAGAGCGCGCGATGCTGGCCGCCGACGTCATCCAGATGATCATGGAAAAGGCCGTCACCGACGACAAGCTCCGCGCCGCCTATGACGCCAAATATGCGACCGGTGACGGGGGTGACGAATTCCATGCGGCCCATATCCTTGTCGAAAGCGAAGAAGACGCCATTGACGTCAAGAAAGAGCTGGATGCCGGCGCCGACTTCGCCACGCTTGCCAAGGAGCGCTCCACCGGGCCGACCGGGCCGAACGGCGGCGACCTGGGCTGGTTCACCACCGGACGCATGGTACCCGAGTTCGAAGAGGCCGTGCTGGCGCTGAAGTCCGGCGAGGTCTCCGACCCGGTGAAAACGCAGTTCGGCTGGCACGTGATCCTGCTGCACGATCGCCGCAAGACCGAAGCCCCCGAATTCGAGGAGGTGCGTGGGCAGCTGGCGGATGAACTGAGCCAGGCCGCCGTGGAAGACCGCGTGAACGAGCTGACCGCCGCGGCCGAGATCGACCGCCCCGAGATCGACGATCTCGACCCCGCGATCCTCAAGGATCTGAGCCTGATTAGGAACTGATGATGGCAAAAAACCTTCCCGTTTCACCGCTGGCCCCGGCCAGTTTCCCCGACCTCCCCAAGATCGAGGGCGTGCGCTTTGCCACGGCCGCGGCCGGGGTCAAATACCAGGGCCGCACCGATGTGATGCTGGCGGTGATGGATCCGGGCACCTCGGTGGCCGGGGTCTTCACACGGTCCAAGACCCGCTCGGCGCCTGTACTGGATTGCCAGGAGAAACTTGGCGGTGACGCCAGCGCCGGTGCTGCCATCTTGGTGAACTCCGGTAATTCCAACGCTTTCACCGGGCACTACGGGCAAACTTCCGTGGCAGAAATCTCCGCTGCGGTCGCTGATGCCACGGGACTCCCGGCCGAGCGTGTCTTTACCGCCTCGACCGGCGTCATCGGCGAACCCTTGCCGCATGACCGCATCATTGCAAAGATCTCCGAACTTACTGCCGGGCTGGATCCGACGGCACTCGAAGGGGCCGCCAAGGCGATCATGACCACGGACACCTTTGCCAAGGGGGCCAGCGCCACGGTGGAGATCGACGGCAAGACCGTGAAGATCGCGGGTATCGCCAAGGGCTCGGGCATGATTGCCCCGGACATGGCGACGATGCTGGTCTATATCTTCACCGATGCACGGGTCGAGCAGGCAACCCTTCAGGCGCTGCTCAGCGAGATTTGCGATCGCAGCTTCAACTGCATCACCGTCGACAGCGACACCTCGACCTCGGACAGCCTCATGCTCTGCGCCACCGGTGCGTCGGGGGTGGATGCCACCGGCAATGCCGCCTTTGCCCAGGCGTTGGAAACGGTCATGCTGGACCTCGCCCATCAGGTCGTACGTGATGGCGAAGGCGCGACCAAGTTCGTCGAGATCCAGATCACCGGCGCTGCAACGGACCAGGACGCCAAGGTGCACGGCATGGCGATTGCCAACTCCCCGCTCGTCAAGACGGCCATTGCAGGCGAAGACCCCAACTGGGGGCGGGTGGTGATGGCGATCGGAAAATCCGGCGCCGCAGCGGACAGGGATCTGCTGTCGATTTCCTTCGGCGACGTTCTCGTGGCAGAAAAAGGCTGGGTCTCGCCCAACTATCGTGAAGAGCTGGGCGCCGCCGAAATGAAGAAGGAAGAGATCACCATCAAGGTCGATCTCGGCCTTGGTACCGGCAGGGCGACCGTCTGGACCTGTGATCTGACCCATCAGTACATCTCCATCAATGCAGACTACCGGTCATGAAGACGGTTCTGGTTTCCGCGGTCGCACTGATCGACCCTGACGGGCGTGTGCTTCTGGCACAGCGCCCCGAAGGGAAATCCATGGCCGGTCTTTGGGAGTTTCCGGGTGGCAAGATCGAAGCCGGCGAAACGCCCGAAGCCGCGCTGGTGCGGGAATTGCAGGAGGAGCTGGGGATCGACACCTGGGCGTCCTGCCTCGCACCGCTCACCTTTGCCAGCCACTCCTACGAGACCTTTCACCTGCTGATGCCGCTGTTTGCCTGCCGAAAATGGGAGGGTATCCCGCAGGCCAAGGAAGGTCAGACGCTGAAATGGGTGCGGCCGCAGGATCTGCGCGACTACCCGATGCCGCCCGCCGACATCCCGCTGATCCCGATACTGCGGTATTGGCTATAAGATCCCGTTGGTGCCATGCGCGGATGATAAAACGCGTCTGACCTGGCACCAATGCCATCAACTCGACGGCCATGAACCAATTGTTAACCAATTTGTCCGAAATTTGACCGTAGAGCAGACGAGGACAAAGAGGCAGATCTAACCGCAGCGACCTTGATCCGGGAACAATTCAAGGCTCTGCGGAGTTTCATACAGGCATCCCTCTTACGCGGGATCACAGGGTGCGGGCCGCATGTGGCACACGGTTACGACGCACCCTTCGCCTGAGCCGCCACTCACGCTTCCCAGGCAAGAAGGGCAGCCCACCGGGGCTGCCCTTTTTTCGTGTCACGTCTCAATTCCTGTCTGCATGGCATGCCCAACAGCAAATGCGTTTTCAAAGACCGCCAGAGGCCAGAACCCTTGTTGCCCTAGCCTTACGAGAAACGAAAAAGCCCCGGCAGGACCTGCCGGGGCTTCAAACTTTCGCTCGCGGAGAGAGATCAATCCAGCGTGCGGGTCACTTCTTCGCGCTCGAAGATCTCGATCACGTCATTGGGTCGGATATCGTCGTAGTTCTCGAACGCCATACCGCATTCCTGACCCGACTGAACCTCTGCCACCTCGTCCTTGAAACGCTTCAGGGTCTTAAGCGTGCCTTCGTGGATGACCACGTTGTCACGCAGCAGACGCACGCCGGCCGAGCGGCGGGCAACGCCTTCGGTGACCAGACAGCCGGCAACTTTGCCAACGCCGGTGACCTTGAAAACTTCCTTGATCTGCGCGTAGCCGATGAAGTTCTCGCGGATCTCCGCCGACAACAGGCCCGAAGCTGCCGCCTTCACGTCATCCACCAGGTCATAGATCACCGAGTAATAACGGATCTCCACGCCCTTCTGGTTGGCGGTGTTGCGCGCCGACGCGTTGGCACGGACATTGAAGCCCATGATGGGCGCGCCCGAGGCTTCGGCAAGGCCGACATCGGTTTCGGTGATGGCACCAACGCCCGAATGCAGCACCCGGACACGCACCTCGTCGTTGCCGATCTTCTCCATCGCCTGAACGATGGCTTCGGCGGAACCCTGCACGTCAGCCTTGACCAGGATCGGCAGCTCGGAGACGTTTTCGTCTTCCTTCGCCTTGGCCATCAGCTGTTCAAGCGTGGTTGCAGCACCGGCAGCGGCGCGTTTGTCCTTGGCGGCCTGCTCGCGGTATTCCGCGATCTCGCGGGCCTGGGCCTCGGTCTCGGTCACGTTCAGAACGTCACCGGCTTCCGGCGTGCCGTTCAGGCCGAGGACCTCGACCGGAACCGACGGGCCGGCTTCCTGGACGCGCTCACCCTTGTCGTTGATCAGCGCACGGACCTTGCCGTACTGCTCACCCACAACAAAGATGTCGCCCTGGCGCAGCGTACCTTTCTGAACCAGAACGGTTGCCACGGGGCCGCGGCCCACATCCAGCTGCGCCTCGATCACGGCGCCTTGGGCGGCGCGGTCGGGGTTGGCTTTCAGTTCCAGAATTTCCGCTTGCAGCGCAATGGCTTCCAGCAGGTCGTCGAGACCCTGGCCGGTGACTGCGGAGACTTCGACATCCTGAACATCGCCGGACATCGCTTCCACGACCACCTCGTGCTGCAGCAGTTCGGCCCGCACCTTGTTGGGGTCGGCCGCCGGTTTGTCGATCTTGTTGATCGCAACGATCATCGGAACCCCAGCCGCCTTGGCGTGGTTGATGGCTTCGACCGTCTGCGGCATGACCGAATCATCCGCCGCAACAACCAGCACCACGATGTCCGTCACCTGCGCACCGCGCGAACGCATCGAGGTAAAGGCCGCGTGGCCCGGTGTATCAAGGAAGCTGAGCGTCACGCCATCATCGGTCTGCACCTGGTAGGCACCGATGTGCTGGGTGATGCCGCCGGCTTCACCCGCCACGACCTTGGCGTCGCGGATCGCGTCGAGCAGCGAGGTCTTGCCGTGGTCAACGTGGCCCATGATGGTGATGACCGGCGGACGCGGAACCATGTCCTCGTCCTTGTCTTCCACATCCGAAATCACGTCTTCGACGTCGGCGTCGGAAACCCGCACCACGTTGTGGCCGAATTCCTGAATGATCAGCTCGGCGGTGTCGGCGTCGATGGTCTGGTTCTGCGTGACCATCATGCCCATTTTCATGAGCTCCTTGACCACGTCGGCCACGCGTTCCGCCATCCGGTTCGCCAGCTCGGAGACCACGATGGCCTCGGGCAGCTGGACGTCGCGGATAACCTTTTCACGCTCAACCGAGCCACCCATCGCCTTTTGACGGGCGCGTTCCTGCTTGCGCTTCATCGCCGCAACAGAACGGTGGCGTCCACCTTCGCCGCCGGTGGCCTGGCTGAGTGTCAGCTTGCCGGAACGACGGTTGTCATCGCGGCCCTTGCCACGGGCAGGGCGTTGCTCGCGGTCACGGTCGGCTTTACGCGGGGTGGAGGACGGCGCAGGCTTGCTCGGCGCGGGGCGCTCGGCCTTGGGCGCAGCAGCCGGGGCTGCAGCGGCACGCTTGGCGGCTTCCTCTTCCTCGCGACGCTTGCGCTCTTCTTCCTCGGCCTTTTGACGGGCGCGTTCTTCAGCTTCCCGCTGTTCACGCTCCTTGGCTTCCGCTTCGGCGCGGCGGCGCTCACGCTCTTCGGCGCGGGCCTTTTCTTCGGCTTCGCGCTGCGCGGCTTCCTCGGCTTCGCGGGCCTTGGCGGCCTGAAGGGCTTTCAGGCGGCGTTCCATCTCTGCGTCGCTGATGCCGGCAGGCCGACGCCCTCCGGAGCCGGCAGGCACGGCACCGCTGCCGCCCTTGGCCGCACCCGGCTTGGGAACCACGACGCGTTTGCGCTTGGTTTCCACCACGACATTCTTGGTCCGTCCATGGCTGAAACTCTGTTTCACGTTCCCCGGACGGGAACTCCCACGCAGACCCAGTGTCTTTTTGCCGTCACTATCGCTCATAAAGCTACTTATCCTTCCGTGCGGCCCTTGCCGCCCACCATTTCGCGCAAACCTTGCAATCGCTGCGCCTCATCTACAACACGTTTGCTGAGTCCGCCAGAGGCGAGGGCTGCATGTATCACAGTTTGGCGCCCAAATGCCATTCCCAGCTCGTCCGCCGTGAGGCAGCCGATGAATTTACCCTTGTAAGGGGTGCTCAGCTTCGACTTTCCGCGCCCGGAGCCGTCCGAGGCCTGGATCAGAACCCGGGCCTCTTCCTTGGACAGCCAATCCTTGACCTTTTCATAGCCAGCGACCGCGTCGCCGGACTTGCGGGCCAGGCTCAGGAGTTCGACCAGGCGCCGCACGATCTGCCGCTCGACCTCCTGCTCCAGGTTTTCAGGTACCTGGACCTGCGCCTTGAAACCGCGGGCAAACAGTTTCTTCTTAACCGCGGCAGACAAGGCCGCGCGGCTGGAGGAGACATACACACCGCGGCCCGGCAGTTTGCCCAGGACGTCCGGCACGACCTGCCCGTCAGGGCCCATCACAAAACGGATGAGACCCTGCTTGGGTTCCGTCTCTCCGGTCGCGATGCATTTGCGTTCGCTTCCTTCAGACCGGTCTTTCTGTGCGCCACCGCGTGTCATTCAGTACTCCCGTACGAAACCCGATCAGGCTTCGCCTTCCTCTTCGCCACTTTCGCCGTCTTCGCCCTCGGCTTCGGCTTCCAGCTCTGCCGGATCGACCCAGCCCAGCGCGATACGGGCGGTCATCACCAGATCCTGAGCTTCTTCCAGCGTCATGCCGAAGGGCTCGAGGATACCGTCATCCTTGACCCGCTCACCGCCATTGTTGGTCCAACCACCGGCCAGTTCCCAATCCGCGCAGGTGGCGAAATCTTCCAGCGTCTTGACGTCGTCCTTGGCCAAGGCCTCGACCATCTGCGGGGTCAGCCCCTCGAACTGGATCAGGCTCTCTTCTGCACCCAGCTCCCGAGCGGCATCCAAGGCAGCCTTGGCCTGCGCTTCGAGGTAGTCGCGGGCGCGGGCCTGCAGCTCCTCGGCGGTTCCTTCGTCGACACCGTCAATGACGAGAAGCTCGTCCAGCTCGACATAGGCCACTTCCTCGAGGTTGGTAAAGCCCTCGGAGACCAGCAGCTGGGCGAAGAACTCGTCCAGGTCCAGGGTCTCGATGAACAGCTTGGTGCGGGCTTCGAATTCCTTCTGACGGCGGGCCGACTCTTCTTCTTCGGTCATGATGTCGATATCGAGACCGGTCAGCTGCGACGCCAGGCGCACGTTCTGGCCGCGGCGGCCGATGGCGAGCGACAGCTGCTCTTCCGGCACCACAACTTCGATCTTGCCAGCTTCCTCGTCCAGCACCACCTTGGTCACCTCGGCGGGCTGCAGCGCGTTCACCAGGAAGGTCGGCTGATCCTCGTTCCACGGGATGATGTCGATCTTCTCGCCCTGCAGCTCGTTCACCACGGCCTGCACGCGGGAGCCGCGCATACCGACACAGGCGCCGACCGGGTCGATCGAGCCGTCATAGGAAATCACGGCGATCTTCGCGCGCGAACCGGGGTCACGGGCCACGGCCTTGATCTCGATGATGCCGTCATAGATTTCCGGCACTTCCATCTTGAACAGCTCGGCCATGAACTCGGGTGCGGTGCGCGACAGGAAGATCTGCGGGCCGCGCGGCTCGCGGCGCACATCCTTGATGTAGCAGCGCACGCGGTCGTTCGGGCGGTAGCTTTCGCGGCCGATCTTCTCGTTGCGGCGCAGGATCGCTTCGCCGGCACCCACGTCGACGATGACGTTGCCGTATTCCTCGCGCTTGACCAGACCGTTGATGATGGTGCCGGCACGGTCCTTGAACTCTTCGTACTGGCGGTCGCGTTCGGCTTCGCGGACCTTCTGCAGAATCACCTGCTTGGCCGACTGGGCCGCGATCCGGCCCATCTCGACCGGCGGCACTTCCTCGACATAGGTGTCACCGACCTTCGGATCGGCCATGTACTGGCGCGCCTGCTCGACGGTCATCTCGGCCTGGTAGTTTTCCAGATCCTCTTCCGCGACCACGGTGCGCACGCGGGTAAAGGTGGCGCGACCGGTCTTGCGATCAATCGACACCCGAATGTCCATCTCGGCGCCGTAACGGCTTTTGGCTGCGCGCGACAGGCTCTCTTCCATCGCCTCGATCACCAGACCGGGGTCGATCATCTTTTCGCGTGCCACGGCCTCGGCGGTTTGCAACAGCTCCAGCTGGTTTGCAGAGGTGATAGCCATTACTTGTTCTCCTCGTCAGACTCTTCGGTCTCGATTTCGTCGAATGCGTCTTCGTTCAGCGTGCCGGCCTCTTTGCGCTGGCGCAGCATTTCCTTGATCAGTTCATCGGTCAGCACCAGCTTGGCATCGCTCAGCCAGTCAAACTTCAAACCGATGGTCACCGTCTCGCCCTGATCGTCGATGTTGATCAGGACCTCGTCCCCTTCGGTGCCTGCCAGCTCACCCTTGAAGCGGCGGCGGCCGTCGACCAGCTCGGCGGTTTCCAGCTTGGCCTCGTAACCTTCGAACATCTCGAAGTCCTTCATCCGCGTCAGCGGACGGTCGATACCGGGGCTGGACACCTCCAGCGCGTAGGCGTCGAGGATCGGATCCTCGACATCCAGCACAGCGCTGACTGCGTTCGAGATCTGGGCGCAATCGTCCACCTCGATGCCACCTTCAGGCTTTTCCGCCATGATCTGCAGCGTCGTCGACTTTCCGGACATCAGCCGGATGCGCACCAACTCGTAACCCAGATCCTCAATCACCGGAGTGACGATCTCGGCCAGGCGCCGATCAATGGCAGCTTTGGCTATAAGGTCGTTGGTCATCTGACCTCCACTTGGGGTCGCAGGAGCACTCCTGCAAGCACAAAAAAACGGGCGCGCGGCCCGTCGATATTCCCGGTGGAGCCTTGAACCAGGGTTCAACGCGCCGCTGTTGTCAAAGGCATATAGGGGCAATCGGGAAAAACTGCAAGGCTTGTCTTGTTCGCGCCCCGGTCCGGGCCGCTCAGGCGAGCCACCAGCGTTCCGCGATGCGGCCATCGTCCAGCGGTGCGCGCTGGCCGATCCGGCGCGGCAGGCCGACGTTGTGGCGCGCCGCCAGCGCCATGTCGCTGGCCGAGGGGTGGTACAGAAACTCGCCCCGTTTCAGCAGCCCGCGCGGTTCCGGCAGGGCCGCGACATCGACGTAGCCCTCGCGCAGCGCCTCGGCCCGCACCTTTGCATCCGGGATCACGATGATCTCCACCGCGTCGGCCCAGCCCGCAGTACCGGCCTTGTAATGATCCGCCACCTTCGACGCGCGGAAATGACGCCCTTCCTGCACGCGCTCCACCCGGTAGCAGCCAGTGCCCGGAACCGCGCCCAGCGCCGCGGGCAGATCGCCACCCGGCGCGATCACCTGATCCCCGGCGGCCAGAAGATACGGAAGATGCGGGTTCGGCGCAGCCAGTTCCACCAGCAGGCGGTGGCTGCCCAGCGCCGTGGCGTCCTGCAACTCCGCCCCCGCGATGCCCTGCCCCCGTAACGAGGCGGCCGCGTCATCGGCGCTCAGCGCGCGGCCATCATGGAAGGCAACCCCCTGGCGCAATTCGAAGGTCCAGCTACGCGCATCCGGAGCCGATTGCCAGGCGGTGGCCAGCTCGCCGCGCAGCAGCCCGTCGGGGCCAATCTCGGTCAGGCTGTCATAGACCGCACCGCGCGCCGCCTGCTCCAGCAGGCCGCCCTCACGCGGGACCGCCAGCCGCAGGGTGCCGCCCGCCTTTGGGGCCGCATCGACGGAACCGCCCGCCGCCGCCAGCAAGGCGGCCGCAGCACCCGAGGTGAACAGCGCGCGGCGGTCGATGCGCGTCATGACACAAGCTCTCCTGCGATCCGGTCCATGGCCCGGACCAGCTCAGCGCTGATTCCGGGTTCTGACAAAGCATGGCCCGCATTGCGCACCATCTTCAACTCCGCATTTGGCCACAGCTCATTCAATCGCCAGGCCGAAGACGGCGGGCAGATCATGTCATAACGCCCCTGCACGATAATGCCCGGGATATGCGAGATGCGCCCCATGTTGGCAAGGATCTGCCCATCGTAATCCAGGAAGCCCTTGTTGATGAAATAATGGTTCTCCAGGCGGGCGAAAGCGCGGGCGTAGTCGCCGGGGCTTTCGCCGCTGTGACCATTGGAATGCACCGAGGCCAGCGCGTTTTCCCAGGCCGACCAGGCACGACCAAAGCGGACCTCTTCCTCTAGGTTTCCGGAAAACAACCGCTTGTGGTAGGCGCCGATCATGTCGCCCCGCTCATGGTCCGGCACCAGCGCGACGAAGCGAGCCCAGTTTTCCGGCCAGAACTTGCCTGCGCCACCGCCGTAGAACCAGTCCAGCTCGCCCTGCGTCATCAGGAACACGCCGCGCAGCACGATATGGCTGACACGATCGGGATGCGCCTGGGCATAGACCAGCGCCAGGGTCGCCCCCCAGCTGCCACCAAACAGGATCCAGCTCTCAATTCCCAGCTGGCGGCGAATCAGCTCCATGTCGGCCACGAGGTGCCAGGTGGTGTTGTCCTCGCAGGACGCATGCGGGCGCGACCGGCCGCAGCCGCGCTGGTCGAACAGCACGATACGGTAGACATCCGGATCGAAGTAGCGCCGCATCGCCGGGCTGCTACCACCGCCGGGGCCGCCGTGGCACACGACGACGGGGATGCCATTCGGGTTGCCGCTCTGCTCGACATAGATGCGGTGGCCCTGGCCTGCGTCGATCATGCGCTGGTCAAAAGCTTCGACCGGCGGGTAAAGATAATGCACTGCGCGCTTTTGGTCGGGGTATCTATCCATTACTGACCTTAGTGAGACGTCAGACTACAAAAGAGCACACGGAGACAGGAATGCAAGCGCATCAGTCCACGGTCGACCCTGCGGAGATCGCAAAATTCGAGGCGATGGCCGCGGAATGGTGGGATCCAAATGGCAAGTTCAAACCGCTGCACATGCTGAATCCCTGCCGTCTGGATTATATCACCCGCCAACTCGCCGGCGAGTTCGGCCGCGACCTGACGTCACAGACTCCGTTTGAAGGGCTGCGCCTGCTGGACATCGGCTGCGGCGGCGGGCTGCTGAGCGAACCGATGGCGCGGCTGGGCGCCACCGTGGTCGGCGCCGACGCCGCCGAAGGCAACCTGCCGGTCGCCCGCATCCATGCCGCGCAATCCGGGCTGGAGATCGACTACCGCCATGTCACCGCCGAAGCGCTGGCAGAAGCGGGCGAGCAGTTCGACGTGGTGCTGAACATGGAAGTGGTCGAGCATGTCGCCGACCCGCAAAGCTATCTGACCGCGACACAGGCGCTGCTGAAACCGGGTGGGCTGCAGATCTGTTCGACCATCAACCGCAACGCCAAAAGCTATGCCATGGCCATCGTCGGTGCCGAGGTGATCATGCGCTGGCTGCCGCGCGGCACCCATGACTGGGCCAAGTTCATCACCCCGGATGAGCTGTTCGAGTTGCTGCGCAAGGCCGGGCTGACGCCAGTGGATCGCAAGGGGTTCGTGTTCAATCCGATCACCTGGAACTGGTCCATCTCGGATCGTGACCTGTCGGTGAATTACGTCACCGCCAGCACCAAGCCGCGCTGACGCGGGAAACCCCACCAAGAACGGCCTGCGCGTTTCCCACATCCCATCCCCCTATCCCATCGGATAGGTAGTAATCCCTATGCTCTCTTTGGCGGACCGGCATCCTTTGGTAATCTGTGATTGCGAGATCGAATTAGATTTCGCTCCACCCGGAGGATATTCCTCCCGCTCCAAATAGACCGGATCCGCAATCGGCGGATTGCCCCACGGTTATCAAACCGCCACTCACGGATTGATGGGGGACCGACGGGGAGAAGGGCGCCCTTCCTGGGGCGCCCTTTTGGCATCTGGACAGACTTTCCACCTCTGCGGCGTCAGCCGGTGTCTTCCAGCTTTCCGCGCAGTTCCCGCAGGATCGGCAGGGTGGCGCGCACCTTGTCGCTGCCAAGTTCATCGACCACTTCGGAAATCACCGGGATGATCCCCGCCAGCGCCGCATCCCGGGCTTGCTTGCCCGCCGGGCTGATCGCCACCATCTTGCGCCGGGCATCATCCCAATCAGGCCGCACGTGGATATAGCCCGCCACCTCCAGCTTGTTCAGCGTGTTGGTCATGGCACCGCGTGTCACGTGAAACGCCTTGGCCAGCTGAGCGGGCGAGCGTTCCAACCCGGCCCGGCCCAGATGGTTCAGCACCGAAAAATGCGACAGCTCCATCCCCTTGGGGAGCACCTTGCTCAACCGGGCACGGGCGAGCTGATCAGCCATCAGGATTTCGCTGAACAATGAGACTGCCAGGGAATGGTTTTCGTCCATCAGGGTCCGTCGAACTCCCGGTCATGGGTCAAGGAAGGCACGCGTTTGCGCGCTTCTTCCACCTTTTCAAGATCGAGATCAACGATGCATACGCCCGGATCCGTGCCAGCATCCGCCAGCACCTCCCCCCAGGGCGCCACCGCAAGCGAGTGACCATAGGTCCGGCGGCTGGGACCGCGACTGGCGGGATGCGTTCCGGTTTGCGCCGGCGCCAGGACGAAACACCCCGTTTCGATCGCACGGGCACGCAGGAGCGCATGCCAATGCGCCGCGCCGGTCACATGCGAAAACGCAGCGGGAACCGTCAGGATCTGCGCGCCTGCCTTGGCCAGTGCCCTGTGCAGGTAGGCAAAACGCACATCGTAGCAGATCGACATGCCGATTTTCGCAAAGGGTGTTGTCGCCACGACCGCCCGCGTTCCCGGCCGGTAGCCATCCGATTCGCGGTAGGTTTCCTCGGCCGAGACCTCCACGTCGAACATGTGGATCTTGTCGTACCGCGCCACCACGTCGCCCGCTGGGGAGATCAGGAACTGGCGATTGGCAAAGCGACCATCGGCATCACGGGTCTTAACGCCCAATGACCCCAGAAGCAGCCACACGCCATGTCGCGCCGCCGCGTCACGCAGGGCGGCCAGCGTGGGGTCCTCCTCTTCGAGGCGCAACACCTGTTGCTGATGCGTACGACTGCCCGACAGGCAATTGGTCACCTCGGGCGTCAGTACGAAACCTGCCCCCGATGCGACGGCCTCCGCCATCATCCGCTGCACCGTTTTCAGGTTCTCAGCCGGATCATCGGATGACGTCATCTGTAGCAGCGCCGTACGCATGGCAGGTTCTCCGTTCTCAGGCCTTCAGCAAAGGGTCAAGCTTGCCCGCCTCTTCCAGCGCATAAAGGTCGTCGCAGCCGCCCACATGGGTGTCCCCGATAAAGATCTGCGGCACTGTACGGCCACCGTTGGCCCGCTGGATCATCTCCGCTTTGCGCTCTGGCTCTTCCAGCACGTTGACCTCGGAATAGGTCACGCCTTTCTGGTCCAGCAGCCGTTTGGCCGCATGGCAATAGCCGCACAGCGGAGACGTATAGATTTCAACCGGTTTCATTCGCGCTTCCTTGATCTGGTTGGCGATGCTTGTGGAGGAATTGGGTATCCTTTGCAACAATTGCCAGAGTGCCCGCCACAGGCTCACGCGTGCGTGACCCGCGCCAGAACCGCCACGCGCACTTCGGCAGCACCAGCCTGCAGGCAGGCATCGGCACAGGCGCTCAGCGTGGCACCTGAGGTCATGACGTCATCCACGATCAGCACGTTGCGCCCCTGCAGCTGCGCCGCCCGCGCCGGGTGAACCGCGATCGCATCGCCAAGAATGCGATAGCGTTCTTCGCGGGTTTTGCCCTCCAGCGCCGGGGTCCGGCGCGTCCGGCACAATAGGTCCGGGCAATGGGACAACTCTGCCCGATGCGCCAGTGCCCCAGACAGGAGCGCTGACTGGTTGTACTTGCGCCGCATCAGGCGGCTCCAGTGAAGGGGTACCGGGCAAACCAGGGGCTGATTTCGCAAAAGCGGACGCGCAGCACGTTCCAGCCACGCCCCCGCGACCGGTGCGATCTCGGTGCGGTCGCCATGCTTCAGCCCCAGGACCAACCTGCGCCCCTGCCCCTCGTACAGCAATGCCGCACGGCCCTGTCGCCATGGCGGAGGAGCCCGCAGACAGCTGTCGCAATCAATGCGAAACCCGTCCGCCTCTCCGGGCAGGGGAAGACCGCAGCTCTCGCAGGCGGTGCCGACCACGAAATGCACCTCGGACCAACAGGCGCCGCACAGGCCAAAGTCACTGTCCACCAGACCACCACAGCCGATGCACCTTGCTGGGTAGATCAGGGAAACAGCAGTTTGAATTCCGCGCATCAGCATCTAAACAGCCCTCATGACACAAGCACCCACGCAGATCTTCGACCGCGAAACCCTGGCGGCACGCCGCGCCCGGCACCGTCCAGAGGCGCTTTTCCTGCATCAACTGGCCCGCGATGAAGCCGAGGATCGCCTGAGCTTGGTTAACAGAACCTTTACGGCACCCGCCGTAGTCTGCCCGTTTCCCGCCGTCTGGGAGGGTTTTCTGCCCGGCGTAAAACTGGTCCCCGACGACGAGTTGCTCGCCCTCGCCCCCGGCGCGCATGATGTCGTGATCCACGCCATGGGACTGCACTGGGCCAATGATCCGGTCGGTCAGCTGATCCAATGCCGAAGGGCCTTGCGGGAAGACGGCCTGTTGCTGGTGCTCACCCTTGGCGGCCAGACGCTGTACCAATTGCGCGCCGCCATGGCCGAGGCCGAAGCCGCGGTATTGGGGGGCCTGTCACCCCGTGTCGCCCCGATGGGAGAAATCCGTGACCTCGGCGGACTGCTGCAACGAGCGGGGTTTGCCTTGCCTGTCGCGGACGTGGTGCCGCTGACGGCCGAGTATCGCGACCTCACCCACTTGATCCACGATCTGCGCGCCATGGGCGAAACCAACGCGATGGCCCAGCGCCTCAAGCGGCCCGTGCCGCGGTCGCTGTTCCAGCTGGCCGATCACATTTACCGCACCCACTTTGCAACCGCCGAAGGCCGCCTGCCCGCCACCTTTGAACTGGTCTGCCTGACGGGATGGACCCCGTCGGATACGCAACAGAAACCCCTGCGCCCGGGCTCGGCCAAGATGCGGCTGGCGGATGCGTTGAAAGTACCCGAAGGCAAGCTCGACCCTTGATAGGATCCCTTTATGGCTGCCCCAATTTGATCCGATTGGCCTTTCGTACGTAAAGACAGTACCTTCCGCCTGTTCAACCACTCCCAAACCCCACAGGACCTGCCTCATGCTGGACGCTGCCCGGACCGCCAAATGCCCTGCCCACGCCCCTGCCGACCACCCCCCGGTCGCAGATGAAAAGGTCGGCATCCTGCTGGCCAACCTCGGCACGCCGGACGATTACACCTACTGGCCCATGCGCCGTTACCTGAGCGAGTTTCTGTCGGACAAGCGGGTGATCGACTATCCCGCCTGGAAGTGGCAGCCGCTGTTGCAGCTGATCATCCTGGCCAAGCGGCCCTTCGCCTCGGGCGCGGCCTACAAATCGATCTGGAACCACGACAAGGGCGAAAGCCCGCTGATGACGATCACCAAGGACCAGACCTCCAAGATGGCGGAGGTCATGCGGGCGCGCTACGGCGACCGAGTGATGGTCGATTTCTGCATGCGCTACGGCAACCCGTCGACCAAGTCCAAGGTCCGCGCCATGGTCGCGGCCGGCTGCCAGAAGATCCTCTTCGTGCCGCTCTATCCGCAATATGCCGGCGCCACCTCCGCCACCGCCAACGACCAGTTCTTCCGCGCGCTGATGGAGGAAACCTGGCAACCCGCGGCCCGCACCATCGCGCCCTACTTCGACGAACCCGCCTATATCGACGCACTGGCGCGCTCGGTCGAGGAAGCCTACGCCAAGGCCGATAAGCGCCCCGACATCCTGGTCGTCTCCTACCACGGAATGCCGAAACGCTACCTGATGCAGGGCGACCCCTACCATTGCCAGTGCCAGAAAACGACGCGCCTGCTGAAAGAGCGGCTGGGCTGGGAGGACACCGAGATCACCACTACCTTCCAGTCCGTCTTCGGGCCGGAGGAATGGCTGAAGCCCTATACCGTCGACCACGTCGCCACGCTGGCCAAGGAGGGTAAGAAGAACATCGCGGTGATCGCGCCCGCCTTCTCTGCCGACTGCATCGAGACGCTGGAAGAGATCAACGAAGAGATCAAGGAAAGCTTCGAAGAGGCCGGCGGCGAAGACTTCCTCTATATCCCCTGCCTCAACGACGATGCGGATCATATCGCCGCACTCGCCGGGGTAATTGAGCAGAATCTGAAAGGCTGGCTGGACTAATCCGGCTTCCTCGGTCCAAATAGGATCCAATATTGGATCGCCGCAAAATGCGGCAGACCGGGGAGAGTTTTTTAATGACGCTTGCGCATTGGGCGGACGCCCTTGAACGGCATTGGAGAATCAAGGCGGAGCTGAGCCGCCTTGACGGCGAATATGACCTGAATTTTCTGGCCGAGACCGCCGATGGGCAGGGCTATATCCTGAAAGCCATGCGCCCTGGCTGTGCGCATTGGCTGGTCGACATGCAGGTCAAGGCCTTCGCCCATATCGCCGCGCGCCAGCCGGATCTGCCCTGCCCCCTCGTCATCACCGCCACCGATGGCGCGAACCTCGTGACGCTTGCGGACGAAGATGGACAGGACCGGCTCGTCTGGGTGCTGAGCCGCCTGCCCGGGCGCTGCTACGCCAAGGCCGAGCCCAAAACCGATGCGCTGATCCATGAGGTCGGCGAAGTGCTGGGCGGCACGGCGGCGGCGCTGGCTGATTTTCAGCACCCCGGTCTGGACCGTGATTTCAAATGGGACCTTATGCAGGCAGGTTGGATCAGCGATCAGCTGGATTGCATCGCAGACCCCGCCCGGCGCGCGCTGCTGGAGGAGATCGCTGGTAATTTCGCCAAGTTAGAGCCTGATTTGGCCGCCCTGCCGAAACAGGCAATCCACAATGACGCCAATGACTACAACATCATGGTGACGGGCCACCTGACAGAACCGCGCCATGTGTCCGGGCTGATCGACCTCGGCGACATGTGCGCCGCGCCGCGAATCTGCGACCTTGCCATTTCTGCCGCCTATATCGTGCTCGACCATCCGGACCCGGAGGCCGCACTGGCCGCGCTGGTGGCCGGGTATCACGCTGCCAATCCGCTTACGGCGGCGGAGCTGGACATGCTCTGGCCGCTCTTGCGCGCGCGGCTGGCGGTCAGCGTGGTGAACTCTACCCTGATGGCGGCAGAAAACCCGGATGACCCATATGTCACCATTTCACAGGCCCCCGCCTGGCGCTTCCTGGAGGGCTGCAACCTGCACTCCGGTCTGCTACGCGCCCGCCTGCGCGCGGCCTGCGGCCTGCCGTTGGTCGACGGCGCCGATCGGGTGATGGCCTGGCTGCAGGAAAACCGTGGCAGCTTTGCCCCGCTGATGGGGCAGGATCTGAACGATGCCCCGATGGGCGCGCTGTCGGTGGAGGAGTCGACCTGGCCGCAAAACCCGTTCCACATGCCGCTGGACGAAGCCGCCCGTGTCGGCAGGGAATACGAGGACCAGGGCCGCATCTGGCTGGGCTACTACCACGAACCGCGGCTGATCTATGCCGAGCCGGCCTTTCGCAAAGGGCCTTGGAAGGCCAGCAACCGCCGCACCGTGCATCTGGCGGTCGATGCCTTTGCCCCGGCGGGCACCCCGATGTACGCCCCGCTGCGCGGTGAAGTGTTCGTGGCGGAGAACCGCAACGGCCATCTGGATTACGGCGGCGTCATCATCCTGCGCCATGAAACCCCAGCCGGTGATCCATTCTACACGCTGTACGGCCATCTCGACCCCGAGTTCCTGGATCGTTTGAAGCCCGGCGACGTGGTGGAGCAAGGCGCGGAGTTCTGCCGGCTCGGCGCGCCCGAGCAAAACGGCGGCTGGGCGCCGCATGTGCATTTCCAGCTCGCCCTGTCCACCGACGGTATCGAGGCCGACTGGCCCGGCGTCGGCGACCCGGACGAGATGTACCTGTGGCGCGCGCTCTGCCCGAACCCCGCCGCCCTGCTGAACCTGCCCGATGACAAGGTCTGCTATGCGCCCACGGACAAGTCCGCGGTGCTGCGGGGACGCAAGGCGCATTTCGGCGGCAACCTCAGCCTGACCTACAACGACCCGGTGATGCTGCTGCGCGGCTGGAAGCATCACCTGTTCGACGAATGGGGCCGCCCCTATCTGGATGCCTACAACAACGTCCCGCACGTCGGCCACGCGCATCCGCGCATTCAGGCGGTGGCGGCGGACCAGCTCAAGCGGATGAACTCCAACACCCGCTACCTGCACCCGGCCCAGACCGCCTTTGCCGACAAGATCCTGTCGAAGATGCCCGACCATTTCGAGGTCTGTTTCTTCGTCAACTCCGGCACCGAGGCCAATGAGTTGGCGCTGCGCCTCGCCCGCGCCCACACCGGCGCCAAGGGCATGGTCACCCCCGATCACGGCTATCACGGCAACACCACCGGGGCGATCGACCTGTCTGCCTACAAGTTCAACAAGCCCGGCGGCAGCGGCAAGGTGGACTGGGTCGAACTGGTGGAGGTCGCCGACGACTACCGCGGGTCGTTCCGCCGGGATGATCCCGACCGCGCACAGAAATTTGCCGATCTGGTCGATCCCGCCATCCGCGCCCTGCAGGACCGCGGCCACGGCATCGCCGGCTTCATCGCCGAGACGTTTCCGTCCGTCGGCGGCCAGATCATCCCACCCAAAGGCTACCTACCTGCGGTCTATGAAAAAATCCGCGCGGTCGGCGGCGTCTGCATCGCGGATGAGGTGCAGACCGGGCTGGGTCGACTGGGCGACTACTACTTTGGCTTCGAACACCAGGGCGCGCTGCCCGACATCGTGGTGATGGGCAAGCCCATCGGCAACGGCCACCCCCTCGGCGTGCTGGTCACCACCCGCGAGATCGCCGCAAGCTTTGACAACGGCATCGAGTTCTTCTCGACCTTCGGTGGCTCCACCCTGTCCTGCCGCATGGGCAAGGAAGTGCTGGACATCGTCGATGACGAAGGGCTGCAGGACAATGCCAAAGCCATGGGCACACTGCTGCTGGACGGGCTGAAACAGCTGCAGGCGGCGCATCCTTGCGTCGGTGACGTGCGCGGCATGGGGCTGTTTCTGGGGCTGGAACTGATCCGCCCCGACGGCTCCGAGGCAACGGAGATCTGTTCCTACGTCAAGAACCGGATGCGCGACCATCGCATCCTGATCGGGAGCGAAGGGCCCAGGGACAATATCCTGAAAATCCGCCCGCCGCTGACCATCGAGGCGGAGGATGTGCAGATGATTCTCGCCACCCTCGGCAAGATCCTGCGCGAAGTGGAGGCGGCCTGACGGCCCCTCCCGCACCGACTCTGCCCGCCATGCAGCAGGCAACAAAAAAGGCGGTGGAGAACCACCGCCTTTTCCGTAACTGAGTATCGAAACTTAGTTCGATGCAACAGCTGCGCCAACCAGGACCAGCAGCAGCAGCGGCAGAACGATGCCGCTGGAAGAACCCTGGGATTCTTCAACGATGACCGGCGGTTCAACAACCGGCTCGGCCAGGTTGCCTGCAGTGGCGGTGGAAGCGGCAGCGGTCAGCGCAGCGGCGATAACGAGTTTTTTCATGTTAACCTCCAGAATTCGCGCGGCCCAACGATCTGAACCACGCAACCAAGACTTACCTCGTATTTTTTTCTAACCAGCAAATTCGGGGGATTGCAATTGCTTGTTATCACTGCAGCCCTTGCGCTGACGCCGCTGTCGTCAAATTAGCAACACCTGCGTGCCCACCTTGACCAGGTCGAACAGCTCGGCCACGTGTTCGTTGTACAACCCGATGCATCCATTCGAAGATTTGCGCCCGATCTTGCGCGTGTCATGGGTCCCGTGGATGCGGTAATACTTCCAGCTGAGGTACAAGGCATGAGTGCCGAGCGGGTTGTCCGGACCCGGCGGGATGTAGGCCGGCCATTCCGGGTTGCGCTTGCGCATGTTGGGTGTCGGTGCCCAGCCCGGACCTTCGACCTTGCGGGTGACCTTGGTGCGCCCCCGGCGGGTCAGATCTTCTGACAGCGGCACCGAAGACGGGAACAGCCTGTAAACCGACTGATCCTCGGACCAGTAGTGCAAGGCGCGGCTGTCGATATCCACCAGGATCGCGCCCCGGCGCAGGTTGTCGAAATAGGGCTGCCAGGACTTGGCACGAAACGCCGAAATATTGCGTTGCACCGGCGGTTCCGGCTCTGGCGGTGGACGCAGGGGGTCATAGGTCGGCTGCCCATCCGTGTTCTGTGCCAGGGCCGAGGTGGAGATCAGGGCAGCGCTACCGGCAAGAAATTGCCGCCTGCCAAGTGTATCAAATGATTTGCGGGGCATGACTCTATCCAATTTACGCGATCGGGTTCCGGGATCTGGGTATTTTATGGCCGGAAAGCCGCAGTCGCAAATCAATCCGCCGGTCCGGGTCGCATATTTCTGCTGCGCCATTTGCACCCGCGCCACAGGAAGGCTAAGTGCAACGAGCAACTGACAGAACGAGAGTGCCACATGACCCGCGTTTTTCTGCTGATGGCGGCTGCAATCCTGACCGCGGTCGCGGCTTGTACACCGGTAACCGACACCAGTGGTGCCTATCGCATCCGCAATCCCGACAAGGTGCAGCTGAGGATGCTCGATTCGGTCAACGCCCTGCGCGCTGCCGCCGGCGCCCCGGCCGTTCAGCTGAACGCCGAATTGAACGCCGCCGCTGCCACCCATTCGCGTGACATGTCGGTGCAGAACCGCCCCTGGCATTTCGGTTCCGACGGCTCCTCGCCGCTGGATCGGATCACCCGCGCCGGTTACAACGGCACGCTTCTGGGCGAAAACATCTCCGAAACCTATGAAAACGAGCAGCAGACCCTCGCTGCCTGGCTGGAGGAGCCTGCAACCCGAGCAGTCATTCTGGACCCCAAGGCCGTGAACATGGGCTTCTCCTGGTTCCAGGAACCCGGCGGCAAGATCTGGTGGACGCTGGTGATGGCAAACTGACATCAGATGCCCGGCCAGTCCGGGCACTGAAAAAGTCAGGTGTCTGAAGGACGCTCAATCTGCGCAGCCAGCGGTTGCGCAGTTTTTGGTTTCAGCGCGTGACAGGCAGGCGCGACCGGATCAAGGGCGCAGCGCGATGGTCGTGCCTTCATTCACCATCGCGTAGATTTCCTCGATCTCGTCGTTGGACACCGCAATACAGCCGGCGGTCCAGTCATCAACGCGGGCGGCCCGGCGACGCTCCTTGCGATCGATGGGTTCACCGTGGATGAAGATATCGCCCCCCGGCCGTTTTCCCTGCGCCGCGGCCCGCGCGCGGTCACTGGCGTTGGGGTAGGAAATCCCGACGGACAAGTGATAGCGGCTGTTCGGATTGCGGCGGTCGATCACGTAGGTGCCTTCCGGCGTCTTGCCGTCGCCCTCGAACTGCTTGTGTCCAAGTGGCGCGAAGCCGAGATCAACCTTGTATTCCCGCAGCACCGTGTCGTGATGCAGCAGATACATCGTTCGCGCGCCCTTGTTGACCACGATCGAAGTCACCTCGGGGCCATCATAGGTCTTGAACCTGCCGACCCGTGCGCCACCGACGCTGCAACCGGCCAACCCAAGGCTGGCAACGGCGCCGAGTCCGAATGCCCGTCTGTCCATCTGTATTGAGCCTGTTTTCTTATTTGCCTCACTTCAGGCAATAGCGCGAAACCGGCCGTAAGGAAATTCACAATTTCCCGTCACCGTCTCCGAGGCGGTTGATCTTCTGCTCGATCGCGTCGAGCCGGTGCAGCACTTCGTCCCGGTAGGCATCGGTGCGCACACCTTCCTCAGCACCATGGGCATCCTGCATCGAGTTCACGATCAAACCCACCAGCAGGTTAACCACCGCAAAGGTCGTGACCATGATGAAGGGGACAAAGAACGCCCATGCGTAGGGATAGACTTCCATCACCGGCCGCACGATGCCCATCGACCAGCTTTCCAGCGTCATGATCTGGAACAAGGAATAGGCGCTGCGGCCCAGGCCGCCGAACCATTCGGGAAAATCATTGCCGAACAGCTTGGTGGCGATCACCGCGCCGATGTAGAAAATGATCGTCATCAGCAAGAAGACCGATCCCATCCCCGGCAGCGCGGTGATGAAGCCCTCCACCACGCGACGCAGCCGCGGCGCCACCGAGATCACCCGAAGAACCCGCAGAATTCGCAGCGCACGCAGCACCGAAAGCCCCTGCCCACTGGGGACAAGAGCAATGCCCACGATCACGAAATCAAACACGTTCCAGCCGCTGGTAAAGAACCGCAACCGGCGAACATATAGTTTGGCCAGGATCTCCACCACGAAGATCGACAGGCACAGGTAGTCGATCAGATGGATCAACGCGCCGGCCTTCGCCATCACAACCGGGGCGGTTTCCAGGCCCAGCGTGACGGCATTCACCAAAATCACGGCGGTGATGAAACGGCCAAACATCTCACTGTCGAGAAGGGCGGCAAGACGGCGTGTCGGTGTCATCGAGTGGGTATCGGTCATCTCAGTCTTTCAGCGTGAATTTCGCGGCGAGCTCGATATGGGCAGACCAGCGGAACTGGTCAACAACCTGCACCCAATCAAGGCTGTAACCCGCTGCCACCAGCGTCTTTGCGTCACGGGCAAAGGTAACAGGATTGCACGATACATAGGCAATCACCGGGGTCCGCGCCTTGGCCAGCTCGGCCGTCTGCGCCTCGGCGCCGGCGCGCGGCGGGTCGATCACTGCGGCGTCAAAGGCCGCACCAAAAGGATTGAGATCCTCCGGGAGCAATGGATTGCGGAACAGATCCCGCGCTTCCGTGGTGACTTTCTTCACGCCGGTGGCGCGCCGCCATCCGGCATCCAGCGCCGTCACCATGTCGCGCTCGCCCTCGACCGCATGAACCTCTGCCTGTCGCGCCAAGGGCAGCGAAAACGTGCCGCACCCCGCAAACAGATCGACGATGCGGCGCGCACCATGGGTGATTTCCTGCACCGCCGCCAGCAGCGCAGCCTCGCCATCACGGGTGGCCTGCAGAAAGCTGCCGGGAGGCGGGCAGACCTGGGCTGGCCCAAAGGTCTGGGCGGGCGGCTGTTCCATCGCCACGGGTTCATCATCCCATGTCAGCCGGGCAATGTTGTGCTGCTCGGCCAGCTGGGCCAGCGCGATGCGGAGCGGGCCATCTAGGGGTTTGCCCTGGCGCACCAGGATATCCAGCCCGGCGTCGGACATGGTCACGGTCACTGCCAGAGGTGTCTTGCGGCTGGCCCCCGCCAGCGCCAGAGCCTCGGCCACCGGAAGCGCCGCAAGCAGGGTCGGCTCCAGCAGCTGGCACTCCGGGATTTCGGTGATCACCCCGGAGGCACGGCCATGGAACCCCGCCAGCGCCCCTTTCTTGGTGCGGCGCACCGCGAAGGTCGCCCGTCGCCGCGACCGTGAAGGCGATGTGTGGATCGGGTGGAAAACCGTCTCCAGCCCCTGCGCCTGCAAGGCATTGCGCACCACATCCGTCTTCCAGTCGGCCACGAAGGCGTCGCTGGCATGCTGCAATTGGCAGCCCCCGCAGGATTTGTAGTGGCGACACGGCGGCTGCACCCGGTGCTCGCTTGGGGTTTCGATCCGGACGTCGGTCAACCGGTCGCCTTCGACGACCCCGGAGACGGTCTCGCCGGGCAGGCTGCGTGGGACGAAAAGCGGGCCATCGGCGACACCGTCACCCTGGTGGCCCAAACGGCTGATCGTTGCTGTGGTTCTGGCTGCATCAGTCATGGGTGCTCATTACCGCGCCGGACCGCGCAGAAAAAGCGAAATACGTTCAAACCGATCATTCGGCGGCAGCGGTCTGCTCCTCATCGGTGCCAATGAAGCCGCCCGACTGTCTCGCCCAGAAGGCCGCGTACAGCCCGCCCTGCGCCAGCAACTCTTCGTGACTGCCGCTTTCGACGATCCGCCCCTTCTCCATCACCACGATGCGATCCATCTCGCTCAGCGTTGACAGCCGGTGGGCAATGGCCAGCACCGTCTTGCCCTCCATCACCCGGTGCAACGCAGCCTGAATCGCGGCCTCAACCTCGGAATCCAGCGCCGAGGTGGCCTCGTCCAGAACCAGGATCGGCGCGTCCTTGACGATGGCACGGGCGAGGGCGATGCGCTGGCGCTGACCGCCGGACAGCTTCACCCCGCGCTCCCCCAGAAAGGCATCATACCCACTGCGGCCCTCGCCATCCTCCAGCGCGGCGATGAAGGCATGGGCCTCGGCCTTGGCGGCAGCGGCCTTCATTTCTTCGTCGCTGGCATCCGGGCGACCATAGAGAATGTTCTCGCGCGCCGAGCGGTTGAACATGGCGGTTTCCTGGGTGACCATGCCGATCTGGCTGCGCAGGGAATCCTGCGTCACTTTGGAGATGTCCTGCCCATCAATGCGGATCTGGCCTTTTTCGCCGTCATAGAGCCGCAATAGCAACGAAACCAAGGTGGACTTCCCGGCCCCGGAGGCGCCGACGATACCCAGCTTTTCCCCCGGCTTGATGGTCAGGCTGACGCCGCGCACACCACCGACATCGCCGCCATAGGCAAATTCCACATCGTCAAAGACGATCTCGCCCTTGGTCACCTGAAGGGGCTTGGCATCCGGCACGTCCTCGACCCGGTCGTGCACCGACAGGGTCTTCATGCCATTCTCGACCTCGCCGATGTTCGAATAGATCGCCATCAGCGTGAAGCTGACCCAGCCGGTCATCTGCGCAATCCGGATCGACACCGCGCCGGCAGCGACGATGTCGCCCTCGCTGGCCATGCCACCGCGCCACAGCAGCAGCGTGGCGCCGATCAGCAGGACCGGCAGAACACCGGCCAGGCACATCAGGCAGAAACGGAAGCTGGCCGCCAGATACCCGAATTGCAGCGCCTTGTCCCGGAACGTCACCATCGCATCCTGGGCGGTGCGTTCCTCATGATCGGCATGGGCGAACAACTTCACCGTCTTGATGTTGGTGATCGAATCCACAACCTGCCCGGTGACCATCGCCCGCGCCCCGGCCCGCGCGCCGGAGCGTTTGCGGATGCGCGGCAGATACCAGCGGATCAGCGCGAAATACCCCAGCAACCAAACCAGAAACACCGCCGTGATGCGCAGATCAATAGAGCCTAACAAGGCCAAAGACCCCGCCAGTGACGCCAGCGCAAAGGCCACCACGTTGATCATCTCGGTGACGACCGAGGTCACGGCATTGGCGGTTTGCATCTGCTTCTGGGCAATCCGGCCGGCAAAATCCTCGTCGAAAAAGCGCACCGACTGGCCCAGGGTCCAGCGGTTCAGCCGCGACAGCACCAAGGGGTTGACGTTGGGCCCGACGATGATCGCGTTGGAGGCCGCCGACAGGCCGAACAACGCGGGCCTCACCAGCAGGAAGAAGCCCAGCGCCAAGGCAATCACCGCCAGGTTTTCCGCCGAGAAGAACCGCTCTGGCCCGCTGGCGATGGCGGTGTCGATCACCAGCCCCAGAATATAGGCGGTGCCCGCCTCCATCGCGCCGGCCAGTGCCGAGAACCCCGCCGCCAGCCACAGCATCGGCCAGGCTCCGGACAGACACCAGCGCAGGAAGCCGCCCAGCTGCCGCGGCGGCGGCCCGTCAGCGGGGCGGAAGGCGTCGATCAGGTTGCCAATGTTCATTCTGCGGCCTCGATGTTCAGGAACCCGCCAGACTGGCGCGCCCAGAGCTGGGCATAAAGCCCCTGCGCCTGCAATAGCGCGTCGTGGCTGCCCTCTTCAACTATACGGCCCTGATCCATCACCAGGATACGGTCCATCTGCGCGATGGTGGACAGCCGGTGTGCGATGGCGATCACCGTCTTGCCCTGCATCATGCCATACAGCGTCTCCTGGATGGCGGCCTCGACCTCTGAATCCAGGGCCGAGGTCGCCTCGTCTAGGATCAGGATTGGAGCATCCTTCAGGATCACCCGCGCCAGCGTCACCCGCTGGCGCTGGCCGCCAGACAGTTTCACCCCGCGCTCGCCCACATGGGCATCATAGCCGCGACGGCCCTGCGGATCCTCGAGATCGAGGATAAAGTCATGCGCCTGTGCCTGTTTGGCGGCGGCGATCATGTCCTCTTCGGTGGCGTCGGGACGGCCATACAGCAGGTTGTCACGCACCGAGCGGTGCATCAACGCGCTGTCCTGCTGCACCATGCCGATGTTCAGCCGCAGGCTGTCCTGGGTCACGGAGCGGATATCCTGACCGTCGATCAGGATCTGCCCCTTTTCGGCGTCGTAGAACCGCAACAACAGCTTGACCAACGTCGACTTGCCCGCGCCGGAGCGGCCTATCAGGCCGATCTTCTCGCCCGGACGGATGAGGAGATTGATCCCATCCAGCCCCCCGCCTTCCCGACCGTAATGATGCGACAGGTTGCGCAGCTCTATTTCGCCACGGCTCAGGCGCAGCGGCTGCGCATTGGCCGCATCCACCAGGTCGATAGGCTGGGCAATGGTCTCCATCCCCTCGGCCACCACGCCCAATTGACGGAAAAAGGAAGTCAGCGCCCACATGATCCAGCCGGTCATCGCATTCAGCCGCAGCGTCAGCGCGGTGGCCGCCGCCACCACCCCGACCGAGGCGCTGCCCTGCATCCACAGCATCACCGCCCAGCCGACCACACCCACGATCAGCATGCCGTTCAGCGTCACCAGCGCCGCATCCATGATGGTGAAGATCCGCATCTCGGCCTGGAACGTCTTGCGGGTGTCCTCGATCGCGTCGCGGGCATAGGTCAGCTCATGGTCGTGATGGGCGAACATCTTGACCGAATGGATGTTGGAGTAGGCATCCACCACCCGCCCCGTCACGGTCGAGCGCGCGTCCGACGACGCCTGGCTGGCGGGCCCCACCCGTCTGACCGTCCACACCACCAGCAGCGCATAGAGCGCGAACCAGATCGCCAGCGGCAGCATCAGCCGCACGTCCGCCACCATCAACAGCACCGCCGCGCCAACCAGATAGGCCAGCGAAAAGGTGATGGCATCAAACACCTGAAAGATCACCTCACCGGCGGCGGGCGGGGTCTGCATGATGCGGTTGGCAATGCGGCCGGCAAAATCGTTCTCGAACCAGCCGACCGACTGGCGCAGAACATGTTTATGCGCCCGCCAGCGGATCAACGTGCCAAAGTTTGGCAGGATCGCATTGTTCAGCAGCATCACATCCATCAGCTGCAACACTGGTCGCAACACCAGGATGAACAGGCCGACAAGGATCAGCTCGGTGCCGTAGGTCTCCCAGACCTCGACGGGGGTGCCCGACATGATGTCGACCACCCGCCCCATGTAGTAGATCAGCCCGACCTCGATCGCGGCGACGACGACCGACATCAGCGCGGTCAGCACAAAGACGGTTTTGAACGGCTTCGAATATTCGCGCAGGAACGGCCACAGCCGGGTCGGCGGCGTGTCGGTTTCAGCATAGCTGCAATAAGGGTCAATCAGGTTCTCGAAAAAGCGAAACATGCGGATGCTCCAGAGATTGAGCAAAATGGAATACGGATGCAGACAGTGGACAGCCCAAGGCTCCCACGTCGAACGGGGCAGGTCTCAGGCGTTAAAGAAACCAGATCCCGTAATACATCAGCATCCCTCCGTCATGTGGTGGCTACGTCATGCCTACGCAATAAATGCCGTTTTGTCACCCCAAAAGGTTGCATGCCACAACCGCGCCCGCTTCAGCCAAGCGACCGCAGCAGCTCCTCACGGCTGAGACGGAAACCCGAGGCGATCCAATCCGCCTCCAACTGTTTCAATGCGCGTCCCAGCGCCGGTCCTTTCAGATCGGGCAACAGATCCTGCGCCCGCACCGGGAAGACCGCCGCGGCACCCGTTGCAATATCAGTCTCTAACTCGGGCGAAACGGGTTGTTCCAGCAGCGCTGCCCGCAGCAGCATCGCGTCCAGCGCCGCCTTTGCGCCCAGCCGGTAGCCCAGCTCAGCCGCACCGGCCGTATCGACGGCGGCCTCCCGGATCCGGGCCAGATGGGCTGCTTGCGCCTTGCTGAGCCGCAGTGCGTCCTGCAGGTTTTCACCGCCCAGCGCTGCCAGTCGCCGCAGCGCCGAGGCCGGCCGCGCGCCCTCCAGATGCACCAGAGGCGCCAGCGCGCGGTCGTCGGTGCCGGGCAGGATCTGCGCCAGAACACCGGCCTGCCGCATGGCCGCAACTGCCGGCGCGGGATCGGGCGCGCCCAGCAGCTTCAGCATCTCCGCACCGATGCGTTCGCGCGACAGGCTCTGCAGCCCGTCCAGATTGGCCGCAATCGCCGCCAGCGCATCGGCGTCGAATCCCTGCTCGGGGTCGCCGTACCAGGCGTGAAAACGAAAGAAGCGCAGCGAACGCAGGTAATCCTCGCGGATGCGGTTTTCGGCAGTGCCGATGAAACGCACCCGGCGGCGGGTCAGATCCTCCATGCCGCCCAGCGGATCGACCACCTCGCCGTCGGGACGGGCGTAGATCGCATTCATGGTGAAGTCGCGACGCCGCGCATCCTCGGCAATATCGCTGGCAAAGGCCACCACCGCGCGGCGACCGTCTGTGGCGACATCCTTGCGGAAGGTGGTGATCTCATGCGGGATGCCGTCGCGGATCAGCGTCACCGTGCCATGGTCGATGCCGGTCGGCACCGCCTTGATACCCACCCGCTTGGCCAGCGCCAGCACCTGCTCCGGGGTGGCATCGGTGGCGATATCCATATCCGACACCGGTTCCCCCAACAGCGCGTTGCGCACGCAGCCTCCGACGAAGAAGACCTGGGCGCCCTCGGCCGCGACCGCCGCGCAGACGGCCTGCGTGGCCGAGCGATGCAACCAGGGCTGATCAATCCGCAAATTCACTGCATCCGCTCCGCCAGACTGCGCAACATCCGCGCGGTGGCACCCCAGATGTAGTAGGGGCCATAGGGCACCACATAGTAGCGGCGGCGACTGCCCCGCCAACGGCGGGATTCCACGACATAGTTGCCCGGGTCCAGCACATGCTCAAGCGGGACGGAAAACACCTCGGCGACCTCGCCCTCCTCGGGGCGCGGAGAGAACGGCTCGCGGATCAAGCCAACCACCGGCGTGACGGCAAAACCTGTCACCGTCTCATGCGGGGGCAAACACCCGATCACCTGCGGCAAATCCTGCGGCAGGCCGATTTCCTCCCACGCCTCGCGCAGGGCGGCGGCTGTTTCGTCGCGATCACCCGGATCGACCTTGCCGCCGGGAAAGGCGATCTGCCCGGGATGGTGCTTCAGCGCCGACGACCGTTTCGTCAGGATCAGGCGAGGCGCGCCGCTTGTCAGTGAAATCGGCACCAGAACCCCGGCAGGGCGCAGCTTGCGCCCTTCGGGCAACACCGTGCCCGGGTTCAAATCGAAATCGGATGAGCCACGGCCCTGGGTCGCCAGGGCCGCAGCCAACCTGTCGGCAAGATTTCGTGCCGCGTCAGGCACTGGGCGACTGATCCGCGTCAAAGCCCAGCGATGCCGGGTCCAGATCGTAATGGGCGCCACAGAACTGGCAGTCTGCGGTGACCCGGCCATCGTCGGTGGTCATCTTCTCGATGTCCTTGGCCGAATAGATCGACAGGCTCTGTCTGACGCGCTCCTCGGAGCAGGTGCAGCCGAAACGCACCGGCTGGAAGTCATAGACCCGCGGTTGTTCCTCGTGAAACAATCGCACCAAGAGATCCGCCGGAGTGACGGAAGGACCAATCAATTCAAGGTCTTCCACCGTGTTCAACAGCATGGTCACCCGGTTCCAGTTTTCCTCCTGGTCACCGGACACCAGATCACCAGCCTGCAAGGCTTCACCCGTGCCCTCGCCCTGCGCCGCGAAGGGCGAGGCCTTGGGCATATGCTGCAGCATCACGCCGCCGGCGCGCCAGTGCTCCGCCACACCCGGCTCCGCCGATTTTCCAAAGCTGAGCTTGAACATCGTCGGCAATTGCTCGGACTGGGCAAAATAGGTTTCCGCGCAGGCACTGAGAGAGCCCTGAGCCAAAGGCGTGATGCCCTGATAGGGCTGCGTGCCATTGCCCTGATCGATCAGGATCGCGAAATAGCCCTCGCCCACCTGTTCAAAAGGATCGCCGTCGGTCAGGCGGTCACGGTCAAAGCTGGCATAGGCGCGGATCTGGCCGATCTCGCCTTCCTTCTGCGGGGCGTAATAGTCGGTGGCGATCATCCGCACCGCGCCCTTGGACTGCACCTGCAGCGACAGCTTCCAGCGCAGCGAAATGGTCTGGCCGATCAGCGCAGTGAGCAGGGCCATTTCGGCAACCAGCGCTTCGACCTGCGGCGGGTAGTCATGTTGTTTCAGGATACCATCCAGCACGCCATCCAGCCGCGCAACGCGGCCGCGCATATCCGAGGCATCAAGCTGGAAGGGCAGGACGGTGTCGTCCCACGCGATTTTCGAACCAAGAGTCATGGGGTTTCCTTACGCGCCGGGGATTGGCATACCGGGCTATATAGGAAAAACGGCGGCAGAGTGAAGGGGCGAGCCCGTGATCCGGCGATTTGGCAACACTCCTGAAAAGGGACGAACCTATTCCAGAAGGCCCGGCGTCTATGCGCTGCTGCCGCGCAATGGTCGTTTGCTGGTCACCTGCCAGCATGATCCGGGGCCGGATATCCAGTTGCCCGGCGGCGGCATCGACCCCGGCGAATCGCCCCTGCCCGCGCTGCACCGGGAAGTGCACGAGGAAACCGGCTGGAAAATCGCCTTTCCCCGAAAACTGGGTGTGTTCCGTCGCTTTGCCTATATGCCGGAATATGACCTGTGGGCGGAAAAGATCTGCCACATATACATCGCGCGCCCTCTGCGCAGGGTGGGCCCGCCGCTGGAGCCGACGCATCAGGCACTGTGGATGGACCCGGAACAGGCGATACAAGAGCTGGGCAATGCTGGCGATCGCCATTTCGCCACCCTGTTGGCCGATCAGCTCTAGGCTTCGCGGGCCGGGTTACGGCCCCTGGTAGTCGAACAGGGTGGCGGAGACATCGTCCTCCAGACCGTGTTCCTTGCTCATCACCTGGGTCAGGTGCCAGTAGAGATCGTCCAGAAACTCCTTGCCGCCCTGGTCCGGGCTGCATTTGCCGACGAGCTCCAGCAGACCTTCAGGCTCCAGCATGGACCCGTCCTCAAGCCGCGCCTCGGTGAAGCCGTCCGAGAACAACAGCAGGCGATCGCCCTTCTCCATGACGAATTCTTCCTGGGTGTAGCCGATATCGGGCACCAGCCCCACCGGCACGCCCCCCTTGCCGATGAATTCCATTTCACCGCTCTGACGGATCAGCAACGGGTGCGGATGGCCCGCCTGCACCATCTTGACCAAGCCGCTGCGCAAGTCGGCGATGCAGTAAGCCATGGTAAAATATTCTTCGATACCGGTATCGGCGATCAGCCGGGCATTTAGAAGACTGGCGACCTCCTCAGGCTGGCGCAAGGCGTAGAACCGGTTGAACCGCTTTTCCATGCCCACGTTCTGGTCAAAGTAATTCGAGGACAGATAGCCGCCCAGACGCGCTGTCATCATCGCCGAGGTAATGCCGTGGCCGGACACGTCGATGGAATAGAAACCGATCCGGTTGACGCCGGGCGAGAACATCCCCACCAGGTCGCCGCCGATATGGCCACAGGGCTTCAACAGCAGGCTGACGGTGGAAGAGCCAAAGGATTTTGACAGTTCCGGCACCAGCGATTCCTGGATCTTGCGCGCCTGGATCAGGTCCTTGTCGATGGCGTCGTAGACACGCTGCAGTTCCCCCAGCGTTTCCGAGACAATGCGGTTCTTTTCGGACAGCTCGCGCTGCATCCGCAGGATACGCTCGCCGGCTGAAATCCGCGCCCGCAGCTCATCGGAGCTGACCGGCTTGGTCAGGAAATCATCGGCTCCGGCGTCCAGCCCTTCCGCCACCTCGTTCTTTTCGCTCTTCGAGGTCAACAGGATGAAATAGGCGTATTCGGTGCTGGAGCTGGCGCGAAAAGCGCGGCAGAACTCCAACCCGTTCATGCCCGGCATCATCCAGTCGCTGAGAATAAGATCCGGCGTTTCCGCCTGGCAGATTTCCATTGCCGATTCGCCACTGTCCGCCTCGACGACGTCGAACCCCCACTTCTTGAGGGAAGCCACAAGAATGCGTCTTTGCAGTCGGCTGTCGTCGACAACCAGCACACGGCGTATGGATCCGGCCACTGTGTGGTCCTCGTCGTCGATCGAACGTTCTGGCAGCACCGAAGGCACCTCACAAATGGCAAAATCAGAAGATCTCGTGATACTATCGGGCCAGAACTTTAACAGGCGGTGAAGCCTAAAATTTAAGTAGTGCCCTTTCTTTCACTATCTTTTTACTACAATCAACTTAAGAATCCGCACCTGGGAACGGACTTTTGGGAACAGAAACATGATTGACTGGCCGCGCGTAAGCGAGCTGCGCGAAGAAGTTGGCGCTGAAGATTTTGATGAAGTGGTTGAAATCTTTCTGGAGGAAGTGGAAGGCGTCATTAACAAACTGGCCGGGGGCGATCATGGCCAGCTGGAGCAGGACCTACACTTCCTGAAAGGCAGTGCGCTGAACCTGGGGTTCGAGGAATTTTCCGGCCTCTGCCTCGACGGAGAGCGCAAGGCGGCAGACGGCCAGGCGGGCAATGTCGATGTCGCCGCCATCATCGCCAGCTACCAGACCTCCAAATCCAGCTTTCTCAGCGGGTTGAACGAAAAGTTCTGACCCGCCGAGAGGCGCTCAGATCACGAACTGGGCCAGCGTCTCATCGCGGGTGATGTCCGTATACGTCATCCCGGCCGCATCCAGCCGTGCAAACAATTGCTCGAAATTCTCCGGTCTCTTGGTTTCGATCCCGATCAGAACCGAGCCGAAGTTGCGCGCCGACTTTTTCATGTATTCAAAGCGGGCAATGTCATCCTCCGGCCCCAGAATGCCAAGGAACTCTTTCAGCGCGCCGGGCCGCTGCGGCAACCGCAACAGGAAGTATTTCTTTACCCCGGAATAGCGCTGCGCACGTTCTTTCACCTCCGGCAGGCGTTCAAAATCGAAGTTGCCGCCAGACGTCACGCAGACCACGGTCTTGCCCCGGATCCAGGAGCGCACATCCTGCAAGGCCTCGACCGAAAGCGCCCCGGCCGGCTCCAGCACGATGCCCTCGACGTTCAGCATCTCGATGATGGTGGCACAGATCCGGTCCTCGGCAACGCTCAACACATCCGGCAGCGGCACGTCCTTCAGGATGTCAAAGGGCTGTTCACCGATCCGCCCCACCGCGGCACCGTCGACAAAGGTGTCGACCCGCTCCAGCGGCACCGGCTTGCCCGCCTTCAGCGCCGCGCGCAGGCAGGCGCCGCCGTCGGGCTCGACGAACAGGCTGTGCACCGCGTCGCCGAACCAGGAATAGACCCCCGCTGACATGCCGCCGCCGCCCACCGGCAGGATCACGTGATCGGGCACCTCGCCCAGCTGTTCCTCGATCTCGACCGCGATCGACGCTTGGCCTTCGATCACATCGGCATCGTCGAAGGGGGACAGGAAGTGGCCACCTTCTTGCGCGCACCACTCCTGCGCGGCGGCCAGGCAGATGTCGAAATAGTCGCCGACCAGGTGGATCTCGATGTTGTCGCCGCCGAACATCCGGGTTTTCTGGATCTTCTGCTGCGGCGTCGTCACCGGCATGAAGATCACCCCGCGCTTGCCCATGTGGCGGCACATGTAGGCCACGCCCTGCGCATGGTTGCCGGCCGAGGCGCAGACGAACAGCTCCTGATCCGGCTGCTTGCGCATCGCATTCAGCGCGCCGCGGATCTTGTAGGAGCGCACCGGGCTCAGGTCTTCGCGCTTCAGGTAGATGTCGGCGCCGAAGCGCTCCGACAGGTGCACATTGCGTTGAAGCGGCGTGGGCGGGAACACATCGCGCATCGCCGCCTCGGCCTCTCTGGCCTGGGTCTTGAAATCGCTCATGCGCCATTCAGTGGCGCAAGCCCGCCCCCAAGGCAAGGGGCGGGGTTAAAGCATACATAAGAATACCGTCGAAGGCCGCGCCGGTCAGATCGGGCGCCCCTCCACGTAGTGGCCATAGAAGGTGGTGACGACGCTGACGTTGACCAGCGTTGCGACCAGCGTCGCCAGGATCATGAACAGGATGCCAAGCGGCGCAAACACCGCCATCGACAGATCGACAACCACTTGCAGCAGAACGTTGAACACCGCCAGAAGAACCACCAGCATCACGATTGTGGTGGTGGTGCCCCGCGTCTTGTCCCAGGCATCGCGCAGCTTCAGCGGCTGTCCGATTGCCGCTGCCGGCAGAATGGGTGTCAGACGGTAGATCGCCACCGCCATAAACAAGCAAAACAGAATGGCGACCAGCACACTTACCGCTGCGCCGCTTTCGCCTAGGATTCCAGCGGCCAGCACTGCAGTGCCCGCGACCGGAATCAAGAATGCCATGCCAACAAGAAAGAGTAGCAGCGCATTGCCGACATAGGCCAGAATACGATCCGCGCGGAACGCTGGCAGCAGGCCGCTGGGGTACTCCTCCAGCAGCACAAAACGGTGCCAGGATACAAACACCCAGACCTGCACCGCCATCATGACCAAAAACACCACCAGCAGCGTCAGGCCAAAGCCGCCCGCCGCCAGCGCCTGCGACAACGCCTGCTGATCGGCCATCAGCGTCAGCGGCAGCCCCGCGCTTGCCAGCATTGCGTACACTACCGCGAGCCCGATCAGCACTGGCCCGGCAGCGATCCGGACCGCGTAATTCAAATTCCGCATCACCATGCGCACCGAATGCGTAAAAATAGTCCAGCCTTTCATTACGGCCGTCTCCAAATGATTAATTTCTATCGCTCGCACCCTAGACGCAGCGCATGGGGTAGAAAACCCCGGACAACCTTGCTCTTTCAGCCAAAACCCGCTACGCCCCAGTCGTTCTGACCTGAGAGGGAATTCCATGTCCGCGCCCAAGAAAGTTGTGCTCGCCTATTCCGGCGGCCTCGACACCTCGATCATCCTCAAGTGGCTGCAAACCGAATACGGCTGCGAAGTTGTCACCTTCACCGCCGATCTCGGCCAGGGGGAAGAGCTGGAGCCCGCCCGCAAGAAAGCGGAAATGCTGGGCATCAAGCCGGAAAACATCTTCATCGAAGATGTGCGCGAGGAATTCGTCCGCGACTTCGTCTTCCCGATGTTCCGCGCCAATGCGGTTTACGAAGGTCTGTACCTGCTGGGCACCTCGATTGCCCGCCCGCTGATCTCCAAGCGCCTGGTCGAGATCGCCGAAGCCACCGGTGCCGATGCGGTCGCGCATGGCGCCACCGGCAAAGGCAACGACCAGGTCCGCTTCGAACTGGCGGCCTACGCGCTGAACCCCGACATCAAGGTCATCGCGCCCTGGCGCGAGTGGGACCTCACCTCGCGCACCAAGCTGCTGGAATTCGCCGAGGCGCATCAGATCCCGATCGCCAAGGACAAGCGCGGCGAGGCCCCCTTCTCGGTCGATGCCAACCTGCTGCATACCTCCTCGGAAGGCAAAGTTCTGGAAGACCCGGCGGAAATGGCGCCCGATTACGTCTACCAGCGCACCGTCCACCCCGAGGACGCACCCGACAAGCCGGAATTCATCGAGATCACTTTCGAGAAGGGTGATCCGGTCGCCATCAATGGCGAGGCAATGTCCCCGGCAACCATCCTCACCGAACTCAATGAGTACGGTCGCAAGCACGGCATCGGCCGCCTGGATCTGGTCGAGGGCCGCTTTGTCGGCATGAAATCCCGCGGCATCTATGAAACCCCGGGCGGCACCATCCTGCTGGAAGCGCACCGCGGCATCGAATCCATCACCATGGACCGTGGCGCGATGCACCTGAAAGACCAGCTGATGCCCCAGTACGCAGAGCTGATCTACAACGGCTTCTGGTACTCGCCCGAGCGCGAAATGCTGCAGGCCGCGATCGACGCCAGCCAGACCCATGTGTCCGGCACCGTGCGGGTGAAACTGTACAAGGGCTCTGCCAACACCGTTGGCCGCTGGTCCGAAAACTCGCTGTACTCCGAGGCCCATGTGACCTTTGAGGAAGACGCAGGCGCCTACGACCAGAAGGACGCGGCAGGCTTCATCCAGCTGAACGCGCTGCGCCTGAAACTGCTGGCCGCCCGCGAGCGCCGGATCAAGAAGTGAGCGAGTACGACGACATAGACGGCGATTTCGAGGATGATTTCGCGGAAGAGCTGGAGATGTTCGTCGAGGCTCAGGACACTGTCTGGTCAGATGTCCTGAGCGAACTTGCCGCCGGCAAAAAGACGAGCCACTGGATGTGGTTCGTCTTTCCCCAGCTGGCCGAACTGGGCAAATCCCACATGGCACAACTCTACGGGATCGAAGATCTCGCGGAGGCCAAGGCCTATCTCGACCACGACCTCCTGCGTGCGCGGCTTCAGGAAGTCTGTCAGCTGATGCTGGCCCACGCCGACAGAGATCCCGCTGCCATTCTCGGCGCGGTGGACGCGAAAAAGCTGCGCTCCTCCATGACGTTGTTTGCAGCCGTGCCCGATGCGCCGGGCGAATGCAGCCAGGTTCTGGATGCATTCTACGGCGGCGCGCCCTGCCCGCTGACCCAAGACGCCCTTTCCGCAACGTAACCCGCGCAACTCCCGCTGGGTAAGGATTGAGCAGCGTATCAAGCCTGCCTAACCCTTGCTGCAGCCAAGGGAGGTACAGGGCATGGAAGAGATCGCAGCCGACATCCGCAAGAATCTGGACAACCGTCCCTTTGACGGCTCGCTGAAATTTGACTGCGGCGCTGACGGGGTGATTGTTCTCGCCGATGGTACCGCCAGCACCGAAGACCGCGACACCGATTGCACCCTGCGGCTCAGCCCGGAAAACCTGACCAAGCTTCTGACCGGCAAGCTGAACCCGGCCACCGCGGTGATGATGGGCAAGATCAAGCTGTCCGGCGACATGGGCGTGGCGCTGAAACTCAGCAAGCTGATCGGCTGACCCGACACTGGTCACTTGCGATCACCAATCGGTGACTCCCCCCGCCCGAGGCTTGAGCCCGCCCCCCCCCGCAGGCAGGCTGGCCGCAACCGGAGCTGGAGGCAAGAATGCGGTTTCTGAACCAGATAAAATCCGTGGCCCTGGTGGGGCTGATCGTGCTGGGCTGCGTGGCGCGGGCGCATCCCGTGCAGGCGCAGGAGACCCAGACGCTGACCGTCGCCGGCGGCTGTTTCTGGTGCGTCGAAAGTGATTTTGAATCGGTGCGCGGCGTGACCGAGGCCGTGTCTGGCTATACCGGCGGCAGCACCAAGAACCCGACCTACAAATCCGTGACCGGTGGCAACACCGGCCACTACGAGGCGGTTCAGATCAGGTTTGATCCGTCGAAAGTCTCACGTCGACAGTTGCTGCAGATGTTCCTGCGTTCTGTCGATCCCACCGACGCGGGCGGCCAGTTCTGCGACCGCGGCGACAGCTACCGCACGGCTATATTTGTCTCTAACAAGGCTGAAAGGGCTTTGGCGCAGGAGGTGATCGCGCAGGCGCAGGCGGAACTGGGGCAAAAGATCGTCACCCCCGTTCTGGACAGCAGCCGGTTCTACCGGGCCGAAGACTATCATCAGGACTATTACAAGGGCGACAGCCTGGTGTTCACCCGATTTGGCCCGAAACGGCAGGCTGCGGCTTACAAACGCTATCGCCAAGCCTGCGGGCGCGATCAACGGGTGCGCCAGCTGTGGGGCGACGCGGCCCCCTTTGCCGGTGGGTATTGAAGGCAAAACCACCCATGAGGTGAGGCCAATACTTCCAAGTTTCCTACAGCCAGAAAAGTGCGGATCTGCGGCTCAGAACTGCGTGTCGGCAACTTCCTGACGGGTCGGGATCACATCCGCGGTGCCGCGCCGCGTGACCATCAGCGCGCCGGCCCGCGCGGCCTCTGCCATGGCGTCGGCCATTGAAAGCCCCCGGTCCAGTGCCGACAGAACATAGCCGGTAAAGGTGTCGCCGGCGCCGGTTGTGTCAACCGCGGTGACCGGCAGGGCCGGCACATCCAGCACCGCGCCGCTGGCCCCGTCGATATGCCGCGCGCCCTTGGCGCCCAGCGTGATGATCACGTCGCGCACCCCCAGGTCGGCCGGGGTCTTGCCGGTGGCCTGCCGCAGCTGTTCCGCCTCGACCTCGTTCAGGATCAGGAAGTCGAGATGGGGCAAAACTGCCTGCACCGCCGCCGCATCAAAGGGCGCCGCCGCATAGCAGACCCGCAGTCCTTTTGCCTTGCCGCGCTCGGCCGCCTCGGCCTGCAGGTTTGTCTCGTTCTGCAAGACCAGGATGTCACCGGGCGCCGCCTGGGCAAAGGCGCGGTCCAGCTGCGCCATGGTCAGCTCCCGGTTGGCCCCGGGATAGAGAATGATCAAGTTCTCTCCGTCCCGGTCCACCGCGATGATGGCATGGCCAGTCGGCGTATCCAGCCGGGCGACATGCTCCACATCCACGCCATAGTCGGCCAGCCGCTCAACCGCCCAGACACCATCCGCCCCGACCGCGCCGATGTGCTTCACCTCGCTGCCGGCGCGGGTGGCGGCCACTGACATATTGGCCCCCTTGCCCCCCAGGAACTTCTGCAAACCGCCGGCGGCCAGTGTCTCCCCCGGCGCCGGCAGATGCGGCATGGCATAGACCATGTCCGCGTTGATCGATCCCAGGTTCAAGATGGCCATGCCGGATCACCCGATGTTGCAGGCGGCCAGAACCGCCATGTTCAGGATGTCATTTGCGGTCGAGGTCGTCGAGCAAATCTGAATCGGCTTGTCGATGCCCGACAGGATCGGGCCGACCACCGTGGCACCGCCCATCTCCTGCATCAGCTTGACCGAGATCGAGGCCGAGTGCCGGGCCGGCACGATCAGGATGTTGGCAGGACCGGTCAGGCGCTGGAACGGGTAGGCCTCCTGCGCGGCGGCGTTCAGCGCCACATCCACGGTCATCTCGCCTTCATACTCGAAATCCACCCCGCGCTGATCCAGGACCGCAGGCGCACGGTGCATCTTCTCGGCCCGCTCCGACACCGGGTAGCCGAAGGTCGAGAAACTGACGAAGGCAACCCGCGGCTCCAGACCCATGTGGCGGGCGACGCCGGCAGCCCGTTCAGCGATGTTGGCCAGGTCGTTCTCGTCCGGCCATTCATGCACCAGCGTGTCGCCGATCAGCACGATGCGGCCCTTGTGCAGCAGCGCGGTGACCCCGGCAGCGCCATGGGCGGCGTCGGCGTCAAAGACATGGTTGATGCGATCCAGCACATGCGCCGACTTGCGGGTGGCCCCGGTCACCAGGCCATCGCCATGCCCATGCGCCAGCATCAGCGCCGAGAACACATGCCGGTCACGACCGACCAGGCGGTGAATGTCCTTGCGGTCGTGACCCCTGCGGTTCAGCCGGTCGTACAGGAAGTCCTTGTAGGTCTCGAAATGCTGCGTGTTGGCGGCGTTCACCACCTCCAGCTCACGCGCCGCATCACCCAGGCCGGCTTCCTCGAGTTTGGCCTTCACGTCGTCGGGCCGACCGACAACCAGAGCCTTGCCGAAGCCGGAGCGCTGATACATCACCGCCGCGCGCAGCACCCGCGGGTCGTCGCCTTCGGCAAAGATCATCCGGGACTGGGCGGCCCGCGCCCGTGCGTTCAGACCGCGCAGCACCGATTGCGTGGGGTCCATGCGGCCGCGCAGACCATGTTCATAGGCATCCATGTCCACGATCGGACGGCGCGCAGCGCCGGTGTCCATCCCCGCCTTGGCCACCGCCGGCGGGATGCGGTGGATCAGACGCGGGTCGAAGGGCGTCGGGATGATGTAGTCGCGTCCGAACGACAGCGACTTGCCATAGGCCAGCGCCACCTCATCCGGCACATCCTCACGCGCCAGCGCGGCCAGCGCATGAGCGCAGGCGATCTTCATTTCGTCATTGATGGCGCGGGCATGAATGTCGAGCGCGCCGCGGAACAGGTAGGGAAAGCCCAGCACGTTGTTGACCTGGTTCGGATAGTCCGAGCGGCCGGTGGCGACGATGGCATCGACGCGCACCTCGTGGGCTTCCTCCGGGGTGATTTCCGGATCCGGGTTGGCCATGGCAAAGATCACCGGGTTGTCGGCCATGGATTTCACCATTTCCTGCGTCACGGCCCCCTTGACCGACACCCCCAGGAAGACGTCCGCACCGCGCATTGCCTCTTCCAGCGTGCGCAGCTCGGTGGTGATGGCATGGGCCGATTTCCACTGGTTCATGCCCTCGGTGCGGCCCTGGTAGATCACGCCCTTGGTATCACAGACGATGCAGTTTTCGTGCCGCGCACCCATGGCCTTCAACAACTCGATACAGGCAATGCCGGCGGCCCCCGCACCGTTCAGGACGATCTTCACGTCCTCGATCTTCTTGCCCGACAGGTGCAGCGCGTTGATCAGACCGGCCGCACAGATCACCGCGGTGCCGTGCTGGTCGTCGTGAAACACCGGGATGTCCATCTCTTCCTTGAGACGCTGCTCGATGATGAAACATTCCGGCGCCTTGATGTCCTCAAGGTTGATGCCGCCAAAGGTCGGCCCCATCAGCTTGACGGCCTCGATGAATTTGTCCGGATCCTCGGTATCCAGCTCGATGTCGATCGAGTTCACGTCGGCAAAGCGTTTGAACAGGACCGACTTGCCCTCCATCACCGGCTTAGAGCCGAGCGCGCCGAGGTTGCCAAGCCCCAGAACCGCGGTGCCGTTCGAGATCACCGCGACCAGATTGCCCTTGTTGGTATAGTCGTAGGCGGTCTCCGGGTTGGCCGCGATCGCTTCACAGGGAACTGCAACGCCAGGGCTGTAAGCCAGCGACAGGTCGCGCTGGGTGGTCATCGGGACGGTTGCGTTTATCTCCCATTTGCCGGGAGACGGTTCCAGGTGAAACGCCAGTGCTTCTGCGTCGGTGATCTTTGTTTTGGGCATTTGGTCCTAGTCCTCTTCGCAACGCCCTCGTCTTACCCCAGCGTCGGGCGCCTCTCAATCCGGGGTTTCAAGAATCTCTATCTTCGGAATTCAGATAAAAACAGCGAAACTCCTGTGAATTTCCCTGCTTTTTTGCCGCAGTTCCGTCTCCATCCACCGTCATTCGCCACCCTCCTTGCCACGTCTGCGCACCCGCACATCCGGGTTTTCCTCGGCCTGCCTGCATTGTAGAAGTCGGGCAAAGACGGACCGGGGGAATTTGCATGACCGTTACGCCCATGATGGCGCAGTATCTCGAAATCAAGGCAGCGCATTCGGATGCGTTGCTGTTCTATCGGATGGGCGATTTCTACGAGATGTTCTTTGACGATGCCATCAACGCCGCCGAGGCGCTGGACATCGCCCTGACCAAACGTGGCAAACACAACGGAGAGGACATCCCCATGTGCGGCGTGCCGGTCCACGCCGCCGAAGGCTACCTGCTGACGCTGATCCGCAAGGGGTTCCGGGTGGCTGTCGGGGAACAGCTGGAAAGCCCCGCAGAAGCCAAGAAACGCGGGTCTAAATCGGTCGTAAAGCGCGACGTGGTGCGATTGGTAACCCCGGGCACCCTGACCGAAGACTCCCTGCTGGAGGCCCGCAGCCACAATTTTCTGGTCGCCTATGCCGAGCTGCGCGAGGAAGCCGCGCTGGCTTGGGCGGATATTTCGACCGGCGCATTTCACGTGATGCCGATCGCCCGCGTGCGCCTCTCCCCCGAGCTTGCACGACTGGCCCCGTCGGAGCTGCTGGTCGCCGACGGGCCTGCGCTGGACACGGTCCGCCCGCTGGCGAATGAATACAAGATCCCCCTCACTCCGCTGGGCAAGGCCAGCTTTGACAGCACCGCGGCCGAGAAGCGCATCTGCACGCTGTTCAACGTCAGCGCGCTGGACGGCTTCGGCACGTTTACCCGCGCGGAAGTGTCCGCGATGGGGGCCCTGATCGACTACCTGGAGATCACCCAGAAGGGCAAACTGCCGCTGCTGCAACCGCCGCAGCAGGAGGCGCAGGACCGGGTGGTGCAGATCGACGCAGCAACCCGTCGCAACCTTGAGTTGACGAAATCACTCTCCGGTGGCCGCGCCGGCTCGCTGCTGTCCGTGGTGGACCGCACCGTCACCCCCGGTGGCGCCAGACTGCTGGAGCAACGGCTTTCCAGCCCCTCGCGCAACCAGGATGTCATCCACCGACGCCTGTCCGCATTGGACCACGTGGTAGAGCACAGCCAGCTGGCCCAGGATCTTCGCGATGCATTGCGCAAGACCCCGGACCTAGATCGTGCCCTGTCGCGACTGGCACTGGAACGTGGCGGTCCCCGCGACCTTGCCGCCATCCGCAACGGCCTCGCGCAGGCGGAACAGATCGTCGATCGCTGCAGGGACCAGGACCTGCCACAGCTGATGAGCGCGGCGATTGCCGATCTGCAAGGGTTTGATGATCTGCTCTCCCTTCTGGACGCCGCCCTGATTGCCGACCCGCCGCTGCTGGCGCGCGATGGCGGCTTCATCGCCGCAGGATATGATCCGGAGCTGGACGAGGCTCGCACCCTGCGCGACGAAGGGCGGGGCGTCATCGCGGCGATGCAGCAGAAATATGCCGAACAGGCCGGCGTTGCCTCGCTGAAGATCAAGCACAACAACGTGCTGGGCTATTTCATCGAAACCACCGCGACCCATGCGGACAAGATGATGTCGCCGCCGCTGAACGAGACCTTCATCCACCGCCAGACGACCGCCAACCAGGTGCGCTTCACCACGGTGGAGCTGAGCGAGATCGAGACCCGCATCCTGAACGCGGGCAACCTGGCTCTGGAGATTGAAAAGCGGCTCTACAAAAGGCTGACAGACGCAATCCTGGCGTCAGCCCCGCAGTTGAATACCGCCGCCCGCGCCCTTGCCGAACTGGATCTTCTGACCGCGCTGGCCGATCTGGCCCGCGGCGAAGGCTGGACCCGCCCGCAGGTCGACAACAGCCGCGCGTTCCACGTGGAAGGCGGACGTCACCCGGTGGTCGAACAGGCCCTGCGCCAACAGGGCGGCGAGACCTTCGTCGCCAACGACTGTGATCTCAGCGCCGATGACGGGGCCGCGGTCTGGTTGCTGACCGGTCCGAACATGGCGGGTAAATCGACCTTCCTACGACAGAACGCGCTGATTGCCCTGCTCGCGCAGATGGGCAGCTACGTGCCGGCGGAGCGCGCCCATATCGGCATCGTCAGCCAGTTGTTCAGTCGCGTCGGTGCCTCTGACGACCTCGCGCGCGGGCGCTCCACCTTCATGGTGGAGATGGTCGAAACCGCCGCAATCCTGAACCAGGCCGACGATCGGGCGCTGGTGATCCTTGATGAAATCGGCCGCGGCACCGCGACCTATGACGGCTTGTCGATCGCCTGGGCGACCCTGGAACACCTGCATGAGGTGAACCGGTCCCGCGCCCTGTTTGCCACCCACTACCACGAATTGACCCAACTCGCTGCCAAACTGGAGGGCGTCGACAACGCCACCGTTGCGGTCAAGGAGTGGGAAGGCGAGGTCATCTTCCTGCACGAGGTCCGCAAAGGGGCAGCCGATCGCTCCTATGGTGTGCAGGTGGCGCAGCTGGCCGGGCTGCCGGCCTCGGTCGTGACGCGCGCCCGCGACGTGCTGGACATGCTGGAAAAAGGCAGCCGGGAAGGTGGCGGCAAGGTGCAGATCGACGACCTGCCGCTGTTTGCCGCCGCGCCACCACCACCACCACAACCCAAGCCAAACGCTGCGCCGTCGCCGGTGCTGGAACTCCTGGACGGCATCCACCCGGACGATCTGTCCCCGCGTGAAGCACTGGAAGCGCTCTACAAGCTCAAGGAAGCCGCGAGGTAAAACAAAAGCGGCCCCCTCGGGGACCGCTCCTTCATCTTTCCCAAAATACTCCCGCCGGAGGCGCAGGCCCGCCAGGGCCTCAACGCCTGCCGGGGTGGGATCAGCTGTCCGGTGTCGACGACACCCCGACCTGCGCGGCCCGCAGCAGCCGATCATGCAACATGAAACCTTCGGCGGAAACCTGGATGATCTCCCCCGCCTTGGTTCCCGGCACCGGAGCCTCGAACATCGCTTCATGCAGCTGCGGGTCGAACTTGTCGCCGACCTCCGGCGAAACGATGCGGATGCCGTGCTTCTCAAACACGCCCAGCAACGAGCGCATGGTCAGTTCGACACCTTCGATCAGCGCAGCAGCCACTTCGCGCTGCTCGTCGGTCGCCGATTCAATGGCCCGTTTCATGTTATCGTAGACAGGCAGCATATCGCGGGCCAGTTTCGAGCCACCGTAATTCTCCGCTTCACGGCGCGCCTTGTCGCCACGCTTGCGAGCATTTTCGGCATCTGCCAAGGCTCGCATGAACCGGTCTTTCAGCTCATCCCGCTCTGCCCGGAGCGCGTCGATTTCCAGCGAGGCGTCATCAAACTCCTCCGTTTGCGCCGCCATCTCCTCCGCCTCGGCGGCTGCGATGTCATCCAGAAAGTCTTCGTCCTTGAGCTCTGCCATGTTTCACCTCTAACTCCGGTCGGACAACAGCTTGCCGACCAGTTGTGCCGTGTAGTCCACGATCGGCACAATCCGTCCGTAATTCAGGCGCGTCGGGCCAATGACACCCACCGCACCGATGATCTTTCGATCCGCGTTCATATAGGGAGACACCACCAAAGAGGAACCCGAAAGTGAGAAAAGTTTGTTCTCCGAGCCGATAAAAATGCGTACACCCTCACCGTCCTCGGTCAGTTCCAGGAATTCGGCAATGTCCCGCTTACGTTCCAGATCGTCGAACAGGGTCCGAATGCGCTCCAACTCCTCGGCCGCACCGGTGTCAGCCAGCAGATTCGACCGCCCGCGCACGATCAGCCGCGCACGATCGCTGCCGTCATCCTCCCAGGCGGCCAGGCCGCTTTCGATCATCTCATGCGCAAGGCTGTCGATCTCCTGACGCCGGGCCGAGATCTCGCGCTGAATCTGGCGCTGAACATCGCTCAGCGTGCGCCCCTCGATCAACGAGTTCAGGAAATTCGCGGCCTCCCTCATCGAGCTTGGGGTCTGGCCCGGTGGTGGCTTAAACAGGCGATTTTCCACGTGACCATCGGAAAACACCAACACCACCAAGGCCCGATCATGGGCCAGGGACACGAATTCGATGTGGCGAATCTCCGCCTCATGCTTGGGCGTCAGAACCAGCGAGGCGCCTCGGGTCACCCCGGAGAGGGCCGCCCCGACACGATCCAGCATGCTGCCAACATCGCCGGCGTTGCGCCCCAACGTGGCATCGATCTTTTCGCGATCGTCGACCGCCAGGTCCTCGACCTCCAACAACCCGTCGACGAACATCCGCAGGCCCAGCTGCGTCGGCACCCGGCCGGCGCTGACATGCGGGCTGTCCAGCAGACCCATGAACTCCAGATCCTGCATCACGTTTCGGATTGTTGCGGCGCTGACCTTCTCGCTCAGCGATCGGCTCAGCGTGCGGCTTCCCACCGGGTCGCCGCTCTCCAGATACGTCTCGACCACCGTCCGGAACACCTCCCGGGAACGGTCGTTCAGATCCTCCAGAATGTTGTTCGGCTCACTCATCGGTCTTCCTGCGCTAAATCCGTTCTAAACATAGGAACCCGGTATCGGAATGTCATTAAAGAGCAGATGTCCAAAAGGTCAATCGGGCTTGCATCGCCGTTGGTCAGAGCGCTATCCCCAAGCCAACAGAAAAAGGAAATGACATGCGACCCTCTGGAAGAAACCTGAATGAGATGCGCCCGGTTTCGATCGAGACCGGCTTTACCAAACACGCAGAGGGCTCCTGCCTGATCAAGGTAGGCGACACCCACGTGCTGTGCACCGCCACCATCGAAGATCGCGTACCTCCCTTCATCAAGGGCACGGGCCTCGGCTGGGTCACCGCCGAATACGGCATGCTGCCCCGCGCCACCAACACCCGCATGCGCCGCGAGGCGGCCTCGGGCAAACAGGGCGGCCGCACCGTCGAGATCCAGCGCCTGATCGGCCGCGCCCTGCGCGCCGGCGTTGATCGTGTTGCCCTGGGCGAGCGCCAGATCACCGTCGACTGTGACGTGCTGCAGGCCGACGGCGGTACCCGCTGTGCCTCGATCACCGGCGGCTGGGTGGCGCTGCGCCTGGCGGTGAACAAGCTGATGAAGGCCGGCGACGTCAAGATCGACCCGCTGCTGGACCCGGTCTCGGCCGTTTCCTGCGGCATCTACGCGGGACAGCCGGTGCTGGATCTGGACTACCCCGAGGATTCCGAAGCCGGCGTCGACGGCAACTTCATCATGACCGGCTCCGGCAAGTTGATCGAAGTGCAGATGTCCGCCGAAGGCGCGCTGTTCTCCCGTGACCAGATGAACGAGCTGATGGACCTGGCCGCCAAGGGCACCGCCGAGCTGGCCGAGATGCAGAAGGCTGCCTGCGCATGACCCGCAAACTGGAAGGCGGCAAGCTGCTTGTCGCCACCCACAACAAGGGCAAGCTGGCCGAGATCACCGAGATCCTGGCGCCTTACGGCGTCAGCGTCATCGGCGCCGCGGAAATGGATCTGCCGGAGCCCGAGGAAACCGAGGACACCTTTGTCGGCAACGCCCGGATCAAGGCCCACGCGGCGGCGCAGGCCACCGGCCTCCCTGCCCTGTCGGACGATTCCGGCATCACCATCGACGCGCTGAATGGCGCGCCCGGCGTCTATACCGCCGATTGGGCCGAAACCCCGAATGGCCGCGATTTCATGCAGGCGATGACCCGCGCCAATGACGAGCTGAACGCCGTCGGCGCCGAGGCACCGCGCACCGCGCAGTTCCGCTGCACGCTGGTGATCGCCTGGCCAGACGGTCACGACGAGGTGTTCGAGGGCGTCATGCCCGGCCAGCTGATCTGGCCCATCCGGGGCGAACATGGCTTTGGTTACGATCCGATGTTCATGCCTGATGGGCACGATCTCACCTGCGCGGAAATGGATCCGGCCGAAAAGCACAGGATCAGCCACCGCGGCAAGGCTCTGGCAAAGTTCGTGGAGGGCTGTTTCAGTGGATGACTGGCGCAACGGGGGCTTTGGCCTCTACGTGCATTGGCCCTTTTGCCAAGCCAAATGCCCCTATTGCGACTTCAACAGCCATGTCTCTGCCAACATAGACCAGAAAGCATGGGCTAGAGCCTATTTGGCAGAACTCGACAGACTCTCGGAACAGCTTTCCGGCCGGGTTCTGAACTCGATTTTCTTCGGCGGCGGCACCCCATCTCTGATGCAGCCAGACACCGTTGCGGTAATCATCGAACGCGCACGTGAAATCTGGCCTTTTGCCAATGATATAGAGATATCTCTTGAAGCGAACCCAGGCTCTGTCGAGGCTGGACGCTTTGCCGGGTATCTCGACGCCGGCGTGAATAGGGTCTCGATGGGAATTCAGGCTCTGAACGACACGGATCTTCGCCGTCTTGGTCGCATCCACAGCGTCGCCGAAGCCCGTGCCGCTTTCGATATCGCCCGCAACTGTTTCGACCGCGTCAGCTTTGATCTGATCTATGCGCGACAGGGTCAAACCCTCGACGCCTGGCAGGCAGAACTGCACGAGGCGCTGTCGATGGCGATCGACCATTTGTCACTATATCAACTCACGATCGAGGATGGCACCGCCTTTGGCGACCGCTATGCCCGCGGCAAGTTGCGCGACCTTCCCGCGGATGACACCGCCGCGGACATGTACCACGCCACGCAGGAGATCTGCTCCCAATACGGCATGCACGGCTACGAGATTTCCAACCACGCCAAGCCCGGCGCGGAATCCCGACACAACCAGATCTACTGGCGCTACGGCGACTATGCGGGCATCGGTCCCGGCGCGCATGGGCGGCTGACATTGAATGGCGTCCGCCACGCTACCGAAACCCATCTCGCTCCGGGCGCCTGGTTGCAAGCTGTTGCCGCCGGCAATGGGGAATCCCTCCGCGACGCCCTATCCAATCAAGATGCTGCAGCCGAATACCTGATGATGGGGATGCGCCTGACCGAAGGTCTGGATATGGCACGATATGCCCAGCTATCGGGTCAGGAATTGCCCCAAGATCGGCTTCAAGACCTTGTAGAGCTGGGTATGGTCACTATCTCAGACAACAGGCTTTGCGCGACCCTGCGGGGCCGTGCCCTATTAAACGCGGTTCTCCGCGAGCTCCTGGTGGATTAGAAACATGCGCCTTGTCTATGCCGGCCTTGGACTCCTCAGCGTTGCCCTGGCCGTCATCGGCGTGGTGCTTCCCCTGCTCCCCACCGTCCCCTTCCTGCTGCTCGCAGCCTTCTGCTTTGCCAATTCATCAGAGCGTTTGCATGGCTGGCTGTTGGACCACACGGTGTTCGGCCCGATGATCGTTGACTGGCAGGAGCACGGCGCCATCCGACCAGCCGCAAAAAAGGCGGCAACCGTGTCGATTGCCGCCGTCTTTCTGATTTCCATCGCACTGCAGGCGCCAGGCTATGTGATCGGGATCCAAGCCGTGGTTCTTACGGCCGTCCTGATCTTTATCTGGTCCCGGCCTAGCGGCTGAGGATATTGCAGAGCTCGTCGAGCTGGTCCAGGGTTTCGTAGCTGATCGTCACCGAGCCCGCTTCTCCGCCCGGCTTGTGATCGATGGAGACCTTCATTTTCAGAACCGCAGACAGATCCCCTTCCAGGGCACGGGTATCTGCGTCCTTTTCCTCGGACTTCTTCGACTTGCGGGCTGGCTTGATGCTCCCGCCTGCGGCGGCCTTCTTGACCAGCGCTTCGGTGGCGCGCACGGACAGCCCACCTTTGACGATCTTCGCCGCAAGTTCCGACGCGTTGTCCGAGGTGATCAGCGCCCGGGCGTGGCCAGCCGACAGCTTTCGCTCCTGCACTAGCTGCTGCACGTCCTCAGGCAAATGCAGAAGCCGGACCAGGTTGGCAATATGGCTGCGGCTCTTACCGAGCGCTTCCGCCATCTTTTCCTGGGTGTGGCCGAACTTGTCCATGAGCTGCTTGTAACTCTGCGCCTCTTCCATGGCGTTGAGGTCCGAGCGCTGGATGTTTTCGATGATGGCCACTTCCATCATCTCGAGATCCGAGTAGTCCCGGATCAGGACCGGTACTTCGTGCAGCTGCGCCGCCTGTGACGCGCGCCAGCGCCGTTCACCCGCAACGATCTCGTACTTGCCATCGGATGTCGGCCGCACGATGAGCGGCTGCAAAACACCCTTTTCCTTGATCGATGCCGTCAGATCATCAAGATCTTCCTGCAGGAACTGCCGACGCGGCTGGTTCGGGTTGGCAACGATTTTCTCGATGGGAACCAGGATCTCTGCGTTGCGCGGAGCTTCCGCCTGGGTGCTCACCGGCTCGGGGTTCACATCCGCCATCAAGGCTGACAATCCTCGGCCCAGACCACGCGGTTTTGCCTTTTTATCTGCCATTGGTGCCTCCGGTATTCTTCTTTCATTATGCCGCTATCTTGTGATGTTTATTCAGGATTTCCTCGGCCAGCGCCCGATACGCCTTGGCCCCCAGGGAATTGCTATCGTACTGGAGAACCGGTTGCGCATAGGAAGGAGCCTCGCTGACCCGTACATTGCGTGGGATCTTGGTCCGGAACACCAGATCGCCAAGGTTTTCCCGCGCGTCGAGTTCGACCTGCTGGGACAGGTTGTTGCGCCGATCGTACATCGTCAGCACCACCCCCTCGATCCGCAGGTTTGGGTTAGCGGACTGCCGCACCTCTCGAATGGTCAGCATCAGCTGCGTCACCCCTTCCAACGCAAAGAACTCGCTTTGCAAGGGAACCAGGACAGAATGCGCTGCCACCATCGCATTCACCGTGAGCAGGTTCAGGGATGGCGGGCAGTCAATCAGGACGTAATCCCACTCATACTCATCCATCGCGGTCTGCCGCAGGGCATCATGCAAAAGAAAGCTGCGCTTTTCGTTGGTGAAAAGTTCGATGTCTGCCGAGCTCAGATCGACAGTGGCGGGAATGATGCAAAGATCTTCGATATCCGTTTCCCGGATCACGTCCTTAAGGTCCGCATCTTCAACCAGAAGATCATAGGTGGTGAGCTCTCGATCGGTTGGTTCAATGCCCAACCCAGTGGACGCGTTGCCCTGGGGGTCCAGATCAACGACCAAAACGCGGAGCCCGCATTCCACCATGGCCGCTGCCAGGTTAATGGTCGTTGTTGTTTTCCCGACCCCCCCTTTTTGATTTGCAATGGCGATGATCCGAGGCCCGTCAGGACGCAAAAAATCAGACACGTACCACTCCCCTGATGTTCAGGATTACTGCTTCTGGTTCTGTCAAACTTTTAACGGGTTCAGCGTCAAACCGCCATTGCTCACGCGCGTTATCCACTTCTTTTTTCCACTGCTCGCCCTTAGGGAACAGCGCAACGCCGTCAGCCTTCAGATGGCGCTCGGAAAGCCCGAGCAGCATGGAAAGATCCGCCAAGGCCCGGGCCGACAGGACATCGGCGTTCTGCGGCGAGGCCTTTTCTATGCGCTCCGCCAGAACGGTGACTTTTGCCCCGCATTCTCTGGCTGCCGTGCGCAGGAAGGCCGATTTTCGTTGATCGCTTTCAATCAAGGTCACGGTCATATCCGGCGCCTCATCAGCTGCCAGGATCGCAATGATCAAGCCCGGGAAGCCACCCCCACTGCCAATATCAACCCACTTTTCGGCAGGTTCGACGCAGCGAAACACCTGGACGGAATCGGCGATATGCCGGGTCCAAAGCGCGTCCAGGCTTGCGCGGGAGACGAGGTTGATCCGCGGATTCCATTTCCGGATGACCGCGTCAAACGTTTCAAGCCTCTCCAATGTTTCACGTGAAACATGGAGCTGCTCCAACAACTGTTTATCCATCATGCGCTGCGGCCTTGCTTGCGAACCGGTTTCCGCAGTCGCGCCAGAAGAAGCGCCAGCGCGGCCGGAGTCATGCCGTCAATTCGGGCCGCTTGTGCGAGCGTCTCCGGTCGAACCCGGCTCAGCTTCTGTTGCAATTCCCAAGACAGGCCTTCAATCCCTTCGAAGGAGAAGTCCTTGGGAATGGCATAGCCTTCGTCTCGCTTCAGTGCGGAGACTTCCCGCTCCTGCCTTGCAATGTAATTCGCATAAAGCGCGTCGCGTTCGACTTGCCGGCGGATGTCCACAGACACATCTTCCAGCGCCGGCAGTAGACGCACGACATCCTCAAAATTTACGTCCGGGAATGCCAAAACATCCAGGCCGCTCCTCTTGTTGCCGTCCTGATTGACCCGAATGCCAGCTTCGGAAATCTGCTTGGGCGTAAACGTCTGGCTCTCCAGAGCATCTCGCGCGGACGACAACTTCTCTTGCTTGTCCAGAAACGCCTGCTTCCGGCTCTCACTGACGCAGCCCAGCTCCAGGGCAAGGGGTGTTAGTCTCTGATCGGCATTGTCAGCCCTCAGGGACAACCGAAATTCAGCCCGGGACGTGAACATGCGATAGGGTTCGCTCACGCCGTTTGTGGTCAGATCGTCAATCATAACCCCGATGTAGCTGTTCGAGCGTCCGAAGATGATCGGATCTTTCCCGAAACTGCGTAGCGCGGCATTCAGCCCTGCCACCATCCCCTGCGCCGCAGCCTCTTCATAACCGGTGGTTCCATTGATCTGCCCGGCCAGGTACAGCCCCGGCACGTCCTTGACGGCCAGTTCGAGCGACAGTGCCCTAGGGTCTACGTAGTCATATTCAATCGCGTATCCCGGTTGCAGGATCTTGGCCTCTTCCAATCCAAGGATGGAATTTACATAGGCTTCCTGCACGTCGATCGGCAGGCTGGTGGAGATGCCATTGGGATAGACCGTATGGTCAGACACCCCTTCCGGCTCCAGAAAGATCTGATGCGAATCCTTGTCGGCAAAACGGACGATCTTGTCCTCGATCGATGGGCAATAGCGCGGACCAACACCTTCGATATGACCGCCGTACATGGCCGAGCGGTCCAGGTTTTCCCGGATGATGTCGTGCGTTTTTGAATTGGTATGGGTGATCCCGCAGGACAGCTGCGGAATATTGGTACTCTTGCTCAGAAATGAGAAGAACACCGGATCGTCATCGCCCGGTTGCTCATCAAGGATTGACCAGTTGATCGTACGGCCATCCAATCGCGGCGGTGTGCCGGTCTTCAGACGTCCCAAAGGCAGTGCAAAGTCATCAAGGCGTTCAGCCAGGCGCACCGAAGGGTTGTCGCCCATACGGCCACCGGGGCGGGATTTATCCCCGATATGGATGACCCCACGCAGGAAGGTGCCCGAGGTAAGCACGACAGATCGACAGGAGATCTCGCTGTCATCAGCCAGGCGCACGCCAACGACGCTGCCGTTGTCCATCAGAAAGTCGACAACCTCGCCCTCAACGATCTGGAGGTTGGCCTGCGCTTCCGTCAGCTTCAGCATCTCCCGCCGATAGACCTGGCGGTCCGACTGCGCCCGGGGTCCCTGCACCGCCGGCCCCTTGCGCCGGTTCAGCAGACGGAATTGCAGGCCGGCCATATCGGCGACACGACCCATCACCCCGTCCAGCGCGTCGATTTCCCGGACCAGGTGTCCCTTGCCCAACCCGCCAATCGCCGGGTTACAGGACATCACCCCGATGCCCTCCTTGCTGAGGGTGACCAAAGCCGTTTTTGCGCCCATACGCGCGGCCGCATGCGCCGCTTCGGTGCCGGCGTGACCGCCTCCGACGACAACTACATCAAACGCGGGATGTTTCACGTGAAACACTCCTTTACTTTCCCAGGCAGAAACTTGAGAAAATCTCATCCAGAAGATTTTCTACGCCGATACGGCCGACCAGAAGTTCGAGCGCCCGAATGGCTGATCTCATTTCCTCGGCAGCAATATCATAGAACTCGGGGCCGCGCTGCAAGATTTGTTGCGCTTCCGTCAAACTCTCCAGTGCTGTCAGCATCGCATCGCGATGGCGCGCCCGGGTGGCAATGCCGGCCTGGGCGCTTCGATTGGTCAGCACCTTGGACACATGGGCGATGAGCGCATCCATCCCCTGCCCCGACCGACCAGAGATCGCGCCGTCCGGATCACTGCGCAAATCCGCCTTTGGCCTCAGCCGGATATCGCCCTCGCGCAATTCCACATCAAGGACTTCATCATCCTCTGCCAGGAACACTCGAAGATCCGCCTCGTCCGCGCGCCGGCGGGCAAGGGCGATGCCAATCCCCTCAACATGATCGTCCGTCTCACGAAGGCCGGCCGTATCCAGCAGGGTCACCGGCAACCCCGCAAGATCCATTCGAACTTCGATGATGTCGCGGGTCGTGCCGGCATATTCCGAAGTGATGGCCGCCTCTCTGCCGGCCAGCGCGTTCAGCAAGGTCGACTTTCCGACATTTGGGGCGCCGACGATGGCCACCTCGAAACCGGATCGGATACGCTCGGCAATCTTGACGGCGGCCGTTTCGCTTTCCAGATCCTTCTGAACGTCGGACAGCAGGGCGGTAACCTCGGGTGTCACATCGACCGGGACTTCTTCGTCGGCAAAATCGATGGTGACTTCGATCAAGGAGGCCGCGCGGATGAGCTTCTCCCGCCAGGATTCAGCCAGTTTGCCCAACCCGCCGGCGAGGATAACCTGCGCCTGCTTTCGCTGGGCTTCGGTTTCCGCATCGATCAGATCGGCCAGGCCCTCAACCTGCGCGAGGTCCAGGTGGCCATTTTCCAGGGCGCGGCGGGTGAATTCACCCGGCTCCGCCATTCTCAGCCCTTGTACCTCCTGCAAGGCATTCAGCACCGCAGAGACAACCGCAGTGCTGCCATGTGTTTGAAATTCCACAACATCTTCGCCAGTGAAGCTCTGTGGTGCAGTAAAACTGAGCACAAGCGCCTGGTCCAGCGGATCGCCTGCTGCGTCGCGCAGCGTGCAAAGCGTCATGCCCCGCGCCGGCAAGGTCCGACCGCAAAGCTCCGCGCCGGCGGCGAGCGCCTGCGGTCCAGAAACGCGGATCACCGCAACACCGGCTTTCCCTTGGGCAGAGGCCAGCGCAAAGATCGTGTCCATGAGGTGGCCTTTCTTTCTGCCGGCCCGGTCAGGTGTTCATAGAATCGAAGAATTCGGAGTTTGTCTTGGTCTGCTTCAGCTTCGACAGCAAGAACTCAATCGCATCGGTGGTGCCCATCGGGTTCAGGATACGACGCAGCACAAAGGTCTTCGCCAAATCGCCCTTGTCGACCAGCAGGTCCTCTTTTCGGGTGCCGGATTTGAGGATGTCGATCGCCGGGAACACGCGTTTGTCGGCAATCTTGCGGTCGAGCACGATTTCCGAGTTACCGGTGCCCTTGAATTCTTCAAAGATCACCTCGTCCATCCGGCTGCCGGTGTCGATCAGCGCGGTGGCGATGATGGTGAGCGAGCCGCCCTCTTCGATGTTCCGGGCCGCACCAAAGAAGCGTTTCGGCCGCTGCAGGGCGTTTGCGTCGACACCACCGGTCAGAACCTTGCCGGACGACGGCACGACGGTGTTGAACGCCCTACCAAGTCTTGTGATCGAATCGAGGAGGATCACAACATCTCGTTTATGTTCCACCAGGCGCTTGGCCTTTTCGATGACCATTTCCGACACGGCCACGTGGCGCGTCGCCGGCTCGTCGAAGGTGGAGGAGACGACCTCCCCCTTCACCGAGCGCTGCATGTCGGTCACCTCTTCCGGGCGTTCGTCGATCAGCAGCACGATCAGGTAGCACTCCGGGTGGTTCTTCTCGATCGAATGCGCGATGTTCTGCAGGATCACCGTCTTACCGGTGCGCGGCGGCGCCACGATCAGCGACCGCTGGCCTTTACCAATGGGGGCCACCAGGTCGATCACGCGGGCCGAACGGTCCTTGATGGTGGGATCCTCGATCTCCATCTTCAGGCGCTCGTCGGGATACAGCGGTGTGAGGTTGTCGAAGGCGATCTTGTGACGCGCCTTTTCCGGCTCCTCGAAGTTGATCTTGGTGACATTGGTCAGGGCAAAATAGCGCTCGCTGTCCAGCGGTGCCTTGATCTGACCTTCAACCGTGTCGCCGGTGCGCAGGCTGTACTGACGGATCATGTCGGGCGAGACATAGATGTCATCCGGGCCCGGCAGGTAGTTCGCCTCGGGCGAGCGCAGGAAGCCGAATCCGTCCTGCAGCACTTCCAGCACGCCGTCGCCGCCGATTTCCCAGCCTTCGTCTGCGCGTTCGCGCAGGATCTGGAACATCATTTCGCCCTTGCGCATGGTGGAGGCGTTTTCGATCTCCAGCTCTTCCGCCATCGCCAGCAGGGCTTTGGGGCTTTTTGCTTTCAGATCGGACAGATTGAGGGATTGCACGGTCATATAGATACGGCCTCTACTCCCCCGCTTAACCGAGGGTTTGTCAGACGACAGGTTAGGAAAACACGGATGCCCGGACGGGCGCGTTGCGGCCCATACATAGGGACTCGTTCCGGGTGAGTCAAACGCCGGCTGCGTCAGCTTCACCGCCACAGCCCACCTCTGCGCCGCGCTGCGTCAGAATTTGAAGATTACGGATACCACGATCACCACCATCAGCAGCGTCGGCACTTCGTTCATCAATCTGTACTGCCGCCCGGTCAGCCGGTTCTGCCCGGCGCGGAAGTCGCGGTGCCGCAGCAGGAGCCAATGGTGAAACCAGGTCATCGCGATCACCGCAACACCCTTGGTCCAGGGCCAGACATAGCTCCAGTCGACCACACCGGGGGTCAGCACGATGAACAGCCCCGCAGCCCAGGCCACATGCATGGCCGGTCGCATGATGAGGCGCAGCAGCTTGTCCTCCATGGTCAGGAAGATTGCAGGTGCATCCTGAACCTTCTCTGCTTGCTCCACGTGATAGACGAACAGACGGGGCAGATAGAACAGCCCGGCCATCCAGCTAAGCACTGCCATGATGTGCAGCGACTTGGCGTATGGGTAGAGCGTGAACATCAGGTTGCTCAGGTCCATCGGTGTTCTCCCCGGTCTGATCGGACCACCCTAATAATTAAATGAATATTAGAAGGATGATGTTTTTGTAGGGTGCATTGAATCCAGTGGATAAGTGACTCTTCCTCCGCTTATCCCCAGTAGGGATAAGTTTCCAGCACTGCGGGACCAGTCCGGGGAAAAATCCGCCGGCGCCATAAATTTAAGGGCGGTTAAGGAATGTGCCGTCTTTATGGCATTGGGGATAACCGTGGGAAGAACCGGGAAAACCGGGATATCCACGGATTCCAAGTTATCCAGATTCACAAAGGACGACTCAGCCGGCTGAATCCTGAGGTTCGCGTCAAGCCCTCGAGTCTTTACTTGGGCGCGGAAAACCATACAAAACGTCCTGCACTCTTCAGCGTCTTTCCCACGGGGTTTTCCACATGACTGCCCACATCGTTCTGGCATCCGGTTCCGAAATCCGCGCGCATTTGCTGCGTCAGGCGGGGGTGGCTTTCGACGTCGATGTGCCCCGAATGGACGAGGCCGCGATCAAGGCCGCCCTGCTGGCGGAGGAAGCGCCGCCGCGCGATATCGCTGACGCGCTGGCCGAGGCGAAGGCCCGCAAGATCAGCATGCGCCACCCGGGCCGGCTGGTGCTGGGCTGTGACCAGGTGCTGGATTTCGAAGGCCGCCTGTTGTCGAAACCCACCAGCGCTGCTGAAGCGCTTGAGCAGTTGAAGGAAATGCGCGGCAAACGTCACATGTTGCTGTCGGCGGCGGTGATCTACCGGGATGGCCAGCCGATCTGGCGTCATGTCGGGCAGGTTCGGCTGCTGATGCGCAAATCCTCGGACGCTTACCTGGCCGATTATGTCGAGCGCAACTGGGACAGCATCCGCCATGCGGTCGGGGCGTACAAGCTGGAAGAAGAAGGTGTGCGACTGTTTGCCAGTATCGATGGAAATTACTTCAACGTCTTGGGTTTACCGCTGATGGAGCTTATCAGCTACCTCGGGCTGCAAGGGGTGATCGACCAATGACCATGACCAAAATACCGCTCGCCGGCGTGATCGGCTGTCCGATCGCACAGTCCAAGTCGCCACAGTTGCACCGGCACTGGCTGCAGCAGCATGGCATCGTCGGCCATTATATACCCATGCACGTGGAGCCAGAGGATCTGGCGGACGCCATCCGGATGATGCCCAAGATGGGCTTTGTGGGGGCCAATGTGACGATCCCGCACAAGGAAGCGGTGATGGGTATTGCCGATCAGGTGACCGATCGCGCCAAGGTGATCGGTGCCGCCAACACTTTGATCTTCCGCGAGGACGGCAGCATTCTGGCTGACAACACTGATGGCTATGGTTTCATTACCAACCTCCATCAGGGCGCGCCGAACTGGGACCCGCAATCCGGGCCGGCCGTGGTTCTGGGGGCCGGCGGCGCCTGTCGCGCGGTTGTTGCATCCTTGCTGGAGGCGGGGGTCCCCGAGATCCTGCTGACCAACCGCACGCGTGAGCGGGCCGAGCAGCTGCGCAGCGAATTCGGCGACCGCATCCGGGTCGAAGACTGGATCCAGGCTGGAAATATCATCGAGGAGGGCGCGCTGGTGGTCAACACGACATCCCTCGGCATGACCGGCAAGCCCCGGCTGCGGGTGCCGCTGGACGGCCTGCGCCAGGACGCCGTGGTGACGGACCTGATCTATGCGCCACTCAAGACCGAGCTCCTGTCCTATGCCGAAGAGGTCGGTTGCACCGTGGTCGATGGGCTGGGCATGCTGCTGCACCAGGCAGTCCCGGGTTTTGAACGCTGGTTCGGAGTGCGCCCGGAGGTCGACGCCGACACGCGCGCCGCGCTTCTGGCATGAGTTTCAGCCTCGGTCTCACCGGCTCCATCGGAATGGGCAAGACGGCCACCGCGCAGCTGTTCGCGGCGCAGGGCTGCGCCGTGTGGGATGCCGATGCCGCCGTTCATCGGCTCTATGCCGCTGGCGGTGCGGCGGTTGCGCCGATGCAGGCGAGCTTTCCCGACGCCATCGAGGATGGCGCGGTCAGCCGCCCTGCCCTGAAGCGCATCATCGCGCAGGATCCCGATGCCCTGCGACGGATCGAGGCCATCGTGCATCCGCTGGTGGCCGAAGACCGGGCGCAGTTTCGCGCGACGGCGGCCAGCGACATCCTGGTGTTCGACATTCCACTGCTCTTCGAGACCGGCAGCGATGCCGAGATGGATGCAGTGGCCTGTGTGACCATCGACGCGGAAACCCAGCGCCGGCGCGTGTTGGCGCGTGGCACCATGACATCCGAGCAGTTTGAACATATCCTGCGCAAACAGATGCCGATCGAGGAAAAGCGCGCCCGCGCCGATTACCTGATCGAAACCGATACCCCGGACCACGCCGCCGCCCAGGTGGCACAGATCCTTGCCGACATCAGGAGCCGCCTGAGCCATGCGTGAAATCGTTCTCGATACGGAAACCACCGGGTTCGACCCGTTCTCCGGCGACCGCATCGTCGAAATCGGTGCCGTGGAGCTGCTGAACCACATGCCCACGGGAAACACCTTTCACGAGTACATGAACCCGGAGCGGTCCATGCCGGCAGAGGCCTTTGCCGTGCACGGTATCGGCCCCGACCTGCTGGAGCCGCCGCAGAAACCCGAACCGGGTGCCGTGACCCTGCGCGACAAGCCGGTGTTTGCCAAGATCGGTCAGAAGTTTCTGGATTTCGTCCAGGATTCCAAGCTGATCATCCACAATGCCAGCTTCGACATGAAGTTCCTGAACTTCGAGCTGGAGCGTATGGGCCTGCCCAAATTGCCGATGGAACAGGCGGTGGACACGCTGGCGATGGCGCGGCAGCGGTTTCCCGGCTCGCCGGCAACGCTGGATGCGCTGTGCCGCCGCTTCAATATCGACAACTCGAACCGGACGTTGCACGGCGCGCTGCTCGACTCCGAGATCCTTGCCGATGTCTACCTGGAGTTGATCGGCGGCCGACAGCCGGATTTCGGCCTGTCCACCCAGACTTCGTCCAAATCGGTCGAGGTCGAAGATGACTGGCGCCCGCAACCTCGCCCCGCGCCCCTGCCATCACGGCTGACCGCCGAAGAGCAGGCATCCCATGCGGAGTTCGTCGCCAAGCTGGGCGAAGACGCGCTGTGGAACCAGTCAAGTTGACCTGATGGCACCCGTGGCAGGTTGCCAGTACGCGGCCAGCACGCGCGCGTGGGTCGGCAATAAAAAACGCCGCTGGGGTGCAGCGGCGTTTCCTGTCTTGCGACCTGATATGCGACGACTTTACTGGGTCTGCGCTGCCGCGGCGGCCTCGGACTGGCGACGGGCCAGCTCGTTGCGGTAGATGGCCACGAAATCTATGTTGTCGAGGTTCAGCGGCGGGAAGCCACCATCGCGGGTCACGTCCGACACGATGCGGCGCAGGAACGGGAAGGTCTGGCGCGGGCATTCGATCAGCAGGAACGGGTGCAGCTGGTCGTCCGGCACGCCGACGATGTTGAAGACGCCGACATATTCCAGTTCCAGGATGAACAGCACCTGGCCGCCGTCCTTGTTCTTGGACTCGACCGTCAGCTTGGTGATGACTTCATACTGGTTTTCGACCGAGCGCTTCTTGGCGTCCAGGTTCACCTGAACGCTGACGTCGGGCTGCACTTCACCGCCGGAGCCTTTTTGCGCCATGACGTTTTCGAACGACATGTCGCGGATGAATTGGCCCAGAATGTTCATCTGGACCTGAGGCTGCTGTTGGGCTTCGCCGTTTTCGGCCATGGAGTTGCTCCTGCAAATAAATTCTTTTGCCCGTGCTTAGCAGCTTGGTTCGGCTATCTCAACGGGGGCCGTCGACCCAGCCCGAAGGGCCGTCGCGGCGCTCACCGGGCGTCACGTCCTCGTAGTCGCCATCGATCACCTCTCCGCGACCGCGGGGATGGGCGGAGCCGCCCGGATAGTGGCGGCCCTGCATGCTGCCCGGTCCCATCTGAAACTGCGCCACGGTGATCTTGGAGCGCAGGTAACGGAACATCGCGAGGCGGACCGGCGGCATCAGCAGGGCAAAGCCGACGGCATCGGTGAAAAAGCCCGGCGTCAGCAGCAGCGCGCCGGCAAACAGGATCATCGCGCCATGGGCCAGCGGCTCGGCCGGGTCCGACAGCTGCTGGAACGAAGACCTCAACTGCCCCATCGCCAGCCGCCCTTGCGTTTTCACCAGCCAGGTGCCCAGCACCGCGGTCAACACCACGATGGCCAGGGTCGGCCACAAACCGATGGCGCCGCCAACCTGAATGAACAGGGCGATTTCAATGATGGGAACCATCAGAAACGCAAGAAATAGATACATTGGCTTTCCTTGAGATCATTCGCCGGAGCGGTAGACTTGCCCCCGCCCGTCACCTACATAAGGTCTGAACGCTTTGGTTTCAAACAAAGCACGAACGCCTAGCATGAGGTTTCCATGGAGTCGCCTGTGATTCAGCTTTTGGTTCTGGCAGGAATTGCCGTGTTTCTGATCCTGCGCTTGAAAAGCGTGTTGGGAACACGCGAGGGCTTTGAAAAGCCACCTGTGCCCCAGTCCGAGGCGCGCAGCCGACGCCCTGATCTGGAAGTGATCGAGGGCGGACCTGACCGTGACATCACCGATTACGTCGCGGAAGGCAGCCCGCAGGCCCAGGCTCTGGCCGAGATGAAACGCGCCGAACCCTCGTTCCAGGTGCAGGACTTCGTGCAGGGGGCCCGCGGTGCCTACGAGATGATCGTGATGGGCTTTGAACATGGCGACCTCGACAGCATTCAGCCCTTCCTGGCCGAGGATGTCTTTGACAGCTTCGTCGAGGCTGTCGCCCAGCGGGAAGACAAGGGCCTGAAGATCGAGGCAGAATTCATCGGCGTGCGAGAAACCACCCTGGCGGATGCCCAGTTTGACGCCCAGACCGGGCGTGCGGAAATCACCATGCGTTTCGTGGCCGAGCTGACCTCGGTCGTGCGGGATCGCAGCGGCAACATCGTTGAAGGCGATCCGAAGGCCGTGAAGCGCCAGAAGGACACCTGGGTCTTTGCCCGTGACATGGGCAGCGACGATCCCAACTGGCAACTGGTTGCGACGGACGCATGATTGCGGCGCTTCGTGGGGCACTTGGGGTCGCTGCCGTGGCAGCGGCCGCGATGACCGCCTCCGAGGCGCAGTCCGACACCGTGTACAGCATCCTCGACTTCTCGCAACTGGATGGCTGGGCCGAAGATGACCACGCCGCTGCTCTGCAGACCTTTCTGGGCACCTGTGGTGATCTGAAGGATCCCGACTGGAAGGCATTGTGCAAGGCCGCGCGAGCGCAGCCTCCCGAAGGTGCGCGGTCTTTCTTTGAGCTGTTCTTCCGGCCGGTCATGGTCGAGGATGGCACCCCTGCCCTGTTTACCGGCTATTTCGAGCCCGAGCTGAACGGCGCACGGCACCGCAGCGCACGCTATCGCTATCCGGTCTACCGGATGCCGCCAGAGGCCCGCGGCAAGGACCAGTGGCTCAGCCGGCGCGAGATCCTGGAAAGCGGCGTCATGGAAGGGCGCGGTTTGGAAATTGCCTGGGTGGATGACCCGGTGGAGCTGTTCTTCCTGCAGATCCAGGGCTCGGGCCGTATCCGCCTGCCGGATGGTTCGATGATCCGGGTCGGCTACGGCGGGGCCAATGGCCACCCCTATCGATCCATCGGACAGGAGCTGGTCCGCCGCGGCATCTACAACCTGCACCAGGTCAGCGCGCAGGTGATCAAGTCCTGGGTGCGCCGCAACCCCGTGGAGGGGCGCGAGCTTCTGTATCACAACCCCTCCTACGTCTTCTTTCGCGAGGTCCGTAGGGTGGCCGCCTCTAAGGGGCCGCTGGGGGCAATGAACCGCTCTGTCACGCCGATGCGCAGTATCGCGGCTGATCCGGCCTACACGCCTCTTGGGGCGCCGGTCTGGGTGGAAAAGGACGGAGAGATGCCGCTGCGTCGCCTGATGATCGCGCAGGACACCGGTTCGGCCATCAAGGGCGCGCAGCGTGCCGATATATTCGTCGGGACTGGCGATGCCGCCGGCGAGACTGCGGGCACCATGAAAGACCCGGGGCGGATGGTGCTGCTGCTGCCGATCCAGCGGGCCTATGCGATGCTGCCGGAAGATCTTTGAATGAGCCGCCGGAAGCTGACAGAGGATGAGATAGATCTTTGGAAAAAGGTCGCAAGCCAGACCGAGCGCCTGTCGCCGGCCTCGAAATCCGTGTCGCCCTACCCTGCCCAGCCTTCAGCCAAGACCAGCAAGCCGCGCGAACCGCAGGTGTCGCCGCTGCCAGATCAGTTCGAAATCGGCAGCCGGGCCCGCTCCAAACCGGTGAAACATGACCTGAAGCCCTCGCTGGCGCGCAGCCTGGCGGGCGAACCGGTGCAGATGGACGGGAAAGCCTTCCGGCGGATGAAGCGTGGCAAGCTGCGCCCGGAAGGCAAGCTGGACCTGCACGGCATGCGGATTGATGCGGCCCACCCCGCCCTGACCCGGTTCATCCTGTCATCACAAGGGGTTGGCAAGCGTCTGGTGCTGGTGATCACCGGCAAGGGCAAGGACCGGGACGAGCCGGGCCCGATGCCGGTGCCGCGCGGGGTGTTGCGCCACAAGGTGCCGCAATGGCTGTCGCTTCCGCCCTTGGCCCAGGCGGTGCTGCAGGTGACGCCGGCCCATGTCAGCCACGGCGGGAGCGGCGCCTACTACGTCTATCTCCGTCGCAACCGCTGACGGGATTTCCGTTACCGCTCCTCTGCGACGGTATCTTTCAGAGAGACCTTGATCGCATTGTTGCGGATCACGATCTGACCGGGCAGCAGCTTCTGCAGCACGTCTGGATTGCGGGCAAAGGCGGCGTTTGTTTCACGTGCACCATTCAGCAGCGCAATCAGCGCCGGCGAGGAAGCGGCCACGAAATGCTTTGATTCCGCCTCATCGGCAAAGGCGGTGGTATCGATGAATTCAATCGGCAGGTCGCTGATTTCCTCGATGCTGGTGAGGTTGCCCAGCCGGCCGCGGTTGTCCAGCCCCCGCAGGCGCTGGGACAGGGTCAACACCCGGTCCTTGCGGGAGGAGAAAATCAGGAAGGGCTGCGGCACTTCGGCGAATTTCTCCATCTGCGACTTGAACACGTCCACATCCAGATCGGGCGACATCAGGATCACGCCGCCAAGATGGCGTGCGGTCCAGCCGGGCGACTTGATCTCGATCTGGCGCAGCGTTTCCATCGTCAGGAAGCCACCCATGGAATGCGCCACCACGATGACCCGGCGCGCGCCCGAGTGTTGCAGGCTGCGCAGAAGATGTTCCAGCCCATCACGCGAGTAGAGCGCGCTGTCGCCGTCATAGGCATAGCCAAGCGCCTTGCCCTTGCTGGGCCAGGAATAGATGACCGTGGCGCCGGGAATTTCGATGTCATGGGTCAATTGCGCCGCGCGAAAGGCGGTTTCGGCCTGGGTCGAGTTGTAGCCATGCACAAAGACGGTCACGTCGCGCTGATCGGCGGGCAGCTTGGCCAACTCACGACGCAGCCTGGCGGAAAACGCGGCTTCGCTCTCGAACTGGCGCCGGCCGGCCATGGTGAATTCGGTTGCCGGATCGGGGTCCGAATAGCCGAATTTCAGGGAGCCGGGCTTGTGCTCCGGCGGGATGGAGACGGTCAGTTCCAACAGGCTCATGCCGTCGGACCGCTGGGCACCGAAATTGCCATTTGGCAGCGCGCCACGGTTGGTCGCGGCAAAGACAGTCTTCGGGGTACCCAGTTCCAGCGCTTCCGGCACCGTCGGGGTGAAACTCCTATCCGTGCAAGAGGCCAGCAGCAGCAGGATACCGCAGGCAAGACGCAGCGCAGTCATGTTTCACCCTCAATAAATTGGCGGCAGGCTACTGCACCTGCCGCCAATGTCAAAGCGTATGAACGTGAAACCGCGCCCTTACAGAACGTAGCGGCTGACATCAGCCGAGCGTCCCAGCTCACCCAGGTTTTTCATCACGAACGCAGCGTCCACGGTCACGGTTTCGCCACCTCGATCCGGCGCGGTAAAGGACAGTTCCTCGAACACCCGTTCCATCACCGTGTAGAGACGCCGTGCGCCGATGTTCTCGACCGTCTGGTTCACTTCGGCCGCGATGCGCGCCAGCGCTGCAATGCCGTCTTCGGTGAAGGTCACGGTGACCTCCTCGGTCTCCATCAGCGCCGTGTACTGGCGGGTCAGCGCGTTGTCGGTTTCCGTCAGGATGCGTACGAAGTCCTCTTCGGTCAGGGCGCGCAGGTTGACGCGGATCGGCAGCCGGCCCTGCAATTCCGGCAGCAGGTCCGACGGCTTGGCGATGTGAAACGCGCCGGAGGCGATGAACAGGATGTGGTCGGTCTTCACCGGTCCGTGCTTGGTGCTGACGGTGGTGCCTTCGATCAGCGGCAGCAGGTCGCGCTGCACGCCCTCGCGGCTGACGTCGCCGCCGCGGGTTTCCTGGCGCACGCAGACCTTGTCGATCTCGTCAAGGAAGACGATGCCGTTCTGCTCCACCGATTCCACCGCGGTGCGGGTGACGGTTTCGTCATCCAAGAGCTTGTCGGCCTCCTCGCTGATCAGGATTTCATAGCTTTCGGCGACGGTCAGTTTCTTGCGCGTGGTGCGCCCGCCCATGGCCTTGCCGAACAGGTCGCCCAGGTTCAGCATGCCCATGTTGCCGCCCGGCTGGCCGGGGATTTCGAACATCCCCATCGGGTTGGAGGTATCGGCCACGTCCAGCTCGATCACCGTGTCGTCCAGCTCGCCCGATTTCAGCTTCTTGCGGAACATCTCGCGGGTGGCTTCGCGCGCGTCACTGCCGGCGATCGCCTCCAGCACCCGGTCCTCGGCCGCCTTGTGGGCATTGGCCTTGACCTCCTCGCGCATGTATTCGCGGGTCTGGGCGATGGCGTTGTCGACCAGGTCGCGGATGATCTGCTCCACATCGCGGCCGACATAGCCGACCTCGGTGAACTTGGTGGCCTCGACCTTGATGAAAGGGGCGCGGGCCAGCTTGGCCAGGCGGCGGCTGATCTCGGTCTTGCCGACGCCGGTGGGGCCGATCATCAGGATGTTCTTCGGGTAGACCTCGTCGCGCAGGTCATCATCCAGCAGCTTGCGCCGCCAGCGGCTGCGCAGGGCGACCGCAACGGCGCGCTTGGCTTCCTTCTGGCCGATGATGAAACGGTCCAGCTCCGAGACGATTTCGCGGGGTGTCAGATCGGTCATGGGTATCTTCGCTTCAATGAGAGGGGGGCAGCCGGTCTAGCGGCAGCACGTTGGAGAGGGGCGCAAGCAGCGCGGCGCGGATGCGGCTCCAGAAGGCGCCCAGGATGACGAGAACAAGGCCCAGCACCAGGATGGTCATCGCAGCGCCGTCGCTGCTGAACACGGTGCCGGCCAGCGTCACGCTGTAGCCGATCGCGGCGATCAGGAACGACCGCCGGTCGATCACGATGGCGACCAGCGCAAAGAACAGCAACACGCCCAGCAGCAGCAGATTGGCGCTCTCGGTGCCCTTTGCCAGCAGGCTCAGCGCGATGGTGTTGACCAGCGCGGGCGCGGCAACCACATGCAGCCAGAACCCCTGGGCAGAGCGCCGGGTGACACGATGCGGATCGCTGAGATCAAAGACCATCGCCATGGCAAAGACCGCAAGCCCCACCGCCAGGGTGATCCAGGCAAAGGGGCCGCTGGCGGACAGCAGGAACAGATCGCCGAGGCTGGCCGGGGTGCCGGCCCGGATCGCGCCCATCAGCAGCGCGAGGCCAAAGACGCCCATGGCGATCAGCGCCATGGCGAAGGGCACCCGGAAACGCAGCCAGAACAGCGCCACCGCCGCCGTCGCCAGGGCGAAGGGCAGCGGCAGGCTGGTGAAATCATTCTGCGCAATCATGAAGGGTTCGGCAAACTGCGCGGTCAGGCCAATGCCGGCATTGGCGGCCCACATCACCGACAGGGCAATCGCGGGCGCGATCATGCGGCGGCGGCGGATGAAGTATTCCGCCAGCCCCCACAGCACCGCGGCGCCGAGGGCGGCGGAATAGACTGCCTTGGCCTGGTAGCCACCGACCGAGCCGGCCAGATCCACCGCGGTCACGCCGGCCCAGCCCGAGGCCAGGATCAGCAGGCCAATGACGATGAAGATCTCGTTGAACCCCTTGAACAGCTCAAAAGGTTCGTCGCCCGGCGCCAGATTTTCGCGCGCGCCACGGCGGCTGTGGGCCAGCGCCATCAGCGTCGCCGCCTGGGCCTCGGTCAACAGGCCCGAGCCGACGGCGGCGCGCAGGTCGTTCTGGTCCAGCTGGGTCACCTCAGCGGTCCCCGCCGATGGTTTCCACGGTCAGGTTGCCATTGGTGTAGACACAGATATCGGCGGCAATCGCCATCGCCTCACGGGCGACGGTTTCGGCCGATTTGTCGCTGTCCATCATGCCGCGCGCCGCTGCCAGGGCAAAATTGCCGCCCGAGCCGATGGCGGCCACGTCATGCTCCGGTTCCAGCACGTCGCCGGCGCCGGTGATGACGAACATGTCGCTGCCGTCGGTGACGATCAGCATCGCCTCCAGCTTCTGCAGGTACTTGTCGGTGCGCCAGTCCTTGGCCAGCTCGACGCTGGCGCGGGCCAGCTGGCCGGGGGTTGCCTCTAGCTTGGCTTCCAGCCGTTCCAGCAGGGTAAAGGCATCGGCGGTGGAGCCGGCAAAGCCCGCCACCACGTCAAAGCCGCCCGGCGACAGGCGGCGTACCTTGCGCGCCGTGCCCTTGATGACTGTTTGTCCCAGCGACACCTGACCGTCGCCGGCAATGACCACCTGGCCATCTTTCTTGACACCGATGATGGTGGTGCCGTGCCAGCCGGGAAATTGATCGTCTGCCATGAATGTCTCCGTTTGTTGCCCCTTATATGGCCGTAACCCCGCGCCGGTACAAGTGAACCCCAGCCGCGGCCGGTGACGGCCGGCAGGCCGCTGCCGGGTGGCGACCGTTGCTGCCATGCAGCGAACGCAGAGCGGGGCTGAGAATCCAGCAATTGTGGGACTCGGCCTCAAGTCCTAAATCAGCCTCACAACCGGCACAGGGTCGGCTGTTTCTTTGAAGGATATGCGCAAATGACGACCGCGAACATCTACGCGCCGCTCGGAGCAGTCACCGTTCTCCGCGTGGTTGATGCCATCTTGAATGCCAAGAGCAACCTGATCGAGTGGAACGAAAGCCGCCGGACCCGCAAGCTGCTGTCGCAGCTGTCCGATGCACAGCTGGACGACATTGGTCTGACCCGTTCGGACATTGCGGCGCTGTAAGCAGTCACCTGCTCGCGCCTGTATCAAGAGCCGCCCCGCATGGGCGGCTTTTTCATGTTTGCATCCCGGATTTTGTTCGCTGGCCGCAGTCGGCGGCAAATAAAGTCGCAAATAAAAAGGGCTGCCCGCGCGGGACAGCCCTCTTATGGTCCGGTTTCGGTGCCGGATCAGATGGATTCTTCGATCCAGCTCTGCAGGGCGGCCTTGGGTGCAGCGCCCGCGCGGTTCGAGACGACCTGACCATCCTTGAAGATGAACAGCGCCGGGATGCCGCGCACGCCCATGGCCGCAGCGGCGTTGGGGTTGTTGTCGACATCGACCTTGGCAATCTTGACCTTGCCGTCGAATTCCGCGGCCAGCTCTTCGAGAGCGGGGCCGATCTGCTTACAAGGGCCGCACCATTCGGCCCAGAAATCCACCACGACGGGGATATCGGAGTTCTTGACTTCAGCGTCAAAGGTGGCGTCGGTGACGGCTACGGTGGACATATGCATGTCTCCATGAGTGTGTGGCAACTGGAGTTGGAACCTAGGTACGGCTTTACGGATCGTCAAGGTTCCGCGTAGCGTCGCAAGGCCGCAATCACGAGCTCGTGCGGCAGTGGCATCAGCTGCGCCGTCCGGGTCCACAAGATTGCGGTTTCGATCGCCCGCTCCGGATAGATCTGCGCCAGCGCATGGGCATAGGCGCCCATCTGGCGCAACAACCCTTCGGGACACTGCTGCGGTGAGGCCGGCACGGTGGCATTGGATTTGAAGTCCACCGCCAGCACCCGGTCCGGGCTGACGATCAGGCGGTCGATCACCCCATGTATTCGCACCCCGTCCAGATCCGCGCTCAGCGGCACCTCGGCCAGGGCCTCGGCGGCAAAAACGGGCGCCAGCGCGGGCTGGTTCAGCACCGCCTGCGCCTCGGCGAGCAACTCGGCGCTGTCGGCTGCATCCTGCAACAGGTTCTGCGCCAGCTGCGGCCAGCTCTCCTTCGGCTGGCCAGGCAGGTGCTCCAGCAGCAGATGCAGGCGGCTGCCGCGGGACTTGGCGGCGTCCTCGTCCAGGCCTTGCTCGCCGGGCAGCGCCTTGGCGCCGCCCAGATCAGACGGGCTGATCGCGGCCGCCGGCGCCACATAGGGCTCGGCAGGTTTGCGAAACAGCTCCGGCAGGCTATGGGTGACGGTCTCGGCAGTCGGCGGCACCACCAACGGCAACCCGTCCCAGTCGCCGTGATGCAGCCGCAGACCGGTCTGCCCACCCAGATCGCATTCGACCGCACCGCCGTCCTTCATGGCGGTTTCCACCATGCGGTACCAGCTGTCCCCGGCCTCGCCGACATCGCCGGCCGCAGCCACGATCAGCCACTTTTCCGCCCGTGTCAGAGCCACATACAACAGCCGCAGGCGTTCGTTCTGCAACTTCTCCTGCGCCGCCTCGCGCGCCTCCTGCATGGCGGTCGGCATCTGCTCCTTCGGCAGCCGCCAGACCGGGGTGCCCTCGGCCAGCATGATCTCGGCATCGCTTGGCGCGCGCCGCTTGCCGGTATCGGGCAGGATCACGATCGGCGCCTCCAGCCCCTTGGAGCCATGCACCGACATCACCCGGATCATGTTGCCGGCCGCGCCCATCTGCCGCTTGATCTCCAGATCATCGGTCTGCATCCACACAAGGAACCCGGTCAGGCTGGGCACATCGGTGCGTTCATAGGCCAGCGCCTGCGACAGCAGTGCGTTGATGCCGTCCTCGGCTTCGGTCCCTAGCCGCCCCAGCAGTTTCTGCCGCCCGCCGTGCCGGGTCAGGATGCGTTCGATCAGATCGAAGGGTCGCAGGAAATCGGCATTGGCGCGCAGGTCGTTCAGCACCGCCATGGTTTCGGGAAACTCCGCCGCGCGGGCGCGCAGGGCCGGCCACAGGTACCTGTCCTCCCGCCGGTGGGCGAGATCGAACAGCGCCGGCTCGCTCCAGCCGAACAGCGGCGATTTCAGTGCCTCGGCCAGTGACAGGGAGTCTTCGGGCAGCGCCAGAAAGCGCAGCAGCGCCGCGATGTCCTTCACCGCCAGCTCCGCCCCGACCTTCAGCCGGTCGGCGCCGGCGATGGGCAGCTCGGCATTCTTGCAGGCGCGGATGATTTCCGAGAACAGATCCGAGCGCCGCTGCACCAGGATCAGGAAGTCGCCCGCCTGCACCGGTCGCCGACAAAAGCTGCCGGGGCTGTCGCCATCTTCGGGAATGGTGACGCCGTCCGCGATCATCTGCTTGATCGACTGCGCGATGCGCTCCGCCAGGATCACGGTGTGATGGCGGCTGCTGGGACGGTCGACCGGGCTGGTCCAGTCGGGATCCTCGTCATCCTCCACCTTCTCGACCACCGGCCACAGGTCAACGCGGCCCGGCAGGTCGGATTTGAAGGCATGGTGCAGCGCATCCGGGCGAAAGCCGGCGCGGGCGCTGTCACGGAACACCAGGTCCACCAGTTTCAGGATCGCCGCGGAAGAGCGGAACGAGAAGTCCAGCGAGGCATCCTGCAACCCGGCCCCGGTTTCCGCCAGCCGCCGTCCGAATTCCTTCTGCATTCGGTCAAAGGCATCCGGGTCGGCCCCCTGGAAGGAATAGATCGACTGCTTCTTGTCGCCGACCACGAAAATCGTGCGCTCCACGTCCGAGCGCGCGCCCTCGCCGGCGGTGAATTCCTGGGCCAGCTTCTCGATCACGTCCCATTGCACCGGGCTGGTGTCCTGCGCCTCGTCCACCAGGATGTGGTCGATGCCGCCGTCCAGCCGGTACAACACCCAGGCGGCGACGCCGGGGTCGTTCAGCAATTGCCGCGCCTTCAGGATCAGATCGTCAAAGTCGAGCCAGCCGCGCAGCTGCTTGCGGCGCTCGTACTCCGGCAGAAAGGCGGCGGCGAACCGGTGCAGATCGTGGCTCTTGCGCACCGCCGTCAGCGCCAGACGCCGCGCGCGGGCGTCCTCGACGCGGCGCATCAGCGGCTCCAGCCGGTCCATCAGCGCCACATTGGCTTCGCGCAGCTTCTTGGTCGGGAACTTGCCGATCTTGGCGGTGAACGGCTCCTTGGCGCCGGCGCCAGTCAGAAAAACACTCTCTAACACGGGTAAATCCGCCAGTGTCGGTTCGCTGATGCCGGCCAGCTTGTCGGCTGCGCGCTGGTCGGTGGTGCCGCCTTCGGCCAGCATGGTGCGGGTGGCTTGCAGCAGCTCCGCTTCGCCCCCCAGGAACACCAGCGCCTCCAGCGCCGCCTCGTCAAAGCCTTCGGGCAGGCCGAACAATTCCAGCAGCCCGTTCCTGTCCACAGGTTCGGAAAAATCGGCGCGGCGCTGGCAGACGGCGGCGGTCAGTGTCTCGAAATCGCTGTCGCTGACATGGCGGGTCAACGCGTCCAACAGCTCCGCCTGCGGCCCTTCGGCAAAATCCTCCATGATCTCGGCGCGCAGCAGCTGGCCCGCGCGGTCGTCCATCTCGGCAAACTGCGGGCTGACGCCGGCCTCCAGCGGAAAGCGGCGCAGCAGGGAGGCGCAGAAGGAGTGGATGGTCTGGATTTTCAGCCCGCCCGGAGTTTCGATCGCGCGGGCAAACAGCGTGCGCGCCTGGGCCAGTTCCGCCGGCCCGGTGCTGACCTCCCCCAGATCGGTGAGGGCGGCGATCAGCGCCGCATCGTCCAGCATCGCCCATTCGCCCAACCGCTTGAACAGCCGGTTCTGCATCTCGCTGGCGGCGGCCTTGGTGTATGTCAGGCACAGGATATGCTGCGGCTGCACGCCCTTCAGCAACAGCCGCGCCACCCGGTCGGTCAGCACCTTGGTCTTGCCCGAGCCCGCATTGGCCGCCAGCCAGGTCGAGGCATCGGGACGCGCGGCGCGGAACTGCGCCTCGGACGCCTTGTTGCGGGTCATCATGCCAGATCCTCCGGCTGCGGTGTGGCGCTGCGGTCCCATTCGCCGTAGCGGGCCAGGTGGTCGTATTCGCCGGCAAAGTCGTCCTTATGCACCATGCGGCGGCTCGAATAGCCTTGTTCAGGCTCGAAATAGGCACTGATCAGGGTGCGCAGATCCTCCCAGATCTTGGCCGGCGGCTCGTCCTCCAGCGGTGCGCGCACCTCGCTCAGCTTGCTGCCCAATCCGATGAACAGCGCGCGGGCGACCTCGGCGGGACCGATGTCGGCAAAGGCGCCCTCTTCGGCCATCGCGGCCTCGATCAGCAGCTGCTTTTCGAACTTCTTTTGCTGTGCTTCCGAGGGCGGCGCGCCGGTCTTGTAGTCGTAAAGGTGCAGAAAGCCGCGGTCGTCCATGTCGATGCGGTCGGCGCGGCAGGCGATGGTGAAATCCAAGGGATCCAGTCGGGCGCTGCCCTCGGCCTCAAAGGCAACAGGCCGTGCGCGGGACTGGCGTTCGCGCTCGGCCAGCACGAAATCGGCGGCGATCCGGCGGATGCGGGCCTGCCACAGGATGCGCGCCACCGGCCAGGGCACATGTTCCTCCAGCAATTCGCGGGAGGCGGCGGTCAGGGCTTCGGGCGTCAGTGTTTCCGGCGCCTCCAGACTGTCGCGGATGAACTTCTCGAATACCTCGTGCACGACGATGCCGCGCAGCAGCGCGTCCGGTTCCTGCACCAGCGGGTTCAGCGGTTTCAGCCGCAACACGTGTTTGGCATAAATCGCGTAAGGGTCGCGGATCAGCCGCGGGATCTCGGTGATCGTCAGCCGCCGCGGTCGCGCTGCAACCGGCGGGCGCGGCGAGGGGCGCGGCGCCTGCGGGATCGGCGTCGGGGCCTCCAGCGCCTCGGCCCAGCCCAGCCACTGCGCCCCGCGCGCACGCATCTGCGCCAGCGCCTCGGGGCCGCCCTGGGTCGGCAGGCCGGACAGCAGGTTGGTCATCCGGTTGAGCCAGCGCGACGGCACCGTGTCGGCCTCCTCGCTGCGTTCCGCGCGGGTCAGCCAGACCTCGGGCGCGGCGATGGCCTGCTGGAAGTCATGCGCCGACAGGCCGATGCGGCGCTCGGGCAGCAGCAGCCCCGCCTGGTTGCGCAGCTGCCGGTTCAGCCAGGGGTCGGGGGCGGCGGCCTCGGGCCAGCTGCCCTCGTTCAACCCGCCGAGGATCACCAGGTCGGCCCCCTGCACGCGGGCCTCCAGCGTGCCCCAGATCATGATCGAGCCATAGGGCGCATCGCGGTCTCGCACCTCTCCCTGGCTCAGCAGCGCGCCGAGCAGATCGGCAAAGTCGCGCGCGGTCATGGCGCCGCCGTATTCCGCCTCAGCCTGCAAATTTTCGATGCAGGCCAAGGCTTTCTGACCTGCCTTCTTGTCCCATAGCGTGCCCGAACCCGCGGCCTGGCTGCCGGCGGCGAGCCGTTCCGCCAGCGCGCGCAGGCGGGCAACCCAAACGCTCAGCGGCTGCTCGCCGGGTTGGTGCTGGCCGGCAAAGCAGTCCGCCAGCCAGTCTGTCCAGCCGGGTGTCAGGCTGCGGCCCTCGCCGAATTTGGCAAAGGTTGCCGCGTCCGGGAAGGGCGGGCCGTTGCGGCGCAGGTGCAGCTCCAGCTCGCGGGTCTGGCGCAGGTGGTCGCCGCGGGCGGCCCCGTCATGGGTCAGCGGGTGCTTCAGCAGCGTCAGCAGCGCATCGCTGGCCAGCGGCTTGCAGAACAGCCCCGCCACATGGCGCAGGAACCGGCCCGGCGGCGACAGCTGCAACGGCTGGCCGGCGGAATCATCGGGCAGGATGTCCCAACGGTCCAGCGCCGCCGCGACCTGCCGGGTCAGCATCCGGTCGGGGGTGATCAGCGCCGCGGTCTGGCCGTCCTCCGCCGCCTTGCGCAGCCGCAGCGCAATCGCCAGCGCCTCGGCGCGCGGGCTGGGCGCCTCGACCAGGGTGACGTCCCGGGTGGCAGCATCAAGGCCGGTTAGCTGCGGCCCTTCGCTCATCCAGGCGTCGGTCACCGGGGCAGGGCGCAGCGCCAGCGACAGGAGCCGGTTGCGCGGCGGCGAGGCGGGCTCGCAATCGGTCCAGCGCTGTACATCGCCCGGCGCCAGCTCCAGATCCTTCATCAGCTTGTGGAACCGGTACTGCGGGTGGTCTTCGGAGATCATCGGATCATCGAGCCCGGCCCAGACATGATCGGGCTGGTCAAAGTCGAACCCGGGCAGGATCACCGCGCCCTGTGGCAGCCGGGCAATCGCCTCCATCAGCATCAGCGTGGTGCCGCGCGAGCCTGTGGAGCCGGCGAGGATGATGGGGTGCTGCGGCGGGTTTTCCTGCCATTGGTCGATCAGGTTCAGGACCACTTGCCGCTGCCGAGCCTGCGCGTCCATGGCGCCATCATGCAGGCCAGTGAACTCATCCGCGATGCCGATGAAGGTCTGGGCGCGGGCCCAGTGGCCGGACATGTCAGAGACATCGAGCTGCCGGATCGTATCGGTGCTGACACCTTCGCCCTGCATTTCGTCGATCAGCGCCGCCAGGCTGTCGGACAGATCGTAAAGCGAGGCGCGCGCCGCAAGGTCGGGCTGCGCGTCGAGCAGTTTCGCGATCAGCTGCGACAGCTCCAGCCGACGGCGCAGGGGCGGCAGCGGCGGCGGCAGCCCGTCCAGCGTGGCGCGCTGCGCCAGATCGGTCAGCATCAACATTCGCGGCAGCAGCCGCGGCGGCCCCTGGTCGAACAGCACCCGCACCCGCCGCGCCATGCGGGCGGTGTTGACGATCAGCTCCGTCCGCGCCAGCGCCTCGGGCGGCTGGCCCTCGCTGCGCTGGCACAGGCCGGTGACCAGCGCACGGGGGAAATCGACGCCGCAGGGCACGGCAAAGACACGTGGTTTTGGGGTCGGGTCAAACATCATCGGCTGCAATCAGATCCTCGGCCAGGGTGATCCCTTCGGGGTGGCCCACATCGCACCAGCGGCCGGGATATTCCAGCGCAAACAGGCGGTTGTTCTCGGCCATCCGGTTCCACAGGGCATTCAGCGAGAAAACACGCTCCGCGACCGCGTGCAGCGCATCGGTTTTCAGGATCTGCACGCCGCCATAGACCAGGTCGCCGCCGCGGCTGATGCGCCCCTCGCGGTCGGCGGAGAAATCGCCGCTGCCCTTGCGGCCCACCGCGCGCGCCAGCGGCACGCAGACCAAAAGCGCATCCATCCGCGCCGGGTCCCAGGCGTCACGCGCCAGCTGCAAGGGGTTTGGCCCCTTCCAGATCGCGTCGGTGTTCATGGTGAAGACCGGCCCATCCCCCAGCAGCGGCAGCGCCGCGCGCAGCCCGCCGCCGGTGTCGAGGATCTCCTCCGCCTCATGGCTGATCTGCACGCCCCGCGGCTCCAGATAGGCGCGCAGAGGCTCTGGCAGGTAATGCAGATTCGCAACAATGCGCTGCGGGCGCAGCTCCTCGGCCAGCGCCAGCGCATGGCCGATCAGCGGCTTGCCCGCCACTTCGATCATCGGCTTGGGGCGGTCGCGCGTCAGCTCCCGCATGCGGGTGCCGAACCCGGCGGCAAACAGCATCACGGCGTCAGGCGTGCAGGGCATCAGGGCTTCAGCCTTTCGAGGTTTTCGGGCGTCGGGGCGGGCAGGGCGCTGCGCAGCATTTCTGCCGCCGACGCCATCGCCGGATGCTCCAGCCCGCGCATCAGGTGGTCCCAGACCCGCGGCATATACCCGAGGTATTGCGGCTTGCCGTATTCGCGGCTGAGCCGGGCAAACACCCCGAGGATGCGCAGGGCGCGCAGCACGCCCAGCACCGCATAGGCGGTGCGGAAACCGGAGCCGTCGACGCCGGTGGCGGCGATGTAGCGGTCGATCATCTGCATCTCGATGGCGGCGGGCACATCGCGGCGGGCGTCCTGCAGCAGCGACATCAGGTCAAAGGCGCAGTGGCCGGCGCGGGCGTCCTGGAAATCCAGCATGCCGACACGGGCCACGCCGTCGCGGTCCGGCAGCCACAGCAGGTTCTCGGCGTGAAAATCGCGCTGCACCAGCACCGCATCGCCATGCAGCGTGTTGCGCAGGATGTCTTCCAGTTGGTCGGTGAACCGGGCCTGCAGGCGGGCATCGGGCGCGCCAAGGATGGCGTCGCGGTACGCGGGCAGGACCAGCCCGGCCAGTTCCGCCAACACCCGCGGGCCATAGGGCTCCAGCTTGGGCAGGGGGGCTGCGTGCAGCGCCACCAGCGCATCCGTCGCCGCGGCATAGAGGGTCTGTTCCAGCTCCGGCTGACGGCGCACGACGCGCGCGAACAGATCGTCCCCCAGATCCTCCAGCAGCAGGAACCCGTTGGCCTCATCCTGCGCCAGGATCTCTGGCGCGCTGAGGCCCTGTTCGCGCAAGTGTCTGGCAATGCGGACAAAGGCGGCGATGCTTTCGCCCTTTTCGGGCGGTGCATCCATCAGCACCACGCTGCGCCCCTCGGCACTGCGCAGCCGTTCATAGCGGCGGTTGGAGGCATCGCCGGCCAGCGCGCCGCGCTGCCAGTCGGCATAGGGGGTCTGCGCCAGGAACTGGCGGCACAGGGTCTCGCGCGGGCTCATGCGGTGATCCTTTCGATCAGCGGCTGCCACTTGGGGTCGCTCCACGCGAACCGGATCTCCCGCTGATCGTCCGGGCCGGGGACCAGCGACAGGGTCAGATGCAGGGCATGGGCGGGGGTCAGCTCGGCCAGCCGATCAGGCCATTCCACCAGGCAGATCGCGCTCTCGAAGGCCTCGGTCAGGCCCAGCTCCTCAAGCTCGTCCAGCGATGACAGCCGGTAAAGATCGCTGTGCCACAATTCGCCCGCGGGCACGTCATAGGTCTGCACCAGCGTGAAGGTGGGCGAGGGCACATCCTCGGGCACGTCCATCAGCGACTGGATCAGGTGGCGGCAGAAATGGGTCTTGCCGGCGCCGATCACGCCCTCCAGCAACAGGCAATCGCCGGGGCGCAGGGCTCCGGCGATCGAGGCGGCCAGATCGGCCGTTTCTTCGGGTGAATTCAGCCTGCAGGCCGCGGTATGTCTCGTCATTGCGGTACAATGGCGTTGCCGCGAAGCTGCTGCAAGCGGGTTTCGACCCTAGCCCTGGCTGATGGCGGGGAAGCGTTCCTGATCCGTCGGCAGCACATTGGTTTCCGGGGTTCGGAAGCTGACCATGGTGGCCCCGTTCTGGATCGCCGAGACCTTGCAGATCAGCTTGGTGCCGTCGCGCAGTTGCACGCGGGACCACCAGGCATCGCGGGCCTCGCAGCCGGCCACGAAGTCGCGAATCTCGCCCCAGACCGGGGTCGGTGTGCTGGTGTCCTGCCAGATGCGGCTGGCATCCATGATCGACACTTTGGCAAAGGTTGCATCCGGGTCCATCCGCCACAGCTCGCGATAGGCGCTGTTGGAAAAGCTCATGGTGCCATCGGAGGAGAACACCGCGATCGCCTCCTCCATCTGGTCCATGATCGACTGGCCCACCTCCAGCTCGGAGCGGAACTGGCGCGTCAGGGTCACTTCGGCGGTGATGTCCTCGAACAGGAAGGCGACGGCACCATCGGGATGCGGACGGCCCGACACCTTGTAGACGGAGCCCGACGGCAGCGACCAGGTTTCCTGGTAACGACCTTCTGCGGCGGCCTCCAGAAGATCCGCCATCTGGTGGCGCCAGCTGGAATAGCTCTTGGGCTCCGGCATCATCCGCTGATCGCGCAGGCGGTCAAAGAAGGTCAGCAGGTTGGGCCGAGAGGACAGGAAGTTGGCCGGCAGCGCGGTCAGGTCGATCAGCACCGGGTTGAACAGCACCAGCTGACGGTTGCGGTCAAAGATTGCGAGGCCGATCGACAGCTGGGCAAAGGTCTTGGCCAGGGTCTGTACGAAGTTGCGCTGCGCCACCTCGGCATCGACCACCGCGTTCACGTCGACCGCGTGGCACAGCCAGCCGGCCTCGGTTTCGGTGGTAGAGACGTTGTACCACAGTTTCTTCTGGCTATCGGGCAGCGGGATGCTGATCCGCTCCGGCTTGCCGCTGGTCATCGGGTCCTCGAGGTCGGTAAACAGCGGCTGGGCAAAATCGGCATCGCGGCCGCGGATCTTCTGGCTCAGGTCATCATAGGCGAGGTTCGACCAGGTGACGTTGCCTTCCTCGGACTGCAGCCAGACCGGGTAGGGCGCCTGATGCACGGCAGCACGCAGGGTGGTCAGCTCCTGGTCCAGCGTCTTGTTCTTGTCTTCCAGGTCGCTGCGGCGCAGCTGAACGCGGGTGACGCCGTCGATCCATTCGCAATGGGCCTCGCGGTTTTCGGCCGAGGCGGTGCCGGACAACACCAGGGGGCCGACATCCCGCAGGAAACCGGGCGACTGTGGCAGGCCGGGATAGCTGCGGGACAGTTGATCGCGCAACATGCTCCAGTCAAAGTTCTCCGCCTGGTCGCCGATGAACTTGCGGGCGCCCGAGGACCAGCCGATCAGGCTGTTGTCATCAAACAGGAAGACCGCATCGCTGCGGCTATCGCCGACCAGCAGATCATGCTCCATACCGCGGCGGCGAGGATTGGGCGACAACCACCACACCGCAGCCGCTGCCGTTGCCGCACAGAGGGCCACCAGTCCAAACCATTCGATCGAAGCGAAATTCTGCATCTTGTCCTGCCCAGTTCAGATCTCGTTTACCGGTATGGTGCGCTAATAAAGGTTAATTCATGTTTAATTGGTTGCCTAAAAGTGAATAGTTAAATTTCTAAAGGTAAATTTTTCCCAATGACAGGGCCGCCATCCTCCATCGCGTCGATTTCCTTGCGCGGCCAGGTGACGGTGACCACCGCGCCGCGGCGGTCGGTGGCGTGGTCGGCCTCGCGGCCATTGGCGAATCGCAGCCGCGCGCCGGTGCGTTCCAGCAGCGTCTTGGCGATGAACAGACCCAGGCCCATGCCTTCGTATTCGGGGCGTTGATGGTGTTCGCTTTCGCCCTTGCGCCGCCGCACGAAGGGATCGCCGATCCGCCCCAAGAGCTGCGGCGGAAAGCCTTTGCCGTCGTCGCTTATGCGCAGCACGATGGTGTCATCATCCCAGGCCGCGGTGATCCAGACCGTGGACTGCGAGAAATCCACCGCGTTCTGCACCAGGTTGCGCAGCCCGTGGATGATCTCCGGCTTGCGCAGCACGGTGGGCTGCTGAAAGTCGCCGCCTTCCAGCGGTGCTTCGTCATAGAGCACTGCCTTGCCGCGGTGCATATGCGGCTCGGCGGCCTCGTTCACCAGGGCCGAGAACGGTGCCTGGCGCAGGTGCAGATCGTCATTGCCGGCGCGACCCATGCTGCGCAGGATGTCGCGGCAGCGGTCGGCCTGCGCACGGATCAGCGCGGCATCCTCGCGCAGGTCGGGGCGGTCGTCCAGCTCCTCGATCAGCTCGGCGCTGGTCAGCTTGATGGTGGCCAGCGGCGTGCCCAGTTCATGCGCGGCGGCGGCGACGACGCCCCCCAGATCGGTCAGTTTCTGTTCGCGCGACAGCGCCAGCTGGGTTGCGCTCAGCGCGTCCGACATCAGCCGCATCTCGTTGCTGACCCGGAACGAATAGGCGCCGATGAACAGGATGGCGATGACGATGGCGATCCAGTTGCCGAAGATGAAGACATCCGGCACCCGCAGGACGAACCCGACCTCGGTGCGCAGCGGCAGGTGGAATTCGGCCATCAGCGTCACCAGGATGATCGCGGTGGCACCGATGATCAGGGTCGAGCGCAGCGCCATCACCGCCGCCGAGATCGTCACCGGCCCCAGCACCAGCAGCGCGAAGGGGTTGTTCAAGCCGCCGGTCAGATACAGCAGGAAGGCCAGCTGGAGGAGATCGAACAGCACCATCAGGAAGTTCTCGAACTCCGTCAGGCGCTTGTTTTCCGGAAATGCGAAGATGGCCACCAGGTTGCCGACCGCAGAGACGCCGATCGCCAGGTAGCACAGCAGCAGCGGCAGCTGCAGTTGAAAGTGGTACTGGGCGACGGCGATCGCCGCCAGCTGGCCGGTGATGGCGACCCAGCGCAGCAGGATCAACGTGCGCAGGCGGATCCAGTTGCTGTGTTCCTGCCCGCTTGTCAGCCGGAATAGGCGGTTGATCATCGGCCTGGGTGCTCCCGTAGATGTGACGCCGTGCAGCAGTTGCATCGGTCGCATTTCTTGATAGGTCTGCCGCCGACAACGATCAACAACCCTTGCCTGACCATAGGTGTGACTACATGACCCGTCTTTATGCAATTCTTGCCGCTGTTTGCGTTGCCTCCCTGCTGGGCGCCGGGTGGTTCCTGACCCGCACCGAGGACAGCGGCGACGGGTTGGCACAATGTCGCAGCAGCCAGATTGCGGCGGGCGGCGACACCATTGGCGGCCCCTTCGAACTGGTCAATGCCAAGGGCGAAACGGTCACCGACAAGGATGTGATCACCGAGCCGACGATCGTCTATTTCGGCTACACCTTCTGCCCCGACGTCTGCCCGATGGACGCGGCCCGCAACGCCGAAGCGATCGATGTGCTGGCCGAGCGCGGCTACAGCGTGACGCCGGTGTTCATCTCGGTCGATCCGGCCCGCGATACGCCTGAAGTCGTTGGAGAATATGCCGAAAACCTGCATGAAAAGATGATCGGCCTGACCGGGTCGGAGGCGCAGGTCAAGGCCGCCAGCCAGGCCTACAAGACCTACTACCGCAAGAACGAGGGCGATGACGACTACTACCTGGTCGATCACTCCACCTTCTCCTACCTGGTGCTGCCCGAACAGGGCTTCGTCGAGTTCTTCCGCCGGGACGAAACCCCCGAGCAGCTGGCCGACAAAACCGCCTGCTTCATCGAAAACAGCTGAGGCGGATAGCTGTTTGACCTTTTCCCTCGCCCGGACATACTCTGGCGAGACTTTGAAACCTACGCGGAGGACCGGGCATGACGGAAACTGCTCTGCAGGAGATCGGGCCGGACAAATCGCTGCTGCTGGTCGATGACGACGAGCCGTTCCTGCGGCGTCTGGCCAAGGCCATGGAGAAGCGCGGATTTGAGGTGGAGACCGCAGGTTCGGTTGCCGGCGGCAGCGCCATCGCCACCGCCCGCCCGCCGGCCTACGCAGTGGTCGACCTGCGGCTGGAGGACGGCAACGGCCTCGACGTGGTCGAGGTGCTGCGCGAGAAACGCCCAGACAGCCGCGTGGTGGTTCTGACCGGCTACGGTGCCATTGCCACCGCGGTTGCCGCGGTCAAGATCGGCGCCACCGACTACCTGTCGAAACCGGCCGATGCCACCGACATCATGAACGCGCTCCTGGCCAGCACCGACGAGCTGCCGCCGCCGCCGGAAAACCCGATGAGCGCCGACCGCGTACGCTGGGAGCACATCCAGCGCATCTACGAGCTCTGCGATCGCAATGTGTCAGAGACCGCGCGGCGCCTGAACATGCACCGTCGCACCCTGCAGCGGATCCTGGCCAAGCGCAGCCCGCGCTGATCCCGAACCTCTGCTGTCCGCCTCTGCGGCAGGCGCCCGAACCGCGCCTGTCGATCTACGGGCAGGTGTTGCGCGACCGGCGCACGCTGCCTTTACGCGGTATTCTTCGATGTCTGTCATGGTCGGGCTTGATCGCGGTCAACGCCGGGCCTGACACTCCCGGTCTTTCTTGGAAACGGATCCGCAGGTGCGGGCCGTGCAGCGACAACGTTTAGCACGCGGGCGGATACGCCCGTCCACCTCCGCCCCGTGGCGGCGCCGCCATTCTTGCCTTGCTTCAGATCCCGCAGGGACCCGGCAGCATACAGCAGTACTGAAAGACGCGTTGACCGACCGGGCAGAGGCCTTGGGCTGACCGCGCTGTTACATCTGTGCGATCAGCTGATGATGCCGCGCCACGAAATCCTGCCGCACCTCGACCGGTGGGCGCAGGTGAATGTCCAGGCTGCCGGTGATCTCCGCGTTCGGGCGGCCAAAGAACTTGGTCGCTTCGGCCTCTGAAAATCCGGCGATCTGCACCGCTTCCATCCAGGCGCTGACCTTGTCGGCGCGCTTGATCTGCGCCTTCACCGTCTTGGGCAGCGCTGCGGGCAGGCCAAAGCGGATGTGGATCGCGGCCGTCAGCCGCTGGTCCAGCTCACCATAGCCGGGGCCGACGGCGGCTTTCACCGGAGAGATCATGTCGCCGATCACATATTCCGGCGCGTCATGCAGCAGCGCCGCCAGCCGCCATTTCACCGGCGCCTTGGGCTGCATCCGGGTAAAGATCTCCTCGACCAGCAATGAATGCTCCGCCACCGAATAGGCGAAATCGCCCCGCGTCTGCCCGTTCCAGCGCGCCACAAAGGCCAGCCCGTGGGCGATGTCCTCGATCTCGATATCCATCGGGGTCGGATCCAGCAGGTCCAGGCGGCGGCCGGACAGCATCCGCTGCCAGGCGCGGGCAGGTTTTGCGGGCATGAATTTCATCCTGATCACTGTGACATAAGGCCGTGCCTACCCGCTGATCGGGGTGCGGGCAATGGTCCTGTCGCGCGCGGGACGGACCGAAACCGCAGGCCACCATACGCGGTGTTTATGCCCCGTGAGTTTGAAACCGGCGCTGTTCGACCCAATATCATTGGTATGAAGGGGCTCCGCGCCCCCTTTCGCGGCAACCCCTTTTCCTCACGTGGCATGCACAGGAAAGGAGATTGCCATGTTTAAGCGCATATTAGGGGTATCACTGTTGTTCGGTATGGCTGCGACCGCACCGCCTGCCCTGGCAGCCAGCTGTGGCGACCGCACCGCCATGACGGAAAAACTGCAATCGGGATATTCCGAGCGGCTGACCGCCGGCGGATTGCAAACAACCCGGCCCCAGGCCACCGTGATCGAGGTCTGGTCATCCGATGAAACCGGTACCTTTACCGTTCTGGTCACGCATCCGAATGGGATCAGCTGCGTCGTGGCGACCGGCTCCTCGTTCTTCCATATTCCGGACTCCGAAGCCGAGCCGGGAACCCCCAGCTGACGTCTTGCGCCCCTCTGGCGCGGCCAGTTTGCCTCGGTGATTTTGCCACCGCGGCGTATCTTCGCGACTTTCTGAACATCCTGTCCAGGTTGGATGCCGGGCCGCCGTGTCCCGGTTGCGGGTATCTTCGTTGAATATAAACACCTGCGGTGCTACGCCCTGCTGCAAGTGAACTCGTAACCGGAATGGAGCAAACTATGGCCGGGGATTATATCGTCAAGGACATCTCGCTGGCAGCCTATGGCCGCAAGGAGCTGGACATCGCCGAAACCGAAATGCCGGGGCTGATGGCCCTGCGCGAAGAATACGGCGACAGCAAGCCGCTGAAGGGCGCGCGCATCGTCGGCTCGCTTCACATGACCATCCAGACCGCGGTGCTGATTGAAACGCTGGTGGCGCTGGGCGCAGACGTGCGCTGGGCGTCCTGCAACATCTTCTCGACCCAGGACCACGCCGCCGCCGCCATCGCCGAAGCGGGCATTCCGGTCTTTGCCGTCAAGGGTCAAAGCCTTGAAGAACATTGGGATTACCTCGACAAATCCTTCATGTTCCCGGAAGGTCCGAACCTGATCTTGGACGACGGTGGCGACGCCACCCTGTACGTGCTGCTGGGCGCGCGCGCCGAGGCCGGCGAAGAGATCATCCCGGTGCCGCAGTCCGAGGAAGAAACCGTCATCAAGGCGCAGATCCAGAAACGCATGAAGGAGTCGCCGGGCTGGTTCACCAAGACCCGCGACGCGATCCTGGGCGTCTCCGAGGAAACCACCACCGGCGTTCACCGCCTGTATGATCTGCAGAAGAACGGCCAGCTGCCGTTCCCGGCGATCAACGTCAACGACTCGGTCACCAAGTCGAAATTCGACAACAAATACGGCTGCAAGGAATCGCTGGTCGACGGTATCCGCCGCGCCACCGACACCATGATGGCCGGCAAGGTCGCCGTGGTCTGCGGCTATGGCGATGTGGGCAAGGGCTCTGCCGCCTCGCTGCGCGGCGCCGGCGCGCGCGTGAAAGTGACCGAAGCCGACCCGATCTGCGCCCTGCAGGCCGCGATGGATGGCTTCGAGGTGGTGCTGCTGGAAGACGTCGTCTCCTCCGCCGATATCTTCATCACCACCACCGGCAACAAGGACGTGATCCGCATCGAGCATATGCGCGAGATGAAGGACATGGCGATCGTCGGCAACATCGGCCACTTCGACAACGAGATCCAGGTCGCAGCGCTGCGGAACCACAAGTGGACCAACATCAAGGACCAGGTCGACATGATCGAGATGCCCTCGGGCAACCGCATCATCCTGCTCTCTGAGGGCCGCCTGCTGAACCTCGGCAACGCCACCGGCCACCCGTCCTTCGTGATGTCGGCCAGCTTCACCAACCAGGTGCTGGCCCAGATCGAGCTGTGGACCCGCGGCGACAAGTACGAAAATGACGTCTACATCCTGCCCAAGCATCTGGACGAGAAGGTCGCCCGTCTGCACCTGGGCCGCATCGGCGTCAAACTGACGGAACTGACCCCCGAGCAGGCCGCCTATATCGGCGTCAAGCCCGAAGGCCCGTTCAAGCCAGAACACTACCGTTACTGACGGGTCCTACCCGCACGAAAAAGGGCGTCGCCGGAGCAATCCGGCGGCGCCTTTTTCGTTCAGGGGCCGACCGATGGCGCAGCCGGTTTGTCCATGGGCACCGTCGGGCCTGCACCATTTGTCTCGCATTGTCGGGGTTATTGCTTTGCGGAATCGCGGGGAGATGAGGTATCTCTTAGGAACCGGCCAGGACGGCCAGGAACCAGATTTTCAGACGCGTGTGGTGGATATGGGCACGCGGGGTGGAAAGGGAAGGTCCTGTCTGTCCGCAGGGTCTTCCCTTTTTCAGTTTCAGGCGTTGGCATGCGGTGCGGTCGTTTGCGACGGCAATCGCAGCGCTCTCAGAACAGCGTCAGCACCAATCCCGCCGCCGCACAGGCCAGCGTGGCATAGCCGCCGTCGATCACCGTCAGCATCACGGGGCGGCCGCCATAAAGGTTGTTCAGCGCGATCCACGGGGTGATGAAGAACAGGCCGATTCCCAGACCGCTCACCAGCCCGGCACCCAATGTGTCGATGCCCGACAGGGTGAACACGTGGCGCATCATGCCCACCACGATCAGCTGCAATACAAAGGCCAGCGCGTATGTCATCGGATTCTGGCTGCCCTTGGGCTGCCCGTCCGCGTCGCATTCCACGCCGGAGGCCGCGATCCAGGGCTTGGCCAGCGCGCCGTAGTAGCCGGCCCCGATGCCAAAGGACACCGCTGTCGCGACAATCACACTTAGAAATTCCATGTCGTACTCCCCAATGGTTTCAGCCACTTGCGGAGTAGAGTGCCAGATCAATCCGGATCTGTCTGCCCCAGCGCGCAGATGGCCTGCCATTCGGCCTCGCTGACCGGCTGCACCGACAGGCGGGAGTTCTTGACCAGAACCATCTCCTCCAGCCGCGGATCCATCTTGATCTGGTCCAGGCTGACAGGCTTGGCAAAGCTGCGCACCGCCTTGATGTCGACGCACTCCCAGCGGTCGTCCTCGGTGGTGCTGTCGGGATGCGCCTCGGCGCAGACCTCGACGATACCGACCACGGATTTTTCCTTCTGCGAATGATAGAAGAACCCGCGGTCGCCCAGTTTCATCTCGCGCATGAAATTGCGCGCCTGGTAGTTGCGCACGCCGTCCCATTCCTCGCCCGCGTCCCCCTTGGCCTGCTGGTCCTGCCAGCTCCAGGTGGAGGGTTCGGATTTGAACAGCCAGTAGCGCATCAGCCGATGACCTTTTTCCAGGTGATCAATTCGACAGCCTCGAACAGGCCTGCCTTGTTGTAGGGATCATTGTCGGCCCAGGCCTGGCCTGCCGCCATGTCCTCGACGTCCAGAATAACCAGAGAGCCGGCCATATTGCCATCCTGATCCAGCAGCGGGCCGGCCTGGGCGACCACGCCGGTGTCCTTGATGTAGGCCAGATGGGCGTCGCGGTTGTCCAGACGGGTCTGCAAATGGCCGGGTTTGTCACGGGCGATCAAGGCGATGAGCATTTTATTCCTCTTTTAGCGGTCTTTTAAGTAAATGGGCCGCTGCCTCCTCGATCGTCAACTCCTGATCCAACAAATTGGTTACCGTCCGGGTGATCGGCATCTCCAGTTTCAGCTTCTCGGTCTGTGCCGCGACGGCGCGGGCGGTGGCGGCGCCCTCCACCGTGAGCGAGGCATCAAAGCTCTCGCCGCGTCCGATCGACAGGCCCAGCCGGTAGTTGCGCGACAGCTCCGAACTGCAGGTCAGCGTCAGGTCGCCAAAGCCCGACAGCCCGGCCAGTGTCTCGGGCCGGGCGCCGCAGGCCAGCGCCATGCGCTGCATCTCGGCATAGCCGCGGGTCATCAGCGCGGCGCGTGCGCTGTCGCCGAGGCCGGCCCCGATGACGGCCCCGCAGGCGATGGCCATCACGTTCTTCAGCGCGCCGCCCAGCTCGGCGCCGATGGTGTCGGTGGTGCGGTAGAGCCGCAGGTTCGCGGTGGTCAGCTGCTGCTGCAAGTCGCGGCCACGGTCGGCATCGGCGCAGGCCAGCGTCAGCGCGGTCGGCAAGCCACGGGCGATGTCGGCGGCAAAGCTCGGCCCGGTCAGCAGCGCCGGGGCGGCGTCCGGCAGCACATCGCGCATCACAGCGATCGGGCCCAATCCGGTGTTCAGCTCGATCCCCTTGCAGCAGGCAACCAGCGTCTTGCCCGCCAGCAGGCTGTGGTGGTCAATCAGCGCGCCGCGCAGCTTTTGCATCGGCACCGCCAGCAGCAGCACGTCGGCGGCCGCCGCGGCCGCCAGATCGGCGGTGACGGTCAGCGCCTCGGGCAGGGCCACTCCGGGCAGCCGGGCCGTGTTGCAGCGGTCGCGTTGCATCTCGGCGGCGGCCCCGGCGTTGCGCGCCCACAGGGTGACCGGCCCGTTTCCGGCCAAAGAGATCGCCAGCGCGGTGCCGAAGGCCCCTGAGCCCAGAACCGAAACAGTCATGCCTTTGCTCCCTTGCGGCCCGATCCGATCAGCGCCGGGCTTGCCGTGTCCAGCGGCCAGCGCGGTCGTGCCGTCAGGTCCAGCCCGTCGCGCGCGCCCGCCCGGAAGCGTTCCATCCCGGCATAGGCGATCATCGCCGCATTATCCGTGCACAGCCGCAGCGGTGGTGCGGTGAAGGCGGCTTCGGCCTCGGCGCAAACAGTCTCTAACGCGGCGCGAATGGCGGTATTTGCCGCCACGCCGCCGGCCACGGCGACCGTGGGCTGGGCCGGGTTCTCGTCCATGTACAGGCGGATCGCGCGGCGGGTTTTCTCTGCCAGCGTGTCCACCACCGCCGCCTGGAACCCGGCGCAAAGATCGGCGCGGTCCTGCCGCGTCAGCCCGCCCTTTTCTGCCGCGATCTGATCGCGCATCCGCATCAGCGCGGTCTTCAGCCCCGAGAACGACAGGTTGCAATCGGGCCGGTCCAGCAGCGGGCGCGGAAAGCGGAAGCGTTTGGGGTCGCCGCCTTCCGCCTCGGCCTGCACCGCAGGGCCGCCCGGCTGCGGCAGGCCCAGCAGGCGCGCGGTCTTGTCAAACGCCTCGCCCGGCGCATCGTCGATGGTGCCGCCCAGACGGGTGAAATCCTCAGGTCCGCGCACCAGCAGGTACTGGCAGTGCCCGCCAGAGACCAGCAGCATCAGGTAGGGATAGGCGATGCCATCGGTCAGCCGCGGCGTCAGCGCGTGGCCCGCCAGGTGGTTGACCCCGACCAGCGGCAGCCCGGTGGCGGCGGCGATGCCCTTGGCGCACATCACGCCCGACATCACGCCGCCGATCAGCCCCGGCCCGGCGGTGACGGCGACCGCATCCATGTCCTTCAGCGTCAGGCCGGCCTCGGCCAGCGCATCGCGCACGCAGATGTCGAGCTTTTCAGCATGGGCGCGGGCGGCGATTTCCGGCACCACGCCGCCAAAGGCGCTGTGCAGCTCGGTCTGGCCGAACACGATCGAGGACAGAACCTCGGGCCGGGCGCCTTCGGTCTGCCGGACGACCGCGGCGGCGGTGTCGTCGCAGCTGCTTTCCAGCCCCAGGATGTTCAGGGTCTTTGTCATGGTGTTACCGTTGCATCGAATTGTCGCCGGGGCTACCACCTAAGCGGCCTGCAAACAATCCCGGGAGCCTTGCCGATGGTCCCATTGCTGATGACACGTCCAATGGAGGCGGCAAGGCGGTTTGTGGCCGGATTGCCCGATGACCTGCGGGCCGGGCTGCAGGTGACCCATGCCCCGTTGATGGAGATCCACCCCCGCATCGCATCCCTTGATGTAAGCGCCTTTCGCGGGGTGATCTTTACCTCCGCCAATGCGGTTGCAATCGCTTCACGTGAAACCGCGGCGCGTCGGCCCGCGTTTTGCGTCGGCCCCCATACCACAGCGGTCGCCCGCCAGGCGGGGTGGCAGGCGGAGTGTGCCGGCGCCTGCGCGGAGGAGCTGATCGACACGCTGCTGTCACGGCGCCCCCCGGCGCCATTGTTGCATCTGCGTGGGGCGCATGGTCGCGGCGCGGTGGCCGAGCGGTTGAGCGGCGCGGGCTTGCCTTGTGAGGAGCAGGTTGTCTACGATCAGGCCCTGTTGCCGCTGAGCGAGGCTGCGAGACGGCTGATCGCCGGGCCGACCGGCGTGATCGTGCCGCTTTTTTCACCCAGAACGGCGCGTCATTTTGCCAGCCAATGCGGAGATGCTGGCAATTTGCATCTGGTCGCGCTCAGCAAGGCGGTGGCTGAACCGTTAGAGTGCTTGAACTTCAAGACGTTGCGCGTAAGCGGAGCAGCAGATAGCAAAGCAATGACACAAGCGGTGCGTGATGCCGCAGACGCAGTGTCGCGGCTTGAGGGGAGCGAAGGCGCGGAGTAGTGTCCGGCCTATTCGCAGGAACGTATTTCAGGAATCGAGTGGGGAGACCGGCGTGGCTGACAAGAAAACTCCGGAAGAGGTGACAGAGACCGACCGCGGCGACGCCCAGCCGGGAACGGACACGGCTGCCGGTCAGCTGGGCGAGGCGACCACCGAAAAAGAGGTGCTTGACCCGGAAACCAAGCCGGAGTCCGTCTCTCCCGAGACCGAGACCGAGACCGAGACCGAGACCGAGACCGAGACCGAGACCGAGACCGAGACCGAGACCGAGACCGAGACCGAGACCGAGACCGAGACCGAGACCGAGACCGAGACCGAGACCGAGACCGAGACCGAGACCGAGACCGAGACCGAGACCGAGACCGAGACCGAGACCGAGACCGAGACCGAGACCGAGACCGAGACCGAGACCGAGACCGAGACCGAGACCGAGACCGAGACGCCAGAGGTGGTCTCTGGCGCGGAGGCCCCGGCAGAGCGGGTGGTGGAAAAGCGCGGCGGTTTTGGGGCCGCGCTGCTTGGCGGTGCGGTGGCGGCGGTGATTGGCTTTGTTGCCGGTCACGGCGGGGTGCTCGACAGCGTGTTGCCGCCGTCGTTGCAACGACCGGCCTCGGTTGATCCGCAAGCCTATGCCGACAGCCAGCAGGCGTTGCAGGCCCAGATCGCGGAGATGCAGGCACGGCTCGAAGGGGCCAGCCAGCCCGACCTTGCGCCGCTGGAGCAGCGTGTCACCGCGCTTGAGGAGGCGCAGCCTGCCGGGCAGGACGCCGGTGCGGTCGAGGAACTGGCTGCCACGGTGGCCGATCTGGCCACCCGGCTGGAGCGGCTTGAGTCGCGCCCGGCGATGGATGCGGCCTCGCCGGAGACGGTCGCCGCCTTCGAGGCAGAGCTGGACAAGCTGCGCCAGAGCCTTGCGGCCCAACGCGCTGAAGTCGAGGACATGCTGGCCAAGGCCGAGGAAATGGAAGCCGCCAGCGCTGAAGCCGCTCGTATCGCCAGCGCCCAGACCCAGCTGGCGCGCCTGCGCTCGGCCCTGGACAGCGGCACCGCCTTTGCCGAGCAGGTGCAGGCGCTGGAAACCCTGGACGTTGATGTTCCGGACGCCCTGTCCGGCGTGGCGGACAGCGGTGTTGCCACGTTGTCGGCGCTTGGCAGTGGGTTTGTCCCGGCGGCGCGCGATGCGCTGGCCCGCGCCCGCGAGGAAACCAAGGGCGGCGGCAGCCTGATGGATTACGTGAACCGGCATCTGGGGGCGCGTTCGGTCACGCCGCAGGAAGGCGACGACCCGGATGCGGTCCTGTCCCGTGCCGAAGCTGCGGTGGCCAAGGGCCAGTTGCAGCAAGCCTTGGATGAACTGGCGGCGTTGCCGGAGACCGCCCGCGCGGCGCTCTCGGGCTGGGAAGCCTCCGCCAAGGCCCGCATTGCCGCTGTGGATGCCGCAGCCGAACTGGCCCGCAGCCTGCAAGCCAAATAAGGAAACCGTCATGCTTTGGTCGTTGTTGAAGATCCTCGTATTCGTCGCAATTGTTGCGGTCCTTGCTTTTGGCGCGCGCCTGCTGATGGAAACCGCCGGCGGGGTGCAGATCACCTTTGCGGGCACCGAATACACTCTGAGCGCTTTGCAGTCGGTGATCGCGCTGGGCGTCCTGGTTTTCGGGGTGTGGCTGTTTCTCAAGCTGCTGTCGCTGCTGGTGGCGACGCTGCATTTCCTGAACGGTGATGAAACCGCGCTGTCGCGCTACTTCGACAAGGGGCGCGAGCGCAAGGGCTACAAGGCGCTGTCTGAAGGTCTGATGGCGCTGGCCTCGGGCGAGGGGCGCTTGGCGCTGACCAAGGCGGAGCGGGCCGAGAAATACCTGCAACAGCCGGAGCTGACCGACCTGCTGGTGGCTCAGGCCGCCGAGATGAGCGGCGACACCCGCAAGGCTTCCGAAGCCTACAAGCGGCTGCTGTCGAACCCGCCGACGCGCTTTGTCGGGGTGCGCGGCATCATGAAGCAGAAGCTGTCGGAAGGCGATGACGAGACCGCCCGCCAGCTGGCCGAAAAGGCGCTGGCGCTGCGGCCCAAACACGCCGAGGTGCAGGACACGCTGCTGCGGCTGCAGGCCCAGGCCGAGGATTGGGCCGGCGCGCGCAAGACCCTGTCGACCAAGCTGAAGACCGGCACCCTGCCGCGCGACGTGTTCAAGCGCCGCGATGCGGTTCTGGCGCTGTCCGCCTCGCGCGGGCTTGTCGAGGAGGGCGCCACGCTGGAGCAGCAGGAGCAGGCGATCGAGGCCAACCGGCTGTCGCCGGACCTGGTGCCGGCCGCGGCGATGGCGGCGCGGGCCTATCTGGCCAAGGGCAAGAAACGCCCGGCGGTGAAGGTTCTGAAAAAGGCCTGGGAGGCGCAACCGCACCCCGATCTCGCGCATGCCTTTGCCGAGGTGGAACCGGACGAGACTGCCGCCGAACGCGTGAAGCGGTTCGACCAGCTGGCGCGGCTCAACCCGCACCATGATGAAACCCGGCTGGTGATGTCCGAGCTGAACATCGTGGCCGAGGATTACCCCGAGGCGCGTCGCTGGCTGAGCGATCTTTCCGAGCGGGCGCCTGACGCACGGGCGCTGACCTTGATGGCGGCTATCGAACGCGGCGAAGGGGCAGACGACAAGGTGGTTCAGGGCTGGTTGACCCGGGCCTTGACCGCGCCGCGCGGGCCGCAGTGGGTCTGCGACAGCTGTAACCATATCCATGCCGACTGGGCGCCGGTCTGCGAACATTGCAGCAGCTTTGACACGCTGACCTGGAAGCGGCCTGAGACGCCCGAAGTTGCCAGTGTCGCCGCGGCCCACATGCTGCCGCTGATCACCGGACGGGACGCGGCGGCCGACGCCGCGGCTGCTGCGGATGCCGAAATCCTGGCACCGGTGCAGGAGGCTGAACCGACCGCGGAGCCCGATGCGGAGGCTGCCGACCCGGACACGGCGGAGGCGGGGGACCAGCCCCGAGAGGGCAAGGAAACAGCCTGACGATATCTGCGGGGCGGGCTTTGGGCTCGCCCCGTTTCACGTCGGCGCGCGGGACGGGCCGTTATTGCCGCAAGGCGATTCGAAGCCACGCGTCTAGGCGCAAGCCGATCGCAGCTTTGCAGGATGATTTTCGATTTTCGGGGAATGGTGCCCAGGAGAGGACTCGAACCTCCACGTCCATACGGACACTAGCACCTGAAGCTAGCGCGTCTACCAATTCCGCCACCTGGGCAGGTGTCGTGAGGGGCCGTATAAGGCGCAATGCCAAGGGCGTCAAACGGAAAATGAGGCTCTGACCGAGAAATCTATCGGCGCGGTTCAAGTGGCTTTTCCCGATTGTTCCCAGTGCCTTGTTCGACCGCATGCGCGGGCGGAAAAAATCGCTGAAAAATGGCGGATTTGATCCTGCGCAAAGTGCGCCACCGTCAAAAGAGGCATGCAGCAGTCATGAAACAGATTGACCGCCTCAAAGCCCTTGGGCTGTTCGACAGCCGGGTGCCCCGCTACACCTCCTACCCCACGGCGCCGTTGTTCTCGGCCGAGATCGGCGCGGCCGAACAGGCGCGCGCCTTGCAGCAACTGGACCCGGATGTGCCGGTCTCGGTCTACCTGCATATTCCGTTCTGCGAGCGCCTGTGCTGGTTCTGTGCCTGCCGCACCCAGGGCACCCAGACGCTGAGCCCGGTGGAGAGTTACCTGGACACGCTGGTAAAGGAGATCCGCCAGGTTGGAACCTTGTTGCCCAAGGGGGTGCGGATGGGGCGGATGCACTGGGGCGGCGGTACGCCGACGATCCTGACCCCGTCGATGATTGGCCGCCTTGCGCAGGCGGTGAAGTCGGTGTTTGCACAGACCGAGGATTGGGAATTTTCCGTCGAGATCGACCCGACGCTGGTGGATCGGGACAAGATCGCCGCGCTGGCTGCGGAAGGCATGAACCGGGCCAGCATCGGGATTCAGGATTTCGACCCTTTGGTGCAGCAGGCCATCGGGCGCATGCAGCCCTTCGAGGTGACACGCAGCTGCGTCGACGACCTGCGGGCGGCGGGAATACGGTCGCTGAATGCGGATCTGGTCTATGGCCTGCCGCATCAGAGCGAGGCCCGCATGGCGGACACGGTGGACAAGGTGCTCAGCCTCGATCCGGACCGGATGGCCCTGTTCGGCTATGCGCATGTGCCCTGGGTCGCCAAGCGGCAAAAGCTGATCAAGGAAGACAGCCTGCCGGATGATCAGGCGCGGTTTCAGCTGGCGGGTCTCGCCGCGGCGCGCTTTGCCGCAGCAGGGTATGAGGCGATCGGCATAGACCATTTCGCCAAGCCGACGGACCGCCTGGCCCAGGCGGCGCACCACGGGCAGCTGCGGCGGAACTTCCAGGGCTATACGGATGATGCCTGCCCGACGCTGATCGGGTTCGGGGCCTCTTCGATCTCGCGGTTTGATGGCGGCTACCTCCAGAACGCGGCCGCCACACCTGCCTATATCGAACGGGTCGAGGCCGGGCAGCTGGCCGCCGCGCGTGGCTATCTGATGACGCCGGAGGATCGCCTGCGCGGTCGTGCGATCGAGATGCTGATGTGTGATTTCCGCCTCGACCGGGCGGAGCTTGCGCGCGGTCACGGCACGGCGGCGGCAGCGTTGGACGACATCTTGCAGGCGTTGGCGGAGCGGTTCGGAGACCTGCTGCGGTTGACCGACGAGGCGTTGGAAATCCTGCCGGAAGGCCGTCCGCTGACCCGCATCATCGCCAGTGCCTTTGATGCCCATACGCCGGAGGGGGTGCGTTACAGCCAGGCCTCCTGAGCCGCCGCCCCCTGCGCCGAAGAACTGCCGGCAAGTTTAATTGTTAAGGCACATTTAACAGCCTGGCTGCTATCCCGGACGTGGGTGAAAATAGTGGTGGTGGATATGAGCGCACAAAGCAATGTGGCGCCCATTATCATCAAGAAGAAAAAGTCAGGTGGTGGCGATGGCCATCACGGTGGCGCGTGGAAGGTGGCTTACGCCGACTTCGTGACCGCGATGATGGCCTTCTTCATGTTGATGTGGCTCCTGAATGCGACGACAGAAAAACAACGCAAGGGTCTGGCGGATTACTTTTCGCCGTCGATCCCGCTGAGCCGGGTGTCCGGTGGCGGCAATGGTGCGTTCCAGGGGGACAGCATGTTCACCGAGGACATCAAGCCGCAATCGGGCACTGGCGCCACCGATATCAACCCCATGGATGCCCAGCAGGCCCAGGGCGATACCGGTATTGATGCCAGCGACAAGCAGGACGCGGAGGACAGCAAGTTCCGCGCCATCGAAGAGCAGCTGTCCGGGCGCGGTGGCGAGAGCATGATCTCGATCGCGATGGCGCGTCATATCGTGACCCGCGTCACCGACGAAGGGCTGATCATCGAATTGTTCGCAACGGATGATGTGCCACTGTTTGGCGAGGGCAATGCCGAGCCGACGCCCCTGTTCCGCGACCTGGTGCGGATGATCGCGCGGGTTGCCGGCACGACTGGCAGCAATGTCGCGGTCGGTGGTCACATCCGCTCGCATCCCGTTGTTCTGGCCAACAATCCGGTCTGGGAACTCTCGCATGCGCGGGCGGACCAGGCGCGGCGGTTGCTCGAATCAGGCGGCTTGTCGGCGCGGCGGATCGACCGGGTGACCGGCCATGCGGACCGTGATCTGGCGGTTGCGAATCCGATGGCGGCCCGCAACAACCGGATCGAAATCATCCTTCTTCGCGACTAACCGGCTGAATTTGCTGGAAGCGGCGGCTGACAGATAGGTCATATTTGATCTGTTAGCCGCCCGTTAATCGCTCTTGCGCTAGCTGTTGCATCAGAATGATTAGATGCAGCAGAAAGGCGTGCTATGACCATTTCTTCGTCGCTGAACGCGGGCGTTTCAGGATTGAGCGCCAACGCCAGCCGGTTGGCCTCCATTTCGGATAACATCGCCAACTCTTCGACCCGTGGATACAAGCGGGTTCAAACCGACTTCCATTCCATGGTCAACGCAGGTTCCGGCGGAACCTATGCGGCGGGTGGCGTACGCACGACCAACGTGCGGCTGATCGACGAGCGCGGTCCGCTGGTGACCACCAACAACGCCACCGACCTTGCCGTGCGCGGCCGCGGCATGCTGCCGGTGGCATCCGTCACGGATATCGAGGCGGGCGTGAACCCGACGATGATGTTGACCACCACCGGGTCGTTCCGGACCGATTCCAACGGTTACCTGACCACCGAATCCGGGCTCGCCCTGATGGGGTGGCCGGCCAATGCCGATGGCTCCGTGACCAACGCGGCCCGCGACAGCAGCGATTCGCTGGAGCCGGTCCTGATTGATCTGAACCGGCTGTCTGCGGAACCGACCACCGAGATCAGCCTGACCGCGAACCTGCCGGCCTCGGCCACCGACGTGGGCGCATCCGGTGCGCCGGAAGAACAGGTGGTGCGCTACTATGACAGCATGGGCCGCGCCGAAGAGCTGACCATCACCTACACGCCGACCGTTGCGACCGCGCCGGCCACAACCGGCAGCAACGAGTGGACCATGCAGATCGTCGATTCTGCCAGCGGTGCGACGGTGATCGGGGAATACACGTTGACCTTTGATGACAGCGCCACCTCGGCCGGCACCCTGCAAAGCGTGACCACCACCACGGGCGGCGCCTATGATGCAACTGCCGGGTCCGTGACCATCAACGTGGCGGGTGGCCCGATCGAGATCAACATCGGCGTGATCGGCGAGCAGAACGGCATGAGCCAGCTCGGCGAGGACTTCGTGCCTGGCACCACCGAAAAGGATGGCACCCCGGTCGGCTCCTTCGTGTCGGTTGAGGTCAATGAAACCGGCGAGGTGATCGCCAAGTATGACTCCGGCGACTCGCGGGTGATCTACAAGGTGCCGCTGGCCGATGTCTCCAACATCAACGGCATGAAGGCGCTGGACTCCCAGACCTACGAGCCGACCGACGAGGCCGGCGACTTCTACCTGTGGGATCCGGGTGAAGGCCCGACCGGGGAAATCCTGAGCTATGCCCAGGAAGAATCCGCCGTCGACGTGGCAACGGAACTGACGAACATGATCCAGACCCAGCGGGCCTATTCGTCGAACGCCAAGGTCATCCAGACCGTGGACGAAATGTTGCAGGAAACCACCAACATCAAGCGCTAAGGCGCTTGATGCTTCCTGATCCCGGTTTCACGAAAGCAGGCTGAACATGTCTATTTTCTCTGCCCTTAACAGCGCGATGAGCGGTCTGAACGCGGCAAGTCGTTCCTCGCAGGTAGTCTCTGAGAACCTGTCCAACGCCTTGACGCCCGGCTATTCGCGCCGGGTTCTGGACGTCAACAGCCCTGGCGTCGGTGTCACCGGGGTCCGGATCGGAAATGTGCAGCGCATCACCGACCCGGTGATCATGGCCAACCGTCGAGTGGCAGAGGCCGAGTATGGCGCGGCCAAGGCGCAGTCCGACTTCTTTAGTCGCATGTCCGATCTGGTCGGCACCGTCGACGACGAAATGTCCCTGGCGTCGCAGATGTCGGAGTTCCAGTCGTCGCTGATCGAAGCCGTGTCCCGACCGGATTCGCAACCTCGGCTGAATGATCTGTCGGTACGGGCCAACGCGCTGGCCGAATCGATCTCGCGCACCGCCGAGGGGCTGAGGGACCTGCGCATCAATGCGGATGGCGCCATCGGCAGCCAGGTGGACACCGTGAACCAGGCGCTCAAGGATATCGAGAAGCTGAACGCGCGCATCATGGTGGTCGAGGCCGGCGGCATGGACGTGGCCTCGATGAACGACCAGCGCGATCAGCTGATCGACCAGATCAACGAGATCATTCCGGTCAACGTGGTGCGCCGCGACAACGGCCAGATTTCGCTGTTCTCGACCGGCGGCGTGATGCTGCTGGATGGCCGCGCCTCCGAGCTGAGTTTCAGCCGGACCCGCGATATCATGCCCCATATGACCATCGACAACGGGATGATCTCGGGGCTCGAGGTCAATGGCAAGCCGATCGATACCGGTCCGAACGGTCCCTTGCGCGGCGGTACCCTGACCGCGCAGTTCGAAATCCGCGACGTGACCTCGCTCGAGGCGCAGGAGGATCTCGACGCGATGGCCAAGGACCTGATCGAGCGGTTTCAGGACCCGGCCCTCGACGGCACCATCGGAACGGGGGATGCCGGGATCTTCACGGACGACGGCAACTTCTTTGACCCCGCCAACACCGTCGGGATCGCCAATCGGATCGAGCTGAATGACCTCGTGTCCTTGAGCGGCTCCGCCGAGACCTGGCGCTTCCGCGACGGGCTGTATGCCACCGCCCCCGGTGACCCCGGCGATTCGAGCCTGTTGCAGGCCTATACGGACGTTCTGGGCGAAACCCGCAGCGTCTCGTCGATCGGGCTGGGGACCGCCAACATGTCGGCCGCGACGCTGACGGCCAACCTGTTGTCCCGTTTCGCGCAGGACAGTGAGACGGCCGCGCGGTCCTCGACCTTTGCCGCCACCAGCTACAACGAGATGAGCCAAGCCGAGCTTGCGCTTGGGGTGGATACCGATGCCGAGCTGCAGAACCTGATGCTGGTCGAGAAATACTACGCTGCCAACGCGCGGATGATTTCCGTGATCGACGAACTGATGGATACGCTGATTAGGATGTGATGCATGATTTTGAATTCTTTTGGAGACATGGCGCAGCATCTCTTCCTGCGCAGCCGCAACACCGAACTGAAAAACACCGTCGCCACCCTCTCGGATGAGTTTTCCACCGGCAAGTCCGCCAATCTGACGGAGCGTCTTGGCGGCGATTACACCTATCTGGCGGATCTGGAAAACAACCTGAACAAGCTGGAAAGCTACATGGTCGCCAATGGCGAGGTGCAGCTGTTCGCAACGGCGACGCAGAACAGCCTGACCACGGTGCAGAACCAGGTGCAGGATCTGCGCAACGACATTCTGCGGCTATCGCCGGCGATGGACATTGCCAATGCCGAGCAGTTTGGCACCCAGGCCAAGCAACGCATGTCCAGTGCCATCAGCCTGTTCAACTCCGAGGTGGGCGGCCGCACGATCTTTGCCGGCACCGCCACCGATACCAAGCCGCTGAATGGCGCCGATACCCTGATGGCCAGCATCCTGACCGAAGTGTCGGGCCTGACCACCAGCAGCGACATCATTCAGGAGGTGAAGGACTGGTTCGCCGATCCCGCCGGGTTCGACAGCGTGATGTATCGCGGTTCCGACACGGATCTGCGTCCGGTCACGGTGGGCGAAGGGCAGCAGGTGTCCATGGGGATCCGCGCTGACGATGACAATCTGAAGCATACGCTGCAAAGCTACGTGATCGCCGCGCTGGCCAATGAACCGGCCCTGGGTCTTGCCGATGACGTGCGCATCGACCTGGTGATCGAATCCAGCACCGAGATGACCGAAAGCGAACAGCGGCTGATCAGGCTGCAGGCGGATGTCGGCTTCATCGAAGGGCAGCTGGAGGCGGTCAACACCCGCAACGAGGCGTCCAAGACCAGCCTGAGCATCGTCAAGAACAAGCTGGTCTCGGCCGATCCCTACGAAACCTATACACGGCTGCAGGAAGCGCAGACGCAGCTCGAGGGTCTTTACACGATCACCTCGCGCAGCTCGCAGCTGTCCCTGCTGAAGTATCTCTGATGATGGTCTTTTTCCGCATACTCCTCAGCTGCCTGCTGCTGATTCCCGCCCTCGCGCAGGCCAATACCATCCGGCTCAAGGACCTGGTCGAATTCGACGGGGTCCGGGGCAACGACCTGGTGGGTTACGGCCTTGTGGTCGGGCTCGATGGCACCGGGGACGGGCTGCGCAACTCGCCCTTCACCGAGGAAATCATGTCCAACATCCTGGAGCGGCTCGGGGTCAACGTGACCGGCGAGCAGTTCCGCCCCAAGAACGTGGCCGCGGTTTTCGTGACCGCGACGCTGCCGCCCTTTGCCCGGGTGGGCAGCACCATTGACGTGACCGTGTCGGCGATCGGCGATTCCAAGAGCCTGCTGGGTGGTACGCTGATCATGACACCGCTGAACGCGGCGGACGGTCAGATCTACGCTGTGGCGCAGGGCACCATCCTGGCCGGCGGCGCCGTGGCCGAAGGGGCCGCGGCCACCGTGACACAGGGTGTGCCGACCGCCGGGGTGATCCCGTCCGGCGCGCGGGTCGAACGCGAGATCGACTTTGACCTGGCATCGCTCAGCTCCATGCGGCTGGCGCTGCGGGAGCCGGATTTCACCACCGCCGGGCGCATCGAACGCGCGATCAACAACGAGTTCGGTCGCAACGTGGCCCTGATGCGGGACTCCGGTACCGTGGAAGTCGACATCAAACGCACCAACGCCCGTTCCACGGCCCATGCCGTCGGGCGGATCGAGAACATTCTGGTGGAACCGCAACGCAAGGCGCGGGTCGTGGTCGATCAGCGCTCGGGCACCATCGTCATGGGCAGCGATGTGCGGATTTCCCGCGTCGCCGTGGCCCAGGGCAACCTGACACTGCGGATCGAGGAAACACCGCTGGTGGTGCAGCCGAACCCCTTTGCCGACGGGGAGACGGTGGTTGTGCCACGTACCGGCGCCGCCATCGAGGAAGAAGAGGGCGTGCAACTGGCCGAGGTGCCGGAGACCACCTCCCTGTCCGAAGTGGTGTCGGGGTTGAACGCGCTGGGCGTGTCGCCGCGCGACATGATCGACATTCTGAAGAGCCTGAAAGCGGCGGGCGCGCTGCATGCGGAGTTCGTCGTCCGCTGATCAACTGCCCAAGTTTCTGCCAAAGCCCCGGACCTGCCTGTCGCAGCCGGGGCTTTTCGCTTTGGCAGGGGACACCCGGACAACGGGGGGCTGACAGCTGCGGCGGCAGAGCCAACCGCTCTGGCAGAGCTGCGGTGCCGCAAAGCAGGTGAACCCGCCAAGGGATCGCTCTGGCGATCGCCGTCAGCGCGCGCCCTTCCAGCAGCGCTTGTCTTCGCGATATCGGTGCCGCGCGCCAATGTCCGGGCCGGCCGGATCAGCGGCGTTCGCGGGGCTTTTCAGGTGGGAACGGGCCGGTTGCGGCGGCGATGCGTTAATTCGCACAGGCAAGCGACAAAGAGGGGCACGGAGGGCAAGGCGGATCGGGTGTCTGATGCAGACACGAAAAAACCGGGTACAGGGTACCCGGTTTCAGAAGGTCGCCAGAGTGGCGGATCAGGGGTAGTAGCTGCGGACCAGGGCGCTGGCGATCAGGCTCCAGCCGTCGGCAACCACGAAGAACGCCAGTTTGAACGGCAGCGACACGATGGCCGGAGGCACCATCATCATGCCCATCGACATCAGGATCGCCGCCACCACGAGATCGATCACGAGGAAGGGCAGGAACACCAGGAAGCCGATCTGGAAGGCCCGGGCGATTTCCGACAGCATGAAGCTGGGAATCAGCGCCGACAGCGGCGCGTCGGCCGTCGGGTCAATGCCCTGGGTTGCCGGGCGCAGATCCGCAATGGCGTAGAAGGTGTCCGGGTCGAGCCGGTTCGCCATGAAACCGCGGAACGGTTCGAGGCTTCGACTGATGGCCTCGCCGGGCTCTAGGCGCTCTTCCAGCATCGGGCTGATCCCGGTCTCCCAAGCCTCGGTAAAGACCGGCTCCATCACGAAATAGGTGAGGAACAGGGCGAGGCTGATCATCAGCATGTTCGGGGGGGCCTGTTGCAGCCCCAATCCCTGACGCAGGATCGAAAGCACCGTCACGAGAAACGGGAAACAGGTAATCATGATCAGCAGGCCGGGGGCCAGGCTGAGCACGGTAATCAGAAGTATCAGCTGGATCGAACGGGCCGAGATCGATTCGCCGTCTGCCAGCGAAAGGCTCAATTCTTGAGCCAGGGCGGTCTGCGGCATGGCCAGCAGGATCGCTGCCGCCAGTGCCGCCCGCACAAATGTCGTATGTGTCATCCCAGCCCGCTTTGCAGATCCGCGATCTCGGTCAGGCGCACGGCAAGCTGGCCTGCCTGGTCGCCCTCCAGCTCCTCCAGCTGGCCGCGCGCGACCAGCCGGTCGCCAACGTAGAGGTCAACCGGGTCTTCGACCCGCTTGTCCAGCGTCAGCACCGCATTTTCGCCCAGGTTGACCAGGTCACGGATCAGTGGCCGGGCCTTGCCGACCGAGACGACGACCTCGACCGGGACAGAGACAAAGGGATTGCCGGCGTCGGCAGATTTCATGTTGAGATCGGCAGCGTCATCCATAATGGCTGTCCTCTTTTGCGTGATAGGTGAAGGCTTCTATCGATTCGTGGATCGTTTCGAGCAGCGCATCGCAGTTGATTTCGCATTCCGACGCGCCAACCCGCAGGTAGGCCTGCCCGGCGGACAGGGTACTGTCTTCCTTGACGGTGACCGGCACCGCGAAATTTTCCGGCAACAGCTTGCGCACCGGGGCGCCTTCGCCGGGGGAGACCATGATCTGCATCGGCTGATCGGTCCGCCCCTTGGCCATCTCACTCAGCTGGTCGACGATATGGTGTCCGAAGGACGCGGCCATCGCATCGGGCAGGATCGCGCTGGTCAGGACCTTGAACATCGGGTCGAGCGATTCGAGCAGCTGATTCTGCGCTTCGTGGTAGGTGAAGTTGAGATCCTCCAGCGAGCTGGCCAGCTCGGCGGAAATGCGGCTGCTTTCCTTGTCCTTGGCGGCGACCGCATCTTCCCAGCCGGCCGTGTAGCCGCTTTCAAAGGATGCCAGCCGCTGTTCTTCGGCCAATTCCTCGGAGATCGTGGGCAGAGCAGGCTCCGCGGTGGTGTCGATCCCGAAGTTTTCCAAAAGATGCGCAATGGTCATCAGGCACGCTCCTCGTTTTCTTCCAGCCAGCCGCGCAGGATCTGGACGGTTTCTTCCTGGCGCTCACCGATCATGCTGCGCAGCCGGTCAACCGGATCGGCGGAGTTGCCGCCCAGGGCAGGCAGGCCCGCAGCGCCCATCATGTCACCGGCGGTGCCCATGGCAGGCAGGTCACCCATCGGTTCGAACTGGCCGGTTTCATTGTTCTGGATCTCGCCGTCCAGCGCCAGCCCGGCACCCAGGTCGGGCGGCGTCATGAAGCCGTCACCGCCGAGGCCCGGCAGGGCAGGCAGCGCGCCCGGGGTTGGACCGTCCAGCGCGGCGCCTGCCGCTGCGGGTTGGTTCGACAGGATCGGACGGACCACAAACAGTCCCAGGATCAGGCTGACGATGGCGAGGGCGGCGATCTGGATCAGCGACATGGCGTCGAAATAGAGGTTGTCCATGAAGGAGCTGGTCGCCACCGTGCCCTGCGGCTCGACCGCGGGCAGGTCCATCGATTTGAGCGTGATGACGTCGCCGCGCTCGGCATCAAAGCCGACCGCCGCCGAGATCAGCTCGCGCATGGCGTTCAGCTCGTCTTCGGGACGCGGCTGGAAGACGGTTTCGCCGGCGTCATTGGTGATGGTCTCACCATTGACCAGGACCGCAACCGTAAGACGCTTGATGGCGCCGGGGCCGCGCACGATTTCCTTCTCGGTCTCCGAAATCTCGTAGTTGATCCGTTCGCGGGTTGCGCTGGTGCTGGCCTTGGAGCCCTGGCCGGAGGCGGCATCCCCATCGGGAATATTGGAGGCAACAGTGACTTCGCCGGCCTGGTTGGTCGAGGAATCCGCGCGCTCCTCGACGTCGGTGCTGACCGCGACGCGGCTTTTCGGATCAACGCGCTTTTCGCGGATCGATTCGGTGTCGGTGACGGTCTCGACACTGACTTCGACCACGGCGTTGCCCTGACCAACCCGGGCTTCGACAAGGCGCAGCACGCGCTCACGAATCATCTGCGAGCGGTCATCGCTGCCTGCCCCGGCGGCCGCAGCCGCATCGGTGGAACCGATCAGGGCGCCATTGGCGTCGATCACGGCAACATTTTCCACCGCCAGACCGGTGACGGCCGAGGCGACCAGGAAGCGAATCGCGTTCGCCTGCGCCGGGGTGATCGGCGATCCCATCGGCACGATCGAGACCGAGGCGGTCGGCTCAACCGTGCGCTGGAAGGGATTCGAGCCGGTGTTGGCGAGATGCACGCGCGCCTGGCTGACATGCGGGCTGGCCACGATGGTTCGGGCCAGCTCGCCTTCCTTGGCGCGCCAGTATGCGGCATCGAACATCTGCGAGGTCGTTCCGAAACCGCTAAGAGAATCAAGGAGTTCGTACCCTTTGCCGCCATTTGCAGGCAGGCCTTCGCTGGCGAGGGTCATGCGAAGTTCGTCGCGTTGCACCGAGGGCACGTAAATCGAGCCGCCGCGCACTTCATATTGGGTGCCGCGCTGTTCCAGCGCCCGCACCACATCTCCTGCCGTGCCGCTTTCGAGCCCGGCATAAAGCAGTGTCATTGTTGGCTTGCTTGCCACATGGGACATGGCGATGACGCTGAGAAACATGATGACCGTGGCCCCCACGGCAATCAGGCGCTTCCGCATGTCCATTTCTGCCCAGACATTCTTGATCTGCTGCACATTAACCTCCGTCGCACCGGCGTTCTGTCCGGTCTGCAACCCTTTTGACGGATCGGCCTTAACATTCGGTTAGTCCCTCGCAGGTTATGAAGATGCTGCACGACGTTTTAGGGATAGCCATGACAGACGCTGCAGTAGACACAGAAGCAGAAGTACCGGCCAAGAAAGGCAAACTGCCCCTGATCATCGGGGTGGTGCTGGCTTTGGTGGGTGCAGGCGGAGGTTTCTTCGCCGTTCAGTCAGGCCTTCTTCCCTTTGGTCAGCAAGCAGCGCCAGAACCGGCGACTGTGACCGAAGAGGCGCCAGAAGGCGTGGACATGGGTGAGTCGGCGGAGGATATCGCCAATATCGCCTTTATCGAAATGGACCCGATTGTGATTACCCTGCGCAAAGCCAGCGGTTTGAAGCATTTGCGGTTCCGCGCGCAACTTGAGGTCGACCTGGTCCACCAGGCCGAGGTCGAGAAAATCCTGCCGCGGGTTGTCGATGTCCTTAACAGCTACCTGAGAGCACTGGAGCTTGACGATCTGACCGATCCGATGGCTCTGCCTAAACTGAGAGCGCAGATGCTGCGGCGGATCAACATTGCCACCGGCCAGGGCCGGGTGCGTGATCTGCTGATTATGGATTTCGTACTTAACTAGGAGGACAGGATGGACCTTATAGCTGATATCCTGCTTGCGGCCGGGGCGTTGGGCGCCGGATTCTATTGCTTGGTGCTGTCGCGCCGGCTGAAGCGGTTCAATGACCTGGAAAAGGGCGTTGGCGGCGCGGTTGCCGTGCTGTCCGCCCAGGTTGATGACCTGAACAAATCGCTGCAATCGGCGCAGCAGATCTCCGACGGCTCCAGCAAGGCGCTGCAGCAGCTGACCGGACGCGCCGAAACGGTGGCGCAGCGGCTGGAGCTGATGATGGCCTCGATGCATGACATCCCCGAGGCCGCGCCCCAAGCCCAGCCCCAGGCCCAGGCGCCTGCGGCGGAAGATGCCGCGATGGCCGCTGCCTATGAGGCCGAATCGCAGTCGCAAGACGCCGATCAGCCGCAACCGGAAGACGGTAAACCGTCCGGCCTGATGTTCGTGCGTCACAATCGCAGCCAGAATCGGGTGGCGTGATGGCCGGCAAGACCAAGACCAGAAAGCCGCGCCGGTTCCGGCGCAGTGGCACGCTGATGATGCTGGCGCTCCTGCTGATGGGCTCGGCCGTTGTGCGGCTCGCCCTAGAGGCGGGACCGGCCATCGCCCGCGAAGTGGCCAGTCTGCAGGACTCCGACAAGGCCGCCGCGGCGCATAACGGCGAACCAAACCGCGAATCGCTGCCGTCCTCGGCGGAGCTGCAGACCATGCTGGCAGCCTTCAAGGAGCGGGAAGCGGCGCTGGCCGCCCGCGAGGCCGAGATCCAGGACCGCGCCAAGGCGCTGGAGATCGCAGATCAGGCGATCGAAAAGAAACTGGCGGCACTGGAAGAGGCCGAATCGCGGCTGCGGGCGACCCTGTCGATGGCCGATGGCGCGACCGAGGCGGATGTGACCCGTCTGACCACAGTCTACGAGCAGATGAAACCCAAGGAAGCCGCCGCCCTGTTCGAGGAAATGGATCCCGGCTTTGCCGCGGGTTTCCTGGCACGCATGCAGCCGGAATCGGCCGCGGGTATCATGGCAGGGCTGAGCCCCGAGGCCGCCTATACCATCAGCGTGGTGCTGGCCGGGCGCAACGGTGCCGTGCCCAAGGAATGAGCCCAGGCGCAGGCGCCTGTTTAGTCTTTCCTTAGGACGACTCGCCTAAACTGGTAAAAACCAATGGAATTTGGAGTGGACCTATGATCGGTATTGTAGGCATCGTGGTGATCTTTGCCATGGTATTTGGCGGCTACCTTCTGGCTGGCGGCAAATTGGCGATCATCATCAAGGCGCTGCCGTTCGAAATGATGATGATTGGTGGGGCCGCCGTCGGCACTTTCCTGATCAGCAACGACATGGGCGGGATCAAGCATACGCTCAAGGATGTCGGCAAGGTCTTCAAGGGCCCAAAGTGGAAGCCGGACGACTACCGCGACCTGCTGTGTCTGCTGTTTGCCCTGATCCGGATCGCGCGCGCCAACCCGGTTGAGGTCGAGCAGCACATCGAGGATCCGGAAAACTCCGCCGTGTTCAACAAGTACCCCAAGATCATGGGCGACAAGGAAGCCATCAACCTGATCTGCGACACCATGCGCTCGGCGTCGATGAACTACGACGATCCGCACCAGGTGGAAGAGGTGCTGGAAAAGCGGATCGAGGCGAACCACCATCACGCCATGCACGGCAGCCATGCCCTGCAGACCCTGGCGGACGGCCTGCCCGCGCTGGGCATCGTTGCCGCGGTTCTGGGCGTGATCAAGACCATGGGCTCGATCGACCAGCCGCCAGAGGTGCTGGGCAAGATGATTGGCGGCGCGCTGGTGGGGACCTTTCTGGGCATCTTCCTGGCCTACTGCCTGGCGGCGCCCTTTGCCGGTAAGGTGAAGAACGTGGTCGAGGAAGACGCGCATTTCTACCAGCTCATCCGCGAGGTGCTGGTGGCCAACCTGCACAACCACGCGGCGGCGATCTGCATCGAAGTGGGCCGCCAGAACACGCCCTCACATTTCCGCCCCGGTTTCTCGGAACTGGAAGAGGCGCTTAAATCGGTGAAACAGGACGCAGCATGATCTGGCGTGCAATTGCCCTTACAGCTACCCTTCTGACGGCGGTCGGTGCCCAGGCACAGACCATCGTGACCCGCTCGGGCGAGCATGACGGCTTTACCCGGCTGGTGATGCGACTGCCCGGAAACGCGGATTGGTCCCTGACCCAGAGTGGTAAGACGGCGACGGTGAACATCGACGCGCCGGAGGCGGTGTTCGATACCTCCCGCGTCTTCCGCATGATCCCGCGGACCCGGCTGCAATCCCTGGGGCAGATCGGCCCCGGCCAGCCGCTGCGTCTGCAGTTGGGCTGTGACTGCAAGGTGACGTCCTACGTGCAGCAGAACGGCTACCTGGTGGTGGACATCCGGGACCTTGATACGCCGGTGCCGCGCGGCGCGACCGTGGCGACATCCTCGGCGCCTCTTGGCGGTGGCGTGCTGCCCCTGACCTCGCCCGGGTCCGGCTACAGGTTCCGGTTCTCGGGCGGCGCGGCCACCGATGCGCGTATGGCGCTGGAGCTGGCGACGGCAGCCAGCCAGCCCGCCAGCACCCGGGTGACCCCGCAGGCCGCGACGGAACAGACGTCGCAAAGCCCCGACCCCGTTGCCGCGCCGCCCGAGGCGCGGATCGAGGATCTGGGGGATGTGATGCTGGCCCAGGGCCGCGACAGCCAGCCGATCCGGACGCCGAAGCTTGTCCAGCCCGAGGCCGATCCGCAGGTGGCCACCAGCCGCATGCCGGACGCCGGTTTCCTGCTCGACATGGTGGAAACCGAACGGGCGGCCGTCGTCAACGAATCGGAGCAGCGCCTGCTGCAGCAGATTGGCCGTGCCGCGCGGCAGGGCCTGTTGAAGGTCGGCGCGGACGGCCTGCCAGAGGCCGCGATTGCCGGGCTGGATCCGCTGGGGCGCAGCGACCGGCCCCTGAACCCGCTGGATCATATCGCCGTGACCTCGGCCATCGACCGCGAAACCGGCCTGAAGGCGGGGCTGGACGGGGCGGCAAACCAGCAGATGCACTGTCTGCCGGATCGCGCCGTTGCCATCCAGACCTGGGGCGATGACAGCCCGTTTGCGGACCAGGTGTCTGCCCTGCGCAGCGCCCTGGTGCGGGAATTCGACGATGTGAACCCGGCCAGTGTCTACGCCCTGTCGCGGATCTATCTGTACTTCGGCTTTGGTGCCGAATCGCGTTCGATGCTGGAAATCCTGCCAGAGCAGGATCGTGACCACCCCGACGCGGCGCTGCTGACCGCCATGGCCAGCCTGCTCGACGGCGAATCGCTGCCTGTGAACCACCCGTTCTCGGGGCAGCAGGGCTGCGAAGGCGACACCGCGCTCTGGGGCGCGCTTGCCGATGGCGAAATCAAGCGCAACGCCAGCTCGGATGCCATTCAGCTGGCGTTCTCGAAGCTGCCGGTGCACCTGCGCGTGCATCTTGGCCCGCGGGTGAGCAAGATGTTTGCCAAAACCGGCGATCATCACGTGGCCGAAGCGATCCTGCGCGCCGTCGACCGGACAGGTGTCGAGGATGTGCCGGAGATCAACCTGGCGGAAGCCGCCATTGCCGAGCTGGAAGGGGACACGGAAAAGGTCGCCGAGGAGCTGACCAGTGAAGTGGCCGAGCGGACGGGCAGTGCGCCCACCGCCCTGATCGAGCTGGTCGCGCTGAGCGTGAAGGAACGCAAGGCGCTGTCGCCGGATGTGCCGGACCTCGTGGCCTCGTATGAACTGGAAAACCGTGACACCGAGCTGGGCGCGGATCTGCGGCTTGCGCAGGTGTCCTCCCTGGCGCTGATGGGCCAGTTTCACGATGCCTTCGAGGAACTGGATGACCTGACCGAGCGTGATGGCCCGGCCGCACGGGTGGCCGCGATCGAGCCGCTGATGCTGCTGCTGACCGAGCGCGCCGATGATGTGACCTTCCTGCAATACGCGCTGGTGTTCTCGGGCCAGGCCACGGCGGGCGAGGCCGCGCCGGTTGCCGCGGATGTGGCGCGTCGCCTGCTGGATCTCGGCTTTGCCGAGCAGGCACAGACAATGCTGAACAAGCTGTCGCTTGAGCCCGAGGACGAGCGCCGCCGCCTGATGATGGCGGAAGCGGCTCTGGAACTGGGCAAACCGCACCGGGCGCTGGTCGAGCTGATGGGGCTGGAGGGCACCGAGGCCAACCGTCTGCGCGCCGAAGCCCTGTGGCGCAATGGCGAATATGGCCGCGCCGGTGAGTATCTGCTGGCCGAGGACGACGCCAATGCGGCGGCGCGTGGGTTCTGGCATTCGGAAAACCTGGACGCCATCGAGGCGATCAACACGGACGAAGAACCCCAGTTCAAAGCGGTCGCCACCGTGACCACCCAGATCAGCGAGACCGCCCGCGACCCCGAGGGGCTGTCGCCGCTGGCCCACGCCCGGGCGCTGGTCGAAAGCAGCGAGGGCACGCGCGGCGGTATCACCGACCTTTTGCGCCGTGTCGGCAGCGCGCAGGGAGCGGCCAAGGTCAACTGACCGTTTTGCCTTCTTTTGATGGTCTTTTGCAGGTCGCCCCCGGGGCGGCCTGCGGCTGTCGTGATAACACTTTGTCAACGGCCTGCCGGTAATCTGAAGATCGGGTGAATCCTGATTTGGAATGGGCAGAATGCCGAAAAACGATACGATACAAGGCCTGCAAGGGCCGAATCCCTGTGGTACAGGCGCCGCCGGGTTCAATCTTGCACCAGCTGCGGCGCCCTTTGTTTCCGTAACTTCGGGGCAACCACGCTCAGTCGCGGATGCACCGCGCGGGACGCGAGGGCCGAGCCGTGCCTAAGCTGACAAAAGAACAACTTTTCAGTCCCACCGTGCTGCTGGCGCTGGCGCTGATGGCGATCATCGTGATGATGATCCTGCCGATGCCGGCCTGGGTGCTGGACGTGGGTCTGGCGGCCTCCTTTGCGCTGGCGATCCTGATCTTCACCATCACCCTGTTCATCGAGCGGCCGCTGGATTTCTCGTCGTTCCCGACGATCCTGCTGGCCTCGCTGATGCTGCGTCTGTCGCTGAACGTCTCCTCGACCAAGCTGATCATCGGCCAGGGCCATTCCGGCACCGATGCCGCCGGCAATGTGATCGAAGGCTTTGCCCAGTTCGTGATGGGCGGCAGCGTGTTCCTGGGCCTGGTGGTGTTCGGGGTGCTTCTGATCGTCAACTTCATGGTGATCACCAAGGGTGCGGCGCGGATGGCCGAAGTGGGCGCGCGCTTTGCCCTGGACGGCATGCCGGGCAAGCAGCTGGCCATCGACGCGGACATGTCCGCCGGCGCCATCGACCACCAGACCGCCAAGGAACGCCGCGAGCGCGAGCAGCAGGAGACCACCTTCTTCGGGTCGCTGGACGGTGCCTCGAAATTCGTCAAGGGCGACGCAATTGCCGGGCTTCTCATCACCCTGCTGAACCTGGTGATGGGTCTGATCATGGGCGTTCTCGTCCATGGCATGCCGGTCGGCAGTGCCTTCGAGACCTATGCCATCCTGACCGTCGGCGACGGTCTGGTGTCGCAGATCCCCTCGGTCATCATCTCCATCGCGGCGGCGCTGCTGCTGGCGCGTGGCGGGGCAACCGGCGCCACCGATACGGCGCTGGTGGACCAGTTCGGCCGTCACCCTGCCGCGCTGGCCACGGTTGCGGTGCTGATGGTGATGTTCGCGCTGGTGCCCGGCCTTCCGTTCCTGCCCTTCGTGCTGGGCGGCAGCGTGCTGGGCTTTGCCGCCTTCAAGATGGCCAAGAAGAAGCAGGACGACGCGGAAGCCGAGATCGAAGAGAAGATCGAGGAAGCCTCGGATCCCTCCACCGCGCGGCCCCTGGGCGATATCCTGGATCTCGATGACCTGCATCTCGAGTTCGCGCCGGACCTGGTCAGCATGGTGCTGGATGCCGGCACCGGGCTGGACGCGCGGATCGCCAACATGCGGTCCCATGTGGCGACCTCCTTTGGCCTGATCCTGCCGGAGATCCGGCTGACCGATCAGCATGATCTCGAAAAGGGCACCTATGTCATCAAGGTCCAGGGCGTCGAGCAGGTGCGCGGCTTCCTGCATCCGGACATGGTGCTGGCGCTGATGCCCGATGACCATGCCTCGCTGCCGCCGGGGACCGATGTCACCGAGCCGGTCTACGGCGCGCCTGCCCGCTGGATTCCCGCCAAGGCACAGGAGCAGGCGGCGTTGTCCGGCGCGACCGTGGTCAGCCCGCCGGAGATTCTGGCCACCCATCTGCTGGAAGTCATCAAGCAGAACTTCGGCCGTTTGCTGACGCTGAAATCGCTGCGCCGCCTGCTGGACGAGATGACCCAGCTGTCCGATACCTACCGGGCTGAGGCGAACCGCAAGCTGCTGGATGCGCTGGTGCCGGAAAAGGTCCCGATGGATACGTTGCACGCGGTGCTGCGACTGCTGCTGGAGGAACGCGTGTCGATCCGCAACATGCCGCTGATCCTGGAAGCCATCGCAGAGGCCCGTCAGCATGTGTCCCAGCCGGAGCTGATCTGCGAGCACGTTCGCCAGAGACTTGGTTTCCAGCTGGTCGCGGAAATGAAGCGCGAGGACGGCACCATCCCGCTGGTGCAGCTGGCGCCCGAGTGGGAGGACAAGTTCTCGACCTACCAGATCGACGGCCAGGGGGCCGGGCTGGACATCGCGCTGCCGCCGGACCTCTTCAACCGGCTCGCCGACGGGCTGACCGAAAAACTCTCGGGCATCACCGATCAGGGCATTTTTGCCGCCGTGGTCACCTCCACCCGCCGCCGCCGCTACCTGCGCACGATCCTGAAGTCTCGGGGCATCACCAACCCGGTGCTCTCCTTCGAGGAGATCGGTCTGGAGGCGCAGCCGTCGCTGGTCGGGATGGTGCAGGCATGAGCCTGAACTTTCTGCCCCCGGAGCTGGTCATGTTGCTGGGGGCCGGATTCTGGCATGCGGCGATTGTCTTTCTGCGGGTCGCGGCGATGGTGTCGGTGCTGCCCGCCATGGGCGAAATGTACGTGCCGGTGCGGGTCAAGCTGGCCGTCTCCATCGCGTTCACCTTCGTCGTCGCCCCGGCTTTGCCTGCCTTTGCGGAGCCGGATGGGGTGATGGGCTTTGCCCGCTTTGCCGCAACCGAGGCCCTGATCGGGCTGGCGCTGGGGGTCGGGGTGCGGATGTTCGTGCTCGCCCTGCAGACCGCCGGGGCGATGGCCGCGCAGAGTACGTCGCTCTCGCAGGTTCTGGGCGGCATCGGTGCCGAACCGATGCCCGCGCTGGGCGCGGTGCTGATGATCTCGGGGGTGACGCTGGCGGTGATGATGGGCCTGCATGTGCGTGTGGCCGAGCTGATGATCCGGTCCTACCAGCTGTTTCCCGCCGGGCAGTTCCCGGGTGCCGCCGGGCTGGCGGAATGGGGCGTCCACCGCGTCTCGCAGAGCTTTTCACTGGCCTTCACCCTGGCGGCGCCCTTCGTGATCACCGCGGTGATCTACAACCTGGCGCTCGGGGTCATCAACCGGGCGATGCCGCAGCTGATGGTTGCGATGGTCGGTGCGCCGGTGATCACCTTTGGTGGCTTGTTCATCCTGATGGTTGGTAGCCCGATGATTCTGGACGTCTGGTCGCGGGCCCTGGTGACCTTCTTCGCCGATCCGGGAGGCGGCATGCCATGAGCGGTCAGGACGACGATTCAGACAAGTCATTTGAGCCGACGGAACAGAAGCTCCGGAAGGCCCGCGAAAAAGGCGAGGTGGCCAAATCCACCGACCTGTCCGTTGCGGCCGCCTATCTTGGCCTGATCGTCGCCTTCTATGCGGCCGGCAGCAGCAGCGTCGAGGGGCTGGGAACTGCACTGATGGCATTTCTGGACCAGCCCGACCGGCTGGCGCCGCTGTTTTTCGAGGGATCCGCCGCGGCCCCGTCCGGGGGATTCGTCGGCAGTGCGATCAAACCGATTCTGCCCTGGTTCCTGGTGCCCTTCGTGTTCGTGCTGCTCTCGATCATCGGCCAGCGGGCGCTGGTCTTCGCGCCCTCCAAGCTGGAACCGAAGCTGTCGCGCATTTCGATCATCTCCAACGCCAAGAACAAATTCGGGCGCTCCGGCCTGTTCGAATTCCTCAAGAGCTTCGTCAAGCTGGTGTTGTATTCGATCTGCCTTGGCGTCTACCTGTCAAAGCGCCTGCCCGAGATGATTTCCTCGGCAGGCACCGGGCCGCAGTCGGTGGTGATGATGCTGGCGCAGCTGTCGCTGGAGTTCCTGTTCCTGGCGCTGATCATCGCGCTGGCGATCGGTATCGTCGATGCGGCGTTCCAACACGCCGAACATCACCGCAAGAACATGATGTCGCGCAAGGAGCTTCAGGACGAAATCAAGGACGCCGAGGGCGACCCGCACACCAAGGGCCAACGCCGCCAGCGCGGCATGGAGATCGCGATGGGCCAGATGCTGGCGGATGTGCCCAAGGCCGACGTGGTGATCGTCAACCCGACGCACTATGCCGTGGCGCTCAAATGGAGCCGCGAGAAGGGCACCGCCCCGGTCTGTGTGGCCAAGGGGGTTGACGAGGTGGCCGCGGCGATCCGCCGTGTCGCCAATGAGAACGGTGTGCCGATCCACAGCGACCCGCCAACCGCGCGGGCGCTGCATGCGACGATCGAGATCGGCGAGGAAGTCGAAGAAGAGCATTACGCGCCGGTTGCGGCAGCGATCCGGTTCGCCGAGGAAATGCGCAAGCGCGCCAAGGGGAAAGTGACATGAAGCAGAAGATGCTGGACCAGATGGCGGCAGTCACCGCCGCGCAGTACATGCAGGAACATGCCAAGGTGCAGCCGATCCTTGCCCGTGAGGCGCAGCTTCGCGGACAGCTGGCACAGCTGAACGCGCAGGTTCAGTCGGTGCGGGAGCAGGGCGACGGCGACCACGCGATGAAGGCGCTCGGGGCGGATCTCTTGTGGCAGGGCTGGCACACGCGCACCCGCAGGCAGCTGAACCAGGACCTGGCCAAGGCCACCGCGCAGAAGCTGCGGGTGATGGACCAGCTGCGCCAGGCCTTTGGTCGCAAACACGCGGTCGAGACCATGGCCGCCTCCGAACGCAAGCGCCGCAAGGCCGAACAGGCCAAGAGCTTCATGGATCAGTTGCTGGGGCAGTAAACCGACCGCCCGGCGAAAACGGGAAAGGCCGACCTGCAATGCAGGTCGGCCTTTTTCAGTTCTGGCACCATGTGACGGCTCAAACGTCCTGGCGGGAGATCTCCATGATCAGGACGTCATAGACATCCTTTCCGAGGTGTTTTTGGGCCGCCTCCCGCAGGGCGGTCCGAAGCGGGTCCAGCACGTCCGAGCGCGTAAAGGCGCCGCGGAAGCCGCCCATGTTGGCATGATCGAACAGCACCTGAAGGAACACGTCGCGCAGCTTCGGCTCATAGGCGTGGACCTTTTCGGTGGTGCCTTTCTTGGCTTCCAGGCTCAGCGACATCACGACCAGAGAGGTGAGATTCTCGCGCTCGACCACTGGCACCACGAACTGGTTGTTGATCTTGATGTATTCGCGCTGGTTCTCTTCGCTGAGTTCCTCGGGCTCCTTGGCTTCGGGCTTGGGCGCGGCGGGCTTGCTGGCCTCCGCGCTCTCGACCGGCTCGGGGGCAGGCGCCAGCATGATGCCGGCACCGATGCCGCCCCCGGTGCCGAGTATCAGCAAGATAACAGGGAGAAGTTTGGACAACATGGCGATCCTCAGAACGGCAGGACGACATCAAGCAGCTGCTGGCCGTAGCGCGGCTGCTGCACGTCGGTGATCTGGCCACGTCCACCGTAGGAGACCCGCGCCTGGGCGATCTTGTCATAGGTGATCTCGTTCTGGCGGCTGATGTCCTGGGGCCGGACATAGCCGGTTACCAGCAGTTCACGCAGTTCGAAGTTCACCCGCAGCTCCTGGGTGCCGCTGATCGCAAGCACCCCGTTGGGCAGCACGTCGACGACGGTGGCGGCAATCCGCAGTTCCAGCTTTTCGCTGCGCTTGACGGAGCCCTTGCCGCCGGAGGAGCTGGAGCTTCCCAGCTCGACCGCGTTGGCGGCAGAGGCGCCTTCGGGCAGTTTCTCGTCCAGCCGCTGGGGCAGGCCGAGCAGCTGCGGCACGTTCAGGCTTTCGGAACCGGAGCGCGAACGCTGGGTGTCGTTGGAGATCTCGGCTTCCTCGTCGATTTCGATGACCACGGTCATGATGTCGCCGCGTTTCATCGCCCGGCGGTCGCCCAGCAGTGATTGCTGGCCGCCGCTCCACAGCGAGGCTCCGTCCACCGTACGGCGGGTCTGGGTCTCGGTCGGCAGCCCCTGGTACAGCATGGCGACATGCTCGTTCGATTCGGTGGTGGGGGTGAAGGACGGTGCCTTGCCCAGGTGGTCCATCCGGCCACAGGCGCCGAGCACGACCAGGCCAAGAAGCAGCGGTTTGACGGGGGTGAGTTTCATGGTCATCAGTTTACCTCTACGGAGCCGTCTTGTTTGACCCGGCCGGTGACGGTGGTGCGGGAAGAAAGATTCATGACCCGGACGGCTTCGCCGACCGAGCCACGGCCAAGCGAGCGGCCTTCGGCGGCGATGGTCAGCCCGCCCTGACGGAAGATCAGGGTGACCAGGTCGTTGCGTTCGATGATGGCTGGCGGGCCGATGTCGCCGGGCCGCAGCGGGCGCCCGGCATAGAGCGCGACACGCGCTTCCATGCCGATCACCTCGGAAGGATTGGTCAGCGCGCCCATGATCTCGCCCTTTTTCAGCGCCAGATCTTCGGCGTTGACGATGTCCTTGGCACGGATCGTGCGCACCGGGACCAGGTAATCCGCGAGGGCGGGGGGCGCGCAGAAGGCGCCGGCGATCAGGAGAGCGAAGACCTGTTTCATCAGCGGACCTGCGTGGTTGCGCCCATCATCTGGTCAACCGCCGAGATGACTTTGGCGTTCATTTCATAGCCGCGCTGGGCGGCGATCAGTTCGGTCACTTCGCGCACCGCATCCACCGAGCTGGCCTCGAGATAGCCCTGGCGCAGGGTGCCAAGGCCGTCTTCGCCTGCGGTGGAGACGGTTGCCGGGCCGGAGGCCTCGGTCTCGGTGAACAGGTTGCTGCCGATCGCTTCGAGCCCCTTGGGGTTGGTGAACCCGGCCAGCGTGAGCTGCCCCAGCAGTTGTCCGGCGGAGGTTTCGTCGAAGTAGCCGTAGACCTCGCCCTCGGCATTGATCGAAATGCTCTTGGCATCGTCGGGGATGGTGATCTCGGGAGAGACTGCAAAGCCGTCGTTGGTGACGATCAGCCCCTCGGCGGACCGTTTCAGCGAGCCATCCCGGGTATAGGCGGTCTGACCGGAGGGCAGCGTCACCTCGAGATAGCCCTTGCCATCGATGGCGACGTCCAGATCGTTGTTGGTCTGCTGCAGCGCGCCCTGCGACAAGTGAACGGACACGGCCGCCGGGCGCACGCCCAGGCCCACCTGCACGCCGGTCGGCAGCACGGTGCCGTCCGAGGCATTCACCGACCCCGCCCGCGACACCTGCTGGTAATGCAGGTCGGCGAACTCGGCGCGCCGTGCGTTGTAGGCGGTCGTGTTCATGTTTGCGAGGTTGTTGGAGATGGTCTCCACCCGCAGTTGCTGGGCGCTCATGCCGGTGGCTGCGATCTTCAAGGCGCGCATCTGGATTCTCCTAGGTGGTCTTGATCAGGTTTTTGATGGCATTGCGGACGCGTTCGTCTTCCGCCTGCAAAAAGCTCTGGCCCATTTCATAGGCCCGCTGGACTTCGATCATGCGCGACACTTCGGAGATCGCGTTCACGTTCGAGCCTTCGAGGAAGCCTTGCAGCACCTTCGAATCGAAGTTTTCCTCGATGTCGCCTTCGACGCGGAACATCACGCCGTCCTCCCGGACCAGCGTGTGCTGTTCGACGGGCTGGAACAGGCCCAGCTGGCCCAGAAGGCGGCCATTGGCGCTGAGCGACCCATCGGAGCCGACCTCGACCTTGCCTGCATCCGGCGGCACGAAAACCGGAGCGCGGCCCGCGTCCAGCACCCGGTAGCCATCCATGGTCACCAGATCGCCTGCCGCGTTCGTGGAAAAGGCGCCCGAGCGGGTCAGCCGTTCGCCCTGCGGTGTTTCCACCATGAAGAAGCCGTCCCCTTCGATGGCGAAGTCGAAATCGCCACCGGTCTGGGTCAGCTGGCCCTGCTCCATCGAGGTGTTGAAGATATTGGCGCGCGACATCGACAGCGATTCCTGTCCGGGCGCGGATTTCACGAATTCGGAAAAGATCAGCCCCTCCTGGCGATAGCCGGTGGTGGCCGAGTTGGCGATGTTGTTTGCGATCACCCGCATTTCACGCATCAGTCCGGACTGACGGGACAGCGTGGCGTAACCTGTTGTTTCCATTACAGACCTCCGGCAATCATCGGAACGACGTGACCATCAAAAAAGGCCACGAGGGTTTGGGTCATGAAGCCCATGGTCATCCAGAACACGACCAGGATCGCAGTCAGCTTCGGGACGAAGGTCAGCGTCATTTCCTGCACCGAGGTCAGCGCCTGGAACAGGCCGATGACGACACCCACGACCAGCGCCACCAGGAGGATCGGCGTCGACATGGTGACTGCGGCCCAGAGGGCCTGACGCAATGTGTCGTAGAACAGGCTTTCGCTCATCATGGCTCAGACCGGCATTCTCAGAATTTCCTGGTAGGCCTCGACCACCTTGTTGCGCACGGTGACCGCGGTTTCGACCGCCAGTTCGGTCTGCGCCAGGGCCTGCACCAATGCGTGCGGATCGGCTTGGGAAGTCATCGCCTGCACCGAAACCTGCTCGCTTTGCTGCAGGGTGGTGGCGAAGTCCTGAAAGCTCTGTTTCAGCTGGGCGCCGGCGCTGGTGCCGGCATAGTCAGGGTCAACCTTGGTGGCCGGACGTGCCGCGGCATAGCCAGTGGCGGCGGAAAGACTGCGAATATCCATTCTGGATCTCCAATTGGCTTGGGGGAATTATCGTCTCAGAAGTTCCATGAGAGAGGAGGACATCGAGCGGGTCTGCTCGAACATTTTCAGGTTTGCCTCGTAGCTGCGCTGGGCCTCGCGGGCGTCGGCAATCTCGATCATCAGATCGACATTGGAGCCTTCGTAATGGCCGCTTTCATTGGCCAGCGGATGCGACGGGTCGTAGATTTCTTCGAGGTCGCTGCGGTCCAGGGTGACCCGGCCAGTGCGGACATGTTCCACGTCGGTCTGCAGCTCGCGCACCGATTCGAAGGGGACCGTCTTGCGGCGGTAGCCGGGGGTGTCGGCGTTGGAGATGTTCTCCGATACGTGACGCAGGCGGGCGGCCTGGGCCTTGAGACCGCTGGCCGTGACGGAAAGGGCTCTGGAAAATTCACTCATCGATCAGCTCCTCCTCAGGGTTTGCCCAGGCTTGCGCGCAGGATGTTCATGGAGGACTTGTAGATCGCCATTGCCCGCTTGTGCTGGCGTGCCACCTCGACCCCTTTCAGCATCTCGGTTTCGATCGAGACGGAGTTGTCATTGGGATCGCTGCCTGCGTCCGAGCTGGTGATCGCCCAATCCATGCCGCTGCCTGCGCTGCCATTGAGGTGGCTGTCGCGGGTGGCGATCATGCTGCCGGGGCGTGCGCCTGCGGCGAAAACTTCCGTGAAGGGCTTGATGTCCTTGGCGTGGTAGCCAGGCGTGTCGGCATTGGCGATATTCTGTGACACCAGTGCCTGGCGGGTGCCGGCATGGGTTGCCATGGAATAGGCAATTTTGAATACGTTCAATTCTGTGAACACCAGGGTTTCTCCCTTGATCGATTTCAATCAAGGCTTAACCCCGATTCCTTTAGAAATTGTTTTCAGGACGCCAACGGAGACCGCCGCAATGAAAGCAGAGCTGACTGCACTGACCCGCCAGATTGCCGGCAAGCGGCTGACCACGCAGATGGGTCGGGTCGCCGGGATCGCCGGTGGCGAGATCGAAATCTCCGGGCTGGCCTCGGTTGCCCGCATCGGTGATCGACTGATCCTGCGACGTGGCCCCGGTGACGAGTTGCACGGCGAGGTCCTGAAGATTAACGGCAGCAGTATCAGTATGTTACCCGATCGCGCGCCGGACCGTGTCGCAATCGGAGACCCGGTTTTGTTGCGCCCGTCGCCGGATTTCGCGCCCAGTGATCATTGGATCGGGCGAGTGATTGACCCGTTCGGCGAGCCGCTCGACGGGCGGCCGCTGCTGCCAGGGGCGGAGCCGCGCGACCTGATGGCCGCGCCGCCCAAGGCCGCCGAACGCCGACCGCTGGGAGAGCGGCTGGCAACGGGGCAGGCGGTTCTGAATACGATTCTCCCCATCGTGCGCGGTCAGCGCGTGGGCCTTTTTGCCGGCTCCGGCGTTGGTAAATCGTCGCTCCTGGCGAAACTGGCCAAAAGCATGGAAGCCGATGTGGTGGTGATGGCGCTGGTCGGCGAGCGGGGGCGCGAGGTGAATCACTTCGTCGAAGACGTGCTGGGACCGGAGGGCATGAGCCGTGCGATTGTCGTCGCGGCCACCTCGGACCAGTCCGCCCTTGTGCGCCGCCGCTGTGCCTGGTCGGCGATGACCGTGGCAGAACATTTCCGGGACCAGGGCAAACACGTGCTGTTCCTGGCCGACAGCGTGACCCGCTTTGCCGAAGCCCATCGCGAGATTTCCGCGGCCTCGGGCGAGGCGCCGGCCCTGCGCGGCTATCCGCCCTCGGTGACGCCGCTGATTACCGGCCTGTGTGAACGCGCGGGCCCCGGCAGCGCCGATCAGGGCGACATCACCGCCGTGTTCAGCGTTCTGGTGGCGGGCTCGGACATGGATGAGCCGATCGCGGATATCCTGCGCGGCGTGCTGGACGGCCATATCGTGCTGAACCGGGAAATTGCCGAACGTGGTCGCTTCCCGGCCATTGATGTCTCGCGTTCGGTCTCGCGCAGCCTGCCAGCCGCGGCGACCGCCGAAGAGAACGCGGTGATCCAGGATGTGCGCAAGTTCCTCGGCGCCTATGAGCAGTCGGAGGTGATGATCCGGGCGGGCCTGTATTCCGAGGGCAACGATGCGGTGCTGGACAAGGCGGTCAAGCTGTGGCCCGAGCTGGACGCGTTCTTCGGTCGTGAAGACCCGGAGGGCATCACCAGCAGTTTCAACCGCCTGCTGCTTCTGATGCGCCGCGCGAAGGCAGGGCGTTGAGGTTGCCCCTGCCCCTGGCAACATTGAAACGTTGCGGCGTTCGCTGAAATGAAAAAGGCTCCCAGTCAATTCTGGGAGCCTTTTTCAATTTGGATCTTCAAGGGCCGGTGAAAGGTCTCGGGGGCTTGTTCCAAGCCCTGTGTCTCTTTCGGGGCCAGCCTTGTGATGTTTCAGATGGGCCGCCCGCATGGCGGGCGTTTGAGGCCGCATCGACGCCGCGGCGCGGGGCCGCGGCCAGGTCATGGATCAGGAAGGGCGGACCGCAAACAGGCGGTCTTCGCGGGCCAGAAGCGTGCGCAGTGCCTTGAGACAGCGGTAGTGGTTGTCGCCGATCAGGGCTTCGGTCGCCTCGGCCAGGGAGGCGCGGCTGTCGGGGTCGGTGAAGACCTGGCTCAGCTCCTCGATGCGCCGCAGCATCGGCAGGCGCTCTTCTTCGGGGTCGGCGTCGCCGGAAAGGATCAGCTGCGCCGCGTAACACACCCGGCGCACCGGGGTATTGGCTTCTTCCGGATGGATTGCATCGCGCAGGCGCAGGATGTTGGCGTCCGGGGTGACAATCGAAAGGCGGCTGCGACGGTCGCCGTTTTCGATCACCGCACCGTTCACAAGGACACGCTCCTTGGGGGCGAGTTTCAGGACAAGTCCGCTCATATTCAGGATGCTCCGCTGCGGAGGCCACGCATGATGGCCGTATTGATTTCCACCAGCGGGCGTACGTTGGCCTTGCGCTGCAGTACCTTGCTGGTGTGTTGTCTTGTGAATTCCGCCAGTTCGAAGAGGCTCAGCTTCAACTCGTCCGGGTAGGGGTTTCCCTTGTTGGCAAGATCGGCTGTGAAAATGGACCAGAGTTTGCGGTTGTCATTCAGGGCGGCAACCAGATCCTGGAACCCGTCGCGGCCTTGTTGCGCTGATGTGATCATTCGACGCGTAATGCGGGCGATCACTTCGTATTCGAAATTCTTTGCTGTCCGGGTCGGGGCCTTTGCCGCCGAATAGGCACTCTTCGCCTTCAGAAGGGCATTCACGTGTTTTCCTAACGTTTTATTCTTCAGATTCTCTGAGAGGGGAAGACCGGGGCGCCGTCAGCGCCCCGGTTGGAGCTGTTAACGGAACAGCTGCTGCAGGGTCGAAGGCGCCTGGTTCGCGATGGAGAGCGACTGCACCGCCAGCTGCTGCTGGGTCTGCAGTGCTTTCAGTCGCGCCGACGCTTCTTCCATGTTGGTGTCGGCCATGGTGCTGACACCGGATTTCAGCGAGTCGTTCAGTTTCGACACGAAGTCGTTCTGGTCGCTCAGACGGTTGCTGTCGGCACCCAGCTGGGCTGCGCTGTCGATTGCGAAGGACAGCATGGTCTCGATTTCCGACAGAACAGTCGCCGCGTTGGCGCTGGTCAGCGAGGTCATGCCGGCGGTGTTCAGGCTGGACGAGCTGTCGATACCGGTGATCGTGATGGTATCGCTGGCCGCGTCCAGGCCGCCCAGAACGTCCAGCTGCGCGGTGACGTTGTCATCCAGCAGGTTGGCGCCGTTGAACGAAGCGGAGTCGATGATGGATTCGATCTGCTCGCGCTTCTTCGCCAGGTCGGCCTCGATCTTGTCGTGGTCGACGTTCTGCGAAACGCCTGCGACTGCCAGTTCACGCATGTCTTTCAGGGTTTCAACGATCTGTTCCATGCCCGAGGACGCAACAGCAACAGTGGCTTCACCAAAGTCCAGGGCGTCAGACACGGCTTCGTATGCCTGGATGTCCGATTCCATCGACTTGGAGATGGCCCAGACAGCGGAGTTGTCCTTGGCGCTACCAACTTCTTTACCAGTGGAGATCTGGTTCTGGGTCTCTTCCAGGTTGCTGTTGACCGACTTCAGGGTCTGCAGAGCAACCATTGCGCCGTTGTTGGTCAGAATGCTGGTCATAGCTTTTTCCTTTAGCTGCGGAGCACTTTGGCCCCTATTATTCTGTGCCCTCAGGGGGCGTTTTTTGACGTCTTTCTGACTGTGCGTTCCACCGTCCGGCTTCCGCGCCACCCGTCATCAGGTGCAAGGAGACATTGGCCCAACAGTTGCTAAGGGAGTGCTAATGCGGAGATTTGCTTCCGTAGAATTTTCTCCAAATTGCATTTAGGCTTTTTTCTCCAGCTTTCCGGTGTTGCGGGTGCCGTAACGGGTGCGACGACCGCTTTGGTCATAGACATCCAGGCCTTTGCGGATCTTGCGCAGTTCGGCCATGCGTGCAGCGACGCTGCGGATGCCTTCCATGGCGCTGTCGAGGAGATCCTGATTGCGCGACACCTTGGTCTGGACCCTGGCCAGCGTGTCGCGCTCCAGGTCCGAGATCGTGTTGAGCTTGGCGATGATCTTTTCTTTCTTGGCGAGCAGGTCTTCCAGCTTGCCAAGGTCGCCTTTCATCAATGCGGCGCGTTCGCGGTCCAGGATCTGGTCCAGCTCATCCGTGAGCTGCTGAGGTTCGGATTTAGTCACCTTGGGTCTCCTTCAATGCGTGATACAGGGATTCCGCGAGGCCGATGCCGCCCGAGCGGGCGATCTGGTTGGCCTGTTCGCGAACGAGAAAGCTGGAAAACTGATCTTCGCCTGCACCGCCGCCGAAGCCTTCGCGTGATTCGCCAAGGCCCGCCGATTTCAGCATCTGCGCCAGAAAGGATGCTTCCAGTTCCACCGCGGCCTCACGCAATGGGTCGGCGGGTGGTTTGCGGACCGGGGTATATGACTGCGCGGTCTGCATATGTGTGGTCAGTAGATCTGACATGTCCGGTTCTCCGGTTGTTCATCGAACTTCATCGAGTTTTTACAGTTTGCCGTGGAACCGGTTAAAATTGCCGTAACCGCTTTGCGTTAAGTCTGACCGGGTCGAGATAGAATATCTGGAAGCCGATCATGATGATGAATCCCCTCCTTGGCCCGGAAGCAGGCCCAATCGGAAAAGCGCGATCGCCTTCCGTGAACGACGTGGAAAACGCTAGCAAAAACAGAAGGTTCGAGGACGTTCTGGCGGCTGGTGAAAAATCGGCCACACAGGTGCCAGACCCGGAGGTTGCACAGGAGCAGCCAGGTGATTCTCCGGCGCAGGCAAAGCCGGGCGAAGTGGCTGCCAAGGAAGAGGGCCGAAGCGTAAAAGGCGCTGAGACCGGTTCAGATGTCGTGAGTCAGAGTGACGTTGAAGCCGGCGGGCACGCTGAGTTCGCTGGCCGGCCCTCCACTGTGGGTGTCAGATCCGTAGGTTCATCCATCGAAAACGCAAAAACCCTTGGCGAGGCGCACGTCGAGCGAGGCGCGGACCGTCTGGAGGATGCGCGCCATGCAGACGGTGCAGACACAGCCGTAGGCGTGTCCGATTCCTCGCAAACGTCGAGAGCAGAACGCGGCCAGCCGGAGCCGACCGATACGGCCGAGATCGACGAGACCGCCGTGTCTGCGGCTCTGGCCGTTGAACAGGCCGGGACATCGCGCCCGCGCGGTATGGAGGGAGACACGAAAGAGGACCTTTCCGCCTCCCTGCCGACGCGCGGTTTCGGGTCCGTCGCGGAAACCACGAATGCGGGGGCTGCCCGGGCGTCGAAGGATATCGAACCATCCGAAGCGGCATCCGGAAGCGCATCTGGTCGCTCGCAGAATGGTATTTCTTCCAGCGTAGCGCGGGGAGCTGGAGCGGACACCGCACTCCCCATCGAGGGAAGGATCAATCGGGCGTCGGTCAAATCGGAGGAAGACATTCCTCTGGGTTCGGTCGCGAAACCAGCTGAGGCGGTCGGTACCACTCGCACAATGGCGGGCGAGCCAACAACCCGGGCCGGTGATCTGACAAGCAGTCGCGCACTGGGCGGCGCTGGTGCCACGGCGGCAAGTCCGGCTGTCCAGGCATCTGCTGGCGCGGAAACATCGGGCCGCATGGCCGACATGGCAACGCTGCCGCCTGATGGTCAGGAAAGCACGACTGGCAAAGCCGATGGGGCCTTCGTGCCCCAGAACGCGGTTTCTGGCGATAGCAAGCTTTCACAACAGGCAGCCGTGGCGGGCGCCTTTGGCCGTGAAGCCTCCGTGACATCCGCGCAGGTGGCAGCGGCGGGGCATGCACAGTCCAGCGGATCCATGGATACTTCTGCCGGGGCGTCTGCGCGGGCTGCGGCCGCCGAGGCGATCGAGATCCAGCAGGATAACGTGACCGGGGCACCCCAGGCGACCGGCCGCGCAACAGCGGAGACGCTGCAGGCGGCCTTCGTGCGCCAGTCCTTGAGTGAACCCAAGGTCGGCGCAGCGGCCCAGCGACAGGAAACTGCAGCGATCACGGAAGCAAGGGTCGAAGACGCAGCCGACCTGGATGTGGCCATGCAGGAAATCCGGGCAGCCGAATCGAATGCAAAGGCGAATGCGCTGCGCAGCAGCGCCGCCGCCCTCGGCACCCTTGCCATGCAGTCCACGTCCGTCGCATCGCAAGCGATGCTGGCCGGTGGGGTGATGGAGCGTGAAGCCGGCGACCTTCTGGATGCCTCGCTGGAGCGGTTCAATGAGATGCCGGGGCTGTCGCAGATGCTGACCGAGGCTGTCATCGGAACCGGGGCCGGGCACCGCCCCGAAACGCCTCGCATGATCGCAGCGCAGATCGCCGAGGCCTTTGCGGCCAAGGGGGAACAGAAGGTCGAAATCTCGCTGAACCCACAGGAACTAGGGCGGGTGAAGATACGCGTTGCGACCAGCGAGACCGGGATCACCATGATCATCCATACGGAGCGGCCGGAAACCGGGGATCTGATGCGACGCCACATCAATGAGCTGGCCGAGGAGTTCCGCCGTATGGGCTACGAGGACATCTCGTTCGAGTTCAGCGGCGGCGAAGCTGAAGGTGGTCAGAGCCGCAGCGGCTCGGACCATGCGGCGGCCGGCGGATCTTCCGGCTCGGGCGAATCGCTCCGCGACGGGGAGGCCCCGGCTTCTGAAATCATCACGCAAAACCTGCAGCTGGGCGCTGCCGGGCTGGACATGAGGGTCTGAGACCATGACAACAGCAGTCACATCCGCAAACACCAATCCCCTGCAGCAGTCGCAGACACGTTCCACCGCCACCGGAACAACCTCTGGCCTGTCGTCGGACTTTGAGACCTTCGTCAAGATGCTGACGGCGCAGGCGACGAATCAGGACCCGCTGGAGCCGCTGGATTCGACGGAATATGCGGCGCAGCTGGCGCAGTTTTCGATGGTGGAGCAGCAAACTAAAAGTAACACGCTGCTGGAGGGGCTTCAGTCGCAGCTGGGGCTTGCGAATATGGCGGCCCTGTCCGGCTGGGTCGGTATGGAAGCCAGAGCGGTGGCGCCGGGGTATTACGACGGCAGCAACAGCATTACGATCGCGCCGAACCCGGCCGCGGCGGCGGATAGCGTTTCGCTGGTCGTACAGGACAAGAATGGCCAGGAAGTCCAGCGTGTCAGCCTGCCGGTCTCTGCCGAACCCTACGAGTGGACCGGCGTGGACAAGGATGGCAACCGCCTCGAGGCCGGCGAATATTCCTTCATGGTGGAGAGCCGCAAGGGCGATGACGTGCTGCTGCAGGAATATGCCGAGATCTATTTCAAGGTGAATGAAACCCGGATGCAGGGCGGCGACGTCGGCCTGATTACCGAAGGTGGCTCGGTTGTGCTCGCCTCGTCGGTCAGCGCGTTGCGCGATCCGAAGTCCTGATTGGCCGATAGGCGTCGCTAGAAAAACGGTCTAGAACGGGGCGGTCAGACATCGGAGGCCGCCCTGCAAACCCTGTCCGAAGATTTCGAAGCCCGCTTTTTTGCCCATCTGGCGGCACAGGGGCTGCATGTCCCGGCGCCCCGGCGGTTGGCCGGTGGGCGGTCCAATCACGTCTGGCGCGCCGGAGCGGTTGTGATCAAGCTTTATGCCGCCGATGCGGGCAACCCGCTGTTTGCCAATGATCCGGCACGGGAACGTGCGGTGCTGGCGGGGCTGTCGGGCACCGGCATGGTGCCACCGCTGGTGCAGGCCGGGACGTTCGAAGGGCGGCAATGGTTGAGCTATGCCCATATCAACGGCCAGCCCTGGCGACAGGCACCGGGTCATGTGGCACAGGTGTTGGGGCGGCTGCATGACTGCGCGCCGCCCGCAGGTTTGCCGCCGGGCGTGAACGGCAGCCTGGCGCTGGAGGCGCAGGTCGCGGGCATTCTCCGGAAGTGCCGGGATGGGCATTGGCTGGCGGACTTGCGCCCGCTGGGGCGTGTGCCGCCGGTACCGCAGCCGGTGCTGATTCATGGTGATCCAGTGCCGGGCAACCTGCTGGCCCATGACGGGACGCTTACCTTGATCGACTGGCAGTGCCCGCAAATCGGTGATCCGGCCGAGGATCTGGCGCTGTTTCTGTCACCGGCCATGCAGTTGACGTACCGCGGCGCGCCGCTGAGCCGGAGCGAGGAGGACGCCTTTTTGCAGGCATACCCCGACCCGCGGATCGTCGGGCGCTATCTGGCCCTGCGCCCCTGGTATCACTGGCGCATGGCCGCCTACTGCCAATGGCGGATGGAGCAGGGCAGCGCGGCCGACCGGCAGGCGCTGGCGCTGGAGTGCGCCGCGCTTCAGTCCATCAGCCCCAGGGCCGCATAGGCGGGCGGCATCAGGATCCGCCGCGCCCGGCCAAAGGGAAAGCGCGGCATCTTCTGCACCGCGGTCGAATACGGCAGCTCCGGCTGCCTGCCCTGCACCAGATCGCTGAGCAACCGGCCCGAATAGCTGCCCATGGCCACCCCGTTGCCGTGATAGCAGAGGCCCGCGAACAGCCCCGGCTGGTCCGGCACCGCCCCGATGAAGGGCACCAGATTGCGCGAGAGGCACACCATACCGGACCAGCAATGAGTGGCCGCCACGTCGCGCCAGGCCGGGAACATCGCCTCGAAATCTTGCCGTAGCTTGCGCCGGATTGCTGCCTCGGAGCGGGGCGACGCCCGCAGCCCGCCGCGCATGCCGAACAGGAAACGCCGGTCCGGCATCAGCCGGAAGTAGTGCAGCAGGTTGCGGGTGTCATAGGCCATCTGGTCGGAAAACCAGCCCTGTGCCGACAGCTCTGCATCGGTCAGTGGGCGGGTTACCATGACGGTGGACTGCGCGGGCATGTAGCGGCCCGCCAGCCAGCCCGGCACATCCTCGGAAGAGTAGCCGTTGGTGGCGATGATGACTTGGGAAGCCCGCAAAACCCCTGTGTCAGTCTCTATTTCAAAGCCGCCGCTGACGGAGCGCACATGGCGGGCCGGGCTGCGCTGATAGAGGGCCGCGCCTGCCTTCCGCGCCGCGACGGCGAGGCCGAACAGGTACTTGCGCGGGTTCAGCGCAAAGCCCTCCGAGGTGGTGAGAGCGGCGTGAAAGCCACCGTTCAGCCCGTGATCGGCGAGCTGGTCGCCGGAGACGAACTGCGCGGCCTCCCCTGCTTTTTGCAGCTGGTCGGCCTGTGCTTCCAGGCGGCGCGCCGCCTTGGGGCTGTGCGCCATCTGGGTTTCACCGTGCGAATGGGTATCGGCATCGATGCCATGCCTGTCCAGCAGGCCGCGCACCAGTTGGATGGCCGCGCTTTCGCTGGCCGCATAGGTCTCGGCGGCCTCGGCACCGAAAAAGCGCCGCATCGCGGCGCCTGACAGTTTCGACCCGCCGAGGCAGCAGAAGCCGCCATTGCGCCCGGAGGCGCCCCAGCCCGGCGTTCCGGCTTCCAGCACCGCCACCTGGACACCGCTTTCTGCGAGATGCAGCGCGGCTGACAGGCCGGTAAAGCCGCCGCCGATTATGGCCACATCGGCACTGGCCCCGCCGTCAAAGCGGGGCCAGTCCGGTGCGGCGATGGTCTCGTCCCACCAGCAGTTGCTGCGGGGACCAGCCCCATAGGCGTAGTCGGGGTAGATCCGGCGCATCAGCTGCGCACCGCTTCCATCTCCTCGCGCCGCTGGCGGGCCACCTGATGCTTGGTCACCAGCGAGGCGGTGATGACGCCGACGGTGACTACGGCGATCATGATCGTCGACAGCGCGTTGATCTCGGGGCTGACCCCAAGGCGCACGGCCGAGAAGATCTTGATCGGCAGGGTGGTGGCGGCGGGGCCGGAGGTGAAGGAGGCAATCACCAGATCGTCCAGCGACAGGGTAAAGGCCAGCAGCCAGCCGGAGATTACCGCGGGCGCGATGATCGGCAGGGTCACCAGCCGGAAGGCCTCGGCGGCGGAGCAGCCCAGATCCAGCGCCGCTTCCTCGAGCGAGCGGTCAAAGCTGACCAGCCGCGACGAGACCACGACCGAAACGTAGCACATGGAGAAGGTGGTATGCGCCAGCACGATCGTCAGCACGCCGCGGTCCAGCCCGATGCCGATGAACAGCAAGAGCAGCGACAGGCCGGTGATCACCTCTGGCATCACCAGCGGCGCGTAGATCATGCCGGAGAACAGCGTCCGCCCCATGAACCGCCCGCCGCGCACCAGAACGTAGGCCGCAAGGGTGCCCAGCACCGTGGCCAGCGTCGAGGAGAAGACCGCCACCTTGATGGTCACCCAGGCGGCATTCAGAAACGCCTCGTTCTGCATCAGCTCGGCGTACCAGCGGGTCGAGAACCCGGCCCAGACGGTGACCAGCTTGCTTTCGTTGAAGCTGAAGATCACCAGGATCACCATCGGGATGTAGAGGAAGGCAAAGCCAAGCGTCAGCGACACGGCGTTAAACCAGCTCAGGCGTTTCATTGTTCGGCCTCCTGCTGTTTCTGCTGGTTGCGCTGGAACAGCACGATCGGGATGATGAGCAAGAGCAGCAGTACAACTGCCACCGCCGAAGCCACCGGCCAGTCGCGGTTGGAGAAGAACTCCTCCCACAGCACCTTGCCGATCATCAGCGTGTCGGAGCCGCCCAGAAGCGAGGGGATCACGAATTCACCGAGCACCGGGATGAACACCAGGAAGCTGCCGGCGATGATACCGTTCTTCGACAGCGGCACCGTGACCAGCCAGAAGGCCGACAGCCGCGAGCAGCCCAGATCCTCGGCCGCCTCGATCAGCGAGCCGTCCAGCCGTTCCAGCGCCGAGTAGATCGGCAGGATCATGAACGGCAGATAGGTGTAGATCACGCCGATATAGACCGCGGAATTGGTGTTGAGGATGGTCAACGGCTCGGAGATCACGCCGGTCCACAGCAGGAACTGATTCAGGAAGCCCTCATTCGACAGGATCCCCATCCAGGCGTAGACGCGGATCAGGAAGGAGGTCCAGAACGGCAGGATCACCAGCATCATCAGGGTCGGGCGCCATTCATCCGGGGCGCGCGCCATACCGTAGGCGATGGGATAGCCCGCCAGCAGCGTCAGAAAGGTCGAGATCAGCGCGATCTTCAGCGAGCTGAGATAGGCTTTCCAGTAGAGGTCGTCTTCAGTCAGCCAGATGAAATTCTCGAAATCCAGCTGGGCGATAAAGGTGCCGATGCCCTCTGCCCAGTCGAACTGCGGCACATAGGGCGGGATCGACACCGCATAGTCCGACAGCGAGATCTTCAGCACTATGGCAAAGGGCACCAGGAACAGCGCCAGAAGCCAGGCATAGGGGATGGCGATCAGGAAAAAACGGCGCATCATTCAGCCAGCAGAACGCCTGCCGTGGCGGTCCAGGACAGCCAGACAGTGTCTTCCCAAGTGAAGGCGCGGCGGGCGATGCGGCGGGTGTTGGCGGTCTGCGCCTTGATCACCGCGCCGGTCGGCAGCTCCACGTGGTAGGTGGAGATATTGCCGAGGTAAGCAATGTCGAGAATGCGCCCCTGCACGGCGTTGTCGGCGTCGGCTGGCTTCTCGGCGTTGATCGCGACCTTTTCCGGCCGGATCGCCAGATGGCATTTCTGTCCGTCGCTGAGGCTGTTGGGCGATTGTACCTTGAGCGGCGGCAGACCCTCGTGCCAGCTCATGGCGTAGGTGTCGCTGCCGGTTGGCCTGGCGGTGCCTTCGATCAGGTTCACATCGCCGATGAAGTCTGCGACATAGACCGAGTTCGGCGTTTCGTAGATCCGGTCGGGAGTCGCCACCTGGATGATCTTGCCGTGGTCCATCACCGCCACGCGGGAGGCCACGGTCATCGCTTCCTCCTGGTCGTGGGTCACGATCACGAAGGTGGTGCCGGTCTTTTCCTGGATGTCCATCAGCTCGAACTGGGTGTCCTGGCGCAGCTTCTTGTCCAGCGCGCCCAGCGGTTCATCCAGCAGCAGGAGTTTCGGTGCCTTGGCGAGCGAGCGCGCCAGCGCTACCCGCTGCCGCTGGCCACCGGAGATCTGGTGCGGCTTGCGACGGGCGAATTTTTCCAGCCGGGTCAGCCGCAGCATTTCCTCCACCCGTTGCTGGATGTCGGCCTTGGCCATGCCTTCGCGTTTGAGACCAAAGGCGATGTTCTCCCAGATCGACAGATGCGGAAACAGCGCATAGGACTGGAACATCATGTTCACCGCCCGCTTGTTCGGCGGCACCGGGGCGATGTCCTGGCCAGCGAGGAAGATCTTGCCCTCGGTCGGGGTCTCGAAACCGGCGAGCATCCGCATCAGCGTGGTCTTGCCGCAGCCTGAGGGACCCAGAAGCGCGTAGAACTCCCGCTCGTAGATGTCGATGGTCAGATTGTCGATGGCGGTGAACTCACCAAATCGTTTGGTGACGTTCTGGAAGTGGATCAAGGGCTTAGCCTCGGGATCGTTCCAGGGTTCGAATACGGAAGCAGTCAAGCCGGGCCTCTTCTACGAAGTGTCGCAAGCATTTCGGTATTGGCCGCGCCCGGGATGGTCAGGCGCGTCAGGCGGAATCGGATGTCTCGGGAGGCGAGGCGGCTGACGCCGCCCCGCAGAGAGGGGTGAGGCCGGTCAGGTACCGGACTTGATCTTGGTCCACAGCCGGGTGACGACCCGCTGCACTTTCGGCGGGTAGGGCGTGGTGGTGTAGAGGTTGTTCAGCGTTGCTTCATCCGGGTAGATCGCCGGATCGCCGATCACGTCCTCGGCTAGATGCTCCTGGCTCGCCTTGTTGCCGTTGGCATAGTAGACGTAGTTGGAGGCTGCGGCCATGTTCTCGGGATCCATGATGAAGTTCAGGAACTTGTGCGCGCCGTCCGGGTTCGGGGCGTCGACCGGGATGGCCATCTGGTCGAACCACATCTGGGCGCCTTCGACCGGCGCGTGATAGGCGATTTCCACGCCATTGTCGGCCTCGGCAGCGCGGTCACGGGCCTGCAGGATGTCGCCGGACCAGCCGACGGCCACGCAGATGTCGCCGTTCGCCAGCGCGTTGATGTACTCCGAGGAGTGGAACTTCTGGATGTAGGGGCGGACCGGCATGAAGACCTCTTCGGCCTTGGCGATCACGTCCGGGTCATGGCTGTTGGGATCTTCGCCGATGAACTTCAGCGCGGCGGGGATCATCTCGGCCGGGGCATCGAGGAAATGCACGCCACAGGCGGACAGCTTTTCCATGTTCTCCGGGTTGAACACCAGTTCCAGAGAATCGATGGGTGCGTCCTCGCCGAGGATTTCCTTGACCTTGGGAACGTTCACGCCGATGCCGGTGGTGCCCCACATGTAGTTGATCGAATAGGCGTTGCCGGGATCATATTGCTCGGTCCGGCTGGAGACCACGTCCCACATGTTCTCGTGGTTGGGCAGCTTGGACATGTCCAGCTTCTGGAAGGCCCCCGCGGCGATCTGGCGCTGCAGGAAGGTGCCGGTGGGCACCACCACGTCATAGCCGGAACCGCCGGCCAGCATCTTGGTCTCCAGCAGTTCGTTGCTGTCGAACACGTCGTAGATCAGGTCGATGCCGGTTTCGGCTTCGAATTTTTCCAGCAGGCTCTCGTCGATGTAGTCGGACCAGTTGTAGACCCGCACCTCTTCGGCAGAAGCGACGGCTGCAGTGCCCAGGGCAACGGCGGCGGTCATGGTCAGCTTTTTCAGTGTCATGAAGTTCTCCCTGTGGGTGCCGGCTTCAATGTCCGGCCGTGGAAGGATTTGATCAAGTTTTGCCGCGTTCGGCAATACTCTTTATGTTTTCACTTGCCTCTGGATGGTGCAAGCTGGCGAAAATCAAGGAGGATATCCACAGGTGACAGAGACGCATTCAGCGGCTGGCAGCGCGCAGGAAGGCCCGACAAAACTGCCCGCGCATGAGATCGTATACCAGAAACTTCGCTCGCAGATTCTGTTTGGGGACCTGGTGCCGGGGCAGGCGGTGACGATCCAGGGGCTGGTGGAGACGCTGGGCGCGGGCATGACGCCGGTGCGCGAAGCGATCCGGCGTCTGATCTCCGACGGCGCGCTGGTGTTTCAGGGCAACCGGCGCGTGTCGGTGCCCGTGCTGGGCGCGAAAGATCTTGAAGAGCTTATTTTCGTAAGAAAAACAGTGGAATGCGAGCTTGCGCGGCGGGCCACGCCGCATGTGACCGAAGCGGTGATTGCGCAGCTTACCGCCATCGATACCGCTTTGGATACTGCGATCAACACGGGCGATGTCGCGGGCTACCTGGTGCAGAACTACAGTTTCCATTCCCTGCTCTACGCCCATGCCGAAGCCCCTATTCTGACCGATATCGCCGACCGGCTGTGGTTGCGGTTTGGCCCATCGCTGCGGGTGGTAAGCGGGCGCCTGGGCACGCAAAGCTTCCCAGATAGGCACAAGGACATTTTGGAGGCACTTCGGCGCCGGGATGCGGATATGGCGGCGCTGGCGATGGAAAGAGACGTCTGCCAGGGCATGGAGCAGGTCGCGCAGGGATTGCAGGTCGCCAACTGATTCGATTGACATGGGGCAATTTGATCATATTCTAGGCGCAGTTTGATTTTCGCAGGAGTGCCTCCCATGACCGTGATCACCAATCACATGCCGACGGCCGAGCTTCAGGCGCTGGATGCCGCCCACCACATGCATCCGTTCACTGCCAACGGCGAACTGTCCCAGAAGGGCGCGCGTGTGATCACCCGTGCCAGCGGGGTGCACCTGACCGACAGCGAGGGGCATCAGATCCTCGATGCGATGGCGGGGCTGTGGTGTGTCAACATCGGCTATGGCCGCGACGAGCTGGCCGAGGTCGCCGCCCGCCAGATGCGCGAGCTGCCGTATTACAACACTTTCTTCCAGACCACCCACGTTCCGGCGATCGCGCTGGCGAAGAAGATTGCGGAACTGGCCCCGGGGGACCTGAACAACGTGTTCTTTGCCGGTTCCGGCTCGGAGGCCAATGACACCAATATCCGCATGGTGCGCCATTACTGGGCGCTGAAGGGCAAACCGTCGAAATCCATCATCATCAGCCGCAAGAACGCCTATCACGGCTCCTCTGTCGGCAGCGGCAGCCTCGGCGGGATGAGCGGCATGCACGCGCAGGGCGGCATGCCGATTCCCGACATTCACCATATCAACCAGCCGAACTGGTGGGCCGAAGGCGGCGACATGCCCGAGGAAGAGTTCGGCCTGCAGCGCGCACGCGAGCTGGAAGAGGCAATCCTGGAGTTGGGCGAGGACCGCGTTGCCGCCTTCATCGCCGAGCCGGTGCAGGGCGCAGGCGGCGTGATCGTCCCGCCCGCCAGCTACTGGCCGGAAATCCAGCGGATCTGCGACAAGTATGAAATCCTGCTGATCGCGGATGAGGTCATCTGTGGTTTCGGGCGCACCGGCAACTGGTTCGGCAGTGAAACCCTGAACATCCGCCCCGACATCATGACCATCGCCAAGGGGCTCAGCTCTGGCTATGCGCCGATCGGCGGCTCGATTGTCAGCGACGAGATCGCCAGCGTCATCGCCAGCGACGAATTCAACCATGGCTACACCTATTCGGGCCATCCGGTGGCCGCGGCCGTGGCGCTGGAAAACCTGCGTATCCTGGAAGAGGAAAACATCCTCGGCCATGTGCGCGACGTGGCGGCGCCGTACCTGAAGCAGAAATGGGAATCGCTGCTCGATCATCCGCTGGTCGGCGAGGCCAAGATCGTTGGCATGATGGGGTCGATTGCGCTGACACCGAACAAGGAAACCCGGGCCGCCTTTGCCTCGGATACGGGGACCGTCGGCTATATCTGCCGCGAGCGCTGCTTTGCCAACAACCTGGTGATGCGCCATGTCGGCGATCGGATGATCATTGCGCCGCCGCTGGTGATCACGCCGGAGCAGATCGATGTCCTCATCGAACGGGCGACCCGGTCTCTGGATGAATGCCACGCGGAACTGAAGAAACAGGACCTTTTGCACAGCGCCTGATTTTCGTCCGCGCGTGCGGAAAAACAGGGCCCGGGAAGACGCGTCCTGGTACCGATTCGGAGGATACCCGGCCCCTGTAGGTCGGGTATTTTTCTTTCTTGAGTTTGGGTGGTTGCCTCAAGATATGTCGTGCATCTCGCCCAAGTGGCGCAAAACATCCCGACTGCGCCGCAAAAAGTCTGATTCTGCCCTCGAAATCGATCCTAAGATCACGTTAGGGTGGGGATGTCGGATGGCGGCATAACAAACGCAAAGTGTCAGTAACCCGCCTTGGAAAGAATATTTTTTCTCATCTAGCGCTGACTGCCGCTGGTGTGATTAACTCCAGATAAGTGCAGAGCTAATCTGCCGGACTGACAAAACACGGGGAGCCTGCTTTGGCTGATGCATCTAATGTTGATGCGTTCGTTGAATTCGAACGCGTCCAAAAGAGCTATGATGGCGAAAATCTCGTTGTCAAAGACCTGAACCTCACCATGCCCAAGGGCGAATTCCTGACGATGCTTGGCCCGTCAGGTTCAGGCAAAACAACATGTTTGATGATGCTGGCGGGATTTGAAACCGCAACCCATGGCGACATTCGCCTCGGGGGGACATCGATCAACAATATTCCGCCCCATAAACGGGGCATCGGCATGGTGTTCCAGAACTACGCCCTGTTCCCGCACATGACGATCGCGGAAAACCTGTCCTTCCCGCTGGAAGTGCGCAAGATCGGCAAATCCGAGCGTGAGGCAAAGGTGAAGCGGGCGCTCGACATGGTGGAAATGGGTGCCTTCGGTGGACGTCGTCCGTCGCAGCTGTCCGGCGGGCAGCAGCAGCGGGTCGCCTTGGCCCGGGCGCTGGTGTTCGAACCGGAACTGGTGCTGATGGACGAACCTCTGGGCGCGCTGGACAAGCAGCTGCGTGAAAAGATGCAGTTCGAGATCACCCACCTCGCGCACCAGCTTGGCATTACCACGGTCTACGTGACCCACGACCAGACCGAAGCGCTGACGATGTCGGATCGGGTGGCCGTCTTTGACGACGGGCGCATCCAGCAGATCGCGCCGCCGGACCAGCTGTACGAAAGCCCGGAGAACAGCTTCGTGGCCCAGTTCATCGGCGAGAACAACACGCTCGAGGGGACGGTCAAGGAAATCAACAACGGCATCGCGCTGGTGCAGCTGGACGATGGCGAGCTGATTGATTGCAAGCCCGTCAACGTTTCCCGGCCCGGCGAGCGCACGCGCGTCTCGATTCGCCCCGAGCGGGTGGAGTACAACCGTGAACGCCTTCAGGAAGGCGTACATACGCTCAAGGCGGAAGTGCTGGAGTTCATCTACATGGGTGACATCTTCCGCACCCGCCTGCGAGTGGCGGGCAACGATGAGTTCATCATCAAGACCCGCAATGCCCCGGACCAGGTCCGGTTGCAGCCCGGTCAGCAAATCGAAATCGGTTGGCTGCCGGAAGATTGCCGCGCGCTGGACGCCTGATCCGCGCGCGCCGAACCCCCGGCATGACAACGACCGGGGGTCTCACACACGTGAAATCAACAAGGAGAGATACTCGATGAAACTCAGCAAGATGTCTGCACTGGCGGTGACAACTGCGCTGTGCGCGCCGTCGGCCTTTGCACAGGAAATGGCCAATGAACTGACGCTGGTCTCCTGGGGCGGCGCCTACCAGGCCAGCCAGAACAAGGCCTATGTGGAGCCCTACCTGGAGGCCAACCCCGAGGTCAAAATCGTCTGGGACGAAAGCTCGGCCGAAGCCGTGGCCAAGCTGCGTGCGATGAACGAAGCCGGCAACGTGACCTGGGACCTCGTCGACGCGGTGGCCTCGGACGCCATGCGCCTGTGCGACGAGGGTCTGGCGGAAGAGCTGGACCATGACGAAGTGCTGGCGCCCGCGCCCGATGGCACCCCGGCCAGCGAAGACTTCGGCGACCTGATCGTCAGCGACTGCTTCGTGCCGCAGATCGTTTACTCGACCACCTTCGGCTATCGCACCGACCTGATCGACAAGCCGGATTCGGTTTGCGCGATCTTCGACACCGAGAAGTATCCGGGCAAGCGCGCGCTGCAGAAGCGCCCGATCGACAACATGGAATGGGCCCTGTACTGCGACGGTGTCGCCAAGGACGAGATCTATGACGTCCTGAGCACCGACGAAGGCGTGAACCGCGCCCTGGCCAAGCTCGACACCATCAAGGACCAGGTGGTCTGGTGGTCGGCGGGTGCGGAAACCCCGCAGCTGCTGGCGGACGGCGAAGTTGTGATGGGCTCGACCTTCAACGGTCGCCTGTTCTCGGCGATTGCCGAGCAGAACCAGCCGATCGGCATGCTCTGGGACATGCAGTCCTTTGACCTCGACGGCTGGGTCGTACCCGCCGGTCTGCCTGCGGATCGCAAGGCGCGCGTGATGGACTTCCTGAAGTTCGCCACCGACACCCAGCGCCTGGCCGATCAGGCCGCCTACATCTCCTATGGTCCGGCCCGTGCCTCCTCGGCTCCGCTGGTCGGCAAGCATGCCGAACTGGGTATCGAAATGGCACCGCATATGCCGACCGACCCGGCCAACGCGGGTAACGTGCACACCTACGACTACGAGTGGTGGGCCGACAACCGCGATGATCTGGACGCCAAGTTCCAGGCATGGCTGGCCAAGTGATCTGATCCCGATCGGGATCCAAGTGTTCGGCGGGGGCCACCGTGACGGTGGCCCCCGCCCCAAAAAATAAAAGTCCGACGGGGAACCCCATGAGCGATACCACCCATTCCGGCCCGGTGCTGGCTGCGGACGGCACGCCGCTGAAGCGCAGTCTGGCGCGGGCGTTGCGAATGCAGAAGCTGCGGGCGCTGATGCTGATCGCGCCGCTGTTGCTGTTCATTCTTCTGACCTTCATCCTGCCGGTTGCCGACATGCTGTACCGGTCGGTGGACAACCGGATTGTCGAAAATACACTGCCGCGCACTGTCGAAGCGCTGGAGGAATGGGACGCCAGCCTGAACCAGCTGCCCGACGAGGCGGTCTATGCGGCCCTTGCCGCCGACCTCAAGGAGGCAGCGGAAGCAAAGGTGCATACGCGGGTCGGCAAGCGGCTGAACTATGAAAACCCCGGTATTTCCTCGGTGTTTCGCAAATCCGGTCGCAAGGTTCGCAAGTGGGACATGGATGCCGACGCGCCGTTCAAGGAAAAGCTGATCGACATCGACGAAGGCTGGGCAGACATCGAACTGTGGCGCACCATCAAGACCTATTCCGCGCCCCGCACGGCCGGCTATTTTCTGAATGCTGTGGACCTGAAACTCGGCGCTGATGGCGTGGAGGTTCGGCCCGAGAACGAACGCATCTACAACACGTTGCTGATCCGCACCATGCGGATGTCCCTGATCATCACCTTCAGCTGTATCCTGCTGGGCTACCCTGTGGCCTGGCTGCTGGCAAACCTGCCCACCAGCAAGGCAAACCTGCTGCTGATCCTGGTGCTGCTGCCGTTCTGGACCTCGCTGCTGGTGCGGACCTCGGCCTGGAAGATCCTGCTGCAGCAGCAGGGGGTCATCAATGACACATTGGTCTGGATCGGATTGGTGGACGACGCCAACCGGCTGGTTCTCATCAACAACGAGCTCGGCACCATCATCGCGATGACGCATATCCTGCTGCCGTTCATGATCCTGCCGATGTATTCGGTGATGCAGACCATCAACCCCTCCTACCTGCGCGCGGCGAAATCGCTGGGGGCGACCAACTGGACCGCGTTCTGGCGGGTCTATTTCCCGCAGTCGGTGCCGGGCATCGGCGCGGGGTCGATCCTCGTCTTCATTCTGGCGGTGGGCTACTACATCACGCCGGCGCTGGTTGGCGGCACCAAGGGCACCTTCATCTCCAACCTGATTGCCTATCACATCTCGACCTCGGGCAACTGGGGACTGGGCGCGGCGCTGGGCGCAATCCTGCTGGCCGTCGTTCTGATCCTCTACTGGGTCTATGACAAGATCGTCGGCATCGACAACGTGAAGCTGGGGTAACGGACATGAGCGCACTTCCTCCTTATGCAACCACCGGCCAACGGATCTGGTACTATTCCTTCCGGGTGATCTGCGGGCTGATCTTCTTCTTCCTGATCGCGCCGATCGTGGTGATCATCCCGCTCAGCTTCAATGCGCAGGACTTCTTCACCTTCACGCCGGAGATGCTGCGGCTTGATCCCGAGGGCTTCTCGCTCAAGCATTACCGGAACTTCTTCGGTGACAGTTCCTGGCAATCGGCGATGTGGAACTCCCTGAAGATCGCGCCGATGGCGACGCTGGTGTCGGTGACGTTTGGCACGCTGGCCGCCATTGGCCTCAGCCAGCCGCATGTGCCGTTCCGCCGGGCGATCATGGCGGTGCTGATCTCGCCGATGATCGTGCCTTTGATCATTTCGGCTGCGGGCATGTACTTCTTCTACAGCCGCATCGGTCTGCAGGGCACCTATCTTGGCGTGGTGCTGGCGCATGCCGCCCTGGGCATTCCCTTCGTGATCATCACCGTGACGGCGACCCTGGTTGGCTTTGACCGTTCGCTGACGCGTGCGGCGGCTAATATGGGCGCGGATCCGGTGACCACCTTCTTCCGGGTGCAGATGCCGCTGATCCTGCCGGGGGTGATCTCGGGTGGTCTGTTTGCCTTCATCACTTCGTTCGACGAGGTGGTGGTGGTGCTGTTCGTCGGCTCCGCCAGCCAGAAGACCTTGCCGTGGCAGATGTTTATTGGCCTGCGCGAGCAGATCTCGCCGACCATTCTCGCGGTGGCGACGATCCTGGTGGCGATCTCCATCGCCCTGCTGACGACGGTCGAACTGCTGCGCCGCCGTTCCGAGCGGCTGCGGGGCATGTCCCCCAGCTGAGGCTGGGCTTCGGCTGAAAACAACAAGGCCCCGCTGCATGCGGGGCCTTTTTTTGTTTGCGGTTGTTTTCCTGCGCCGTCGGGCGTGTGGTCGAGCCTCGCGTTCAGCGCAGCCGTTGCAGCAGTCGCAACGAAGCATAGCCGTCCGGCGTCAAGCCATTGGCCACCTGGTAGGCGCGCACGGCGCTGATGGTCTTGGGGCCGATCTTTCCGTCGATGCCGTCAGTGTCGAACCCGGCACGGGTCAGCCGCTGCTGCATTTCCTCGCGTTCGCCAAGGGTCAAGGCCCGGTCGCCCCGCGGCCAGCCGCCCTGCAGCGCATCGCCGCCGCGGAGCCGGTCGGCCAGATGGCCCACCCCGATGACATAGGCATCGGCGGAGTTGTAGCGCTCCAAGACTGCGAAGTTGCCAAAGATCATGAATGCCGCGCCCTTGCTGCCCGCAGGCAGCAGGATCGACGCGGGCCCATGGTCGGCCACCGGGCGACCATCCATGGCGCGGATCCCCAGCGCCGCCCATTCCGCAGCGGTGCGTTTGATCTTGCGATCCGCCAGCCGATAGTCGAACCCGTCGGGCAATATCACCTCGACGCCCCAGGGCTGGCCTTTGACCCAGCCGAATTTCTTCAGGTAGGCGGCGGTTGAGGCCAAGGCATCGGCCGGGTTGTCCGACCAGATGTCGCGCTTGCCGTCGCCGGTGAAATCCACCGCATACTCGAGATAGGAGGTCGGCATGAACTGGGTGTGGCCCATGGCGCCGGCCCAGCTGCCCGTCATCCGCCGTGCTTCGACGTCACCGGCCTGCAGGATCTTCAGGGCCGCAATCAGCTGGCCCTCGAAAAAGGTCGCACGGCGCCCCTCGTAGGCCAGCGTCGCGAGGGAGCGGATCACGTCGTCCTTGCCGCGAAAGCTGCCATAGCTGCTTTCCAGCCCCCAGATCGCCACAACGATCTCCTTTTCGACGCCGTACCGGGCCTCGATCTGGTCCAGCCGGGCCTGTTGTGCCTGCAGGGCGGCCTTGCCGTTCCGTATCCGCAGGTCAGATACCGCGCTGTCGAGGTAATCCCAGATCGTCTTGGTGAATTCGGACTGGTTGCGGTCCCGGCGGATCACCTCGGGGTCCAGGCGCACACCGGCAAAGGCGGCATCCAGCACCCCGGCGCTGATCCCCTGGGCCATGGCCCGTGCGCGGAACTCTCGGATCCAGTTCTGGAAACCGACCTCGGTGGTGGGATCTTCCGCCTGATCCGACGCTTGTGCCTGCGGTCGCGCCGCCGGGCGCAGCGCCGCGGCGAGCTGCGCGGAATCCGTTGCGACGGCCCGTTTCAGTGCCTCTGGTCGTTGCGCGGGCCTCAGCGAAGTGTCCGGAGCGGCCTGCGCCACCGCTGCGCCGCCTGCGATCAGCGACGCCATCACCCAACTGCGCATCTTGCACCTCATTCTTGACTGCTCGGATCCAGTGTATCGCTGCAGCAGGGCGGGTAAAGAGCGCATCCGTCGGATGTGCGGACTGCCGCCTGTGCCGCGTCCGGACGACCTGTTTCGCGTGCAGGATGGGGTGGCGGCGCCTATTTGCGCCGCTTGCGTTCCACCTTGCGCTTGACCTTGGCGGCCTTCAGCTTGGATTTGGCGGCCTTGCGTTTCACGGTCCGGCCAGCCGGGCTGCGACGGCCGCCCTTGCGGGACCCGCCTCCACCACCCGGAAGCTTCTGATCCTCGATCGACAGCAGTTCCAGCTCCAACCCGCCGGTGACGGGGGCCGCCTGCACAAGGCGGACCGTGACCCGCTGGCCGATGCCCAGCTGCATCCCGGTCTCGCTGCCGGTCAGGGTTGCGGCCTCGGCATCGAAGTGGAAGAACTCCCGCCCGATGGAGCGCACCGGCACCAGTCCGTCGGCACCGGTTTCGTCCATCTTCACAAAGGCGCCAAAGCGCGCGATGCCGCTGATGCGGCCGGTGAATTCGCTGCCGACGCGTTCGCTCAGATAGGCGGCGAGATAGCGGTCGGTGGTGTCGCGCTCGGCGATCATTGAGCGCCGCTCGGTGTCGGAAATATGGGTGGCGGTCTGCTCCAGCCGCTCGATTTCGTCGGCGGTCAGCCCGTCATCGCCCCAGCCATGCGCCGAGATCAGCGAGCGGTGCACGATCAGGTCGGCATAGCGTCGGATCGGCGAGGTGAAATGCGCGTAGTTGCGCAAGGCCAGGCCGAAATGGCCAAAGTTTTCAGGGTTGTAATAGGCCTGCTGCATCGAGCGCAGGGTGGAGATGTTGACCAGTTCCGCGTCATCGGTGCCGGCGGCCTGGTTCAGCAGCGCGTTCAGGTGCCGGGTTTGCAGAACCTGCCCCTTGGCCAGGTTCAGACCCGCGGCACGGGCGGTTTCCCGCAACGCCTCGAGTTTTTCCTGGGTCGGCTCCTCATGCACGCGGAACAGCAGCGGCGAGCGCTTCTTGATCAGGGTTTCAGCTGCGGCGACATTGGCCAGCACCATGAATTCTTCGATCAGCTTGTGCGCGTCCAGCCGGTCGCGGAACGCAACCGAGACCACGGAGCCGTCGTCGTCCAGCACGATCTTGCGCTCGGGCAGATCCAGGTTCAGCGGCTCGCGCGCGGCGCGGGCGCGGGTCAGCGCCTCGTAGGCGGCGTACAGCGGGCGGATCACGTCGTCGAGGAAGGGCGCGGTCTTGTCATTTGCGTCGCCATCCATCGCCGCCTGCACCTCGGCGTAGTGCAGCGAGGCGGCGGAGCGCATCAGCCCGCGCACGAAGCGATGGCCGATCTTGTTGCCATCCGCGTCGATCTGCATGCGTACGGCAATACAGGGGCGCGGCACGCCTTCGTGCAGGGAGCACAGATCACCGGACAGCCGATCCGGCAGCATCGGCACCACCCGGTCGGGGAAATAGCTGGAGTTGCCGCGCTTGCGCGCCTCGCGGTCGAGCGCCGAGCCGGGGCGCACGTAGGCGGCAACATCGGCAATCGCCACCCAGATGACATGGCCGCCGGGGTTCTTCGGGTCGTCATCGGCATGGGCATAGCAGGCGTCGTCATGGTCACGTGCGTCCGCCGGGTCGATGGTGACCAGGGGCAGGTCGCGCAAATCCTCGCGCCCCTTCAGGCCCATCGGCTTGGCGGCGTCGGCCTCGGCCATCACCTTGTCGGGGAACTGGTCCGGGATGCCGTGCTGGTGAATGGCGATCAAGGACACCGCCCGCGGCGCGGAGGGGTCGCCCAGGCGTTCGACGATGCGGGCGCGCGGCAGGCCCATGCGGCCCTTGGGGCCGGCCTGTTCGGCCTCCACCAGTTCCCCGTCGCGGGCGCCGTTTGCGGCATCAGAGGCCACCATCCATTCGTTCGAGGCGGCCTTGTCGATCGGCACGATGCGCCCGCCTTCGGAGCCTTCGCGGTAGATGCCCAGCACCCGTTTGGGGTTGCTGCCGATGCGGCGGATCAGGCGGGCCTGGTAGTCGTGGTCCTCGCCCTGCATCTTTTGAAGCTTGACCAGCAGCTTGTCGCCCTCGCCCAGGGCCGGATCGGAGGCGCGGGGCAGGACCAGGATACGGGGCTCCTCGCCCTCGCCATGCCATTCCAGCGCGCGGGCGTAGAGATCGCCGTCTTCATCCGGGGCCTTCACCTGCACCACGGTGACCGGCGGCAGCTGTTCCGGGTCGCGGTAGGTCTTCTTGCGCTTTTGCAGGTGACCTTCGGCCTCCAGCTCCTTCAGGATCCGCTTGAGGTCGATCCGGGCAGCCCCCTTGATACCAAAGGCCTTGGCAATGTCGCGCTTGGAGGTGTGGGTCGGGTTGGCGGAGATCCAGTCGAGGATCTCGGCCTTGGTCGGTATACGGCTCATGCTTTCCGCCCTAGCACGGCGAAGGCGCGGCGTCATGGTGAAAAGATGCAGACGGCTGTCGCGGCAGGTCGGCGACCGTGTCGACATCGCGCAGTGTGTCCACCAGAGCGATGCGCCATCCCGGCAGGGTGGCCAGGGTGTCGGTCAGCGCGTGTTCGCTGGACCAGCGCACGTCGGAAAACAGCCCCTGCGGCAGGCGGGCGGGATGTTTCGCCCCGACCAGCCAATAGCCGCCGTCCGCCGCCGGGCCGAAGACCGCGTCATGGCTGCCGAGGGTGGTAAAGGCACGGGCGATATGTGTGGGGCGGATGCCGGGAATGTCGGCGCCGATCAGGCAGACGGGGCCGTTGCCGACGGATCTGAGCATCCGTTTCATACGTGCGCCCAGATCGCCGTTGCCCTGCGGCAGTCGGGGCAGATCGGCGGGCCAGACGCGGGAGGCAACCGCCCGATCCGGTGCCACGGCCAGCAGCGTCTGCCAGCGCGGATCGCGAAGGGTGCGGAGCAGCCGGGCGGATTGATGGCGAAACCACCAGGTGGCCGGAATCGCGCCGATGTCGCGGCCCAGCCGGGTCTTGACCCGACCGGGGCGCGGTTCCTTGACCATGACGATCAGGGTGCGTTTCACGTGAAATTCCGCACCATGTCCCGGTGGTCGATGCCGGCGTCATCGTAAACCGGGCCAAAGGCCTCAAAGCCCAGCTTCTCGTAAAAGCCGATCGCATGCAGCTGCGCGCCGAGCTTGGCACGCTTGATGCCGGGGCGTTGGCGCGCGATCGACACGGCGGTCTCAATCAGCTGCGCCCCCAGCCCGGTGCCGCGCTGCGATTGCAACACGCAGACCCGGCCGATCTTTGCGGTGTCCTCGCCAAACACGATGCGCGCGGTGCCGACCGGGGCGCCGTCGCGAACGGCCAGCAGATGCGTGGCCGTGGCATCCAGCGCATCGCGTTCTTCCTCTTCGGGCACGCCCTGTTCATCGACGAATACCTGAAACCGCAGGGCGAGACAGGCGTCGAGGTCGTCGGTGATCGAGATCGCGAGGCTCATGCGAAGAAATCCCGCAGGATACGGGTATAGATCGACTTCAGCTGGTGGATCTGCGCCACCTCGACCCGCTCGTCGACCTGGTGCATGGTCTTGCCGACGAGGCCGAATTCCACCACCGGGCAGTGGTTCTTGACGAAACGCGCGTCCGAGGTGCCGCCGGTGGTCGACAGCTCCGGCTTGCGGCCGGTCTCGGCCTCCACCGCGGCAGAGACCAGATCCGACAGCGCGCCGGGCGGGGTGATGAAGCTTTCGCCGGAGATCTGGATCTTCAGTCCGATCTCGACCCCGAACTCGGCGGCGACCTTGTCGGCTTCGGCCTGCAGCCAGTCCGTCAGGCTGGCACCCGAGTGGGAATCGTTGAAGCGGATGTTCACCGTGGATTTCGTCTGCGCCGGGATCACGTTGGTGGCCGGGTTGCCGGTGTCGATGGTGACCACGGCCAGGGTCGAGGCGTCGAAATGCTCGGTGCCCTGGTCGAGTTCGTGGCTCGCCAGCCGGTCCATCAGCCGCGCCATCGCGTTCAGCGGGTTGTTGGCGCGGTGCGGATAGGCCGAATGCCCCTGCACCCCGGTTACGGTGAACCAGGCGGTGAGCGAACCGCGGCGACCGATCTTGATCATCTCGCCCATCTCGTTGGGGCAGGTGGGCTCTCCCACCAGGCAGACGGTCATCTGTTCGCCGGTCTGGTTCATATGGTCCAGCAGCGCCGTGGTGCCATCCACCGCATCGCCTTCCTCGTCGCCGGTGATGGTCAGGATGATGGCCCCGTCCGGCGGCGTGTCCTTGACGAAATCGATGGCGGCTGCGGCAAAGGCGGCTACGCCGGATTTCATGTCGGTGGCCCCGCGGCCATACATGTAGCCGTCTTTCTCCTCGGCACCGAACGGCGGCATGGTCCAGGCGGCTTCATCGCCGAGGGGCACGACGTCGGTATGGCCGTTGAAGCCGAAGGTGCGGGCGTGGCCCTTGGCCCCCCAGCGCGCAAACAGATTGCTGACATCGCCGCGGTCGACCCGTTGGCAGTCAAAGCCGGCAGCGCTCAGCAGTTGCTCCAGCAGCACCAGCGCACCGCCTTCCTCCGGGGTGACGGATGGGCAGCGGATCAGGTCAGCGGTCAGGCGGGCGGGGTCGGTCTGCGGCATTGCGGGCTCCTGGATGTCGTCTTGGCCAAGGCCTAGCGTGGATTGCGGCAAGGCGCAATTCACAGGCGTGGCAGGACCGCCGTGGCGCAAATGCCAGCGTCGCCGCGGCTGCGCCTCAATCACGCTTGCGTGAAAAAGGGGAAGCGCCTAAGGACTGGTACCCAGTTGCCGTCACCCGGCCCAACACGAGTATTTCCGTGCTGTACGTCCGCCTGACCTTCGCCGCCCTGTTCCTGTTCTGGGCGCAGCTGCTGTCTGCCCAAGTTCTGACGGTACAGACCGTCACCCGTCCGCCGTTCTCTATGGTCGAGGAGGGGCGGGATACCGGGTTCTCGATCGAGCTGTTGCGGCTGCTGTCCGAGCGGCTTGGCTGGGAGTACCAGATCGAGCGCAGCGAGAGTTTCGCGGACATGCTGCAGAGCGTGCGCGAGCGGCAGGCGGATCTGGCGGTGGCCAATATCTCCATCACCGCGGCGCGCGAGGTGGAGATGGATTTCAGCCATCCGATCTTTGAAAGTGGCCTGCAGATCATGGTGCAGGCGGATGAGATCCGGCAACCGTCGCTGCTGCGGGCGCTTTTCTCCTGGGACTTGGCGGCGGCAATCGGCATCGCCTTCCTGCTGCTGTTCACCGGCGGGATGTTCATGTGGATGTTCGAGCGTCGCGCCCAACCCTATTTCGACCGGCCTTTGAAAGAGGCCTGGTTTCCCTCGTTCTGGTGGGCGCTGAACCTGGTGGTCAACGGCGGTTTCGAGGAGCGCGTGCCGCGCACGCCGGTGGGGCGCATGTTCGGCGTGGTGCTGGTGGTGTCCTCGCTGTTCATCGTCTCGGTCTTCGTGGCCAAGATCACCGCGGTGATGACGGTGGAGGCGATCAGCGGCTCGGTGAACTCGGTGAACGATCTGTATGGCAAGCCGGTCGGCACCATCGAAGGGTCCACCGCGGCCGGTTTCCTGGACCGTCGCGAGATCGACTATGCCGCCTATCCGGGGCTGGATGCGATGCTGGAAGGCTTCGAGGAGGGGGAGGTCAAGGCGGTGGTCTTTGATGCGCCGGTGCTGAACTACTACGCCCAGAAGGGCGGTCACCGCTATGGCCATACGATCGGCCAGCCGTTCCTGAGGGAGAACTACGGTCTGGTGTTCCCGTCAGGATCGCCGCTGGTCGAGGACGTCAACCAGGCGCTGCTGGCCGTGCAGGAAGACGGCAGTTATGACGCACTGTACCGCGAGTGGTTCGGCAGTCGCGACTGAAGCGTGTTGGGTCCGGCTGCACCCCAGCGGGTCGGGCTTCAGTGAAACACCGGCTCCTCGCCGTCGAAGAACGGGGTCATCTGGGCGACGATCACGGCGTTTTCGTCCAATGCGCGCTGCATCAGCTGGCGCTCTTCGTCGCCGATTTCATGTCCTTCGGCTTCGCGCTCGGCCAGGGTGCCGTAGCCTGTCACATCCAGCGGCGCGGTATCGGCCTGTTTCAGGATGGCCACCGTTTCCCGCACGGCCTCGGCCTCGTCCACGCCGGAGGCATAGATCATCAGCGCCGCACCGGTGGCGCCGTCAGGCAGCCCGTCTCCGTCCTTGCGACCGATCTGGACAAGCAGGGTGTAGACTTGCTGGCGGGAGGGTTTCTTCTTTTCCATGGCGCCGCCATAGCGCCGGGGGTGTGGGGGGTCAATCCTGTTCAGCGATCACGGGCTTGCGGTCGTTGCGGTCCGGGCATTATGTCTAGGCATAAACCCGGTGCCAAAGGATCCTTCCATGCGCTTTTCTGCTGACACTGCCCGGCCTGTCGCCTGGAAAAACGGCGGCGGGGTGACGCGCGAGCTGGCGCTGCACGAGGACGGCGGAAAGATGGTCTGGCGGCTGAGCCTGGCGGACATCGCACAGAGCGGTCCGTTTTCGCCCTTTCCCGGCCTGTCGCGCATTCACACGGTGGTGGCGGGGGCCGGGCACCGGCTGACAGGCGATGGCGTGAGCCTCGCGGCGCAGCCGATGCAGCCCTTGGCGTTTGACGGCGGCCTTGCGCTGGATTGCCAGCTGCGCGACGGGCCCTGCCGGGCGTTCAACGTGATTTACGATCCGCAGGCCACCCGCGCGCAGGCCAGCGTGCTGCGCGGCGGCAATTGGGCCGGCGAGTCCGGGCCGCGGGCGCTGTTTGTGGCGGCGGGCAGCCTGGTCCTTGACGGGATCGGCGGATTTGCCTGCGGTGAAGGGCTGGTACTGGACAGCGCCGCCCGCGGTCGGGTTTCCGCAGACGGCGCCGTGATCTTGGTGCGTTTTTTCCCAGTTAGAGACTGATTACAGGCTCTCCATCAGCGCCTTGATGGCCGATTTGTAGCCGGAAACGATCTGGTCGCGGTGGATGTGGCGGCCGTGCTGCACCATGTGGCGGCCGCCGCTCCAGACGTCGGTGACGGTGTCGTCGCCCGCGGCAAAACACAGCCCGTCCAGCAGCTGTTCCGGTGCCAGCGCGCAGAGCGCCGGGGTCTCGCTGTCGATGGCCACCAGGTCTGCCAGCGCGCCGGTCTCGATCCGGCCGGCATCGCGCCCCAGTGCCTGCGCGCCGCCGTGGGCTGCGCCCAAGTAAAGGGTCTCGCCGACCGACCCTTCGCCAGGCACCAGCACGTTGCGGGCGAGGTCGCGCAGTCGCTGGGAATATTCCAGCGTGCGCAGCTCCTCGACCAGCGAAATCCGCACGTTAGAGTCTGAACCGACCCCGAAGGCCCCCCCGTTCTGAAGGTATTCCACGCCGTTGAAAGGCCCGTCGCCCAGGTTGGCCTCGGTGATCGGGCAGAGACCCGCGACGGCACCGGATTTCGCCATGCGGGCGGTTTCCGACGCGGTCATGTGGGTCGCGTGGATCAGGCACCAGCGGCCATCCACCGGGGCGTTGTCGAGCAGCCAGTCGACCGGGCGCGCGCCCAGCCAGGCGGAGATGTCGGCAACTTCCTTGGGCTGTTCGGAGATATGGATGTGGACCGGCTGCCCGTGCTGGATCTGCAGCACTTCGGCCAGATCCTCGGGGCAGGTGGCGCGCAACGAATGCGGTGCGATACCGACCTTGGCGTCCTGCGGCAGATCGCGGGCGGCGAGGTCGCGGGCGCGTGTGACCAGCTGTGCAAACTCTTCTACCGAATTGCCAAAGCGTTGCTGGCCACCGTTCAGCGCCTGCTTTCCGGCGCCGCCATAGGTGTAGAGCACCGGCAGATGGGTCAGGCCGATGCCGGTCTGGCTGGCGGCGGCAAACACCCGCTCGCTCAGCTCGCTGAGCGAGTCGAAATGCGCGCCGCCCGGCTGGTGGTGGACATAGTGGAACTCGCCAACAGAGGCATAGCCGGCCTCCTGCATCTCCATGAAGACCAGCGCGGCGATGGCTTCGTATTGCTCCGGGGTGATGTGGTCCATGAACCGGTACATCAGCTCGCGCCAGGTCCAGAAACTGTCCTTGCCCGCGGCGCGGACCTCGGTCATGCCGGCCATGGCACGCTGGAAACTGTGCGAATGCAGATTGCCCAGTGACGGCAGCAGGACATCGGTGCGGGTGTCGCCCTCCTGCGGCGGCACGCCGGTGGTCAGGGCACTGATTCGACCATCCGCAACCGTCAGGCGGAGATCCTCTGCCCACCCCTGGGGCAGGCGGGCGCGTCGGGCATGAATTGTCTGCATTTGACCCTCTTATGTCTAGGTATAATATCTTTAACGGCAGGTTTAACCTGCGGCAAGGGTCTTGCTGTCGGGCGGTGCGCCACAAAGAAAAACGCGCCCGGCTGGCGGGCGCGTTGCGATGATTTCCGAGAATAGCGCGGATCAGTCGCGCAGCAGCTCGTTGATGCCGGTCTTGGAGCGGGTCTTTTCGTCCACGCGTTTCACGATCACCGCGCAGTAGAGATTCACGTTGTTCTTGGACGGCATCGAGCCGGCCACCACGACCGAGTAGGGCGGCACTTCGCCGTACATCACTTCGCCGGTCTCGCGGTCGACGATCTTGGTCGACTTGCCGATGAAGACGCCCATGCCGAGAACCGAGCCCTCGCGCACGATGCAGCCTTCGACCACCTCGGAGCGCGCACCGATGAAGCAGTTGTCCTCGATGATGGTGGGGCCGGCCTGCATCGGTTCCAGCACGCCGCCGATGCCGACGCCGCCGGACAGGTGCACGTTCTTGCCGATCTGCGCGCAGGAGCCGACGGTGGCCCAGGTGTCGACCATGGTGCCTTCATCGACATAGGCGCCGAGGTTCACGAAAGAGGGCATCAGCACCACGCCGGGCGCGATGTAGGCGGATTTGCGCACCACGCAGTTGGGCACCGCGCGGAAGCCTGCGTCCTTCCACTGGCTGTCGCCCCAGCCTGCGAACTTGCTGTCGACCTTGTCCCACCAGCCAGAGCCCTGCGGGCCGCCGGACTGCAGTTCCATGTCCTTGATGCGGAAGCCCAGCAGCACCGCCTTCTTGGCCCACTGGTTCACATGCCAGTCGCCGTTGTCCAGCTTTTCGGCCACGCGCAGTTTGCCTGAATCCAGTGCATTCAGGGTGTCTTCGATGGCGTCGCGCTGTTCACCGGTGGTGGCGGGGGTGATGGTGTCGCGCGCCTCCCAGGCGGCTTCGATTGCTGCTTCCAGCTGGGCGTTGGACATGGGGTCGTTCCTCCGGCGTCGGTTAGATTCGGGGTTACATAGCTGCAATCCGCCGTCAGGTCATGCCCGTATTGCGTCCAAAATGCCGCGCCTGACGGCGTTTTGACGATCTCTGGCCGATCAACGCACCCGGCGCAGATGGCGTCTGAGGATGTCACAGGCGGCGGCGGCGTCGCGGCGGTGCAAGGCCTGCACGATCGCGGCATGGTCGCTGTCCACCCGCCGGGTCCACTGGTGCCGCCAATTGGCAAACAGGTGACGGGCCGAGGCGATGTGCAGGTCGTCAATGGCCGCCAGCAGGCGCGGCATCTCGCAGGGGGCCAGAATCACCTTGTGGAAGGCGCGGTTCAACCGCTCCCAGCTGGCCATGTCCTCCGCCGCGTCGCAGGCGATCCGGGCGGCTTCGGCGGCCTCGATGTCAGCGTCGGTCAAGCGGGCGAAGCCGTGGGACAGGGCGAGGATTTCCAGGGATACCCGCATCTCGATCACTTCGCGGATTTCAGAGGGGTCGAGGGCGCTGACCCGGGTGCCGCGGCGCGGTTCGGAACGGGCCAGCCCGTGCGCCTCGAGCCGCAGAAGGGCTTCGCGGACGGGGACGTGGCTGGCGTCGAATTCGCGGGCGATGTGCTCCTGTCGCAGCTTCTCACCGGCGGCCAGGTGGCCGGTGATGATGCGCTCGCTGAGCGCATTGTAGATCGTATCGGCAATGGTTGCGGACATGCCCTTGGCGATACAACTGCCGGTGTGATGCTGCAAGAGTTATCCCCGGCAGGCTCAGCTCAGAGGGTCAGGCGCGATATTGCCGCCGCAGATCAGCACCGCCACACGCTCCCCCGGCGCGGGTTGGTAGGCGCCGCAGGTCAGCGCCGCCAGCGCGGTCGCGCCCGCCGGTTCCACCAGTATGCGCCGTTCGCGCCACAGGGCCGTCTGGGCCGCCGTGATCGCCTCGTCGGGCACGGTCACGGATGTGACGTCCTGTGCAAGGGCAAGCCCGAGGCAGATGTCGCCGATCCGTCGCGCTCCTAGCGCGTTGGCGGCCACGCCGGACACCTCGACATCGACTGCGGCGCCTGCCGCCAGCGCCTGGTGCAGGGCAGAGGAGGTTTTCGGTTCCACCGCGACGATCTTCTTGCGGCCCTGGAACCAGGCCAGCGCGCCACCGATCAACCCGCCGCCGCCGACGGCAACGAGCAGCGTGTCGGCCGCCAATCCCTGGCTTTGCCATTCGGCAAAGCAGGTGCCCTGTCCCGCGACCGTGGGGGCGGCGTCATAGGCATGAACCTGCATGGCACCGGTTTCCTGCTCGTAGGCCTGGGCCAGTTCGAGCGCATTGGCATAGGCGCCGGGGACAACCTGCAGATCAGCACCGGTTCGTTCGATCAGGGCGATCTTGGAGGGACCGGCCATTTCCGGCACGTAGATGCGCGCCCTGTGCCCCAGCTGGTGGGCGGCATGCGCAACTGCGGCGCCATGGTTGCCACCCGAGGCCGCAACCAGCCCGGCGTCGGGCACAGGCTGGCTGAGCAGCGTGTTGAAGGCACCACGGGCCTTGAAACTGCCGGTGTGCTGCAGGTGTTCCAGCTTCAGCTCCACCGGGTAGGTCAGGCCGAAACCCTGCGTCTCAATCACCGGGGTTTGCTGCACATGCGGGCGGATCCGCGTTGCCGCGGCCGTGATCTGTGCCTGCCAGTCCATCTGCGCTCCTGCAAAAATCGTTTGTGACGCGCAAGCTTAGCGCGGTGACGGTGGGGCGCAAGCCTGTCGCCTTTCCTGCATTCTTGATTGGCGTATGGCGGCAAGGAAGGCTACAAGGGAAGTCCTGATATTGTTGTTTGGATTGACCATGACCGAAGATCGCCACAGCCGTTTCCGCGATGCCCATTCCGATCGCAGCCGGGCCGAGCACGTGCCCGCCACGCCGCAGACGCAGGCGTCGGCCTACCGGCTGGCCTTTGCGGACGAGGAATTCCTGTGCCGTGAAGAGCTGCGCCCGGTGCGCTTGCAGCTGGAGCTGTTGAAGCCCGAGGTGCTGCTGAACGAACATGGCATCAACAGCACCATCGTGATGTTTGGGGGCGCGCGCATCCCCGATCCGAAGCACAAGGATCAGGCCCGGACCCAGACGCTGGCGGACCTGTCGCATTTTTACGACGAAGCGCGTGAATTCGCGCGGCTGATGACGGAGAAGTCCAAGCAAAGTGGTGGCCGCGAGAATGTCGTGGTGACCGGCGGTGGTCCGGGCGTGATGGAGGCAGGCAACCGTGGTGCGCATGATGCCGGTGGTCGTTCGATCGGCCTGTCGATCGTCCTGCCGCATGAGCAGGCACCCAACGGCTATGTGACGCCGGATCTCAGCTTCAATTTCCACTATTTCGCCATTCGCAAGATGCATTTCCTGATGCGCGCCCGCGCGATCACGGTGTTTCCGGGCGGCTTTGGCACGTTGGATGAGCTGTTCGAGAGCCTGACCCTGATCCAGACTGGCCGTATGGAGCGTGTGCCGTTCCTCCTATTCGGCAAGGCGTTCTGGGAGAAGATTATCAACTGGGATGCCCTGGCTGATGCGGGCACGATTTCGGATCAGGATCTGGACCTGTTCCGTTTTGTCGATACGGCCAAGGAAGCCGTCGACATCATCGACAACTGGGATCCGGCACCGCCGCGCGACAGCATCCCCGGTCGGGAAGGTTAAGCGGCCTGCCCATGGTGCAAATTGCGCCTCTTAGCGCGGGGCAAGATGTTTTGGAGTCTTGCCCGGCGCTGCCTTGTGCCGCATCCTAGTCATCCAACATAACGATAACGGTCACCGCAGGGCTGTGTCCCGCTGGCCAGTACCAGAGGCGTCCTTGATATGCCCGTCGTCCGCGACCACACTGCCATTCTCGCCATGCTGGAAGATGACAGCTTCCGTTGGAACAGCGGCGTCGATGCCGGATTGGGCATGGTGGTCACCTACAGTTTCACCGAAGGCGACGCGCTGGGCAGTGCTTGGGATGACCCGTATGGCGCCAGTGAGTATATCGCGTTCTCCGAGGCGCAGAGATCCTACGTGCGAGCGGCCTTTGACCAGTTTGAACAGGGCATTGGCCTGCGCTTTGTCGAGGTCGACGGTCCTGCGATGATCAACCTTTACGGCAGCCCGTCGTTTTCCAACAGAATAGCGGGGTGGGGGCATTACCCCTGGGCGAGCCTGGAGCAGGCTGGCGGCGGCGACATCGTGGTCGAACTGGACCAGTATGGCGTCACCTCCGTTGCGCCGGGTACTTTCAACTACGAGGTCATTTTACATGAAATTGGCCATGGCCTCGGTCTGTCACATCCCCACGAAGGAGAGCTGACCCTTGCTGGGGATCTGGACAACAACATCCAGACTGTAATGACCTACAATTCCAGCGGAAGCTTTGCGCTGGCCCCCGGTCGGCTGGATTATGATGCGCTGCGGCATATTTACGGCAGTGACGAACAGTTCGCTGGCTGGACCTTTGGCACGACCCTTGATGGCGGTGTCCGGATCGAGGCCGCCGACCTGGCGGATACCATTCTGGCACCGGCACAAGACAGCCGCATCCTGGGGCGCGGTGGGGCTGATACCCTGCTGGGCCGGGAAGGCGATGATGAACTTCTGGGCGGCGTCGGCGCCGACAGCCTGACAGGTGGTATCGGCAACGATCACTTGCTGGGCAATGGCGGCAACGACCGGCTGCTGGGAGGAACCAGCGAGAGCGGCTATTCAGGCAGTGAATCGGATACTTTGGACGGTGGGTCCGGGCACGATACGCTCTACGGCGGGGGGGGAGATGACTCGCTGTTGGGCGGAAATGGGCGGGACACGCTCTATGGCGGTTCCGGGCGCGATGCGTTGCGCGGCGGGGATCGGGGCGATCTGCTGATCGGCGATTTCGGCACGGCGGGAACCGATGGTTATGATCGAGATCGGTTGTTCGGCAACAGGGGCAATGATTCGCTGTACGGCGATGGCGGCAACGATGTGCTGAAAGGCGGCAGCGGAAATGACCTGCTGAGCGGCGGCCGCGGCCGGGATTTCCTGACCGGCGGCAATGGGGCTGACGTGTTTGTCTTCAGCTGGGCCGATATCGGTTACGAAGACGTCATTCGGGATTTTGAAGCCGGGCGCGATCTCATCGATCTCAGTGACGGGATCCTGAACCTCGACGGGTTCGAGGACCTCACGCTGACCACACAGTCCGGCAGCACCTTCATCACCGGCGGCAGCCTGAGCATCAAGCTGTCGGGCTATGCCGACGCGCTGGATGCCGATGACTTCATCTTCCAGCCCGTCGAGTTCTTCTACGTCTGATCTGCGCCGCACAATACAGGCGGCGTGCCGGGATCATTTCATCCCGGCTTCAGCCTCGATCTGCTTGCGGCTCTTGCGGGCACGTTCGGTGGCCGACTTCAGCTGGCCGCAGGCGGCCATGATGTCATCGCCGCGGGTCTTGCGGATCGGCGAGGCATAACCGGCCTGATAGATGATGTTGGCAAAGGCCCGGATGCGGTTGTTCGACGACCGCTTGTAAGGCGCGCCGGGCCATTCATTGAACGGGATCAGGTTGATCTTGGCCGGGATATTGTAGCGCTTGATGTGGTCCAGCAGCCGATAGGCGTCCTCGTCGCTGTCGTTCACCCCGTCCAGCATCACGTACTCAAAGGTGATGCGTTCCGAGTTCGACGCCTTGGGATAGTCCGCCAGCGCCTGCAGCAGCGCGTCGATGTTCCAGCGCTTGTTGATCGGCACCAGAACGTCGCGGGTCTCATTCGTGGTCGCGTGGAAGGACACCGCCAGCAGGCAGCCGATTTCCTCGGCCGTGCGGGCAATTTCCGGCACCACGCCGGAAGTCGACAGGGTGATGCGGCGGCGGCTGAGGGAGATCCCCTCGGGGTCCATCGCGATCTTCATCGCGTCGCGCACGTTGTCGAAGTTATAGAGCGGCTCGCCCATGCCCATCAGCACGATGTTCGACAGCAGCCGGGTTTCGTCCTTGGGGGCGCCGGGGGTGGGCCATTCCTCCAGATCGTCGCGCGCCATCATCACCTGGCCGATAATCTCGGCCGGGGTCAGGTTGCGGACCAGTTTCTGGGTGCCGGTGTGGCAGAAGGAGCAGGTCAGCGTGCAGCCCACCTGGGAGGAGATGCAGAGCGTCCCGCGGTCATCCTCGGGGATGTAGACCACCTCGACCTCGTGGCCGCCGTTGATCCGCACCAGGTATTTGCGGGTGCCGTCGGTGGACACCTGCTTGCTCACCACTTCCGGGATGCGGATCTCGAAATGCTCTGCCAGCTGGGCGCGATAGGCCTTGGCCAGGTTGGTCATCTCGGCGAAGTCGCGCTTGCCCCACTGGTAGATCCACTGCCAGATCTGCCCGACACGCATCTTGGCCTGCTTTTCCGGCGTGCCATGCTCGATCAGCACCTCGCGCATGCGGTCACGGGTCAAGCCGACAAGATTGATCTTGCCGCCCTCGGGTTCCTTGCGGGGCAGGGTCAATACGTCTTGGGTAATCGGCGCGCTGGCGGTCATGGCATGAGCCTCGGTGCTGGTGGGCGGATGCGGCTCTATATAGGATTTCGCCAGAAGATCAAAAGGGAATCCTGAAGCGATCTTGGTCGCTGCGCTGTCTTCAGCCCTGCACCCGGATGAAAAGCAAAACCCCGGCACGGGCCGGGGTTTCCTGTCAAAGCCGCAAATGGCTTATTTCGTGCAACGTTTTTCCGCTTCATCCATCGCCGCAGTGAAACCCAGCAGCGAGAACGTGTCCTTGGTCTGGGTGCCGCGGGCGGAGCGGGCGGTCAGCACTGCCGTGGCGCCTCGCTTCATCGCGGTGATGACCTTGGCGTCCTCACCCTCTACGGGCCAGGCCCATTCGCCATCGGTAATCATTTCGAATTCGGAATCGCCGATTTCCACGTTCACGGTGGACCCGGGCGCAAAGGGGTAGCCGCCGGTAAAGCTGACCGCGCCCTTGGGGTTTGCTTCGCCACGGAAGGTGACGAAAAGCTGAATCGCGCTGCGCCGTACCGCCACGACACGGCCGTCACGGGTGTTCACCGTCTCTTTGGGAGCAGACACGCCCCAGCATTCGCTCGGATTCTCGCCTTCAAAGACGCTCCAATCCACGTTCGCCGCCACCCGATTGGTCGAGGTCGCTTGCGCTGATGCGGTTGTTGCGAATGCTGCCAGACACAGGCCCGCAGCTACGCGGGCGAGTTTCGATGCCATTTGTCCCGACTCCAAGACTGTTCGTTTCACCTCAAGTTCAATCAAAGGGTCCGCAGCGTTTCAGTCGCTGTCTGTGCCGATCCCCTCGCTTGCGCTACACAATCACACTAACGTAACTAGCACCACGGGTGAAAGTGCGTTTTGGCAGGATTTCGCCCACAGAACACAAGGGGAGAGATCATGCCGAATCCTGTGCCGATGGCCGAAGTCTGGCGCGGTCCGCTGCTGGAAAGCCTGCATCTGGGGCACGCGGTTATTTGCGATGCCAGCGGCCAGATCCTGCGCAGTTGGGGCGATGCGGATGCGGTGATCTATCCACGCAGCTCGGCCAAGATGATCCAGGCGCTGCCGTTGATCACATCGGGCGCCGCGGCCCGGTACGGCCTCACGTCCGAACAGCTGGCGCTGGCCTGTGCTTCGCACAACGGCGCCCATATCCACACCGATCGGGTCAACAGCTGGCTGACGCAGCTCGGGCTTGGAGATGAGGATTTTCGCTGCGGGCCGCAGCTGCCCAACGACATCCCGGCCCGCACCGAGCTGATCAAGAGCGACAGCAGCCCCTGCCAGGTGCATAACAACTGTTCCGGCAAACACGCGGGTTTTCTGACCCTGAACCAGTACCTGGGCGGCAATGCGGAATACATCGAGGTCGACCACCCGGTGCAGCAGGCCTGCCTGGCCGCCTTCGAGGAGACCACTGGCCAGGACAGCCCCGGCTACGGCATCGATGGCTGCTCGGCGCCGAATTTTGCCACGACGGTTTCCGGTCTGGCGCGCGCGATGGCGTGGTTCGCCAGTGCCGCAGACCGGTCCGACCGCGCCTCGCAGGCGGCGCAGCAGCTGGTGGCGGCGATGACGGCTCATCCCGAGCTGGTGGCGGGAGAGACGCGCGCCTGCACCAACCTGATGCGCGCCATGGGCGGCAAGGTGGCGGTCAAGACGGGCGCTGAGGCGGTGTTCATCGCCATCCTGCCGGAGCAGAAACTGGGGGTGGCGCTGAAGATCACCGACGGGGCCACGCGCGCCAGCGAATGCGCCATTGCCGCGCTGCTGGTCAGCCTCGGCGTACTGGAGGCGGATCATCCCGAGACCCGCAAATACATGAACAAGACGCTGTACAGCCGCCGCGGTCTGGAATGCGGGGCCATTCGCCCTGCGGCCGAGCTGCTGTTCTGAGACAGAGTGCCCCGGCGCAAGACCGGGGCATTCGGGGGCTCACATCTCCATCTCGATCACTTCCGCGACTTCCACGGAGCCGCTGCCATCGGCCACCATCGGGCACCCTTTGGCGACCTCGCAGGCGGCTTCGATGCTGTCGGCGTTGATGACCGTGAAGCCGGACAGGGGGTTGGCACCACCATTGTCGGCCACGCCCTGCGCGCTGACCGTTTTGGACATGCCGACGGGGTTGCCGGGGATGTCCACGGCGTCTCCCATCTTCTCGAACCAGGCCATCCAGGCAGCCATGTCCTTTGCCCCTTCTTCTTCGGTCTCCGGCTTCTTGCCGCCGTGGTAGGCGAAAATGTACTGAGGCATTGGTGTTCTCCTTTGGTTGCTGCGGTTGGTCGTTCAGGAAAGATTTGCCAGCACCGCCTCCAGCTTGCGCAGGGTGGAGCTCCAGCCTTCCTCGTGGCGGCTGGCAATATCCTCTGTGCCCAGATCGCGGTGATCGATCATCAGCATCGACCCTTCCGTGGTGGCCGCAATGGTGAAGGTGACATGGCTCTCGTCGCCGCGCTGACCGTCTTCGCCGTGCCAGGCCCAGGTGAAACCGATGGATCTGGGTGCGTCCACATGCGTGACCTCGCCGGAGACGTGGAAGCGTTCACCTTGCTGGTTTTCCATGACCGAATGCCAAGGGCCGGTGTGGCGGAAGTCCAGCGCATGGTCCGGGATGTGCAGCCCCTCAGGCCCCCACCATTTCAGCAGATGCTCTGGGAGCGTGATCCAGGCAAACAGTTGCTCGGGGCTGATCGGAAAGATGCGCCGCAGGTGGAGATCGCTCATGCTGTCTTCTCCTTTTCTCGATGTCCGGCCGTCAGTCTTCCGCGGCCATCAGGGCAGTTTGCAACCGATCCAGGCTGCCCTGCCAGAAATCGCGTCGTGCATTGGTCCAGTCGGCAATAATGCGCAATCCCTCCGGTCGTGCAGAGTACAGGCGGCGCGTCCCCAAGGCGCGCTGTTGCACCAGCCCGGCTTCGCGCAGCACTTTCAGGTGACGCGAGATCGCGGGCGGGGAAATCCCCGCGCCCGGTGCCAGGTCACCCGCAGGCAATTCGCCTTCGGCAATCAGCTGTTCGACAATCGCCAGCCGGGTGTCGTCCGCCAGGGCGGCAAAGGACTTTTGCAGCGTGGTCATGCGCCATTATTAACATTTTTGTTAAATAATGGAAGGGAAAGATTGGGCCGGGAATTGGCGACCGCCAAAGGGGGGGCTCCCGCCCGTCATCGGCCTGTTTGGAAAACAGGTCTCTTTCCCGTTAAGCCCGGCGCAGCACCATGCGTGCTGCGCCGGTCACGCGTGCTGGTCACACGGGGGCGCTCAGGTCATGTCCCACAGCAGCTTTGCCGCTAGGGTGACCGAGGTCAGCACCAAAAGCGGCTTGATCAGCCGCGCGCCCTTGTTTTGCGCCAGTTTCGCCCCGGCCTGCGCCCCGGCGATCTGTGCCAGCCCCATCAGCAACCCGGTGATCCACCAGGGCGTCGCAACAAAGGCAAAGGCCAGCAGCGCGCCGGCGTTGGAGGCGAAGTTCAGCAGCTTGGTATGCGCGGTGGCTTTCAATATGCCGTAGCCCGCAAGGCTGACGAAGGCGAGCATGTAGAAACTGCCCGCGCCCGGCCCCAGCAGCCCGTCGTAGGCAGCACACAGCGGCACCATCGTGGCGGTGAACAGCGCGGGCGACAGCCGCCGCGCCCGGTCCAGATCGCCCAAGCCCTTCTTGGTGGCAAAGAAGATGGCGATACCCACCAGCAGAACCGGCAGCACCATGCGAATCCACTCGGTCGGCAGCACCGAGACCAGCAGCGCACCCGCGATTGAGGCGGCAAAGGCCAGCAGCGCCGGCCCCGCCTGCGCGCGCAGATCCACATGGCCGCCGCGGGCATAGCTGAGCGCCGCGGTACCCGCGCCGAACAGACCCTGAACCTTGTTGGTCGACAAGGCTTGCAAAGGCGAAGCGCCCGCCAGCAGCAGCACCGGCACGGTGATCAGCCCGCCGCCGCCCGCAACCGCGTCAATGAACCCCGCGACGAACCCGGCTGCCAACAGCAGCAGAAGGGTTTCGAAACCCACTTCCAGCATGTGATGTCAGCCTTTGGATGCGTCTTTGAACTCATCCCGGGCGTAACCCTGGATATAGAGCAGCGCGGTGAGGTCGCCGTGGTTGATGCGGATGTCGCATTCCGCGGCGACCGAAGGCTTGGCGTGCAGCGCCACCCCGGCGCCCGCCCGCTTCAGCATGCCCAGGTCATTGGCGCCGTCGCCCACGGCCATCACATCAGCTTCGCTGATGCCCAGCCGGGCGGTGATCTGCTCCAGCGCCTCCACCTTGGCCTCGCGACCAAGGATCGGCCGCGCGGCTTCGCCCGTCAGCTTGCCGTCCTGCACCAGAAGGGTGTTGGCGCGGTTCTCGTCAAAACCCAGCTCCGCCGCCACCTGCGCGGTGAAGGCGGTGAAGCCGCCCGAGACCAGCGCCGCGTAGGCGCCTGCGGATTTCATCGTTGCCAGCAGCTGCGCGCCGCCTGGCATCAGGGTGATGCGCTCTTTCAGGACCTTGGCGATCACGGTTTCCGGCAGATCCTTCAGCAGGCCGACCCGTTCGATCAGCGCGCCTTCGAAATCCAGCTCTCCGTTCATGGCGCGGGCGGTGATTTCCTTGACGCGACTGCCGACGTCGGCCTCCTCGGCCAGTTCGTCGATGCATTCCTGCTGGATCATCGTCGAATCCATATCGGCCAGCAGCATCTTCTTGCGCCGCCCTTCCTGCGGCTGGACCACCAGGTCGACACCGCTGTCCTGCAAGTCGGCCCAGACGTCCCAGCGGTTGCCGGGCATCTCCGCGAGCGGAAACTCGGCGGCGATGCCGGGAGCCAGCCAGGTGATCGCACCGCCGCCCCAGGCGTTGCGCAGCGAGTCGGGCAGGGCAGGGTCCAGCACCGGATTGGCAGGGTTGCAAAGCAGGGTGGCGATAAACATCGGCGGCTCCGTGGCATCGGTTGTTCCCCAGTGTCATAGCGGCCCGTCCGGCAAACAGCCAGAGCGCGAGACGCGGTAGAATGGCCGCAAGACCGCGGTCGGGCCCGGGGTGGCCCGCGGTGGCGTCGGATCGGTGCGGCTGTTTCCGATGGTGGAATTTCATGTCGCAAAAATTCGATGATTGGCCGCTTTGAGGGAATTTTCCGTATTGCGAGTCGCGATGCAGCGCTCTAGCTCTGACGGCGGGACACCCCTCCCCAACGAGGGGCGCTTATCTGGAAGGGTAGCATTGATGGCTATTGCACAACCGGCCGCGCGGCCGGCCAATCCGCGTTTTTCTTCTGGCCCCTGCGCCAAACCCCCCGTCTTTGATCTGGCCAAACTGTCCGGCGCGCCCCTGGGGCGTTCGCACCGCGCTGCGGTGGGCAAGGACAAGCTGCTGGCTGCGATCGAAGGCACCCGCGAGCTTCTGAACATCCCTGCAGACTACAAGATCGGCATCGTGCCCGCCTCCGACACCGGTGCGGTCGAGATGGCGATGTGGAACCTGCTGGGCGAGCGCAAGGTCGAGATGCTGGCCTGGGAAAGCTTTGGCGCGGGCTGGGTCACCGATGTGGTCAAGCAGCTGAAGATCGACGCCGAGGTGAAAACCGCCGACTACGGTCAGATCGTGGATCTTGCCAGCGTCGATTTCGCCAATGACGTGGTCTTCACCTGGAACGGCACCACCTCGGGTGTGCGTGTGCCCAATGGTGACTGGATCGCGGCTGACCGCGCCGGTCTGACCATCTGCGATGCCACCTCTGCCGCCTTCGCGCAGGACCTGCCCTGGGATAAGCTGGATGTGACCACCTTCTCCTGGCAGAAGGTGCTGGGCGGCGAAGCGGCGCACGGCATGATCATCCTGAGCCCCCGCGCTGTGGCCCGGCTGGAAAGCTACACCCCGGCGTGGCCGCTGCCCAAGATCTTCCGTCTGACCAAGGGCGGCAAGCTGATCGACGGCATCTTCAAGGGCGCCACCATCAACACGCCTTCGATGCTGGCGGTCGAGGATTACCTGCTGGCGCTGGACTGGGCGCGCTCGGTCGGCGGTCTGGAAGGGCTGATCGCCCGTGCCGACGCCAATGCCAAGGCGGTGTTCGACTTCTGCGACGCCAAGCCCTGGATTGCCAATCTGGCCGAAGATCCGGCGACCCGCTCGAACACCTCGGTGTGCCTCAAGTTCACCGATGCACGCATCCAGGACGGCGCCGCCTTTGCCAAGGCCGTGGCCAAGCGTCTGGAGGCCGAAGAGGTGGCGCTGGACGTCGGAGCCTATCGTGACGCGCCTGCGGGCCTGCGCATCTGGTGCGGTGGCACGGTTGAGACCGCCGACATCGAGGCAATGCTGCCCTGGCTCGAATGGGCCTTCGAGGCCGAGATCGCCGCACAAGGCTGATCCCTGATCCCCGCTGCCCGGCTCAGCTGCCGGGCGGCGCCAGACCCTCTCCATTTTCAGGCCGTACCCCCGGCCTCTGCACATGAAGGACCACACCCATGGCTCCCAAAGTTCTGATTTCCGACAAACTCTCCGAAGCTGCCGTCCAGATCTTCCGCGACCGCGGCATCGAGGTCGACTTTCAGCCCGACGTGGGCAAGGACAAGGAAAAGCTGGCAGAAATCATCGGCCAGTATGACGGTCTCGCGATCCGCTCCGCCACCAAGGTGACCGAGAAGATCCTCGAGAATGCCACCAACCTGAAGGTGATCGGCCGGGCCGGCATCGGCACCGACAACATCGACAAGGAAGCGGCGTCCAAGCGCGGTGTCATCGTGATGAACACGCCCTTCGGCAACATGATCACGACCGCCGAACACGCCATCGCGATGATGTTCGCTGTCGCGCGCCAATTGCCGGAGGCCTCCGCGTCGACCCACGCGGGCAAGTGGGAGAAGTCCAAGTTCATGGGTGTCGAGCTGACCGGCAAGACGCTGGGCGTGATCGGTGCCGGCAACATCGGCGGCATCGTCTGCGACCGCGCCCGCGGCCTGAAGATGAAAGTTGCCGCCTATGACCCCTATCTGAGCCAGGAAAAGGCCGACAAGATGGGTGTCGAGAAGGTCGAGCTGGAGGAGCTGCTGGCGCGGGCTGATTTCATCACCCTGCACGTGCCGCTGACCGAGCAGACCCGCAACATCCTGTCCAAGGAAAACCTGGAGAAGACCAAGAAGGGCGTGCGCATCATCAACTGCGCCCGTGGCGGCCTGGTGGACGAAGCCGCGCTGGCCGAACTGCTGACCTCCGGCCACGTGGCAGGCGCCGCCTTCGACGTCTTCTCGGAGGAGCCCGCGAAGGAAAACCCGCTGTTCGGCCTGCCCAACGTGGTCTGCACGCCGCACCTCGGCGCTGCCACCACCGAGGCGCAGGAGAACGTCGCCCTGCAGGTGGCCGAGCAGATGTCGAACTACCTGCTGACCGGCGCCGTCGAGAACGCGCTGAACATGCCCAGCGTTACCGCCGAGGAAGCCAAGGTCATGGGGCCGTGGATCAAGCTGGCCGATCACCTCGGCAGCTTTGTCGGCCAGATGAGCGATGAGCCGATCCAGGCGATCAACATCCTGTATGACGGGGTCGCCTCCGGCATGAACCTCGACGCGCTGAACTGCGCGGTGATCGCGGGGATCATGAAACGCTCCAACCCCGAGGTGAACCTGGTCTCTGCCCCGGTTGTCGCCAAGGAGCGCGGCATCCAGATCTCGACCACCAACCAGGACAAGTCGGGTGCCTTTGATGGCTACATCAAGGTGACCGCCGTCACCTCCAAGCGCGAGCGCTCGGTTGCGGGTACGGTGTTCTCGGATGGCAAGCCGCGCTTCATCCAGATCAAGGGCATCAACATCGAGGCGGATGTGGGCGCGCATATGCTCTACACCACCAACGAGGACGTGCCCGGCATCATCGGCACCCTGGGCAACACCCTGGGCGACAATGGTGTGAACATCGCCAACTTCACGCTGGGTCGGGCTGCTGCCGGTGGCGAGGCGATCGCGCTGTTGTACGTGGACGAACCTGTCCCCGCAGAAGCACGCGCCAAGCTGGCCGAGACAGGCATGTTCAACCAGATCAAACCGCTGCAGTTCGACGTCGCCTGACCTCGACCCGGCAACGATGCGAGCGCCCCCGCAGTCCGCTGCGGGGGCGTTTGCCGTCTTTAGCCCCCTTGCGGCACCGTTTCGCGTGATTGGGCCGGGGTGCCGCGCAACACGACAGCGGCGAAAATCGCCATCGACGCCAGTGCAACCAGCGATCCGATCTGCGCCAGCACTTCCGTGCGCTCAAGGATTGCCAGCGGAATGCCGGGCACCAGAAGCAGCAATGTCAGCACCGACCCTGCCAGATGCAGCCGGGGCAGCAGGCCGACGGACGCGCCGGGCAGCACGTGGTAGTAGAACGCGAAGATCGAGCAGCTGACCCAGCCGAGCAGGTTGAGGTGCCCATGGGCCGGCGACAACAGGTGATCCTTGCTTGCAGACATCTGTATTCCCCAAACCATGCCGGCCAGAACCGAAATCAGCGCAAGCAGCATGAACCAGCGTGCAATTCCCTTCATCACTCTTCCCTCCGGGTTTTGTGGATGCAAAATAAGCATTGTCTTGAAATGGGCCGATTTCCTGCGTCGGCCAGTCCGGTTGTGAACCAGCAAGGGTTGAGCCTTCTCCGTCAATCCGGCATCTACGCTGCAAACCCACGCCATAGGAGGTTTTGATGACCGCCCCAATCTACGCCATCGGTGACATTCATGGGCAGCGCGCCATGCTGGACGACGCGTTGCAGCGGATCGAAGCCGACGGCGGACCTGACGCGCGGGTTGTCTTCCTCGGTGACTATTGTGATCGTGGGCCGGACAGCCGCGGAGTAGTCGATTGCTTGGCGCAGGGAATGGCTGCCGGCCGCAATTGGGTCTGCATCAAGGGCAATCACGACCGGATGTTTTCCATGTTCATGGAGGATCATCCGCGCAACGATGACCGGCTGCTGGTCGGATACCACTGGCTGCATCCGCGTATTGGCGGGGTGGAAACCCTGCAATCCTACGGCGTCGACGTGGCTGAGCGGGAACGTATCCACGAGGTTCACGAACGCGCCCGCGCTGCGGTTCCATCGGATCACCGCATGTTTCTGGATGGTCTGAAGACGTTCCACCAGGAGGGCGAGCTGCTGTTCGTGCACGCTGGTATCCGCCCCGGGGTATCGCTCGATCAGCAGGTGGAAAACGATCTGGTCTGGATCCGGCAGGAGTTCCTGACGGACACCCGCGCCCACCCCTGGCTGGTGGTGCATGGCCATACCCATGTGAAGCGGGCCGAGCATCATGGCAACCGGGTCAACCTCGACACCGGGGCCGGCTACGGCCATCCGCTGACCGTGGCCGTTTTCGAAGGCCGCGATTGCTGGCTGCTGACGGAGGAGGGGCGCCAGCCGCTCACCCCGTAAGCCGGTTCCCTACTGGAAAGAGGGGCCCGTTGCAGACGGCGCGAGGGGGCAGCGCCCCCTCAACGCAGGTCAGGTCCAGTCCAGCACCACCTTGCCGCTGGCACCGGATTTCATCGCGGCGAATCCTTCGGCAAAATCATCAACGCCGAAGCGATGGGTGATGACCCGGCTGACATCCAGTCCGTTCTGCAGCATCGCGATCATCTTGTACCAGGTCTCGAACATCTCGCGACCATAGACGCCCTTGATGGTGATCGCCTTGAAAACGATGCGCGACCAGTCGACCGGCGATTTGCCCGGCGGAATGCCCAGGAGGGCAATCCGGCCGCCCATCACCAGCGCCTCGACCATCTGATCCAGCGCCGCCTGACTGCCGGACATTTCCAGCCCGACGTCGAACCCCTGTTTCATGCCCAACTCATGAATCACATCCGGCAGTTCTTCCTTGGATACATCCACCGTGCGCACGGCGGGCACCACATGGGCTGCGAGCTTCAGCCGGTCCGGGTTGATGTCGGTGATCACCACATGGCGCGCGCCGGCGTGTTTTACCACCGCGGCCGCCATGATGCCGATCGGACCCGCGCCGGTGATCAGCACATCCTCGCCCAACAGATCAAAGCTCAGCGCCGTATGCACCGCGTTGCCCAAGGGGTCGAGGATGGCGCCGATCTCGTCCGGCACGTCATCGGGCAGCGGCACCACGTTGAAGGCGGGCAGCTTCAGATACTCGGCAAAGGCGCCCTGCTCATTCACCCCGATACCGCGGGTGCCGGGGTCGAGGTGGAACTTGCCGGCCCGGCTTTGGCGCGAGTCGGTCCTGATCAGATGCCCCTCGCCGGAGCAGCGCTGGCCCACGACCAGATCGGTGACGTTGCGACCGATCTCGACGATCTCGCCTGCGAACTCATGGCCGGTGATCATCGGCACCGGCACGGTGTGTGACGCCCAATCGTCCCAGTTCCAGATGTGAATATCGGTGCCGCAGATGCCGGTCTTCTTCACCTTGATTAGCACCTCGTCGGGGCCGATTTCCGGCACCGGCGCCTGCACCATCCACAGGCCCTCCTGCGGATGGCTTTTCTCCAGCGCCTTCATCGTGTTCGGACGGCTCATCAGATCACCCCCAAATCCTTGCCGACCTTGCCAAAGGCGGCCAAGGCCCGGTCCAGCTCTTCGCGGGTCAGCGCCGCGTTCATCTGCGTGCGGATCCGCGCCTGTCCGCGCGGCACCACCGGGAAGAAGAAGCCGGAGACATAGACGCCCTCGTCGAACAGCCGCGCCGCCATGTCCTGCGCCAGCTGTGCCTCGCCCAGCATCACCGGGATGATCGGATGCTCACCCGGCAGCAGGTCAAAGCCCAGCTTTTCCAGACCCGCGCGCCAGTAGCGCGCATTCTCGAACAGCTGGGCGCGCAGCCCGTCGCCTTCCTCGACCAGTCGGATCGCCTCCAGCCCGGCTGCAACAATAGATGGCGGCAGCGAATTGGAGAACAGATAGGGCCGCGCCCGCTGCCGCAGCAGGTCGATCACTGGCTGCGGCCCGGCGATATAACCGCCGATGGCCCCCCCAAGTGCTTTGCCCAAAGTTCCGGTGACGATATCCACGTCCACCCCGAAATGTTCCGGCGTGCCCGCACCCGTGGCCCCCATGAAGCCGGTTGCGTGGCAGTCGTCCACCATCACCACGGCGTCATATTTATCGGCCAGAGCCCGGATCTCCGGCAGCTTGGCCAGGTAGCCGTCCATGGAGAACACGCCGTCGGTCGCGATCATGATATGGCGCGCGCCATCCTCGCGGGCCTGCTTCAGCCAGGCCTCCAGATCGTGCATGTCGCTGTTCATGTAGCGGTAGCGCTTGGCCTTGCACAGGCGGATGCCGTCGATGATCGAGGCGTGGTTCAGGCTGTCAGAGATGATCGCGTCTTCCGGCCCCAACAGCGGCTCGAACAGCCCGCCGTTGGCGTCGAAACAGGCGGCGAACAGGATCGAGTCATCCTTGCACAGGAATTTCGCCAGCCGCTGCTCCAGCTCGCGGTGAATGTCCTGGGTGCCGCAGATGAAGCGGACGGAGGCCATGCCGAATCCCTTCGGCTCCATCGCGTCGCGGGCTGCGCGGATCAGATCCGGGTGGTCGGCAAGGCCAAGGTAGTTGTTGGCGCACAGGTTGATCACCGACCGGCCCCCAACGGTGATCTCGCCCCCCTGCGGGGAGGTGATCATTCGCTCGCGCTTGTACAGCCCCTCGCCCTCGATCTGGGCCAGCGTGTTGGAGATGTCGGTCAGAAATGCAGTGGACATGCGCAAGCTCCCTCATGTGTTCCGAGTCGGGCTTCTAGCATAACGGATTGAGTTCCGAAATACGGGATTTCACTATCCCGGAAAAAATTCCGCAAAACTGGAGGTGGCGGTGACATCCGGCCCAGACGGGCTAAGTTCCGGCGCAGCAGCGGGGAGGGTGCAGCCATGGCGCGGGTCACGGGAATTGGCGGGGTGTTCATCAAGGCGCGCGGCGACAAACAGGCGCTGGCGGAGTGGTATCGCGATCATCTGGGGATGCGGCTGAGCGACTTCGGCGGCGCTGTGCTGAGTTGGCAGGAGGACCGGGCCGAGGACGGCGGCCTGACGGTCTGGGCCACGGCAGCGCCAGATGGCGACTGGTTCAGCCCCAGCACGGCGGGATTCATGATCAACTACCGGATTGATGACATGGCGGCGATGGTCGCGCAGCTGCAGGAAGCGGGTGTGCCAATCCTGCAGGGGCCGGAAAGCCATGAAAATGGCCAGTTCGCCTGGATCATGGATCCGGAGGGCAACAAGGTGGAGTTGTGGCAGCCGCAGCCCTGGACCGATCTGGCTGGCAGTTGAGGGTTTTGAGGCTGTCGCAACGAAAAACGCGGCCCCCTTTCGGGGACCGCGCCGCAATACTGCGAAAGGCGGCCTGGCTTATGCCAGTTCCAGGTTCACTGCCGACTCGCGGCCGTCACGGCCGGGCTCGATGTCGAAGTTTACTTTCTGGTTGTCTGCCAGGCCGGTCAGGCCCGAACGTTCCACAGCAGAGATGTGCACGAACACGTCTTTGCTGCCGCCTTCGGGTGCGATGAAGCCGTAGCCTTTGGTGGTGTTGAACCATTTTACGGTGCCAGTGGCCATATCCGTAGTCTCCTAGTTTGTGCTGCCCGCGTTGGTGCGGCAGCCTGGCGTAGTCGGTCTGGATCGAGAGACTGATAACGCCGTAGAAACGGGAGACAGTGGATCGACAAGAATAACGTAAGCCCCCCACATATGGAGCTTGGTCCCGAGTCGTTCAAGAGGAAATCTAAAACTGCCTGTCTGGGCGTCAGGCGTTCTTGACGATCAGGAACACCCGCGCGGGCCCGTCCGGTGCGGTGATTGCATGGGCAACATCGGCGGCATAGCGCGCCGTGTCGCCTGCTTGCAGCCGGTCCTGGGCCTTGCCGGAAACCACCGTGACCGTCCCTTCGAGCGCGGTCAGCTGCTCTACGGTGCCACGCGTGTGGGGCTGGCTGTTCAGCGCGCCCCCCTGGTCAAAACGGATGTCGTAAACCTCGTGCCCGCCGGCATCCTCGGGTGGAGACAAGATGCGGATGCGACAGCCCTGGCCCATGTTCTCGATCTTCGGCACATCGGCGGCGCGCAGCACCTCGATCCGGTCCTGCATGTCGCCGGCTTCCAGCAGGCCGGCGAAATCCACCTGCAACGCCCGCGTGAGGTTCCAGAGGGTCGCGATGGTCGGCGAGCTTTCGCCGCGTTCGATCTGGCTCACCATGGAGCGGCTGACGCCGGAGAGATTGGCCACGGCCTCAAGGCTCAGGCCTTGGGCACGCCGGGCCTCTTTCAGGCGCGCGGGCAGCAGGGTCAGGATATCGTCTGTGTTTTCCGTCATGACGGATTCTCTGCGCTGCCGGGCCGGGTTTGTCAATTGCCGCGACACACGGCGGGGCCACGGCGCGGGCGCGCGTGACGGTACGTCCCGGCAGACAGGTTGATGCTGCGGGTGCATAGTGTCGCCAAACCGGATGAGGAGAAAGACAATGCGTGACATCGTGATCCTGGATGGCGCCCGCACGGCCATTGGCACCTTTGGCGGCGCGCTGGCCAGCACTGCGCCGATTGACCTTGCCACCACCGTGTCCCGCGCGGCGCTGGAGCGATCCGGCGTCGAGGGCGGCCAGATCGGTCATGTGGTGTTCGGTCATATCATCAACACCGAACCGCGTGACATGTACCTGAGCCGCGTGGCGGCGATGCAGGCCGGGGTCCCGGATGCGGTGCCCGCGATGAATGTGAACCGGCTGTGCGGCTCTGGCGTGCAGGCCATAATCTCGGCCTATCAGTCGCTGGCAATGGGCGATGCGGAGTTCGCCCTGGCGGGCGGGGCAGAGAACATGTCGCGCAGCCCCTACATCCTTCAGCAGAGCCGTTGGGGCGCCAAGATGGGCGATGTGAAGGCGCTCGACATGATGTTGGGGGCGCTGAATTGCCCCTTTGGCACCGGCCACATGGGGGTGACTGCCGAAAACGTCGCTGATGAGCATGGTATCAGCCGCGAACAGATGGATGCCTTTGCCATCACCAGTCAGAACCGTGCCGCTGCGGCGATCGAGGCGGGGCATTTCAAAACCCAGATCACTCCGGTGGAGGTCAAGGTCAAGCGCGATCTCGTGCCCTTCGAGGTGGACGAGCATCCAAAGGCGACAAGCGCCGAAGCTCTCGCCGGGTTGCGCCCGGTGTTTCAGAAGGATGGGCGGGTCACGGCCGGAAACGCCAGCGGCATCAACGATGGTGCGGCGGCACTGGTCCTGGCGACGGCGCAAGCGGCGGAACAGGCCGGGTTGAAACCCAAGGCACGGGTTCTCGGCTATGCGCATGCTGGCGTGCGCCCGGAGGTTATGGGGATCGGTCCGGTTCCGGCGGTCCGCAACCTGTTGGACCGCACCGGTCTGGCCGTTTCGGATTTCGACGTCATCGAATCGAACGAGGCCTTTGCCGCGCAGGCGCTGGCGGTGAACCAGGAACTCGGGCTGGATCCTGCGCGGGTGAATCCGAACGGCGGGGCCATCGCCCTGGGGCATCCGGTCGGGGCAACCGGTGCCATCATAACCCTGAAAGCGCTGTATGAACTGGAGCGCATTGGCGGCCGCCGCGGGCTGATCACGATGTGCATCGGCGGCGGGCAGGGTATCGCGCTGGCTATCGAGCGCCTCTAACGCAGGCGGCATGCCTCGCGTACATCGACTGAGGGGGGGCGTTGGCAAAGGCCACGACCTCCCCGCGTCGCCCGCCGGGGGCGGCGAGCACAGCAACGACCTGTCGGCTGATCGTCGGCAGGCGGGTTTTCCGGCGCCATGACGCGGTTGCGAATCTTTATGAGGTTTTTATGTGCTGAAAGGACAATTTAAGGTAGAATACAATATCACAGTGGAAAACTAGCGATTCCCGCTCGTCGCTCCGTTGCGGCTGTTTTCGCCTATCTGTGTTGTGGCTGATGGGGTCACCGTAAAAAGTGCGATTGTCGCAGTAGAAGCACAGGGCAGCTGTGTGATTGGAGGGCAGTTTGGCATCCACAGTCCTGCTTTTGGAAGATGACGTCGGCGCACGCTTCACCTTTGAGATTGCGTTGCGAGACGCTGGGTACGAGGTCACGGCGGTTGCCAACTGTACTGAGGCGATTTCCGCGCTGTCGAAGATGTCGCCGACTGTTCTGGTACTGGATCTGAAAATCGGCGAGGAAACCTCGCTGCCCGTCGCCGACTACGCCGCGCTGAGCTGTCCCGACGCGCCGGTGGTCTACATCACTGGCAGCCGTCTTTTCACGGGGGGCGAATTGTTCGGCCTGAGCCAGAACATCCGATGGGTGCTGCGCAAGCCCGTGGCCCTGCCGGATTTGCTGAGCATGGTCGACCACGTTACCGGCCGATTGGGTGCGAGTGATGCCGCTCAGTCCACCACGACACCGCCAATTGCCGCGATCAGGTAGCCGGGCTGCCTTCAGTAGGCAGTGAAAATCTCCGGATCTGAGGGCTGACGGATCGCGCCCGCCGAAATCGTGAAGACGGCGCCGCGGCCAAGCTCGCCGTGCGCCTCAAAAGCCCATTTGTGACGGCGGCAGATCTCGGCACAGGTGGACAGGCCGATGCCGCTGCCCTCGATATCCGGGTTCACCCGATGAAACGGCTGGAATATCTTGTACCGGTCGGCCTCGGATAACCCGATGCCATTGTCGGAAATCGACAGCGACCATTGCTCCCTGCCGCGGCCCTGCATCGCGATCTCGATCTCCAGCGGCCGGGCCGGATCCCGATACTTGATGGCATTGGACAAGATGTTGGTCAGCACCAGGTGCAGCAGCGTCGGCTCGGCATAGACAAGGCAGCTTTTGCCCGTCACCGCCAGCTGCGCCCCGCATGTCTGCAACTGCTGTTCTAGACTGTCGCAGGCTTCCCTGATGGCGTCTTCAAGCCGCACATCCTGCAACTTCATCTCGGCGGCCGTCGACACGGAGTGGTCCAGAAGTTCCGTCGTCAATCGATCCATCTGCCGGGCGGCACGGCTCATGTGTTGCAGAAAGTCCAGGGCCTTGTCCGGAAGATTGTCGGCGTAGTTGTCGGAAAAGAATTGCAGCGATCCGATCAGCGTGCCGATCGGGGTGCGCAGATCGTGGGAGGCTGCCCGGGCAAAAGCCTGCATTGTCAGCAGGGTTTCCTGAAGGCTCAGAATATCTTCGCGGGCCTGCCGCAATTCACCGCGCAGTTTGCTGCGCAATTCGTTCATCTGGCGGAGCGATTCTGCATTCGCTCTTAGCTGATCCTGCGTCAGCAACATCAACCGTTCACCCTTGGCCGCCGCACGGAGCAGGGAGACCCGGAATTCGGTCTCCGGGGCGAGTATGGTCGCAGAATTGCCGATCATCGGAAAACCGGTGTTGCCCGAGGCAGCGCCCTTGCGCAGGCGCGACAGGACGGTGTCTGCGTCGCATCGGGTCAATTCGCTCAGGTGCAAGCCTGCCAGCTCCCGATCCGTGGCGGAAGCAGAGGGGTGGAAGCTGCGCTGCGCGCGCCTGTTGGCGACAAGGATCCGGCCACCCCAGTCGAGGATCATGGATGCGTAGGGCGACGCGAAAAAGGCGCTGCCCAACACATCGGAGGCGAGCTGTTCGTTCTCAATCGCCATTGACGGATACGGTTGCCATCGGGCCCGGCTGCGGCCCTGGATGACGTGCATCGCGAGGCGATGTGCAGAGGGCTGTTTTCATGCGGCGACTCCCGCTGTTGGCTGGCCCGGACGATTCATCCGGCTGCTGCCGGGAAAAGTTGCAGGCCGCCGAACACATGGGTCACCTTGCCGTGGTCGTCCTGGTTCGCTTCCACCACAAGGGTTGCCGCCCGTATCGATCCTTCGCCATTCAGCAGCCTGACTTGTGACTGAAACGGAGTTCCCTGCACCAGTGTCCCCTGCAACTGGTCTTTGATCCGGGCCTGGTCCTCGGGATAAATGCGCTGCAGCAGCAATTCGATCGACGAGATCTCGATGCTGCGGTCATAATCCAGGATGTCGTACATCCCGGGGTTCCAGATCGGAACATTGTTGATCACGTCATAGGAGAACACACCGATTCCCAGATGCTCCTGAACGGTTGCGCTGCAATCCAGCATCAACTTGTGCTCATCCTGCTTGGCCTGGTCCCAGCACACACCGATGAGCTGCACAGTGTCCCCGTATGAGTCGCGGAAGACCATCATGCTGCCATTGAGCTTGCGGGTACTGCCTGCGTCGTCAAAGAAGCGGGTCTCGAATTCGAAAGAGCCGCCTTGCTCGATCAGCTGTTGGATCGCCGCGCGCAAGGCTGGCTGGTCCTCGGGGTGCGCACGGGCGAGGATGTCTTCGAAGGTCATGTCCTTCGGCGCATTCTCGATGCCGAGTACCGAGTGTGTCTCCGGCGACAGGTAGCTTTCCTGGGTATCCAGATTGTGGGTCCAGAAGCCGACTCGGGCCACCTTGCTGACAAGTCGCAGGACGTTGTTGAAGGGCTCGTTGTCGTACCGGGTGATGGTGATCGATATGCCGATCAGCTTCTGGTGCTGATCCAGCACCGGTGACATGACGAGGGTGAAGTAGTCGCCATTGGACAGCACCGGTATGCGGCGGGTTTCCTGCAACCGCAGAACGGCATTGGCAATCGGGGCCAGCGCCGGGAAACCACGCGGCAGGTTGCATTGGCTGAGATGCAGGCCTGTCGGTGGCAGTTCCGAGATGCCAAAGACATCCAGCGCCACCCGCGACAGTCGCCTGATAATAAGTGCCTGGTCGGCCAGTGCCACCGCGTAGGGCGACGACGCGAGCGTCGCTTCCAGCTCGGAGGCCAGCGCCTGGCGTTCGGCTGAACTGATCTGCAACTCTTCGTTGACAGTCAGCAGCTCTTCATTGGTGGATTGCAATTCCTCGTTGGAGGTTTCCAACTCCTCATTGGTAGCCTGGAATTCCTCGTTCGTGGACTGCAGCTCCTCGTTTGCGGATTGCAGCTCCTCGTTGGCGGTCTGCAACTCCTCGATCGTCTGTTGCAATGCTTCCTGGGTGGAGCGGATTTCCAGCTCCATGCGCTGGACGTACTCCCGCTGGTCGCTATCGGAAATCTGATCGAGGCTGAGCGCCTTCTCCTCTTCGAACTTGGCGTTGATTGCCAACAGGCAGTGAACCTCGCCGCCGCGGTGGTGGTAGAAGGGAAACGCCTGCAATTGCACCCGGTTGCCGGTGGGCAGCGATACCTGGTGCCACCGACCGTCGCGGCGGGTCTCGCTGCGAATGGCGATGGCGATCAGGCTTGCCGCCTCACTGCGCAGGGGTTCGATCAGCATTTTCACACTCAAGGAGGTGGAAATGCCGGCCCTGATTTCACTGTAGGCGCTGATGTCGCCCAGCACCTCGATGATGTCACCGTGGCGGGTGCAGATCATCCCGTTGGGGGCGACGGCGCGTGCGAGCGAAAGATCCGCCTGGGTTGCCTGGTCATTCGCCGTTTGCTGCGGGGATTTACGCTGGTGCAGCGTCCGCAGATACCCGGTACCGGCATTGCTGGGAGTGACCGTAAGTTCCCCGGAGATGCCGCGCCGCTTTGCAAAGATCTTGTCCGCGCCTTGCCGGGCATCGAAGTAGAGGCCCATTTCCCCGACGGATTCGGAGGTTCCGAGAAACAGGAGCCCCCCCGCCGCCATCGAGTAGTGCAGCCGGGTCAGGACCCGTTCTTGCAGGGCCAGGTTGAAATAGATCAGGACGTTCCGGATGGTGACGAGGTTCACGTTGATGAACGGAGGATCCTGGAACACGTTGTGCCGCGAAAACAGGGTTACATTGCGCAGCTCCTGTCGCACGGTAATGTCGTTTTCGCCGACGATGAAATATTCCTTGAGGTAATTCGCCGGAATATCTTCTGCCGCGGCAAGCGGGTAGGTTCCCTTGCGGCCGACTTCGATGGCGTTCTGATCGATGTCGGTGGCAAAAATCTGCACATTGTTCTTGGTCAACTCCTGGATGCCGCCGAGGATTTCGGCAATCAGGATGCCAATGGAGTAGGCCTCTTCACCGGTGGCGCAGCCCGCCACCCAGACCCGGATCGGCCCAGGCGCGCGAATTGCCAGCTGCTTTTCCAATTGTTCGTACAGTTTGCGAAACTGGTCGGGGTCACGAAAGAAACGGGTGACCGAAATCAGCAGGTCCCGGTGCAGGGCGTCGACCTCTTCGACATTCGAGCGGCAGTAGTCGACGTAGCTTTCGTAGTCCTCGATGCCTAGGGCCGCCATCCGCCGCATGATGCGACGGTTCAGGGTGTTTTCCTTGTAGTTCGCGAAATCCACCTGTGTCCGCGCCAGCAGGATCCCGAAGAGTTCGCCCAGTTTCGTTGGCTCATGCGGTACCGTGCGCAGCCGCTCCAGATTGCGCGGCTGGGCCAGGATTTTCTCGAAGTGCTTGCCGATTTTCTCGGGCGTCAGGGTGAGGTCGACACAGCCGGTCTCGATAGCCGAGGTCGGCATGCCGTCGTATTTGGCCGAAGCGGGTTCCTGCGCGATGGTTATGCCGCCGCTTTCGCGGATGGCCTGGACACCGTAGCTGCCATCGCTGCCAGTGCCGGAAAGCACGATGCCCACGCAATCTTCGCCGCACGCTTCGGCCATGCTCTTGAACAGGCGGTCCGCCGAGGGCTTGGGCGTGGCGGGATGCCCCGCGGGATTGCGCAGGCGCAGCTTGCCATTGTCGAAGATGACATCGGTGTTGGGCGGGGTGACATAAATCGTGCCGACCTGCGGCGTGACCTCACCGGAGAGTTCGATCACCGGCAGCGTGGTCTCGCTCACGATGAGCGAGGTCAGAATGCTCTTGTGGGTCGGTGACATGTGCTGGGCGATGACGTAGATGGCCGCCGCAGAGCGGGGCAGGTTCTGCACCAGCGACGACACGGCCTCCAGCCCGCCTGCGGAAGCGGCGATGCCGACAACATGATACCCCAGCGTGTTGCGCGAACCACCCTCGGGACGCTCTGCCTGCTCGCCCGCGGCAGGATCTGCGCCTTCGTTCCGGTTATGGTCTTCCATGCTTAACCTGTCCTTACTCGTTCCCCGCTACTGCCCGAATGCAGTCAGCTGTCTGTCAAAGCCGAGGCCGGTTCCCGAAAATGCCGTTCCTGTCAGGCCGCCGGGCAGAACTTGTCGATCAAGTTCAACAATTGCCCCGGTGTAACGGGTTTGGAGGCGAACCCATTCATCCCCAGTTCCCGGACGATCGAATCGTCGTGGTAGGCGACATCTGCGGTCACGGCGATGATCGGGACGTTGCGGGGGGGATCCGAGCGGGTGCCCCGGATCTGTCGGGTGGCATCGATGCCGGAGACCCGCGGCATATGCAGATCCATCAACACCAGGCCAAACGCATCGGGAGCCTTGGTCAGAATATCAAGGCTTTCCTGGCCATCCACGGCGATCTCGACGTCGACGCCAAGGGCTAGGATGATTTCGCGCATCATGTAGCGCGTGAATTCGTCATTCTCGACGAGCAGGACTTTCCGCGGATTATTCATCGGCCGGTTCCGTTATTGCTTCGGTTGGAATCAGAAACAGGAATTCGGTCGCGAAACCGTCTCTGGGGACTTCGGTCAGCTCCAGGGACCCACCCATAAGTTCTGCGATTTCGGAGGAAATTGCCAACCCAAGCCCCGCTCCATCATGCTGGCGTTTCAACCCTTGGTCAACTTGCCTGAAGCGATCAAATATCATCTTCTGCGCGTTTTTTTCTATTCCGCCACCCGTGTCGCGAACCTTTACCTGCAGTTGCAGGGGGGAGGGGCCGTCGGGGGCTTCCACCAGCTCCACGGAGATGCGTATTTCGCCCTCGTTGGTGAACTTGGCGGCATTGTCGGTCAGGTTGCCCACCACCTGAGACAGGCGCGCGCCATCCAGCAGGTAATATTGTGCCAGATCATCCGCGACGTGCAACGTTGCCTCGACCTTGTCGCTCTTGCCGCGTCGATGCACCGCGGCGCGGGTTGTTTCCAACCAGTAGGCGGCGAGATCGCGGATGTTCGTTTTCACGGGATTGACCTTGACCTCCTTGGCCTCCAGCCGCGCGGCCTCCAGCGTGTTGTTCAGCATTTCCAGCAGGTTTTGCCCCGCGGCCAGGGCCGTGCGCGCGTGTTGTCGTGTCTTGGGCGGATTGTCGGGTGCCAGTTCAATCAGATGCATCAGGCCGAGAATGGCATTCAGCGGGGTGCGGATTTCATGACTCACCGTGGTCAGAAAGGCCGAGTGAATTGAAAGCGCATCGCGTTCTTTTTCCGCGCGGCGCCGATCGCGAATCTCGTTGTTCAGCGCATCCATCTGACGCGCGATGCGGGCTTCGTAGTCGTTGAAGGCGGCAACCAGAGTGTCCAGTTCGTCCGGCGTGGCAGGTGGCGTGCGGTCCAGCGTGAGTTTGCGGGACGTTTCGTCCGACTCGCTTGCATCAATATGCGCGGCAACCCGAACCAGATGACGGGACACCAGCGTGTAAAAGACCAGCAGCAGAGCCAGCGCAGCGAAATAGGCCTTGGCGATATTCGAGGCCAATGTGGTCCACAACTGGCTCCAGATTCGTTGTTGGATTCGGGAATAATCCAGGGACACCTTCAGCGTGCCGACCGGGAAGCTCTCGGCGGTGGAAAGCGTATAGGTCAGCGGAATGTCCTCGTCATATTGGTCCGGCTGCTTCCGGCCCAGTTCCCAAGAGTTTCCCGTCGGTGTGCTGAGAGCGACGCCGTCAATGAAATCGCTGGTCAGGACACCTTCCAGAATGGTTTGCACGATGTCCTGGTTGAATTCCCAAAGCCCGCGCGCCAGGGAGGTCGAGACGGTTTCCCGGATCAGCTGCAGCCCGGCAGCGGCGTCACGTTTCTGACTTTCGTAGCTCAGGTACAGCTGCACCCCGGTCGAAAAGACCGAGAGGATGGAGCTGATGATCAGCGACGCCACAATGAGCCGCAAACTCAGCTGACTTTGAAAAACCGCCTTGAGCATAACCATGCATAGCGCGATGGATGCGTTCGTGGCAAACCTCCAAGTGGCCAGCCTGAACATCTTTTGGTTGTGGCGATGATCGTCTCAGCGTTGCGACATTCATCGCCCCGTACGAGATCTGCGCGCCACCGGCGCTGCTGCCTGGAACAGGAAGGCCTTTGAGAGTCCTACAATATCTGTGCCAGTATGCTGATTGTCGCGGCTCCGCCGACGGCACCGAAGAGGGCGGGCAACACCCAGTGGCTGCTGCGTTTTGGCGGCTGCGGCTGTTGCGCCTGTGCAATCAGAGCCTGTTCCACAAGTGCAGGTAGCCGAGGGCCGAACCGGGCCATCACTTGGGCGGTTTCCAGCAGATCTTTGGCCACCGCACGGGGGCCGATGGATTTCTTGATGTAATCCTCGACCACGGGGCGGGCGGCTTCCCAGATGTTGATATGGGGATCCAGAGAGCGGGCGACGCCTTCGACCACGACCATGGTGCGTTGCAGCAGGATCAACTCGGTGCGGGTTTCCATGCCAAACCGTTCGGTGACCTCGAACAGGTAGTTCAGCAACCGCCCCATCGAGATCTGGCTGGCGTCCATGCCGAAGATCGGCTCGCCCACGGCGCGCAGGGCACGCGCGAATTCATCGACGTCCTGGTTCGCGGGCACATATCCGGCTTCGAAATGTACCTCGGCCACGCGCTTGTAGTCGCGTTTGATGAAACCGTAGAGGATCTCGGCATAGACCCGGCGGGTGTATTCGTCGATATGGCCCATGATCCCGAAGTCATAGGCGATGATGTCGCCATTGGCGGCCACCTTCAGGTTGCCCTGGTGCATGTCGGCATGGAAGTAGCCGTCGCGCAGAGCGTGGCGCAAGAACAGCGACAGCACCCTGTTGGCCAGCAGCTTGCGGTCATGGCCGGCGGCATCCAGCGCATCATTGTCGCCCAGGGGAATGCCATCGGCCCACCCCATCGTCATCACCCGACGGGCAGAGTAGGCCCAGCGGATCTCGGGCAGCTGAAAGCCTTCGTCCTGAGCGGTATTGGCCGCGAATTCCGAGGCGGCGGCGCTTTCCAGACGCAGGTCAAGCTCGCCCTGGACCACGCCGTCGAAATGTTCGATCACGTCCATCGGTTTCAGCCGCCGTGCGCCGGGGGCAAACAGATCGACAATGCGCGCGGCGAAATAGAAGGCGTCCACATCGCGGTTGAAAGCGCGCTCGACGCCCGGGCGCAGCACCTTGACGGCCACGTCCTCGCCGGTTTCGGCTAGGGTGGCGCGATGGACCTGCGCGATCGAGGCGGCGGCGATCGGATCGCTGAAATCCGAAAAAATCTCGGAGGCGGGGCGGCCAAGCTCGCGCTCCACCTCGGCGAGGGCTTGGGCGCGCGAGAACGGTGGCAGCTTGTCCTGCAACACGCGCAGCTGGTTGGCCAGATCCTTGCCCACCACGTCAGGGCGGGTGGAGAGCACCTGGCCGAACTTGATATAGGCCGGTCCCAATGCGTTCAGCGCGCGGGTTTCCGGAGGCATCGCAGGATCGCCCTTGTAGCCCAGCCATTTGAAGGGCCAGCCGAGCAACCGGGCCAGCACCCGGATCGGCTTTGGGGCCTCGAATGCTTCCAGCACCGATTGCATGGCGCCCGTCCGCTCGAAGGTCGCGCCGGTTCGGATCAGGCGCAGGATGTTGTGGGGGCCGCGCATGGATCAGATCTTCCAGCCGGAATGCAGGCAGGCGATGCCCATGGACAGGTTGCGGTACTTGGCGTTCTCGAACCCGGCCTGCTTCACCATGCCGAGGAAGGTTTCCTGGTCCGGGAAGTTGCGGATCGATTCCACCAGATATTGGTAGCTGTCGTAGTCGCCCGCGATCAGCTGGCCCATGCGTGGAATCACGTTGAAGGAATACAGGTCATACAGTTTCTGCAGCCCGTCGTTCGGCAGCTGCGAGAATTCGAGCACCATCAGGCGACCGCCGGGCTTCAACACCCGGTAGGCCTCGTTCAGCGCTTCTTGCGGACGGGTGACGTTCCGGATGCCAAAGGAGATCGTGTAGACATCAAAGGTGTTGTCCTTGAACGGCAGCTTCATCGCGTCGCCGGTCACCCAGTCGAGGCTGCCTGCCATCTGTTCCGCTTCGGCCCGCTTGCGGCCCTCTTCCAGCATCGGGCGGGTGAGGTCGAGTACGGTGGAATGCCCGTGGCCCGCGCGTTTGAGGAAGCGGAAGGAAATGTCGCCGGTGCCACCTGCCACATCCAGCAGCCGCTGGCCGGGGCGCGGCGCCAGCCAGTCCATCATCGCGTCTTTCCAGACCCGGTGGATGCCGACACTCATCACGTCGTTCATGATGTCGTATTTCGAGGCGACGGAGTTGAAGACCCCCTGCACCCGGCCGGCCTTTTCGCCCTCCGGCACTGTTTCAAAGCCGAAATGGGTGGTGTTTTCGCTGCTGTTGCTCATGCCACTTGCCGTTTGCTGAGTTTCGCCCTTGTTATAAGGCGCTGGAGGGCAGGCACAATGCGGCCCGTTGGTTCAGGAGGGGTGTAATGCCAGAATTGCCCGAGGTCGAGACTGTGAAACGCGGTTTGGCGCCCGCCATGGAGGGCGCGGTGATCGCCCGTGCTGCGGTGAACCGGCCGGACCTGCGCTGGCCGTTTCCCGAGCGCATGGCAGAGCGGCTGACCGGTGCGCGGGTCAACCAGTTGCGGCGGCGGTCGAAATACATCCTGGCGGACCTGGACAGCGGCGAGACGCTGCTGATCCATCTGGGCATGTCCGGTCGGATGACGGTGTCGGGTGACCCGCTGGGCCAGTTCGCGCATGATCACCCGCAGGCGGAAAAACACGATCACGTGGTGCTCGACATGGACAATGGCGCGCGCATCACCTTCAACGATCCGCGCCGTTTCGGGGCGATGGACCTGCTGGACACGGCAACCGCCGAGCAGCACAAGCTGCTGGCGGTGCTGGGGCCGGAGCCGCTTGGCAATGACTTCCATGAGGACCACCTGATCGCCGCCTTCAAGGGGCGCAACACGCCGGTGAAATCGGCATTACTGGATCAGGGAATCATCGCCGGCCTTGGTAACATTTACGTCTGCGAGGCGCTGTTTCGGGCCGGGATCTCGCCGCGGCGCAAGGCCGGGCAGATTTCGGCGACGCGGGTGGCGGCACTGGTGCCGATCATCCGTGCCGTGCTTGAGGACGCGATCCGCGCAGGCGGTTCCTCGCTCAAGGATTTCCGGCAAGCCTCTGGAGAGCTTGGCTATTTCCAGCATTCCTTTGATGTCTATGGCCGCGAAAATGCCCCCTGTCGGCGCGACGGATGTACCGGCACAGTGACGAGAATCACCCAATCCGGACGCTCCAGCTTCTACTGTGTAAAGTGCCAAAGATAGCTTGATCCACGGAACCCTTTTGGTAAGGACTCGGATCTGAACGGAACAACCGAAAGAGAAACCATGGCCTACGAGACGATCAACGTCGATGTGCAGGACCACGTTTGCCTTATTAAACTGAACCGCCCGGAAGCGTTGAACGCGCTCAATCAGGCTCTTCTCGGAGAGCTTTGCGAAGCCCTGGAAGAGGCCGACGCAAGCGACAAGGTGCGCTGCATCGTGATCACCGGCTCGGAAAAGGCCTTTGCCGCCGGTGCCGACATCAAGGAGATGTCGGAGATGACCTTTACCGAGGTCTACTCCACCAACCTCTTTGCCGAGGCCAACGACCGCATCAGCGCCATCCGCAAGCCGATCATCGCGGCGGTGGCAGGCTATGCGCTGGGCGGCGGCTGCGAGCTGGCGATGCTGTGCGATTTCATCATCGCTGCCGAGACCGCCAAGTTCGGCCAGCCGGAGATCAACCTGGGCGTTGTGGCCGGCATCGGTGGCACCCAGCGCCTGACCCGGTTCGTGGGCAAGTCCAAGTCGATGGACATGAACCTGACCGGCCGCTTCATGAACGCAGAGGAAGCCGAGCGCGCAGGCCTGGTGTCGCGCGTGGTACCGGCCAAGAAGCTGATCGAGGAAGCCACCGCGGCGGCCCAGAAGATCGCCGAAAAATCGCTGCTGACGGCGATGGCGGTGAAGGAATCGGTCAACCGCGCTTACGAAGTGCCGCTGAGCGAAGGCATGCTGTTCGAGCGCCGCGTGTTCCACTCGATGTTTGCCACTGAGGACCAGAAGGAAGGCATGGCTGCGTTCCTCGAAAAGCGCGAAGCGCAGTTCCGCGACAAGTAACGCCGGATCATTTGAAGTCGGGATAGCGGCGGGCCGCCTGGCCCGCCGTTTTCCTTTCCGGGGACGGCGCTCTTGCATTCAGGCCCCAAGTTGGATAAATGCCGCCGTCATACATGCGCGTGCAGCCCGCCAAGGCTAGAATCACACCGGTGGTCCGATCCGGGTTCGGCTGGCATTGCGTCCGATAGAAACAGAACTCGAAGATAAGGTCAGACACCATGGCAAATTCGCCCCAGGCCAAGAAGCGCGCACGTCAGAACGAAAAGCGCTTTGCCGTCAACAAAGCCCGTCGTTCGCGCATCCGCACCTTCCTGCGTAAAGTAGAAGAAGCCATCGCGTCCGGTGACAAGGAAGCTGCAACCGCAGCCCTGCGCGCAGCTCAGCCGGAACTGATGCGCGGTGTCACCAAGGGCGTGTACCACAAAAACACCGCTTCGCGGAAAATCTCCCGCCTGTCCGCTCGCGTCAAAGCGCTGGGCTGAGGATCGACCCTTCGGGAGCGACTCGAACAACCGAAAAACCTGTCAGGGCGTTGCAGTTTGCAGCGCCCTGATTTTTTGGGAAAAGCCTGTCAGGGCGCGCTATCGGCGGAGGGATTCTTTATCCCCAAAGGCAGAGTCAACATCATAGTTTCGTTGCTGCCCCCCCCTGCAAATTGCTACCACTGTATCAGCGATTCACTCGCTGGGGGGACAGGCTGCTAGGGCAACCTTGACGGGCATCAAGGTTGCCGAGTTGACTGGACAGACCGCATTTCGATGCAGGTTCTGGCCAGCTCCGACTGCTGTTAAGCGTTAACAGCAGCCATGTCCTGATTGTGTACGATAGGGTTCGTGACGGCAGGTGCGCCGCTTTGAGCGGTGTTTTTTCTGTTTCCAACCGAACGATCTGCCTTCGGGCAATGCGGCTGCCATGCGGTCCGCACACAATCTCCTGTTGAGTGGTCGTCCCCGCGGCGGCGGGGAAACGAGAGAATTGGCCTTGCAAATGGGCTGCTGCTTTTTTGGGGATGCGAGAGGCACTGCATGACGGAAGAAAAATGGGGACAGGTCAGAAACCGGCTGCTGAAAACGGTTGGCCAAAACAACTATACGACCTGGATCGAGCCACTGGAGTTTGATGCCGTGGACGGCGGTGTTGCCGTCTTCAAGGTGCCGACGAATTTCATGGGCAATTATGTCAGCCAGAACTTTGCAGATCTGATCCTGCATGAGCTGACGATGTCCGGCGAGGCGGTACAGCGCCTGGCGTTCCGGGTGGTTGCGAACGCTCCCGCGCGCCCGGCCGAGGCGACGGCGGCACACCCTGCCCATGCCGTGGCGGAGACGGCTGACTCGGCCGCTTCCGGCTCCGCGCCGGGCAAGGAAACGCTGGAGGCCTTTCAGGCGGCGCCTCTGGATCCGCGTTTCACCTTTGACAGCTTCGTGGTCGGCAAGCCGAACGAGCTGGCGCACGCCGCTGCACGTCGCGTCGGCGAGGGTGGCCCGGTCACCTTCAACCCGCTGGTCCTGTATGGCGGCGTGGGTCTGGGTAAAACCCACCTGATGCACGCCATCGCCTGGGAGCTGAAAGAGAAGAACCCGTCTCTGAATGTTCTGTACCTGTCGGCGGAACAGTTCATGTACCGTTTCGTCCAGGCCCTGCGTGAGCGTCGCATGATGGACTTCAAACACCTGTTCCGCTCGGTCGACGTGCTGATGGTGGATGACGTTCAGTTCATCGCCGGCAAGGATTCCACCCAAGAGGAATTCTTCCACACCTTCAACGCGCTGGTCGATCAGAACAAGCAGATCATCATCTCCGCCGACCGCGCGCCGGGCGAGATCAAGGATCTCGAGGATCGGGTGAAATCCCGCCTGCAGTGCGGCCTGGTCGTGGACCTGCATCCGACCGACTACGAACTGCGTCTGGGCATCCTACAGACCAAGGTTCAGCAGCAGCGCGAGACCTATCCGGACCTGCAGATCGCCGACGGCGTGCTGGAGTTCCTGGCACATCGGATCTCGACCAACGTGCGCGTGCTCGAAGGCGCGCTGACCCGGCTGTTTGCCTTTGCGTCCCTCGTGGGCCGCGAGATCGACATGGATCTGACCCAGGACTGCCTTGCCGACGTGCTGCGCGCTTCTGAGCGCAAGATCACGGTCGAGGAGATCCAGCGCAAGGTGTCGGAGTACTACAATATCCGCATGTCCGACATCATCGGCCCCAAGCGCCTGCGCTCCTATGCGCGTCCGCGGCAGGTGGCGATGTATCTCTGCAAGCAGCTCACCAGCCGCTCGCTGCCCGAGATTGGCCGCCGCTTTGGCGGGCGTGACCACACCACCGTCATGCACGGCGTCAAGCGCATCGAAGAGTTGAAGCTCACCGATGGGCAGATCGCCGAAGACGTTGAAATGCTGCGCCGCTCATTGGAAGCCTGAGGCGCAACCGCACCCCAATGCACTGCGGCCCCGGATTTCCGGGGCCGTTTTTTGTTGGGGGTTTTGGAAATGCTGCTGCCGCGCGGGGAAGTAACGGCTCAGTCGGAGGTTTCGGTCTTTTCGACCACGCCGACGATCGGTCCCATCATGAAACCGGCATCGCTGCGGTCCAGCTGAGGCGCATGCAGGCGCGAGATGTTTCCGTCGAAATAGAGTGCGTTGGGCAATTGCAGATGGTCGAGAAACAGGCTGCCGAACTGATGAAAGCTCACCGCGTTACGGGAAATCGCGAACACCACGCGGCGTCCGTCCGCCGAGGTGCCGACGCCGTTGCGGATGTAGCGACTGTCAGAATCCGGCAGGAAGCGCGGATGCAGCTCGCCGTCGATCACCAGCATCGGCCCGGACTGGCTCGCATGCCGACAGTCAGGCGCGGCCTTCTGAAACGCGAGGGTTTCCATCACGTCGGCACGATCTTCACGGATGCAGAAGACGCCGTTGGGCAGCAGGCCGAAATTGCCGGGGCCTGCATTCGTTACCAGCCGCATTTCTTCCGCGCCATCCTCGACATAGAGGCCGACCGGCGCGCGGCTGCTGTGGTACATGCCTGCATTGGTCGCAAAAGGCAGCGTCTTGCCTTGTTGCGCCAGCAGTTTCTCCAGGGTCGAGAAATGACCGATGACTTGCCCGTCGTCGTTGCGCAGGAACAGTTGCAGCTGTTCCTCGGAGGCGTCCACCTCGCAGATCGCGTAACGGTTGCCGTCATAGGAAACGTTATTGCATTCCACCGCCCCGGCGGACGAGGCCGCCAGCCAGGCGGCCATTGCAAGCGCCGCCCTTCGGATCACTCTTCCACGTCGCGGCGGACCGCGTCCTGGCTCAGCATCCGGCGGGTGTCGTCCATCTGGTCGAAGGTTTCGTCCAGGCGGAACCGCAGGTCGGGTGTGAATTTCAGTCCCAGCTTCTTGCCCACCGCCCGGCGCAGCTCACCCTTGTTGCGGGCCAGCAGCTTCAGCACGTCCTCCTGCCCCTTGCCGCCGAGCGGCAGCACAAAGGCGGTGGCGATCTTCAGGTCGGGCGAGGTGCGCACTTCGCCGACGGTGATCGACATGCGATTGAGGTCGGGGTCATGCACGTCGCCACGCGCCAGCACTTCGGAGAGGGTACGGCGGATCAGTTCGCCGACGCGAAGCTGCCGCTGCGAGGGGCCGGGGCCATCGTGGAATTTGTTCTTTGCCATGCTTCCGATCTAAGCCGGATCGCCGCCTTTGCCAAGCGCTGCCCGGCATTGTAGGACAAAACCAGCTTGAACAAGGGAATGGGTCAATGACTGACAAACCAGGGATCGTGATTACCGGCGCCTCGGGCCGCATGGGACAGATGCTGATCAAGACGGTGCTGGACAGCGACAGGGCGTCTCTGGTCGCCGCGGTGGAACGGGAGGGCCACGCCTGGGTCGGTCGCGACGTGGGCGAGGCGATGGGCGGCACTCCGGTGGGTGTGAAGGTCACGGCGGACGCCAAAGCTGCCTTTTCCGGCGCCCAGGCGGTGATCGATTTCACGGCACCTGCGGCGACACTGGCCTTTGCCAAGCTGGCCGCCGAGGCAGGCGTGGTACATGTGATCGGCACCACCGGCATGAGTGACGAGGAAATCGCGGACCTGGAGCCTGCGGCGCGCCAGACCGCCATTATCCGGGCCGGCAACATGAGCCTGGGGGTCAACCTGCTGGTTCAGCTGACCAAGAAGGTTGCGGCGGCATTGGATGAAGATTTCGACATCGAGGTGATCGAGGCGCATCACCATCACAAGGTCGATGCGCCCTCCGGGACTGCGCTGATGCTCGGTGAGGCCGCAGCCGAGGGGCGCGGGGTCAAGCTGGCGGATGTGCGCGACTCTGGACGTGACGGTATCACCGGCGCGCGCAAGCGCGGTGACATCGGCTTCACCGCAATTCGCGGTGGAGACATCGTCGGCGAGCATGACGTGTTGTTTGCGGCCGCGGGCGAGCGGATCGTTTTGCGCCACGTCGCCACGGACCGTGCAATCTTTGCCCGCGGCGCGCTGAAGGCGGCGCTGTGGGGGCAAGGCAAGGCCCCGGGGCAATACGACATGGTGGATGTTCTGGGGCTGTAAACCCGTCCATCGAGGGTTTGGCCGCGGCCGGGCTCGCTAGGCGCGCCCGGCCGCCCTTCACCTGGTCTTTGATACGCTGACGGCGCAAGGCGGGGGCGGCCCCCTCTGTCGGAGCGCTCAGAAGTCGATCGCGATGCCCTTTTTCTCCCAGTCGCCATAGCGCGCGGGGTCGGGTCCGTCGCGGCCACCCAATTCCTTGGGAGCGGGCGTTTCCTGGGCGGCGGCCTTCCGGCGTTCTTCGGCCTCTGCCAGGGCGCGTCGGGCGGCGGCGGGCAGGGCGGTATTGACTTTGGTGTCTTCGCTCATCGCGGGTTCCTTTATGCTGCCCGCATGATATACGCCCCTGTCCCGCGCAAACAACCTGTGCCGTGCAAACACCCCGCGCCCTGAGGAGCTGCCTGATGTCGAACGCCAACACCCCCCGTCGTACCGCGGTCTACCTGCTTGACCAGGTATTGGGAGAGGGGCGCCTGCTGGCTGAATGTTATGCCGCCGGCGCGCTGGAGAAGCTGGCGCCGGAGGAGCGCGCGCGGGCGCAGCGGCTGGCGGTCGAGACCCTGCGCAGCCTGGAGCGGGCGGACCGGGTTCTGAAGAAGTACCTCAAGAAGGCTCCGCCGCTGACGGTGATGAATGTCCTGCGACTGGGCACGGTGGAGCTTTGTGCCGGCGGTGCGGCGCATGGCGTGGTCAACGATCTGGTTGCACTGGTGTCCGGGCATCGCCGCCACGGGCAGCTGAAGGGCATGGTCAACGCCGTGCTGCGCAAAGTGGCGGCTGAGGGGGCGGCGGAATGGGCCAAGCTGCGGGTGCCGCGGCTGCCCAACTGGTTGCGAAAACCCCTGGCCCAAGCCTGGGGGGCGGAGACCATGCTGGCGATCGAGGCCGCGCATCTGGCCGGAGCGCCGCTGGACATTACGGGCAAGCCGCAAGCGGATCTGACTGCGCTGGGAGGCGAACATCTGCCCACCGGCTCGATCCGGCTGGCCACTGCCGGGCAGGTCTCGGCGTTGCCGGGCTATTCTGCGGGGGATTGGTGGGTCCAAGATGCCGCCGCGGCGCTGCCTGCGCGGATTCTTGACGCACAGCCGGGAGAGCGCGTGCTGGACCTCTGCGCCGCGCCGGGCGGCAAGACCATGCAGATGGCCGCGGCTGGCGCCAATGTCACGGCAGTGGACGCCTCGGCGTCCCGAGCGGCACGCTTGCAGGAGAACCTCGCGCGGACAGGATTGTCGGCAGACCTGATTGTCGGCGATGCGCTGCAGCAGACCGGCGAATATGATGCGGTGCTGCTGGACGCGCCGTGTTCCGCCACGGGGACCATTCGCCGACACCCGGATCTGCCGCACGCCAAGGATGGCAGCGAGTTCGGCGCGTTGATCGAACTGCAGGCGCAGATGTTGGCCCATGCCTGGAGCCTGGTGAAACCCGGCGGACGGCTGATGTTCTGCACCTGCTCGCTGCTGCCGGACGAGGGGGAGTGCCAGGTGGAAGACGCGTTGGAGATGTTCCCGGACATGACCGCCGACCGCGCCGCGCTGGTCGTGCCGGGGGTCGAGGCGGACTGGATCACCGAAGAGGGCGGCCTGCGGCTGCGCCCGGACTACTGGTCTGATCGCGGCGGCATGGACGGCTTCTACATGGCGCTTCTGCGCAAATCCGGCTGAGCCACCGGACAGCCTGACCATTCGCCGGTGACTTGCCGTTCGCTGCGCGCTATGCTTTCGCCAAAACGCCCCCGAAAGGCTTTGGCGTGAGGCAGATAGAGCATGTCCACATATGACAGATTGGCGGGGCGCGGCACCCGGCTGTTGAACCGGTATTATGCCTGGCGTGCGCGTAAGGAACCGGCGGCGACAGGCTTTGTGTCGCAACCCGAACCGCGCACGATCGGCAGTTTTGCGCGCGGTCGTCAGCTCGTGGCGGGCAACCTGCTCTTTGCCGGTTACCTGGTGGAATCGGCGGATACCGGCTTGTGGGAAGTCGCCGCCCCGGACGCCGCCTTCGACTGTGAACGACATGGGTTTGCCTGGTTGGACGACCTGGCGGCGGTCGGGGATTTCAAAGCCCGCGCCAAGGCGCAGAAATGGGTCTGGGGCTGGATAGAGCAGCATGGAACCGGCGGCGGTGTTGCTTGGCTGCCGGACCTCACCGGTCGGCGGGTGATCCGCTGGATCAACCACGCGCTCTTTCTGCTGAGCGGCAAGGACAGGGCGGAAACCGAAGCCTTCTATCGGTCCCTGTCACGGCAAACCTGGTACCTGGCCCAACGCTGGAAGGGGGCCGCGCCTGGGTTGCCCCGGTTCGAGGCGCTTTGCGGGTTGATCTATGCGGGCCTCGCTTTGCAGGGCCGCGAGGAGCTGGCGGACCCGGCGGTGCGGGCGCTGGCATCGGAATGCGATGCGCAGATTGATCTGCAGGGCGGGGTGCCGACCCGCAACCCCGAGGAATTGCTTGAGGTCTTTACCTTGCTGATCTGGGCGGCCGCCGCGTTGCGAGAAGCGGGCCGTACAGTCCCGGCCGCCCATCTTGCCGCGATCGAACGGATTGCGCCGACCCTGCGCACGCTGCGACACAGCGATGGTGGTCTGGCGCGTTTCCACGGTGGTGGGCGCGGTCTGGAAGGCCGACTGGATCACGCGCTGGCCGCCAGCCAGATCCCCGCCCGCAAGGCTGACGGTCTCGCGATGGGCTATGCCCGTCTGGCGGCGCGGCGTACCTCCGTCATTGTTGATGCCTCGGCGCCACCAAGCGGGCGGGCGTCCAATTCCGGTCATGCGTCGACGCTGGCGTTCGAACTGACCTCCGGACGGCGCCCGTTGATCGTCAACTGCGGCTCGGGGGAAACTTTCGGTGTCGAATGGCGTCGGGCCGGACGCGCGACGCCATCGCATACCACCCTGTGCATCGAGGGGCACTCCAGTGCCCGCCTGGCGCCCCCGCACAAGACCACCGGCCACGAGCAGCTGATCGAGGCCCCGGATGAAGTGCCGCTGGAGTTGAGCGACTTGGCGGACGGCAGCCGCTTTCAGGGCGGGCACAACGGCTATGTGCATCAGTTTGGCCTCACCCATGCGCGGACACTGGACCTGTCCTTCGATGGGCGGACCCTGAGCGGTGAAGACATGCTGGTGGCGCTGGAAGACGCCGCCAAGCGTCGTTTCGACAAGATCTGCAAAACCAGCCCAGAGGGCGGTGTTGCCTTTGATATTCGGTTGCATCTGCACCCGGATGTGGATGCAACCCTTGACTTGGGCGGCGCGGCGGTATCCATGGCGCTCAAGAGCGGGGAAATCTGGGTGTTCCGCCATGATGGTGCCTGTCAGCTGCGGCTGGAGCCAAGCGTTTACCTGGAAAAGACCCGCTTGAAGCCGCGTGCGGCAATGCAGATCGTTTTATCCGGGCGGGCGATGCAGTATGCCACCCGCGTCCGGTGGACGCTCAGCAAGGCGCAGGAGACTGCGATTGCCGTGCGAGACCTGAACCGGGACGAACCCGAGACGTTTGACTGAGCCTTTGAAAAGGACCGCCCTGCCATGACCGACCTTCACCCCGTACGCCGTGCGCTGCTTTCCGTATCCGACAAGACCGGCCTGATCGAGCTGGGCAAGGCGCTGGCCGCGCGCGGTGTCGAGCTGCTGTCCACCGGCGGTTCCGCCAAGGCGCTGCGCGATGCCGGGCTGACCGTGAAAGACGTCGCCGAGGTCACCGGTTTTCCCGAAATGATGGACGGCCGGGTGAAAACCCTGCATCCGATGGTGCATGGCGGCCTGCTGGCGTTGCGCGACAATGACACCCACGTTGCGGCCATGAACGAGCACGGCATCGGCGCCATCGACCTGCTGGTGGTGAACCTCTACCCGTTCGAGGCGGCGCTGGCCCGCGGGGCCGACTATGACGAGATGATCGAGAACATCGACATCGGCGGTCCGGCGATGATCCGCGCCGCAGCCAAGAACCACGCCTTCGTGAACGTGGTGACCGACGTGCAGGACTACGAGGCGCTGCTGGGTGAACTGGACGCCAACGACGGTCAGACCAGCTACCGCTTCCGCCAGCGGCTGGCGCAGAACGCCTATGCCCGCACCGCGGCTTACGACTCCGCGGTCTCGAACTGGATGGCCTCGGCGCTGGAGGAGAAGACCCCGCGCCGCCGCGCCTTTGCCGGTGAGCTGAAGCAGACGCTGCGATATGGCGAGAACAGCCACCAGGAAGCGGCGTTCTACACCGATGGCTCGGGCCGCCCCGGCGTCGCCACTGCCCAGCAGTTGCAGGGCAAGGAGCTGTCCTACAACAACATCAACGACACGGATGCGGCCTATGAGCTCGTCGCCGAGTTCGACCCGGCGGAAAGCGCTGCGGTGGCAATCATCAAGCACGCCAACCCTTGCGGCGTCGCCAAGGGGGCCACTCTGGCGGAAGCCTACCAGAAGGCCTTCGACTGCGATCGCACCTCGGCCTTTGGCGGCATCGTGGCGCTGAACCAGCCACTCGACGCGGACACCGCCAGGAAGATCACCGAGATCTTCACCGAAGTGGTGATCGCCCCCGGCGCATCTGAGGAAGCCAAGGAAATCTTCGCCGCCAAGAAGAATCTGCGCCTGCTGCTGACGGACGGTCTGCCGGATCCGCGTCAGCCCATCGTCGCCTACAAACAGGTGGCCGGCGGCATGCTGGTTCAGGACAAGGACGTGGGCTACGTCAGCATGGATGACCTGAAAGTGGTCACCGACAAGGCGCCGACCGACGCGCAGATGCAGGATCTTCTGTTTGCCTGGAAAGTTGCCAAGCACGTGAAATCCAACGCCATCGTCTATGTGAAGGACAACGCCACCGTGGGCGTCGGGGCGGGGCAGATGAGCCGTCTTGACAGCGCCAATGTTGCCGCTGCGAAGGCAGGCCGCATGGCTGCAGAGCTGGGTCTGAAGGAAAGCCTTGCCAAGGGCTGTGCGGTTGCGTCCGACGCCTTCTTCCCCTTTGCGGACGGCCTGCTCGAGGCTGCGGCGGCAGGTGGGGCCTGCGTGATCCAGCCGGGTGGTTCGATGCGCGACGATGAGGTCATCAAGGCGGCGAATGACGCTGGCCTTGCGATGGTCTTCACCGGCATGCGTCACTTCCGCCACTGAGCAGGGCATCACAAGACATGGCAGCACGTTTGATGATCTGGGGCGCGGTCCTGTCCCTGCTGGCCGATCAGGTCAGCAAGTATCTGGTCGTACATTGGATGGCGCTGGACCAGCGCCTGCGGATCGACGTGCTGCCACCCATTCTGAATTTTCGCTACGGCGAAAATACCGGAATCAATTTCGGCCTGTTCGGCGGCGGTGATGATGCCGCGCGCTGGATGCTGATCGGGCTGTCGCTGGTGATCTGCGTGGCATTGGTGGTCTGGATCCGCCGCGGCAAGCACGGTCACTGGATGATGCCGCTGTCCGCCGGTCTTGTGATCGGCGGAGCGCTTGGCAACGTGGTTGACCGTTTGCTTTATGGCTATGTGCTGGATTTCCTGAACATGTCCTGTTGCGGCATTCGTAATCCCTTCGTCTTCAATGTCGCCGACATCTTCATTTTTGCTGGGGCCGCCGGCCTGATCCTGTTCGAGGGTCGATCGAAAAACCCTGCGTAGACCTTGGATTGCAAATACGTTAAAAGCGCCGGGAAACAGGCAGGAGTTTGGGGCATGAAGATCCCGTTTGGTGTGATCGTTCTGGCAGGTATCGTGGCGCTGGCCGGCTGCTCCAAGGGTGGTCTGCGCGAGCTTCAGAAGCCCGGCACCGGGCCGGATGAATTCCTGGTGCTGCCCGCCAAACCGCTGAGCCAGCCCGAAAGCTATGCGCAGTTGCCGGTACCGACGCCGGGTGGCGCCAATATCACCGACCCCAATCCCAATGCCGATGCCGTGGCAGCGCTGGGCGGCTCGCCAGCATTGCTGGCCGCCGGAGATGCCGTGCCGGAACGTGATCTGGCGCTGGTGCGCAGTTCTGGCCGCTATGGCGTGCAGCCGGACATCCGCGAGTCGCTGGCGGCCGAGGATGCCGCGTTCCGCAAGCGGGAGAACCGGACCGCGCGCTTCAAGCTGTTCAACGTGGACCGCTACAGCGACGCCTACAAGCGTCAGACGCTGGATCCGCACGCGGTCAACCAGCAGTTCCGCCGCGCCGGGGTTCCTACGCCCTCCGCGCCGCCCGCTGATGGTTCCTGAGTCTCACATTTCTGCCAGCCGGTCTTGCAAGACGCCAGCAGCAGCGTAGTTTTACGTCATTCATCGCGCCCGCGGCCTCAAAAGCCACGCCGTGGCCGCGATGGGCATGAGCAGAAGAAAAGCGCACCGCGCTGGGCAGGCGGAAGGTGCAGAGATTGGAGGATGCCGGATGATCCAAAGGATCACTTTGGCCATGGCGGCGCTTGTCGCCGTCCTGACCGGCCCGTTGCGGGCCGAGGATGAGGCTGTAACGGCGTTTACGCTGGACAATGGCATGGAGGTAGTGGTGATCGAGGATCACCGCGCGCCGGTGGTGCAGCAGATGGTCTGGTACCGGGCTGGCTCGGCGGATGAACCTCCGGGACAGTCGGGGGTGGCTCATTTCCTGGAACATCTTCTGTTCAAGGGCACGGACAAGCTGGCCCCTGGGGAACTCTCGGCGACCGTGCGCGCCAATGGCGGTCAGGACAACGCCTTCACCAGCTATGATTACACCGCCTACTACCAGCGCGTCGCGGCTGACCGGCTGGAGTTGATGATGCAGATGGAAAGCGATCGCATGACCAATCTGCGCCTCAATCCCGAGGACATCGAGACAGAGCGCGAAGTTATCCTTGAGGAACGCAGCCAGCGCACGGACAATGACCCGGTGGCCCTATTTCGCGAGCAGCTGCAGGCTGTGCAATATCTCAACCATCGCTATGGTCAGCCGGTGATCGGCTGGCGCCATGAGATGGAAAGCCTGGACATGGAGGACGCCCTGTCCTTCTACCGGACCTATTACGCGCCCAACAACGCCATTTTGATCGTCTCGGGGGATGTCGACCCCGAAGAGGTGCGGCAGCTGGCAGAGAAATACTATAGCGTCATTCCCCCAAACCCGGACCTGCCGCCACGGTTCCGCAGTCAGGAGCCGCCCCAGACCGCGGCACGGCGATTGAATTTTACCGATCCCAGGGTTGCTCAGCCCTATGTGCAGCGTTCGTATCTGGCCCCGGAACGCGACAGTGGCGCACAGGAAAAGGCGGCCGCTCTCTATTTGCTGGCCGAGCTGCTAGGGGGAGGCAACACGTCCTATCTGGCTGATGCCCTGCAATTCGATCAGCAGGTCGCGGTTTACACTGGTGCGTTCTACTCCGGCAGCACGCTGGATGACACGACCTTTACCTTCCTGATCGTTCCCGCCGAGGGGGTCAGCATGCAGGAGGCCGAGGCGGCGCTGGATGCCAGCATTGCCCGTTTCCTGAGCGAAGGCGTGGACCCGCAACAATTGGAGCGGATCAAGTTGCAGCTGCGCGCGGCCGAGATTTATGACCGGGACAACGTCAATGGCATCGCCAACCGCTACGGGCGGGCGCTGAGCATTGGTCTCACGGTGCAGGATGTGCAGGTGTGGCCCAAGATCCTGCAATCGATTACCGCAGATGAAATCATCGCAGCGGCGCAAGAAGTGCTGCGCCCGGAAACCTCGGTTACCGGCTGGATGTCCCGCGATGTGGAGGTCACGCAATGAAGGCGTTGAAACAGGTCGCTGCCGCGCTGATTGCTATTTGGATCGCATTGCCCGCCTTGGCCGGGGTGAAGATCAAGGAGGTGACCTCTCCGGGCGGCTTCACCGCCTGGCTGGTCGAAGATCACACGATTCCCTTCACCGCCCTCGAATTGCGGTTCCGCGGTGGCACGTCGCTTGATGCGCCGGGCAAGCGAGGGTCCGTCTATCTGATGACCGGCCTGCTGGAGGAAGGGGCAGGCGATTTGCGGGCACAGGAATATGCGCGCGCGCTGGAGTCCCTGGCGGCTGACATCGGGTATGACGCGGACAAGGATGCCGTGTCGATTTCCGCGCGCTTCCTGACGGAGAACCGCGATGCGGCCATGGCCCTGTTGCGCCAGACCCTGTTCGAGCCGCGCTTTGATCAGGATGCGCTGGACCGGGTGCGGGCGCAGATCCTGGCCGGGCTGCGCGCCGATGCGAAGAACCCCAATCAGATCGCCAACCGTGCCTTTGCCCGCATGGCGTTTGGCGATCATCCATACGGCAGCGATGGCAAGGGGACGATCGAAAGCGTCTCTGCGCTCAGCCGGCAGGACATATTCGACGCCCACGAGGCTGTCTTTGCCCGGGATCGCGTGTTCATCAGCGCAGTCGGTGACATCTCCGCCGCGGAGTTGGAGGTCTTGCTGGATGAGCTGCTGGGACAGCTGCCCGAGACTGGCGCGCCGATCCCCGGTCCGGCAGAGGTTCAGATCAAGGGCGGCGTGACCGTGGTGGATTTCGACACGCCGCAGTCGGTTGCCATTTTCGGCCAGAAAGGCATCGAGCGGCATGATCCAGATTTCTTCACCGCCTATGTCATGAACCAGATTCTCGGCGGCGGCTCCTTTGAATCGCGCTTGATGACCGAGGTGCGGGAAAAACGCGGGCTGACGTATGGAATTTACTCGTACCTCGTGCCGCGCGATCTGGCTGCGGTCTACATGGGGTCGGTTGCGTCTGATAATGCCAAGATGGCAGAGGCCGTGCAGGTGGTCCGTGACGAATGGCGACGGATGGCCGAGGAGGGGGTGAGCGAACAGGAATTGCGCGATGCGCAGACCTACCTGACCGGAGCCTACCCGCTGCGCTTTGATGGCAATGGTCGCATAGCCTCGATTCTGACGGGGATGCAGATGGATGATCTTCCGATCAGCTATGTTGAAACCCGGAACGATCGCATCAACGCGGTGACGCTGGAGCAGCTGAACAGCTTTGCGGCGCGTTTCATGGATCCCGATGGGCTGCATTTCACCATTGTCGGTCGGCCTGCTGGGCTGGAAACCACCAATTGAATGATACGGGGCCGTTGGCCCCGTATCGCTCGGCGCAGGGCTGCTGAAAGCGGTCAGCCCCTGCGCGCACCCTTTCATTTTTCCCCAAACTCATGTAAGGGCGGCCTATCTGAGACGATGTGCCCGGGCCCTGGCACGCGAAAGCAAGATAGATGGGGCCGGCGGCAATGGGGCCGCCACGCAAACGGGAGACCCGGAGGGCCGGGAGCGCTCCCATACAGGATACGCTAGATGTTTAACGTTTCGAAAAAATCGATGCAGTGGGGCGAGGAAACGCTCACACTGGAAACCGGCAAGGTTGCCCGCCAGGCGGATGGCTCCGTGATTGCCACCCTGGGTGAAACCAGCGTCATGGCCAACGTGACCTTTGCCCGTCAGCAGAAGCCCGGCCAGGACTTCTTCCCGCTGACCGTCCACTACCAGGAAAAATACTACGCTGCGGGCAAGGTGCCCGGCGGCTTCTTCAAGCGCGAAGCGCGCCCGACCGAAAAAGAAACCCTGACCGCGCGTCTGATCGACCGTCCGATCCGCCCGCTGTTCGCACCCGGCTTCAAGAACGAAGTGCTGGTGATGTGCACCGTGCTGAGCCACGACCTGGTCAATGACCCCGATATCGTGGCGATGATCGCAGCCTCCGCTGCACTGACCCTGTCCGGCGCTCCCTTCATGGGGCCGATTGCTGGCGCACGTGTCGGCTTCGAGGACGGTGAATACGTTCTGAACCCGACCGTCGATGACATGCAGGACCTGCGCCTGAACCCCGAGCAGCGCCTGGACCTGGTTGTTGCCGGTACCAAGGACGCGGTGATGATGGTGGAATCGGAAGCCTACGAGCTGTCCGAAGCCGAGATGCTGGGTGCGGTGAAATTCGCCCACGAGCAGATCCAGCCGGTGATCGACCTGATCATCTCGCTGGCCGAAGAAGCCGCGAACGAGCCCTTCGACTTCACCCCGCCGGACTACTCCGAACTCTACGAGGCCGTGAAGGCCGCGGGCGAAGCCGAGATGCGCGCCGCCTTTGCGATCACCGACAAGCAGGAGCGCACCGCCGCTGTTGCCGCCGCACGTGAGAGCATCAAGGAAAAGCTGACCGAAGAGCAGCTGGAAGACGCGAACCTCGGCTCCGCGCTGAAGAAGCTCGAAGCGGGCATCCTGCGCGGTGACGTGGTCAAGACCGGCAAGCGTATCGACGGCCGCAAGACCGACGAGATTCGCGATATCGTGGCTGAAACCGGTATTTTGCCGCGGACCCATGGCTCGGCCCTGTTCACCCGCGGTGAAACCCAGGCGCTGGCGGTGACCACGCTGGGCACCGGCGATGACGAGCAGTTCATCGACGCGCTGCACGGCAACTTCAAATCCAACTTCCTGCTGCACTACAACTTCCCGCCCTACTCGGTTGGTGAAGTGGGCCGCGTTGGCTCGCCCGGTCGCCGTGAAATCGGCCACGGCAAGCTGGCCTGGCGCGCGCTGCAGGCGGTTTTGCCGGCCCCGACCGACTTCCCCTACACCATCCGCGTGGTGTCCGAGATCACCGAATCCAACGGCTCCTCCTCGATGGCTTCCGTCTGCGGCGGTTCGCTGTCGATGATGGATGCAGGCGTGCCGCTGAAGGCGCCGGTTGCCGGTGTGGCCATGGGTCTGATCCTGGAAGATGACGGCTCCTACGCGATCCTGTCGGACATCCTGGGCGACGAAGATCACCTGGGCGACATGGACTTCAAGGTGGCAGGTACCGAGAACGGCATCACCTCGCTGCAGATGGACATCAAGGTTGCGGGCATTACGCCCGAGATCATGGAGAAAGCCCTGGCCCAGGCCAAGGACGGCCGTCTGCACATCCTGAACGAGATGGGCAAGGCGCTGTCCGAGACCAACGAGTTCTCGGTCCACGCTCCGCGCATCGAAACCATGCAGATCCCGACCGACAAGATCCGTGAAGTGATCGGCTCGGGCGGCAAGGTGATCCGCGAGATCGTGGAAACCTCCGGTGCCAAGGTCGATATCAACGACGACGGCATCATCAAGATCGCCAGCCCGAACGGTGACGCCATCCAGAAGGCCTATGACATGATCCATTCGATCGTGGCAGAGCCGGAAGAAGGTGCGATCTACACCGGCAAGGTCGTGAAGATCGTCGACTTCGGCGCCTTCGTGAACTTCTTCGGCAAGCGCGACGGCCTGGTGCATGTCTCCCAGATCGAAAACCGCCGCCTGAACCATCCTTCGGACGTTCTGAAGGAAGGCCAGGAAGTGAAGGTCAAACTGCTGGGCTTCGACGACCGCGGCAAGGTCCGCCTGTCGATGAAGGTTGTCGACCAGAAAACCGGCGAGGAAATCCAGCCGGAGAAGAAAGAAAGCGCGGAATAAGCGGGTCTTTCCTGAACATTACGCATCCCCTCATTGGGGGTGCGTCCCTTTGTTTTTAAGTTGGTAGTCGTTCCGCCTGTGTGGATGGGCGATTTGCCGCCGGACGACGCCCAGCCTTGGTGCCGGGCGATCCGAGGAACTAGCATGAGCTCCCCACATACTCTTTCAGACGTCACCGTTATAACCGTCAGCTACAATAGCGCGCCTGTTCTGAAGCAGATGCTCTCTTCGCTGCCTAACGGCGTCAAGACTATCATTGTGGACAATGCAGGCTCTGACGGTGCTGCCCTGAATGAACTGGCTCAGTCTCCGGCAGTGAAGATTTTGCGGAACGAAAAGAACCTCGGATTTGGCCGCGCCTGCAATTTTGGCGCTAGTCACGCTGACACCGAGTTCCTGTTTTTCCTTAATCCCGATAGCGTGGTGCAGCCCGGTACGGTGGAAGCTTTCCTGGCCGCCGCGGGACGCCATCCGCCGCAGACGGCCTTCACACCGCGCATCGCTAACAGCAATGGCAGTCCCAATTTTCGGCGGCGTTCAGTGCTTCTGCCACGGCGAGAGTGGCTCCCGCGCGGCTGGCCTGAGGTCGAGTCTGAGGTGCCGGTGGTTTCAGGTGCGGCCATCTTTGTGCGACGTGCCTATTTCGCCGACCTGCAGTTTGACCCCAATATCTTCATGTATCACGAAGACGATGATTGGTCCCTCCGGGTGCGGGCGGCTGGCGGCAAACTGGTTTTTGTGCCGGATGCCCATGTTGTCCACATGGCTGGTCACTCGTCGGGCCGTGACCCCGAAATCACCCGCTTCAAGGCCTATCATCTGGGCGTCTCACGCGTTTACGCCATGCAAAAACATGGTCGGCCTCTCGCTCGCATTAGATGCCTGGCCCACGCTGCCGGTGGATTGTTGTCTCCGTTGATTCTGTTTTCTTCACGCAAGAGAGCTAAACAGGCCGGGCTGGTCACAGGTGTTTGGAACGGGCTGAACAAGAAAAGAGAGATAGAATGAAAACGGTGAAGCAGCGAATTAAGGGCCTGGCTTTTCATTCAAATCACAAACCGCGCGGCTGGGTTCGGGCTTTGCTATTTGACAAAGAGCGCCGCCCGAAGGGGCCGTTGCGTTTCTTGGTCACAGACAAAGAGGGCAACCCAAAATCAGCCTTCGCTCCTTGGATGGCGCGGGCCTATAAGAAAAGAAGCTCCCAGCAATTGGAGGCCTGGTTCACGCAGCGAGATGCACTGATCGAGAGCGGCGAACTCGGGCAGGTGAAAACGCTGGCCATTCTTGCTTCTCCGCACACTCTGTTCATTGCCCGCTTGTTGAAGTCGTGCTTGAGCGAGACAAGGCTCACGGTGAACGTGGTGAAGCAGTATTGCGAAGATTCTGCTGATCTGTACGTGGTTATTGCGCCTCAATACCATAATACTCTGCCGCCGAGAGAGAAGACGGTAGCGTTTCAAGTGGAACAGTCTACCACTGATCGCTGGTTCACCGATGAGTATCTCGATGAATTGCAGGAGACCCTTGCAGTCATCGATTATTCGATTCGCAACCTTTCCATATTGCGGCAGCGTAGCTTGGAGTTGAAGACACTCTATTTCGTTCCTCTCGCGCCGATACCGACGCCTGAGGCTTCCGCCCTTGGCGACCGTGACATTGATGTCTTGTTTTACGGCGATGCGTCCTTTGGTCGACGTCAGAAGTACATAGAAAGACTGCGCCAGTCCTTTAAGGTCGAAGTGGTGACGAATGCGTTCGGTGACGAGGTCTTGAAAAAGATCCGCCGGGCCAAGGTCGTCGTCAACATTCATGCCTATGAAACTGCGTTACTGGAGACAACGCGCATTTGTGAATGTCTTAGCGAAGGCACGCGCGTGGTTTCGGAGACAGCAGTGGATCAAGAACACCATGGCGCCCTTGCGTCGATGGTATCGTTTGTCCCTCAGGGCGATGTAGAGGGAATGGTTCAAGCCGTTGAGGCCGCACTCACTGATGACCGGTCTTTGACTGTAGACCCGGCGATTTACAGGCAAACCAAATTCATGGTTTTGCGGATGCTTCTTGGGATTGGAGTGCTGAGCCCGGAAGAATTCGAACGTCTGACCGCATGGTACGAGCTACCTTCGGATAAGTTGGTGCTCTCGATGCCGGAAGAAACCGATCGCTATGCCTGGTGCCAGGAGAGCAAACTTGACGGATACGAACTGTTCCCGGGGCTTCGGCGCAATCCCAGCTGGAAAGGCTGTGGCCTGAGTTACTGGTATATGGCTCGCAAAGCGTTGGCGGCCTCCGTTGAGCAATTGCAGATCTATGAAGACGATTGCTATTTCCCGGAAGATTTTTCTGCGAAGAAGTTGAAGGTTGACCGCTACCTTGAAGAGAACGCCGGAACATGGGACGTATTTTCTGGCCTGATTAGCGATCTGGCACCCGCAGCAAAGATCCAAAAAGTCGAAACGCGTGATGGTGTGACGTATGTTCAATTGGATCAGTTGGTTGGGCTGGTTTTCGGCTACTACCGCGAAGCGGCGTTGAAAGCCATGGCGGAGTGGGATTGGGCAGTTCTGGATAAACGCACTGGAGCGATAGACCGATACCTGGAACAGAAACGCGATTTGCGAACTCTGACCACCTCGCCTTATCTCTGCGGTCACAGTCCGAATTTCTCGTCTTCGATCTGGAACGCGCATAATGCGGACGTTGAAAGCAAAATCGCCAACAGCGTCCGCAGGCTTGATAGGATGGTTGAGGCACACCAGAAAAAGGAAGTGGCGGCCTCCTGAACCTTACTCCGGCGCTTTTGTCTTGCGCAGGTAGGGGAAGATCGCCTCGAATTCGCCGAACTTCGCCTTGGCATCGTCGTCGGAGACCGAGGGCGGGATGATGACGTCCTCGCCGGGCACCCAGTTGGCCGGCGTCGCGACGCCCTTGGCGCTCATCTGGAGCCCGTCCAGAGCGCGCAGGATCTCGGCGAAATTGCGCCCCACGGTCATCGGATATGTCATCGACAGCTTCAGCTGCTTGTCGGGGCCGATAATGAAGACCGACCGTACGGTGGCGCTGTCGGCAGGGGTGCGGCCGTCGGGCAGGTAGGCCTCGGCGGGCAGCATGTCATAAAGCTTGGAGACTTTCAGATCGCCATCCGCAATGATCGGAAATCCCGCGGAAGCATTGCCGTAGCTTTCGATGTCCTTTTTCCAGCCCTTGTGCTCTTCAACCCCGTCGACCGAGACGCCGATGACCTTCGTGTTGCGTTTTACCCATTCCTCGGACAGCTGCGCCACGGCGGAAAACTCGGTGGTGCAGACCGGAGTGAAATCCTTGGGGTGGGAAAACAGAATTGCCCAGCTGTCCCCGATCCAGTCATGGAACGAGATGCTGCCTTGGTCGGTTTCGGCGGTGAAATCGGGTACCACGTCGTTGATGCGCAAACTCATGGCAGTGTCCTCCTAAGTCAGGTTGTCGTGTCAGGGTGTTCGCCGCCCGGCGGCGGACTGAGTCGCCTCGAATGCTACCTAGGTGCTCTGCTGCCACGTTACAGCCCCCGCGTGTCGATGCCACGGGAAAACTGCAAATTCCTTGCCGGGCAAGGATTTGCACAGGGGCGGCGGCTCGGGTTGACAGTGGGCCTCATAATTTGATCAAATTTACACACCAATGCCCCTTGCCCCGCGTCCGGCCCGGTGACACAGTGGCGCAAAACCGGCCAGACAGTCGGTAAAACACGTCTGAAATGGGAGATCCCCGATATGATCGAGAAACGCGATTTTTATATCAACGGCCAGTGGGTCGCCCCTGCAGCTGCGAACGACTTTGAGGTCATCAACCCCTCGACCGAGGAGCCCTGCGCGGTGATCTCGCTGGGCGGCGAGGCCGACACCAACGCGGCCGTTGCGGCGGCCAAGGCGGCGCTGCCGGGCTGGATGGCCACCCCGGTGGAAGAGCGCATCGCGCTGGTGGAAAAGCTGGTCGACGTTTACGAGGCGCGCGCCGAGGATCTGGCCCAGGCGATGTCGATGGAAATGGGCGCGCCGATCAGCCTGTCGCGGACCTCTCAGGTCGGGGCGGGCAGCTGGCATTTGCGCGGTTTCATCAAGGCGGCCAAGGAGTTCAAGTTCGACGCGCCGCTGAATGACGAATCTCCGAATGATCGCATCATCCACGAGGCGGTTGGCGTCTGCGCGCTGATCACGCCGTGGAACTGGCCGATGAACCAAGTCACGCTCAAGGTGGGCGCGGCGGCCATTGCCGGCTGCACCATGGTGCTGAAGCCGTCTGAGCAGAGCCCGCTGAACGCGATGATTTTTGCCGAACTTATGGACGAGGCCGGCTTCCCGCCCGGCGTCTTCAACCTGGTGAACGGGGATGGTCCGGGCGTCGGCTCGCAGCTGACCGGCCACAAGGATGTGGACATGGTGTCCTTTACCGGCTCCACCCGCGCAGGCATCGCGATCAGCCAGAATGCCGCGCTGACCCTGAAGAAGGTCCACCTGGAGCTGGGGGGCAAAGGCGCCAACGTGATTTTCGAGGACGCGGATGAAAATGCCGTCAAACGTGGCGTTCTCCACATGATGCAGAACACCGGCCAGAGCTGCAACGCTCCGAGCCGTATGCTGGTGCAGAAGAGCATCTATGACCGGGTGGTGACTGAGGCTGCGGAAGTGGCCTCCAAGGTCGAGGTCGGCCCGGCGGATCGCGAAGGCCGCCACATCGGACCGGTGGTCAATGAATTGCAGTGGAACAAGATCCAGGATCTGATCCAGAAAGGCATCGACGAAGGGGCACGGCTGGTGGCCGGCGGCACGGGCCGCCCGGATGGTCTGAACAAGGGCTATTATGTGAAGCCCACCGTCTTTGCCGATGTGAACAACCAGATGACCATCGCACGCGAAGAGATCTTTGGCCCGGTGCTGGCGATCCTGCCTTTCGAGACCGAAGAGGAAGCCATCGAGATCGCCAACGACACGCCTTACGGGCTCACCAACTACGTGCAGACCCAGGACGGCGCTCGTGCCAACCGTATGGCCCGCGCACTGCGCTCCGGCATGGTTGAGATGAATGGCAAGTCGCGGTCAGCCGGCTCCCCCTTTGGCGGCATGAAAATGTCCGGGAAGGGCCGCGAAGGCGGCAAGTGGGGGATTGAGGACTTCCTCGAGGTGAAGGCCGTCGGCGGCTGGGCTGCCGAATAAACCCGGCAGGCAGCGATGTGTGCTGATTGGAAAGCCGTCCTTCGGGGCGGCTTTCGCGCGTTCAGGGCCCGTTAGTTTGTCTCTGGCAAGCGCCATGGTGGCCCGCCCTTTTGCGGCAGATGCGCTAGAAGTCGGCTTTTACCCGAAATTTCAGGGATTCAGCACTGTCGGGGTGTTTGATGCGCAGTTCTTCTGAGTGCAGCATCATACGCGGATGATCGAGTGCAGCACCGGTTGCGTATAGTGGATCGCCCAATATGGGATGCCCAAGCGACAGCATGTGAACCCGCAACTGATGCGAGCGGCCGGTTTTGGGAGTGAGGCGCACCCGCGTGGCGCTGTCCTCGTACTTCATGACCCGCCAATCCGTCACCGCCGGTTTCCCGGTATCATGACAGACCATCTGTCGTGGCCGATTGGGCCAGTCGACGATCAGCGGCAGGTCGACGGTACCGGTGCGCGGCTCCAGCCGACCGGCCACACGGGCCACATAGGCTTTCTTGGCGGTGCGCTTCTCGAATTGCATGGACAGGTGGCGCTGCGCATGCGGGCTGAGACCAAACACCATCACGCCGGAGGTGTCGCGGTCGAGGCGATGCACCAGCAGCGCTTCCGGAAAGATGGCCTGCACGCGGCTGATCAGGCAGTCGGACAGGTGCTCGCCACGGCCCGGAACGGACAGCAGTCCTGCCGGCTTGTTCACGGCGAGAATCTGGGCGTCGTGGTGCAGGATGTCCAACGGATCCTGCGGCGGGGTGTATTCGCTCGATGGGGCCATATGCGTGTGCCTAGCGCCAGTGACGCGCGGGGGCAAGCCGGGGCGGTTGCCGACCGCGCAGCCAGTGGTATTCCGCGCGGGCCTTGGATTTGCTAAATTGACACGGTCCCGGCGATCCGGTAACCGGCCCGCCTCACTTACACATGGGGACAGGGCATGGCACGCAAACGCAAAGGGCGCGATATTTCCGGCTGGCTTGTGGTGGACAAGCCTGCGGGGCTGACATCGACCGCGGTCGTGAACAAGGTGCGTTGGGCGCTGGATGCCAAGAAGGCTGGTCATGCAGGTACGCTCGACCCCGAGGCGACAGGTGTCCTGGCAGTGGCGCTGGGCGAAGCCACCAAAACCGTGCCCTATATCACCGACGCACTGAAGGCCTACACCTTTACCGTTCGCCTTGGTCAGGCCACCAACACGGATGACGCCGAAGGCGAGGTGATCGCCGAGAGCGACGCCCGCCCCAGCGACGAACAGATCAAGGACGCACTGCTGCCGTTCCTTGGGGAAATCATGCAGGTGCCGCCCAAGTTCTCGGCGGTCAAAATCGATGGCCAGCGGGCCTACAAGCTCGCACGGGACGGTGAAGACGTACAGCTGGACGCGCGGCCGTTGTGGGTCGAGGAACTGATCTTGCTGGATCGTCCGGATGCGGATCATGTCGTGCTGGAAATGACCTGCGGCAAGGGCGGTTATGTGCGCTCTATCGCGCGCGATCTGGGGGCTGCGCTGGGTTGCCACGGGCATGTGAAAGAGCTGCGTCGCATCTGGTCCGGCCCATTCGATGCAGAGGACGGCATCTCGCTGGAGAAAATCGACGAGTTGGCAAAGACTCCGGAACTGGACCAGTATCTGCGCCCTCTCGAGGAAGGCCTGGCTGACCTGCCGGAGTTGAAGTGCACCCCGCAAGGGGCGGTGCGTCTGCGCAATGGCAATCCCGGCATGGTGATGGCCTCCGACGTGGAATACGGCGAGGAAGCCTGGGCGTCCATGGACGGCAAGGCGGTGGCCGTTGGGGTCTACAAGGCCGGTGAGCTGCACCCCAGCCGGGTGTTCAATCACGCCGCGGCCACGCAGGCGGACTAGGCGCGGCCAACGCGCTCCACATCATGCTTTCGCGGCAACGGGACTGACCAGAAGTTACGGGTGCGATCCACTTGGTCAGTGGCGCTGATCCATTCAGCTGTGCAGTATACTGCCGTTGGAACTCCTGCCGTGTGTTCCACGGCGGGGGCCGTCGGCTTGGAAACGCTGTCTCGGCGGGGTAGAGAGCCTGCATGATTACCCGCAGCCATACCAAGGGCGATGCGCCCTCGACCGCCGTCTATTCGGATTGCGAGACCTATCGCTACAGCCTGACACGGGTCTGGGACCCGGCTGGACGGCGGGTGATGTTTGTCATGCTCAACCCCTCGACGGCCACCGAGGTTCAGAACGACCCGACGATTGAGCGCTGTGAGCGGCGGGCCCGGGCGCTGGGATTCGGCAGTTTTCGGGCCACCAACATCTTTGCCTGCCGGGTGACGGACCCGCGCGAGATGCGGCGGCTGGAGCATCCGGAAGGGCCGGACAATTTGAGCGTAGTGCTGGAAGGGGCGCGATGGGCGGACATGGTCGTCTGCGCCTGGGGCACGCATGGGGTCCATCGCGGTCAGGGCGCGCGCGTGGCGGCGGCATTGCGGGCGACCGGGCAGCCCCTGTATCACCTCGGTCTCAGCAAGGCCGGGCACCCGAAGCATCCCCTGTATATTCCGTATAGTCAGCAGCCCATCGTCTGGGAGCCGGAAGAACAGGTTTACAGCTGTTAACCCATGTTCCCGTTTTGTTTTGGCGTGGCAAACATCATGTGCCATGCTTGCGATATGATCGGTGATTTGTATCGAGGGTTTGGTGGTCATGTTGTGGTTGGCGAGTGTCCTGGGGCTGATGGCGATTGGCAGTGCGGTTCTGGTCGAAGAGGTTCCCCCCGAAGACGATGAGGATGACGTCACCTCGGGCGGGGACATAGCGGAGGGGAGCCGCGGCCGCGAAGATCTCGGCGAAGGATTCTTTGAGCTCGCCGATCCGCCTGACACAGACGACAGCGATGAGGAGGAGACGGCCAGTCCCTCAGGCGATGATGCCACCCCAGAGTACGGTTTCGACACGGCGGGCGCGTCCCAGGAGGCGGAACAGGTTGGCACCGATGCGAACGATATCCTCGTTGGCTCCGACGCGGCGGACCTCCTTCGTGGTGGGGGCGGTGACGACCAGATCGGCGGGTACGAAGGCGAGGATAGCCTGTTTGGCGACGGCGGCGATGACGTGCTGCATGGCAATGGCGGTGACGATCAGCTCTCCGGGGGGGAGGGTGATGACCTGTTGCACGGTCACGACGGTGAGGACACTCTTCTTGCCGGGGCGGGGGTAGACAGCCTGTATGGGCACTTCGGTAACGACAGCTTGCACGGCGGTGACGGCGCCGATGTCCTGTATGGCGGCCAGGACCACGACAGCCTGTCTGGTGGAGACGGCGATGACCTGATCCTTGGCAACGATGGGGATGATCGCCTGAACGGCGGGCTGGGGCAGGACGCGCTGTTTGGCGGAACAGGGGATGACGTTGTTGACGGCGCTGGTGATGGCAGTGCGACGGACCACCTGAATGGCGGCGATGGGCAGGACACCCTGATTGCCCGTGGCGGTGACGTCCTGACCGGCGGTGCCGGTGAGGATAGTTTCACCGTCGGTGATTGGACCGGGGCTGACACAACCCTGCGGCTGATGGATTTCGATGCCGCGGAGGATCAGTTGGTTCTCGTCTGGGACTTCGACCCTGGCGCTGAGCCCGAGGTGGAGATACAGCCCAACCCGGACGCCGAAGGTGAGCAGCTGATACTCGTTGATGGCGTGGCCGCCGTGCGTCTCACGGGGGCCGCTGGGTTGACGGCGGCGGATCTTGTCGTGACAGACAGCGCCTCCGCCGCACAGGCAGGGCTGTTGCCCGGTTAGAACCGCCTGACTAGAACCGCCTGACCGCGCAGCCGCTCTGGCAATGCTGCGATTTGGGCTCCTACAACCAAGCTTCTCAAGCTCGCGAGGTGGGGCGGATGAGTTAGGCTTTGCTTTTGCGGCTGAAACATCCTATACGCCCGCATCCGCCGCGATTCCGTGGCAGATCTCTCCATGGGCCTGTGCTGGACGACATCCCGGCCTGCGCCATCCACTCTAACCTATGAAGGAGACCCCGATGTCGATCACTGCTGAAGAAAAAGCACGCCTGATGAAAGAATTCGCAACCAAGGACGGCGACACCGGTTCGCCGGAAGTCCAGGTTGCAATCCTGACCTCGCGCATCAACACCCTGACTGAGCACTTCAAAACCCACAAGAAGGACAACCACGGCCGCCGTGGCCTTCTGAAAATGGTTGCTCAGCGCCGCAAGCTGCTGGACTACACCAAAGGCAAGGATGAGGCCCGCTACCAGGACCTGATCAAGCGCCTGGGTATCCGCCGCTAATCCGCGCTTATTCGGATTTTCAGCGCCCGTTCCGAAAGGAGCGGGCGTTTTTTGTTGTCTTGCACAGAGGGCGCCGAGGTGGCGGTCATCGAGGCAGCGCTCCCGCGTCCGCAAGCCCCCCGGCTGCGCCGGACGGTTCGCGGTCTTGGGCGTGGCCCGTGCTGCGCACGGGTGGTTCTCCTGCTGAGGGGAGGCGTTAAAGGCGTTTGCGGCTTAAAAATGCCCGGCCCGATTGCCTCGAGAGGGGCGACCAAGCCTCCAAGTCGATCTACGTCGGTTCCACTGGCGCGCCGCGCCAGCGGCACCCGGCCCAACGGGATGAGATCGCAAGATCGAAGACGGGCGGGAGCACGCCCCGCCTGTCTGTCGTGTGGGCCGGTGGCGGTTATTCGCCGTAGGGCACCCAGATGTTCTTCACCTCTGTCGCCTCCTGCAGGAAGCGCTTGGTCTGGTCCTGCGTCCAGTCCGGCGCGGTGCCATTGTTGACCCAAGTCCGTTTCAGGTTTCCGGCTGAAGCGGCCTCGATCTCGGCGGAGACATCGCTGGAGGAGAAGCTCCAGACCGCATCCACGTTCAGATGCGATGCCAGCGGTTTCGCCAGTTCGGAATGGTTTCCGGTCAGGATGTTGACCACGCCCGCAGGCACATCCGAGGTTTCCAGCACCTGGTAGAAATCGGTCGCCGCCAGCGGGAAGGGCTCCGAGGCGGCCAGCACCACCCGGTTGCCCATGGCGATCGCCGGTGCCATGGCCGAGACCAGCCCCAGCAGCGGGGATTCGTCGGCGCAAAGCACCCCGATCACTCCCACCGGTTCTTTCATCGCCAGGGCAACGCCGCGGATCGGCACGCCATGCACCTGCCCGTCGTATTTGTCGGCCCAGGCCGCCGCGCTGAACAGGCGCTGGATTGCGGCCTCCACCTCTGCTTTGCCGGACTTGCGGCCGGTCATCGCATCGATGCGGGCGGAGAATTCATCGGCACGGGCCGAAAGGTTTTCGGCGATATAGTACAGGATCTGCGCGCGCAGGTGGCCGGTGGTCCTGGACCAGTTCTTGGCACCCGCCGCGGCCTCGACCGCATTGCGGACGTCCTTGCGGTTGGCGAGGCCGACATGTCCCAGCAGCGCGCCGGATTTTCCATGGATCCCTCGGCTGTAGCCGCCATCCGGGCGCGCCTGCTTGCCGCCGATATACAGTTTTGCAGTGCGGTCCAACCCGTCCACCGGAGCACCATCGCCGCCGAAGGCTTCGACCTTGGCGAGTGGTTTGGCCTTGGTTTTGGGGCGGGTATAGGCCGCCAGACCTTCCCAGCCGCCCTCGCGGCCAAAGCCGCTTTCGCGTACGCCGCCAAAGCCTGCGGCAGCGTCGAACATGTTGGTGCCGTTGACCCAGACCACGCCCGCGGCCAGCTTCGGCGCCATGTCCAGCGCCAGGTTCACGTTTTCGGTCCACAGGGTGGCGGCCAGCCCGTAGCGGGTATTGTTGGCCAGCTCCACCGCCTCAGCCGGGGTGCGGAAGGTGCAGGAAACCAGCACTGGCCCAAAGATCTCTTCCTGCATCAGCGGATCGGCCGGGGTCAGCCCCTCGATCAGGGTCGGCGGGAAGAAGCAGCCTTCTGTCGGCATCTCCACCTGGGCCTGGTGCATCGTGCCGGCTCGGTTGGCGGCGACCATCTCGCGGATGGTGTTCAGCTGCACCGGGTCCACCACGGCCCCCACGTCGATACATTTGTCCAGCGGATTGCCGACGCGCAGCTTGTCCATGCGGGCCTTCAGCTTGGCGTGGAAGCGGTCGGAAACGCCTTCCTGCACCAGCAGGCGCGAGCCCGCGCAGCAGACCTGGCCCTGGTTGAACCAGATCGCATCCACCAGGCCCTCGATGGCGCTGTCGATGTCGGCATCGTCAAAGACGATGTAGGGCGACTTGCCGCCCAGCTCCAGCGTCAGCGCCTTGCCGCTGCCCGCGGTGGCCTCGCGGATGCGGCGGCCGACCGAGGTGGAGCCGGTGAAGGCGATCTTGTCGACGTCTGCCGCAGTGATCATCTCACCCACGGCGCCATCACCGGTGACGATGTTGACCACGCCCTTGGGCAGGCCCGCCTGGCGGCAGATGTCGGCAAACAAAAGTGCGGTCAGCGAGGTGTACTCTGCCGGCTTCAGCACTACCGTGTTGCCCATGGCGATGGCGGGAGCAATTTTCCACGCCAGCATCAGCAGTGGGAAGTTCCACGGGATGATCTGGCCACAGACGCCCAGCGGCTCGGCCTCCGGCAGCTCGGCCTCCATCAGCTGGGCCATGCCCGCGTGGTAGTAGAAATGGCGCTGCGCCAGCGGAATGTCGATGTCGCGGCTTTCGCGGATCGGCTTGCCGTTGTCCAGCGTCTCCAGCACGGCAAAGAGGCGCGCGTGTTTCTGCAGCAGCCGTGCAATGGCATAGAGGTATGTCGCCCGGCCCGGACCGCCAAGCGCGGCCCATTTGCCTTGCGCCTTGCGGGCGGCCTGCACGGCGGCGTCGACGTCGGCCTGGCTGGCCTGTGTCAAACTTGCCAGCACTTCGCCGGTGGCAGGGTTTTTGCTGTCGAAGCCGGCGCCGGGGGCGGTGAATTCACCGTTGATGAAATGGCCGAAGCGGCTGCCTTGATCGACCAGCCAGGCCAGCGCCTCGGCAGCGCTTTCGGGGGCGGGGCCATATTCCATGGTGGTGAAGATCTCTTTGATGGTCATGTTCTTGGTCCTGCCTTATGCCATGGCGTGGCGGTGGCCGGCGGAATACGCTCCGGTCACATGGTGTTCCAGCTGACGCTCGATATCGCCCAGCAGAGAGGACGCGCCAAAGCGGAATAGGTCGGGCTGCAGCCAGCGGTGGCCCAGCTCATCCTTGATCAGGCTGAGGTAGACCAGCGCGTCCTTGGACTTCGAAATGCCGCCCGCGGGCTTGTAGCCGACGCGGTAGCCGGTGCGGTCGAAGTAGTCGCGGATGGCGCGGATCATCACCAGCGACACCGGCAGGGTGGCGTTGACGCTTTCCTTGCCGGTCGAGGTCTTGATGAAGTCCGCCCCTGCCATCATGCAGACCAGCGAGGCGCGCGCGACATTGCGCAGGCTGCCCAGCTCGCCGGTGGCGAGGATCGCCTTGACGTGGGCCTCACCGCAGGCCTCGCGGAAGGTCTTCATCTCGTCATAGAGCGCCTGCCAGTTGCCGGTCAGCACATGGCGGCGGGAGATCACGATGTCGATCTCCTCGGCTCCCGCGCGCACGCTTTCCTCGATCTCGGCCACCCGCAGATGGAACGGCGACAGCCCGGCCGGGAAGCCGGTGGAGACCGCCGCCACCGGGATGCCGCTGCCGGCCAGCGCCTGCACCGCGGCAGGGATCATGTCGTGGTAGACGCAGACGGCGCCGGTGGTCAGCCCCTCCATGTCCAGGGTGCGCAACAGGCCGGGGCTGACCGGCTGGAGCGCCTTGGCGCACAGGCGGCGGACGCGGCCTTCGGTGTCGTCGCCGGCCAGCGTGGTGAGGTCGATCAGGCTGATCGCCTTCAGCAGCCAGGCGGCCTGGTGGTCCTTCTTGACGCTGCGGCGGCCCGGCAGCGTGGCGCAGCGCCGCTCGATGGCCGACGTATTGGCCTGCACCGAGGCGACCCAGTCCAGGTCCAGCGCCATGCCGGGATTGCGCGGCTCGGTCAGCTGCGGCAGTTGCGCGCTTCGTTCAGCGATTTGGCGTTCCATATGGGAGATCCTCAGCAGAATTCCGGGTGAAGGTTGCATGGGTGCGGCATTTTGGCAAGAAACGGTCCCGGCCTGCAGGCGGTTTTTTGACTGAATGGACAAAAAAATACGAGCGCGGGCGGGGTTCCTTTGCGGCAACTTGCCGGAACATGGTTGCACGGATCGGGCGGGTTCCTGTTTTACGAATGTCCAAGCGCAAGCGGTGCGCATTCCGGTGGCAGAATCGGGCTCACATGCTAAATTTAGCGGTATGAGCAGTGCAGAACCCCATATCAGCGAAAATACGCCCTCTGAGACCCGCCCGGACCGTGGTCCGGACAGCCGTCCGGTGATCCGCCAGCTGGACGACAGCGCCATCAACCGGATTGCCGCGGGCGAGGTGGTGGAACGTCCCGCCTCGGCGGTCAAGGAACTGGTGGAAAACGCCATCGACGCCGGCGCCACCCGCATCACGATCGAGATCGCGGACGGCGGCAAGACGCTGATCCGGGTCACCGATGACGGCTGCGGCATGACGCCGGAGGACCTGCCGCTGGCGCTGAGCCGCCATGCCACCTCCAAGATCGACGGCTCGGATCTTTTGAACATCCACACTTTCGGCTTCCGCGGCGAGGCGCTGCCGAGCCTCGGCGCGGTGGGGCGGCTGACCATCACCAGCCGCGCCGCCGGGTATGAGGCGATGCAGATCCGGGTCTCCGGCGGCCGTCAGGAACCGGTGAAGCCCGCAGCGCTGCGGGGGGGCACCATTGTCGAGCTGCGCGATCTGTTTTTTGCCACCCCGGCGCGGCTGAAATTCATGCGTAGCGACCGCGCCGAATCGCAGGCGATTGCCGACACCGTGAAGCGGTTGGCGATGGCGGAGCCCTCTGTCGGCTTCACCTTGCGTGATGTGTCTGGCGGCGGCGAGGGGCGGGTGACCTTCCGCGCCGATCCCCTGTCCGGCGACTTGTTCGACGCGCTGCACGGGCGGCTGGCCACGGTGCTGGGGCGCGAGTTTGCCGAGAACGCCCTGAAGATTGACGCCACCCGCGAAGGTATCCGGCTGTATGGCTATGCGGCGCTGCCGACCTATTCGCGCGGCGCGGCAGTGTCGCAGTTCCTGTTCGTCAACACCCGGCCGGTGAAGGACAAGATGCTGACCGGGGCGTTGCGGGCGGCCTACTTCGATTTCCTCAGCCGCGACCGCCATCCGGCGGCTGCGCTGTTCATCGATTGCGAGCCGCAGGCGGTGGACGTGAACGTGCATCCGGCCAAGTCCGAGGTGCGGTTCCGCGATCCGGGGCTGGCGCGCGGGCTGATCGTCTCCACCCTGCGGCTGGCGCTGGCGGAAGCCGGGCACCGGGCCTCGACCACGGTTGCCGGGGCAACGCTGGGGGCGATGCGGCCCGAGCCAACGGGCGGGCACCCGACGGCCAGCGGCGCGCCGCGGGTCTATCAGATGGACCGCCCCTCGCTGGGCGCACGCAGCGCGTCCTACGCGGCGCAATCCCCCGGTCAGCCGCTGGCGCCCTCCGCGGATGCGCCGCCATCGCCGGGCTTTGCCGAATTCGCAGGCGCCTACAGCGGTCGGGTCACCGAGGTGCCGGAGGCGCCGATGGCCCCGGGTCAACCGTCGGATGCGCCTGAGGCCTCCGCGCCCGGGGCCGAAGCCCTGCCGCTGGGTGCGGCGCGCGGCCAGGTGCATGAAAACTACATCATTGCCCAGACCGCTGACGGCATGGTCATCGTTGACCAGCACGCGGCCCACGAACGGCTGGTCTATGAAAAGCTCAAGCGTCAAATGGCCGAGAACGGGGTGGCCGCGCAGGCCCTGCTGATCCCGGAGATCGTGGAACTGAGCGAGAATGATTGTGCAACCCTGCTGGCCGTTGCCGACGATCTGGCGAAATTCGGTCTCGGCATCGAGGCTTTCGGCGGAAACGCGATTGCGGTGCGTGAAACCCCGGCAATCCTGGGCGAAGTAAACGCGGAAGCGATGATCAAGGATATTCTGGACGAACTGTCGGATCAGGGGGAAAGCCAGCTGGTGCAGGCGCGGGTGGAGGCGATCCTGAGCCGGGTGGCGTGCCACGGATCGATCCGCTCTGGTCGTCGGATGCGGGGCGAGGAGATGAATGCACTGCTGCGCGAGATGGAGGCGACGCCCCATTCCGGTCAGTGCAACCACGGCCGCCCCACTTACGTGGAATTGAAATTGGCGGATATCGAGCGCCTGTTCGGGCGCAGCTGAACAATACACCCGCAACAGGGGAGACAGAGCAGTGACTATGGAGCAGGCCCAATGGGCCGTTTACGCGTTGACGGCGGTGGCCGTTGTGCTGGGGGTCGCGGCGCTGCGGCTGCGGGCGCATGCCCGTCATCTGGAGCAGCTCAACAGCGATCTGCGCAGTCACAATGCCGGATTGCGGGCCGAGGCCGCCCGTCTTCCCGCGTTGACGGATGAGCTGGCAACCCTGCGCCGGACCAGCGAAAACGAGCGCGCCGCCCGCTATCAGGCAGAGGCGCAGGTGCAGGCGCTGAAAGCCGAGCACGCGGCGCGGTTGGAAGAACTGAACCAGATGAACCAGCAGTTGGAGCACAAGTTTGCCTCCCTCGCTTCGGGAGTTTTGAAACAGAACTCCGAGAACTTCCTGAGTCTGGTCAGCGAACGCTTCCAGGCGCATAGCAAATCCGCCGATGCGGATCTGGCCAAGCGTCACGCCGCAATCGAAAATCTCGTCAAGCCGCTGGATCAGAAGCTGGGTCAGTTCGGCGAGCGCATCAAGGAGATCGAACAGGCGCGCAACGAGGCCTACGGTGCCATTCAGGCACAGGTGAAGCATCTGGCCGAGGGGCAGGCGATGCTGGGTGGAGAGACCCGCAAACTGGTGCAGGCATTGCGCGCGCCCAAGACCCGGGGGCGCTGGGGCGAGATGCAGCTGCGCCAGGTCTTCGAGATGGCGGGCATGGCGGAGCATGTGGACTACGAACTGGAAAAAAGCGTCGGCACCGACGAAGGGCTGCGCCGTCCCGATGCGGTGGTGCGCATTCCCGGTGGCAAGAGCATTGTTGTGGACGCCAAGACACCATTGGAGGGCTATCTGGACGCGCTGGAGGCCGAAACCCCCGAGGCACAGAGCGCCGCGTTGGCGCGCCATGCAAATCATGTGAAAACCCATGTGAAGCAGCTGGCGTCCAAGGCCTATCAGAGCGCGCTGGCGGAAACGCCGGACTTTGTCGTCATGTTCATTCCCGGAGAAACGTTCGTCTCGGCGGCCGCAGAGGCAGATCCGGGGTTGATCGAATATGCCTTTGAAAACCGCGTGCTGATCGCGACCCCGACGACGCTGATGGCATTGGTCAAGTCCATCGCCTATGGCTGGCAGCAGGAGAAGATGGCCGAAAACGCGGTGGCCGTCCAAAAGACCGCCAAGGAGCTATATGACCGGCTGTCGACCTTCTCCAAGAACCTCGCCTCGGTCGGCAAGTCGCTGTCTTCCTCGGTGAACAATTACAACAAGGCAGTTGGATCGCTGGAGGCCCGCGTGCTTCCCTCTGCGCGCAAGTTCGAGGCGATGGGGGTGGTGCCGCAGGGGGCGGCGTTGGAGGATCCCGGTCACGTCGAGACCGAGCCACGCCAGGTCGCCTTGCTGGCGGACGAGTAGATGCGCTTGCCAAAGCCCGTGAACCCTTCGGTGGCTCCGTTACTGCGGGCGGCCGAAGTGGATGCTGAACGGATCGTTGCGCTCCTGCGGATCGTGGTGTCGATTGGGCTTCTGATGGCGCTGATCCTTGCCCTGGACGGCCTGCCGATGGTGGATGAAATCTACCTGTGGCAACAGCTTGGCCTGGCCGCAGCGACGCTGTTCTCCTACATGGCGGTTGGGGTGCTGACCTTTGCCGCGATCTGGCGCGGTGTCTTCAGGCGTTGGATGATCTGGGCTGCGGTGACCGCCGATGGTGTGTTCCTGTTTCTCAATTCCTGGCTGTCTCTGCGCAACTCCGGTCTTCCGGGCGATTTGGTATTCACCATGCCGTCGGCCTGGATGGCACCTTTGATCCTTGCCTTCGGCGTGCTGCGGTTCAATCCGCTGCTGCTGGCCTACCAGGTGCTGTTGGTGGCCGCGGGCTTTTTGTGGCTGGTGACGTGGGAGCCTCCGGTGGTGTCGGTCGAAGCCGTAAGGCGGGTGCAGTTGGCCCACGGGATGCCGCCCAATCTGATGCGGGTATTGATGGTGTCGCTGGCGGGCCTCGTGCTGTTGGTGGCCGCCTTGCGGACCCGCGCGCTGTTGAACCGCCTGTTGGAGGAAGTCCGGCAGAAGGCCAATCTCACACGCTATCTGCCGGCCCAGTTGGCGGGCCGTCTGGCCGGTGGCGGTCTGGAGACGCTGCAGGAAGGTCGCCAGCAGACAATGGCGGTGATGTTCATCGATATTCGCGGCTTCACCAGCTGGTGCGAAGGCCGTGAACCGCAGGAGGTCAGTCGGCTGATCACCGACTTCCGGGGGCGTGTGGAGGCCGTGGTCGGCCAGTGCAACGGGTTGATCGACAAATATATTGGCGATGCCGCGATGATCCTCTTCGAAGGCGAGCGTGCCGCGGCAGGATCATTGGAGTGCGCCGAACGGCTGCAGAAAGCCATGGCGGAGTGGCGACAGGACCGACAGGCCGCAGGCGAGACGGCGTTGGGAGTCGGCATCGGTATCCACTGGGGAGAGGTGTTTTCCGGTGTGACAGGCACACAGCAACGGTTGGAGTACTCGGTCTTTGGAGACACGGTGAATACGGCCGCTCGACTGGAGCAGGTGACCCGCGCCCATGATTTAGAGCTGATTGTATCCGCCACGCTGCTGGATGCGGCCGGGGTCGCGGCGACGCGGGATGGCTGGATGGCGCTGCCACCCGAGGTTCTGCGCGGGCGGCGCAGTGGTCTGGCCCTGTTCGGCAAACCGCCCGTCTGACCCGGCCTTGTGTTTGCCGCAGATCAAAGACTTAGGCGTTTTGCGCACGGTTTGATATGCTGGCAGCGACAGAAGGAGTGGAGCGATGCTGGAAATCTCGGCCCGCAAGGTGGCACAGGTGGCGATGATGGCCCGCGAACTGGGGCGAGCCGAGGGAGAACTGCGCGCTTTCATTGACAGGATGAGCGAAGACCAGCAGGCGGAGCTGGTCGCCATCATGTGGGTCGGTCGGGGCAGTTTCGAGCCGGAGGAACTGGCGGAAGCAATTTACACTGCCCGTCAGGAGGCCACGACGCCGACCGCCGATTACCTGCTCGGCACCCCGCATCTGGCCGACAACCTCGAGGCGGGGCTGGAGGCGCTGGGCATTGACGTGCAGGACGTAGAGGACGACGTGATTGGCCGTCTCGCACCCTAGCGCTCAGCCAGATTTCTCCCTTCGACAAAAAAAGGGGCATCCGGTCAGGATGCCCCTTGGTGTTTTTGAGGGTCTGTAGGTGACGCTCAGCCCTTGTGGTCCACAATGGCCAGATGCTGCGCCAGCTTGCCGACCTCAGAAAGCCAGCTGTCCACGAGCGTGGCATCGCTGGGAGCCGCGTGAACGCCAGCTTTGATCTTGGCGTTCATCGCCGCTTCGATTGCGAAGGAAACCGGGAAGGATACCAGCCGGGCCATGGCAGTGCCGCGGTCGTCGCCCCAGGCGTCCATCACGTAGGTCTTGTGCCACACCTCGGCTCCGTCCTTCTCGGCCTTCAGGCCGACGCACATCACCACGCGGTCCGGCTCACCTTCGTCATAGGCGTTTTCCTCCCAGAACTGGTCCGACATTTCCTTGAGCCGCGCATCGCCTTCGGGGCCGCTCAGGGTTTCGACCTCGCGGAAGACGTCACTCCAGGCCTCGGCCCAGCCGTTCAGGCGCAGGGTGCCGCGGACGAATTGTTTGACCTTCCACTCCGGTTCGAACTCGTACTGCGCCATGAAGGGGAGGGAGTCGCGGTTCGGATAGACCTCGAAGGTCTCGGCCTCGGGCAGCGGCGCCTCGTAGGAGGAAATCGCGTCCCAGGGGCGGGCGACATCCAGTTCCTTGAAGTCGCGGATCGAACGCGAGGGGGAGCGCAGAGCCTTCAACACACCAAGCGGTGACCAGCTGAACTTGTACCGGAACGGGTTTGGGATCTTGGGGATGCCACCGCAGTAGGAGATGAAGCTGACTTCATTCCCGGCATCATAAGCTTCGGAAGCCTTGTAATCCGCAACCAGCGCATGGGCCATGAGGTGGTCGATGCCGGGGTCCAGGCCGACCTCGTTGATCAGGCAGACGCCCGCATCCTTGGCCTTCTGGTCCAGCGCGCGCATTTCCGGCGCAATGTAGGAGGAGGACACGAAATGCGCGCCGCGCTCGATCGCCAGTTCGGCCAGCGGCACGTGCCAATCGCCGGGCAGCATCGAGACAACCACGTCCTTCGGGCTCAGCATCTGGCCCAGGTTGGACAGGCTGAAGCTGTGGATGTTGGTGGTCAGATCGCCCACCGCTTCGCGTGCCTTTTCCGGCGTGCGGTTCCAGACCGCAACATCATGGCCCGCTTCCAGCAGTCGACGCAGGCCGGGGATGGCCGACAGGCCGGTGCCGCACCAGTGAATTGTCATGGGTGTTCTCCCTTATCCGAATTTCAGTTTGGCCGCGACGATGCTGAGCACGATCAGGATGGCGCAGAAGTTTGCCAGGATCAGTGGCCAGTCGCCGATCAGCAGCCCGTAGCCGAACCACAGCAGAACCGTGAGGAGGAACATCAGGTTCGAAACAAGCGACAACCCGGCCGTGTCCCGGGTGGCCCAGGCTTTCCAAGCCTGTGGCAGCCAGCAGATAGTACCGAGTATGGCGGCAAGATAGCCAATGTACGGCGTGATCATTTCGGTAGATGCTCCTCGAACGTCGCCTTGGCCCGGCCCCAGACGCCGCTGTCCAGATCGGTCAGGGTCAACAGCGAGGGCAGCAGCTGTGCGGCGTAATCCTCAGAGCTTTCAACCGGCAGCATCGAGGGCAGGTTGTCGATCGCCATCACATCCAGAACGGGGCTTTCGGCGACACGCAGGGCGGGCCGGTCCCAGGTGGTGGCGCGGTCATAAACCGGCACCGGGTTGTAATCGCTGTCCGGGTCGCAGGCGACGTCGCCGATGGCGGTCAGCTTGCGGTCCGCGGCCATTGCTTCACGGGGAACAAAGACCGGGGTGCCGGGGCGGGCGAAGATGCAGTTCAGAAACAGGTCATGCTCCAGGATTTGTGGAAAAGGGCCGCCGCTGGCGGTTTCCGCCATGTCCCATTTGGTAACCTTGACGCCCATCGCCTCGCAAAGGTCCGCCGCACCGGTGCCGACCCGGCCAAGCGCGCCAATCACGATCGCGGTCGGGCGATCCGCGGACAGCGCGTCCAGTTCTGCTCCGAGCTCCGCCAGCAGCGCATCCTTGCCGCCGTAGACGCCCACCGGTCCGCAGATTTCACCGCGTTGCTGGGCTGCCCAGGTTTTCAGCGTCACCGCGGCACCCGCGTATCCCGCCCAGTAGCCAAAGGCGGCGACCCGGCGCCCGGTTTCGTCGACGAGGTATTCCAGGTCGTACAGCGTGCCACCGCCCGCCTTGAACCGCTCCAGCAGCGCCTTGCCCGAGTGCTGGCCCTTGAAGGCGTGACCAAACATGATGTGGCGGTGCGGCAGCGGGGTGCCGTCCTCGGGCAGCTCCTTGAGGCCAAAGATGATGGCTTCCGCAGGCGCGGCGGGCCAGCTGTTTTCCGGCGCGATCTCGCAGCCTGCATCGATGTAGCCCTGCAGCGGGATTGCCCGCACGGAGCTTTCCTCGACCGTGACCTTGATTCCTGCGTCCAGCAGCGCCTTGGCGCCCTCGGGCGTCAGGCCGACCCGGTCTTCGTTGGGGCGCTGCTCAGCCCGTACCCACAGATGTGTCATGTGTGATGTCCTTTAAAGCATGCCTTTGGTGTGAACCGCCCGCACCGAGGCGCGCTGTTCCATTGCGGTCATGAATTCCTGAATCCTCGGGAAATCCGTCAGTTTCACCCCGTCGCCCTCCAGCCAGGTGCAAACCACGTAGAGGTAGCAGTCGGCGAGGCTGACGGTTGATCCCAGCACGAAGGGGCCGCGTAGGCCAAACCGGCTGATGTACTCGCAGCTGGCGGCCATGGTCTGCGGCACCATTTTCTGCATGTCCTTCCAGCTGGAACGCTCGCTGGCCCAGCGGGAGCCGCGCAGCTTGTGCGCGTGGTTCACATGCATGGTGGAGGCCAGGTAGAACATCACTTCGCGCATGCGGGCCTGCAGCAGCGGATCGGCGGGGCGCAGGCCTGCGTCCGGGGCCAGATCCGCAATATATTCCAGCAGCGCGCCGGTTTCGGTCAGGATGCCGCCATCCACCGCCAGCGCGGGCACCCGGCCCTTTGGGTTGATCTGGGCATAGGCTGCGCCGGTTTGCTCCTTGGCGGCAAAGTCGATCTTGATCGCCTCATACTCCAGACCGGTTTCTTCCAGTGCGATGGCCACGGCGACGGAGATGGTTCCGGGGGCATAGTAGAGCTGCATGTGTCGTCGGTCCTTTCGCAGATCAAAGGTGGGTCTGGGCGAACTGCCGCTCTGGCGTGTCCAGATGCGGCACCGCGTTGAACAGCACCGGGCTGAAGTGGCCGCCGATCGGGAACAGCCGCTGCATCGATGTGTTCATCACCGCCAGCGCCAACCGGGCCATGGCAGTGGTGTTCAGCGCCAGCGACTGGCGCATCGCCATGGAAATCAGCCCGCCGGAGGTGATGACCAGCGCCGGTCCCTCGCCCTCGGCGATCTCGGCGAGGGCTTGTTGGGTGCGGGTCTCAAAAGCTTCCCAGCTCTCGTAGGGGTCGGCGATGTCGCCTGCTGCCCAGGCGGCAAAGACGCGGGGCAGGTGATCGATGAAGCCCTCGCGCTCCTGCGGGATCGGCAGCCCGTGCTGGTCACGCATGGCTTCGGCGAGAGTGAAATACTCCATCTCGTTCAGTCGCGGGTCTTGCACGACATCGGCGCAGCCCATCGAGGCGGCGGTTTCGACATGGCGGGTCAGGGTGCCGCAGTAGATGCGCGAATAATGGCTGCCAGTGTCGCGCAGGTACGCCCCCAGCCAAGCCGCCTGCTGATGCCCCAGATCGCTGAGCGCATCGTAGCTGGCCTCGTCGCGGGCCTGTGTGTTGGCCTGACCGTGGCGGATCAGCGTGATGTGGGACATGGGGGCGGCTCCGTTGGGTGTCGCGGGAGTCTTAGGCGAGGTTGCGGGCAGTGAAAAGAGAGGGATTGTACCCATGCGTGTGCTGGCGCAGGGTTGCGCCAGTTCTGAAGGAGACCGATCATGCCGCTTGACCCGCAACGTTTTCTGCAAGACCTGCATCAGCTGCGCAGCTTTGGCGCTGCCGGTGTTGGCAAGGGCGTGGTGCGGCAGGCCTTCAGCGAGGCTGACATTGCAGCGCGCAAATGGCTGGCTGTGCGCATGGATGCCGCAGGGTTAGAGCCGCATTTCGACCCTTTGGGCAATCTGTTCGGCCTGACGCAGGGGCGCAGCCTGCTGGTTGGCTCGCACAGCGACAGCCAGCCCGAGGGTGGCTGGCTGGACGGGGCGCTGGGGGTGATCGCCGGGCTGGAGGTCGCCCGTGCCGCGCGGGAGGACGGCGGCCCGCAGATTTCCTGCGTCAGTTTTCAGGACGAGGAGGGCCGTTTCGGCGTGCTGACCGGCTCTGACATCTGGACGGGCAAGCTGTCGCTGGAGCTGGCGGATGCATTTACCGATACAGGCGGCCGTACACTGGCAGAGATGCGCGGGCAGATGGCCGATTTGGCAGGAGATTTCCTGCCGCATGACCGGTTCAGCGGCTTTCTGGAAATGCACATCGAACAGGGCCCCTATCTGGAGGAAACCGGCCTGGCGCTGGGCGTGGTGACCGATATCGTCGGCATCCGCGACATGCGGATCCGCTTCTCAGGCCGCCAGAACCACGCGGGCACCACGCCGATGCACCTGCGCCGGGATGCGTTTCAGGCGCTGGCAGCCTTCAACACGGCGTTGAACAACCGCTTCGCCGATGTGGTGACCCCGGCCACGGTCTGGACCATCGGCCATGTGGCGTTGCACCCCAATGCCGCCTCGGTGGTGCCGGGGCGGGTGGAGTTTTCGATGCAGTGGCGCGACGCCGACCCCGAGCGGCTGGCGAGGATGCAGGCGATCATCGCGGAGACGGCGGCACAAATCGCGGCCGAGTACGGTGTCGAGGTGGAGCTGGGCGAGGTGCTGGGCATCGAACCCGCGGCGATGGACCCGGGGTTTCAGGCCGCGTTGGCCGCAGGGGCAGAGGGGTTGGCGGCGGGCAAGTGGCAGAAAATGCCCTCCGGCGCGCTGCATGACGCGGCCAATCTGGCCACGGTGATGCCTGCGGGGATGCTGTTTGTGCCGTCGATCGGTGGCATCAGCCACGCCTTTGACGAGGACACCGCCGAGGAAGATCTGGTTCTGGGGCTTCGGGTGCTGGACCAGGCTGCACGGCGGCTGGCAACCTGAAGCGGGCGAGTTTCGGACGGCTTGCGGGCATTTTTCTGAGGGGGCGTCACAGGTGGGCGGTACGCCACTGGCGTGTTCAGGCCCGGTTATATCCGCGTTTCAGCATTCTTTTGCGGTGCTTGTCGGCAGCAAGCGACGCCTCGCGCAGGTTGTCATAGATGTTGATGCTGCATTGGCCATTGCTGCCGGCCACCCCCCACTCCCGCAGCACCGAGACCTCGGAAAACAGGTTCATCGCCAGTTCTATGCGGTAGAACCGCGACGGGCGCGCGGGGGCTTGGCGATAGAGCAGACAGGTGGTCATGCGGGTGATTCTACCGCCAGCGGTTTGCCCGGGCAAGAGGCTCTATCCCATGGTCAGCAGGGACAGCCCAAGCAGGATGGACGAGATGGCGGCCACCGCAAACGCGGCGGTGCGCACCACCGGGATGCCCAGCACGTAGACGATATAGTGGATCAGCATGCCGAAAAAGAAAGCCGCCCCAAGACCTCCGGGATGGTCGGCTGTCGGCATCAGGATCGAGGCGAGCAGCGACAGAGGTGCAAAAGCAACAAAGAGTTCGACCCCGACGATGTGCGCGCGATGGGCGCGTTGTGCCCAGGGCGATTGCGGCTTGTCCTGCGGGCTTGGGTTGGCCAGCGCGCCCATCAGGCCGCGGACAAGGATCCGGTCGAGGATATAGGGCACCCAGGCCAGCGCCAACCACAGTGCGGACAAAACGGTGAAAAATTGCAGTTGTGACATCACGCTTTCCTCCATCTCATAAGAGAAAGCGTAGTGTTTTCGGCTGCTTTTTCTACTTTTGGGCGGTCAGACCCAATCCACGTCGCCCAGAAAGATGTAGCCGGCACCGTAGATCGTCTTGATCAGCCGTGGGTTCTTGGGGTCCTCGCGCAGCTTGGTGCGCAACCGCGAGATCCGCACGTCCATGGCCCGGTCGAAACTGTCACCGGCCGCACCGCCAAGTGCTTCCTGCATCTGGGCGCGGGAGATCAGCCGCTTGGGGCTGTCCAGAAACAGCCGCAGCACCTCGCCCTCGGCGTGGGAGAACGGGGTCTGCGCGCCGGTTTCGTCCTCAAGCAAGTAGCGGTCGAAATGGGCCGTCCACCCGGAGAACCGTGCCGTGTCGCTTGCAGGGGCCGTCTGGCGCGGGCCGCTTCGCAGGCGGGCGCGGATACGGGCGACCACTTCGGCTGGGTCGAACGGTTTGGTGATATAGTCGTCGGCGCCGAGTTCGAGACCGGTCACCCGGTCCTGCACCTGTGCGCGGCCCGAAATGATGATGACCGCGGCCCCTTGCTCCAGTGCCAGCCGATGCACCAGCGCGAGCCCGTCGGTATCGGGGAGAGACAGGTCCACCAGGCAGACGTCCGGGGTCACCCGTTTCAATGCCGCCTCGAATTCTCGGGCGCGCGAAAAGCTTTGCGTGCGAAACCCCGCGTCCTCCAGCGTGCTGGTCAGGATCCGGCGGATTTCGGGTTCGTCATCCAGAATGGTGACCAGGGGCGATGTCATTTTGCGGGCTCCGGTCGGATCAGTTCGGACAATTGGTGCGTTGTGAAAGGTTTGCGCAGAACAGGGCCACATTTCAATGCCTTGCGAAACAACGGATCGCTTGTCGGCAGTGAGGTCATCAGGATGCACGGCGGGCCCGAGCCATCTAGCCGCATGGCGAGGTCAATGCCGGTGGCGGTCCCTTCCAGCTTGATATCCGACAGTACCAGCGCGATGTCCGGCAGGTTGGCGGTCAGGGCGCTGGCTTCGTCGACGCTGGTGGCTTCGATCACCGAGTAGCCGAGATCGATCAGCATGTCGCGAAACCCGGCCCGCAGCTCGGCGCTGTCCTCGACCAGCAGCGCCAGACCGCCATCGGCATCCGGCGCGCGCCGGTAGGGGAGGCGCAGGGTGATGGCGGCACCGCTTACCCCGTTGCCGATCCGCATGTCACCGCCGGCCAGCTTGGCCATGTCGTAAACCATCGGCAGGCCGAGGCCTGATCCTTCGCTGCCCTTGGTCGTGAAAAACGGGTTGAGCGCCTTTTCCAAGGCTTCGGGCGAGAAGCCTGGTCCGGTGTCCGTCACGGTGATCTCGACCCAGGTCTGGCCGACTGCATGGGCGCTCACCGTGATCTGGCCAGAGGTGCCGCAGGCATCCCGGGCATTCAGGATCAGGTTCAGCAGCGCGTCCTGCAACTTGCCACTGTCGAGCAGCAGCATCTCGTCCGGCATGTGGTCGAGGATGCTCAGACCAATTCCCTGCGGCAACGAGGGGGAGGCAAGGATTTTCAGCTCCTCCAGCAAGGTGTGCATGTCGGTGGCCTGGGGGCGCAGGCTGCGCTGGCCGGTCATCTCGGCGATCCGGTTCAGCAAACGTCCACCGCGCCGCGCGGCCGAAAGGGTCCCCTGTACCAGCTCGGCCGCCTCTGGTGGCAGATCCATTTTTTCCAGCTTGCCCTGCATGCCCAGAATGATGGTCAGGAGGTTTGAAAAATCATGCGCCAGCCCGCTGGTCATCTGGGCCGCCATTTCCCGGCGCCGCGCTTGCTGCAGTGCGACACGGGCCTGGGTCTCCTCGGTCACATCCATCGACAGGATATAGACACCGCCTTGCTGGTCGGGCGTGAAGGCCACCCGGATGCGGCGGCTGGCGTGGCTTTCGGTGAACTCGAAGACCGGACTGCCGCCCTTGTAGGCGGCCAGCAGGTGAGGTTCGATCCGCTCAAAAGAAGCAGGACCAAGCGCATCGGCAATATGCATCCCGAGGATATCCGACGGGCGACTTGGAAACACTGAGCTGAGACGGCGGTTCGTATAGGTGTAATATCCGTCGGCATCCACATGCGCGATGTGGGCTGGCATCATTTCGGTGGTCAGTCGGGTGCGCCCTTCGATTTCGGTCAACTGGCGCTTGGCCTCTTCCAGCGCGGTGTTGGTGGCCGCGAGCTTGCGGTTGGCGGCGGTCAGCTCTTCGGTGTGGGCGATCAGCCGTTCCGACATCTCCTCGGAGCGAGCTCGCAGCAGCGTCTCGGCACGCTTGGCCCGCGTGATATCGGTATAAACCGTGACCCAGCCCCCCTGCGGCAGCGGTGATCCTTCGATCGAGACCATCTGTCCGTTGGGGCGCTGGCGTTCCAGGTAATGCGGGACAAAGGCCAGCGCCTGTTCGACACGGGTGCGGACGATGTCCTCGATATCGGTTTCCGGGGCGTATTCGCCAGCCTCGGCCAGATAGCGGATAGTGTCGGCGAACGCGGCTCCGGGCTGGACCAGATGGTCCGGCAGGTTGAACATCTCCTGGAAACGCCGGTTGCACACGGCGAGCCGCAAATCGTTGTCGTAGATCGACAAGGCCTGGGCAATCAGGTTCAGCCCGGCGGTGGTCATCGCGGCGCGTTGTTTGCGGTTTCTGTCCATATTCCCCCCGCAGGCATGGCTAGCACTGCCGCGCGATGCTGGCAAACCGCCATTATGCGGCAATGTCGATTCGAGCCTTCGGCCATGCATTCACGTTACCGTCAAAAGCGTGAGGGAGAATGGGTGATCGGGAGCCCTCCCATGAGGGAAAAGGGGTGCAGACGCGGGGAGTGCACTGCTGAATGCGCTCCGCAACCGAATGATTTTTATACAAAAATACGCTGTTACAATTGGTAAGATTTGCGAAAACATCAGGAAAAAGTTGACGCGCTAGGATGTGGACGTCCCTAATCGGGACCAGAGCCGCGCACAGCGGTCGGTCCGGCAGCAACGCCGGAAAGGGAGGAAAGAAATTTGGCTCAGATGCAGATGGGCGCCGAAGGGTTGAGATCCCTGCCGGCGCTGCTTCAACGCAATGCGGCGCAATATGCCAATGCGCCGGCCTATCGGGAAAAGGAATTCGGGATCTGGCAGTGCTGGACCTGGGCCGAGGCGGCAAAGGAGATCGAGGCGCTGGCATTGGGCCTGCTCAACCTCGGTGTGAACGAGGGTGATTTCGTCGCCATCATCGGCCGCAACCGTCCCTACCTGTACTGGTCGATGGTCGCAGCCCAGGCGGTGGGCGCGGTGCCGGTGCCCTTGTACCAGGACGCGGTGGCCGAGGAGATGGCCTATGTGCTGGGCCACTGCGGCGCGCGCTTCGTGATCGTGGGCGATCAGGAGCAGGCCGACAAGGTGATCGAGATCCAGGATCAGCTGCACCAGTTCGAGCACATGATCTATCTCGACCCGCGCGGCATGCGCAAATACGACCACACCCGGTTGCACCAGTTCAGTCATGTTCAGGATCAGGGCCGCGCTGCCCGTGATGAGCTGATCGGCGAACTGACCGCGCGGCAGGCCAAGCTGGATTACGACAGCACCTGCGTGATGCTGTACACGTCGGGCACGACCGGCAAGCCCAAGGGCGTGGTGCTGTCGAACCGCAACGTGATTCAGAGCGCCAAGAACTCGGCGGAATTCGACAATCTCACCCAGGCAGAGAACATCCTGTCCTACCTGCCGATGGCCTGGGTGGGGGATTTCATCTTCTCGATCGGGCAGGCCTACTGGTGCGGTTTCTGCGTCAACTGCCCGGAAAGCGCTGACACCATGATGACCGACCTGCGCGAGATCGGTCCGACCTATTTCTTTGCGCCGCCCCGCGTTTTCGAAGGCCAGTTGACCAACGTGATGATCCGGATGGAGGACGCGAGCGCGCTGAAGCGCAAGATGTTCCACTACTTCCTGGCGCACGCCAAGAAGGTCGGCGGGGACATTCTGGACGGCCGCCCCGTGGGGCTGCTGGACCGGGCGAAATACGCGCTGGGCAATCTGCTGGTCTACGGCCCGCTGAAGGACACGCTGGGATATGGACGGATCCGCGTGGGCTATACCGCGGGCGAGGCGATCGGGCCGGAAATTTTCGATTTCTATCGCAGCCTCGGCATCAACCTGAAGCAGCTTTATGGTCAGACAGAGGCGACCGTCTTCATCACCGTCCAGCCTGACGGCGAAGTGCGTGCCGATACCGTTGGTGTCCCGGCGCCGGAGGTCGAGATCAAGATCGGCGACAATGGCGAGATCTACTATCGCTCTCCCGGCACCTTCGTGGAGTATTACAACAACCCCGAGTCCACGGCCTCGACCAAGGACGCGGACGGTTGGGTCGCGACTGGCGATGCCGGCTTCTTCGAGGAGGGGTCTGGCCACCTGCGGATCATCGACCGCGCCAAGGATGTGGGAAAGATGGCCGATGGGGCGATGTTTGCGCCGAAGTATGTTGAAAACAAGCTGAAATTCTACCCGGACATCCTTGAGGCTGTGCTGTTCGGCAATGGTCGCGACCGCTGCGTTGCCTTTATCAACATCGACCTTACGGCGGTGGGCAACTGGGCCGAACGCAACAACATCGCCTACGCCTCCTACCAGGAACTGGCGGGCCACCCGCAGGTGCTGGCTTCGATCCGGGAACATGTGAACGAAGTCAACAAATCGGTTGCCGAAGATCCGATGCTGTCGGGCTGCCAGGTGCACCGCTTCGTGGTGTTGCACAAGGAACTGGATGCCGATGACGGCGAGATGACCCGGACCCGCAAGGTGCGCCGTCGCATCGTCGAGGAGAAATTCGCGGACATCATCAACGCGCTCTACGATGGATCGGAAAAGGTCTCGACGGTGACGGAAGTTACCTATGAGGACGGCCGCAAGGGATCGATCCGCGCCACGCTGACGATTGTCGATGCCGAGGTGCAACCGGTGGCCGCTCAGAAGGTGGCCGCGGAATGAGCTCGATCAACGCGTGCAGAATGCGTCGCTACGCCCGTCAGAGCGGGTGTGGGTCAGACCAGGTCGGGGTTCTGTCCGGGGTGAAAGACCGTGTGGACCACCTGCTGAATCTTGAAATGGGGGCTGAAGCCGTGGGTTTGTTCAACCAGGGACGCGAGGCTTTCGGATTGCGTCAGCCCAAGTCGCTTGCATTCGAGAGCCATCTTCAGAAGGCAGGAATGCTCAAGTTCGCCGAACATTGTGTCGATCTCCTTGCTGCTCGTTGTCCACAAGTGTCGCACGGAAACCTTAATTTTTCCAAGCACCCGCAATTGGGAGGCCTCTGTCATGCTTGATAACACCGGCAGCTATGTCACCGAAGACGGCCGCACCATCGGTGGTGTGGTGATGGAAATGAAGAACATCACGCTGCGTTTTGGCGGTGTGGTGGCCATCAAGGACATTTCCTTTGACATCCGCGAAGGCGAGATCCGCGCGATCATCGGCCCCAACGGGGCGGGCAAGTCTTCGATGCTGAACGTGATCTCCGGCTTCTACGTCCCGCAAGAGGGCGAGGTGCTGTTTCATGGCAAGAAACGCCCGCCGATGAAGCCCTTTGAAGTGGCGCGCCAGGGCATCGCCCGCACGTTCCAGAACATCGCCCTGTTCGAAGGCATGAGCGTTCTGGACAACGTCATGACCGGGCGGCTCAACTATATGAAAACCGGGCTGTTTGCGCAGGCGCTGTGGAAGGGCAAGGCCGAGGCGGAAGAAACCGCAAACCGCGAGGTGGTCGAAAAGATCATCGACTTCCTGGAGATCCAGCACATCCGCAAGACGCCGGTGGCGCGGCTGCCTTACGGTCTGAAGAAACGGGTCGAACTGGCGCGGGCGCTGGCGGCGGAGCCGAAGCTTCTGCTGCTCGACGAGCCGATGGCCGGCATGAACGTCGAGGAGAAGGAGGACATGTCCCGTTTCATCCTCGATGTGAACGACGAGTTCGGCACCACCATCGCGCTGATCGAGCATGACATGGGCGTGGTGATGGACCTCTCCGACCGGGTTGTCGTGATGGATTACGGCAAGAAGATCGGTGACGGCACGCCGGACGAGGTGCGCAACAATCAGGACGTCATCGACGCCTACCTGGGGGTTTCGCATGACTGAGCAACTGATGCGGCCAAGTAATTTCGAAAGTGTTTGGCAGATTTCATCGGAGAAATTTGCAGAAGGAGAGCGGGATGCCTGAACAACTCATCTTTGCGATGGAAGTGACGCTGAACGGCCTGATGGCAGGTGTTCTGTATGCGCTGGTCGCGCTGGGGTTCGTACTGATCTACAAGGCCTCCGGCATTTTCAACTATGCTCAGGGCGTCATGGCGCTGTTTGCTGCGATGACCCTGGTGGGGATCATGCAGGGCCAAGTGCCGTTCTCGCATCTGATCAACGCGGTCTTTGGCGGTCATATCACGCATTTTGGCTGGACCGTGCCCTCCTTCGTCGCGATTGCGTTCACCGTGGGTGTTATGGTGCTGCTGGCGTGGCTGGTGCAGGTGTTGGTGATGAAGCACCTCGTCGGGCAGGAGCCGATCATCCTGTTCATGGCCACCATCGGTCTTGCCTACTTCCTTGAAGGGGTCGCCGACCTGATGTGGGGCTCCGAGATCAAGACGCTGGACGTGGGCCTGCCGCAGGGCATCAACCTGTGGATCGACGAGACCACCTTCAACATCTTCGGCTACGGCTTCTTTATCGACAACCTGGACATCGTGGCGACCGTCATCGCGGCGCTGCTTGTTGCCGGACTGGTCTGCTTTGCCCAGTACACCAAACAGGGCCGGGCAATGCGCGCGGTGGCGGATGACCACCAGGCGGCGCTGTCGGTCGGCATCTCGCTGAACTTCATCTGGGTGCTGGTGTGGTCGGTTGCGGGCTTCGTGGCGCTGGTTGCCGGCATCGTCTGGGGCACCAAGTCCGGCGTGCAGTTCTCGCTGTCGCTGATCGCGCTCAAGGCGCTGCCGGTGCTGATGCTGGGTGGCTTCACCTCGATCCCCGGCGCCATCGTTGGCGGTCTGATCATCGGCGTGGGCGAGAAACTGTTCGAATTCGCCATCGGTCCGATGGTCGGCGGTGCCACCGAGAACTGGTTTGCCTACGTTCTGGCGCTGATCTTCCTGGTGTTCCGCCCGCAGGGCCTGTTCGGGGAGAAGATCATTGAACGGGTCTGACGCTCAGATGATCTGCTCCCCGGTTGTTGGCAGCGCTCAGCCTTCCAACTTGCGGAAGGCGGCGACGACCACCGCAGCGACGCAGGCGGCCACCAACGTGAAGGCAATGGTCAGATCGCCGATCAATTGCCCGGCCAGAAAGGTAAGCAGACCCGCGCCGCAGAGCCCCATCAGCATCAGCCCCCAAGGGCCGGGTGCGGTACTGGCGGCGGTCCGGGGCCGCGGTGCAGCGGTCTCGAAAGGTGGCAGAACAGTTGCGTCTTCCACCGTATCCAGCAAGCGCGCCTTTGCGCTGGCAAACTCGGCCTCTGATATGGCGCCATTTTTCCGAGCGGCCTCTAGCCGCCGGATTTCCTCAAAAATTGCGGTCATTGTTTCCACTCACTCTACCCGCGGTCAGGGTGGCAGAAAGAAGTGGGCAAATTATGGCCAGGAACAGATTTCTGACGAAGTGGTTAACGGCGGAGGCGCAGCGCGCGCAGGTCTGACGATCACCGAAACCGGAAATTTCAAGACAGGTACCGGGGCCAAACCCGGCCCGCAGAAGAAAGGGAGCATCTGAGACATGTTCTATCGTGAAGCCGGGGATTTCAAAACCTCCTATGCTGAAGACAGCCAGACCTTCCCGATCAAGTTCGACCGCGTCCGCTACTATGTGGTGCTGGCAGTGGCCTTCGGGATCATCCCCTTTCTGATCAATGACTACTGGGCCAATGCGATCCTGCTGCCGTTCCTGATCTATTCGATCGCGGCGATCGGGCTGAACATCCTGGTCGGCTACTGCGGGCAGGTGTCCCTGGGGACCGGCGGGTTCATGGCGGTGGGGGCCTATGCCTGCTACAAGCTGATGACCGCCTTTCCCGAGATCAGCATGTTCATCCATGTGCTGCTGGCCGGCGGCATCACCGCGGGCGTCTGCGTGCTGTTCGGCCTGCCGTCCCTGCGCATCAAGGGGTTCTACCTTGCGGTGGCAACGCTGGCAGCACAGTTCTTCCTGGTGTGGCTGTTCAACCGGGTGCCGTGGTTCTACAACTACTCCGCCTCGGGCCAGATCAACGCGCCAGAGCGCGATACCTTCGGCATCATCATCACCGGTCCCAATGCATCTGCCTGGGCGACCTACCTGTTCTGCCTGATCTTCCTGACCGCCTGTGCGCTGGTGGCGCGCAACCTGACCCGCGGCACCGTGGGCCGCAGCTGGATGGCGATCCGCGACATGGACATCGCCGCCGAGATCATCGGCGTGAACCCCTTGAAGGCCAAATTGACCGCCTTTGCGGTGTCGGGCTTCTTCATCGGCATCGCCGGGGCGCTGTTCTTTGCGGTCTACCTCGGCGCGGTCGAGGTGGGTGAAGCCTTCGGCATCCAGAAATCGTTCCTGGTGCTGTTCATGGTGATCCTGGGCGGTCTTGGCTCGATCTTCGGCAGCTTTGCGGGCGCAGCCTTCCTGGTTCTGCTGCCGGTGGTCCTGAAGGTGGTTGGCGTCGACATCCTGGGTTGGCCAACGGACATCGTCGCCCATTTCCAGCTGGTGATCGTGGGGGCGCTCATAATCGTCTTCCTGATCGCGGAACCGCACGGCATGGCCCAGCTGTGGCGTGTGGCCAAGGAAAAACTGAGACTGTGGCCCTTCCCGCATTGATGCGGGCAGTGGCCAAGCGCGGTGGGAAAAACAAGACGACCCACGAAGATTGCGTACATCGGATAAATTCAAGGGAGGATACAAGCCGATGAAGAAGACACTGACCACACTGGTGCTGGGCACCGCCATGGCCGCCGGTCCCGCAATGGCGGACCTGGTTTTCCCCGATCTCAGCTACCGCACCGGCCCCTATGCGGCAGGCGGCATCCCGTTTTCGGATGGCTACAACGACTATTTCACCCTTCTGAATGAGCGCGATGGTGGCATCGGCGGCGTCAAGGCGCGGGTCATCGAATGCGAAACCGGCTACAACACCGAAAAAGGTGTGGAATGCTACGAGGCGACAAAGGGCGAGGGCGCGCTGGTCTATCAGCCGCTGTCCACCGGCATTACCTATCAGCTGATCCCGAAAGTGACTGCGGATGGCATCCCGCTGCACACCATGGGCTACGGCCGGACCTCTGCGGCAAACGGCAAGGTCTTCAGCCATGTGTTCAACTACCCGGCCAACTACTGGAACGGCGCTTCGGGGGCGATCAACCACCTGCTGGACATCAACGATGGTGATCTCAAGGGCAAGAAGATCGCGCTGGTGTATCACAACTCGGCCTACGGAAAGGAGCCGATCCGCACGCTGGAGGAACTGTCCGCCAAGCACGGCTATGAGCTGACGCTGCTGCCGGTGGATCACCCGGGTCAGGAACAGAAGTCCCAGTGGCTGCAGATCCGCCGCGAGAAGCCTGACTACGTTGTGATGTGGGGTTGGGGCGTGATGAACCAGGTGGCGATCCAGGAAGCCGCCAACATCCGTTTCCCGATGGAGAACTTCATTGGTGTGTGGTGGTCCGGCGCCGAATTTGACGTCGAACCGGCTGGCGCCAAGGCAGATGGCTACAAGGCGCTGACCTTCACCGGTCTGGGCATGGACTACCCGGTATACGATGATTTGAAGAAATATGTCGTTGATGCGGGTAAGGCCGCAGGCGCGGGCGATCAGCTGGGGGCCGTGCAGTACAACCGTGGTCTTTATGCTGCCATGCTGGCCGCTGAAGCCGCCAAGACCGCCCAGGAGATCCATGGCACGGGTGAAATCACCGCAGCGATGATGCGTGATGGCATGGAGGCGCTGGAAATGACCAACGCCAAGATGGAATCCCTGGGCATGGCCGGTTTCGGACCTGAATTCACGGTCACCTGCGAAAACCACGGTGGCCCGGGCCTCGTCGGTGTCGTGCAGTGGGATGCCTCCACCAAGACCTGGAACGCCATCTCTGACTTCATGCCGACGGATGGCGAGGTGATTGGCAAGCTGATCGAAGAGGACTCTGCTGCCTACGCCGCCGAAAACAACATCGAGCCGCGCTGCGAGTAACACCGCGGACCGCCCCTGATCCGGGGCACGAGAACCGGCGCGGCGGGGAGCCGCCGCGCCAGCCGGAACAGACCGGGGCAGCGCCGCCAACCGCGCCTGACCCGACCGCATGAGGACAAGCATTGATGCTGGATGCAGCCAACACCCCCGCAGGCACTTCCGACGTGCAGGCCGAGACCCTGCTGGAGGTCAACAATATCGAGGTCATCTACAATCACGTGATCCTCGTTCTGAAGGGCGTCAGCCTGAATGTGCCCAAGGGCGGGATCACCGCGCTGTTGGGGGGCAACGGGGCGGGAAAGACCACCACGCTGAAGGCAATCTCGAACTTGCTGCATTCGGAACGTGGCGAGGTGACCAAGGGTTCGATCAAGTACCGTGGCCAGAACGTGCATGAGCGCGACCCGGCGGAACTGGTGAAGAAGGGCGTGATCCAGGTGATGGAAGGGCGCCACTGTTTTGAGCACCTGACTGTCGAGGAAAACCTGCTGACCGGTGCCTACACCCGCGGTGACAGCAATGCCGACATCCAGAAAGACCTGGAAATGGTCTATCATTACTTCCCGCGGCTGAAGGAGCGGCGCAAGAGCCAGGCCGGTTATACGTCGGGCGGCGAGCAGCAGATGGTCGCAATGGGCCGTGCGCTGATGTCGCGACCGGAAACCATTCTGCTCGACGAACCCTCGATGGGGCTGGCGCCGCAGCTGGTGGAACAGATCTTCGAGATCGTGAAGTCGATCAACGAGCAGGAGGGGGTGACTTTCCTTCTGGCCGAACAGAACACCAATGTCGCCCTGCGTTATGCCCACTACGGTTACATTCTGGAGTCGGGACGCGTAGTGATGGACGGGCCCGCGGCAGAGCTGCGTGAGAACCCGGACGTGAAGGAATTCTACCTTGGCATGTCGGACGAGGGGCGCAAAAGCTTCCGCGACGTCCGCTCGTATCGCCGTCGCAAGAGGTGGTTGAGCTGATGCAGGAGCGTGATGTTATGAGCTATTTTGACACGCTTGAAACCCGCAGCAGTGACGAACGGGCCGCGGATCTGGCCCGGACCCTGCCGCAGCAGCTGGCTCGTGCCAAACAGGCGCCGGGCTATGCCGGGATGCTGGACGATGTTGATCCCGAACAGGTGACCTCGGTCGCCGATCTGGCTGCCCTGCCGGTATTGCGCAAATCTGAGCTGAGCCGCGCGCAGGCCGCCAATCCTCCCTTTGGCGGTTTCACGGTCAAGCCCGCGCAGGGGTTCGCGCATATCTTCCAAAGCCCGGGACCGATCTATGAACCGGGCGGCGTCGACCACGACTGGTGGCGCATGGGCCGGTTCCTGAACGCTGCCGGTATTGGCCCCGGCGATGTGGTGCAGAACTGCTTTGGCTACCATCTGACGCCGGCAGGGATGATCTTCGAGAACGGGGCGCGGGCCGTGGGGGCGGCAGTGCTGCCTGCCGGCACGGGCCAGACCGAGTTGCAGGTCACAGCGGCGCGTGACGTTGGCGCAACCGCCTATGCAGGCACACCGGATTATCTGAAGGTGATCCTGGATCGCGCGGATGCCATGGGGATCGAGCTATCGTTTTCCAAAGCGGCCGTCGGCGGCGGTGCGCTGTTTCCGAGCCTGCGCCAGGAATATGCCGACCGGGGGATCAGCTGCCTGCAATGCTATGCCACGGCCGATCTGGGCAATATCGCCTATGAAAGCCCGGCGATGGAGGGGTTGATCACCGACGAACATGTGATCGTCGAGATCGTCACCCCGGGAACCGGTACACCGGTTGCACCGGGCGAGGTGGGCGAGGTGCTGGTGACCACGCTCAACCCGGACTATCCGCTAATCCGTTTTGCCACCGGGGATCTGTCGGCGGTGTTGCCGGGGCAGTCCCCCTGCGGTCGCACCAACCTGCGGATCAAGGGCTGGATGGGACGCGCGGACCAGACCACCAAGATCAAGGGGATGTTCGTGCGTCCGGAGCAGGTTGCGGCTCTGGTCGACAAGCATGATGAAATCGTCAAGGCGCGGGTCGTTGCCAGCCGCGACGGCGAAATGGACGTGATGACGGTCCGGATCGAGGCCAAGGGGGGCGACGAAGCTGACTTTGCCCGCTCGGTTGTTGAGCTGCTGAAGTTGAAAGGCCGCGTTGAGGTGCTGGAACCGGGGACATTGCCAAAGGATGGTCTGGTGATCGAGGATCAGCGCAGCTACGACTGAATGCTGCCGAGGCGGGACTGACCGTATTGGTAGAGGGGCGTCCGAGAGGCGCCCCTTTTGCTCTGGCGCATCCAGCATTGCCGCAGGCGGCGTGATCCGGCGCTTTCGCGCTGGAATTTCCGACAGCTTTAGTCGTATTACGGCAGGGCGCAACCCGAGCCGGATTCATGACAGCAGCTGACGACACCGTTGAATATTCGCCCAATGGGCGCCGCCGCGCAGGCCGCAGTGGCGGCGGGGTTTTCGGCATCTTGGCGTGGGGCGTGGCATTGTCCTGCGTACTTCCGATGCTGGCGGTGGCCTTGGCGGCCGCTTTTGGCGGCACCGACACGATCCGCCATCTCGCGGCGACAGTGCTTCCGGGATACACCCTGACCACGCTCCTTCTGGTCGCACTGGTGGCGATCGGGACCTTGGCCGTTGGTACCGGGGCAGCCTGGCTGGTGACGATGACCCGGTTCCCGGGCGTGCGGTTCCTGGAGATTGCCCTGGTTCTGCCGCTGGCTTTCCCGGCCTATGTGCTGGCCTATGCCTATACCCACGTGCTTGACCATCCGGGCATTGTGCAGGCCACGTTGCGGGAGGTGACCGGTTGGGGGCCTCGCGACTACTGGTTTCCCGAGGTCCGCTCGACCGGCGGCGCGGCACTGATGCTTGTGCTTGTGCTCTATCCTTACGTCTACCTGTTGGCGCGGGCCGCCTTCCTGCAGCAGAGCGCCGGGGCCTTTCTGGCCGCGCGGGCATTGGGCAAGAGCGCTTGGGCCGCCTTTTGGCGGGTCAGCCTTCCGATGGCGCGACCGGCCATTGCCTCAGGTGTCTTGCTGGCGGTGATGGAGACAATCGCGGACTTCGGCACGGTGTCCTATTTCGGTGTGCAGACCTTCGCGACAGGCATCTACACCAGCTGGTTTTCTCTGGCGGATCGCGGCGGGGCCGCGCAGCTGGCCTTGTGCCTTCTGAGCTTTGCGCTGACCTTGGCAGTTATCGAACGGGCGACGCGCGGGCGCGCCCGCTATCACCATGCGGGCAAGCACCACAACCCGATGCCACCTGCTCGGCTCGGCAAAGCGAAGGCCGCTCTGGCGATGTTCCTGTGTTCGGTTCCGGTGGTGCTGGGCTTCGTGCTTCCGGTGATCATCCTGGCCTTGATGAGCCTAGAATCGGAGCAGAACCTGCTTAGCCGTCGCTACATCGCCTTCACCACCAATTCGGTGACGCTGGCGACTGCGGCGGCGGTATTGACGGTTGCGGCCGCGGTCTGCCTGGGCTTCTATCAGCGCCTGCGACCGGGGCGGGGTTCGGCGCTGGCGGCCTACCTGGCACGCTTGGGATACGCGGTGCCGGGCGGTGTTATCGCCGTCGGGTTGATCGTGCCCTTTGCCGCCTTCGACAATGCTCTGGATGCCTGGATGCGTGAGACCTTCGGGATCCGCACCGGTCTGCTGGTGACCGGCTCGATTTGGTTGCTGGTCGCGGCCTATGGGGTGCGCTTCATGGCTGCGGCTCTGGGGGCCTATGAGGGCGGGCAGGCCAGCATGCATGCCAATGTGGATGCAGCGGCGCGCTCGCTGGGGCAGGGGCCGCTTGGGATGCTCCGTCGGGTGCATTTGCCGTTGCTGACCCCCAGTCTGCTGACCGCGCTGCTGATCGTTTTCGTCGATGTGATGAAAGAGCTGCCGGCCACGCTGATCATGCGCCCCTTCAATTTTGACACCTTGGCCGTGCAAGCGCACCGGCTGGCCGCGGATGAACGGCTCGAAGGCGCGGCAGTGCCTTCGCTGGTGATTATGGCCGTGGGATTGCTGCCGGTGATCCTGATCTGCCGACAGGTCGGGCGTCGCGGCTAGGTGCGACGGGGAACGCGGGCCGCTTGTTTGAACACAAGTTGCCCGGTTGTCCGCATCAAGGTCAGGCCGCCCACCAGGCTTCGATGTCGTCGCGGCTGACCCTATCGGCCGGACCCAGAGCAACCAGCAGGGTTTCCTCGGCGTCGCAACGCTTGGCTTCGACATGGCGGCCCACGACGTGCAGTTCATAGGCGCCGCCATTGGTCATCACAAAGCCCTTCATCCGGTAGAGCCCGGCAGGCCGCTGCGCCAGCTTGTCGCCCAGGCGGCGGCGGTCGATTACTTCGGAGCTGCGGTGGTGCCACGTGGTATAGGCCGGGTGGGGCGATACGCTGCGGCCCTTGGGCAAGGGCAAGATGTCGAACAGCAACTCGGCCACCGGGCGACCGTCCATCACCGTGGGGGTGCGGGCACCGACCTCTTCCAAGAGCGTGCCAAGTTCCGAGCTGATCGCGTCGCACTTGGTGGCAATCACAAGGTCGGCAGCCCGGATTTGCTGTTTGGCCTGAGGGGCAACCACGGGATCATCCAGCAGGGCATCGATGTTCTGCGCATCGACCAAGGTGACGATGCCGCCATAGCTGAGAGCCCCTTGGTTCAGGACCGTGTTAGCAATGGAGACCGGATCTGCGATGCCGCTGGCCTCGATCAGCAGGTGATCCGGGCGTTGCGCCTGTTCAACGACCTGCTGCAGGGCATTTGTAAGCTCGCCGTCCATGGAGCAGCAGACGCAGCCATTGCTCAGCGCGAGGGTGCCGCCGTCTTTGTTCTGGATCAGCGATTCATCAATATTGATCGCGCCGAAGTCATTGACGATGATGGTGAGCTTCAGCCCGTGGTCCTCGGCAAGGAGGCGGTTCACGAGCGTGGTTTTCCCGGCCCCCAAGTAGCCGCTGACAATGGTTACTGGAATACGTTTCATAGCCACGACCACCGCGTGGCACGACATGCGCAACACTGCATGCGGTCACTCCCCTAAATCAAATTTTTTGGGAACGTATAGGTACCTTGTGCAGCTGGGTCTAGTTGTTCTTGCACTGGAAACAATTCGGCCGCCTGCGGAAACGGTTCGCGGCAGCTGGGGCTGCAAGACGGTGGATAGCCGAAACAGAAAAAGGCGCGGACGATGCCGCGCCTTTCCAGGTCCTGTTCGGAAAATTACTTCCAGCCGACGGCGTCGAAGATCTTCTGGGCTTCCGGCAGGTTCTTGGCCACTTCGGACAGGTTCACGTCGTCCGGTTTGAAGTGACCCAGGGCCGCGATCGAGGGGGCAAGGCCGACGCCCGGAACAGCCGGGTATTCGTCATTGCCGGCCGAGAAGTACTTCTGCGCGGAATCGCTTGCCAGGTACTCCAGGAACTTCACGGCGTTGTCGCGGTTCGGGGCATGCGCCGCCACGCCACCGCCAGACAGGTTCATGTGGGCGCCTTCTTCGTTCTGCGCCGGGAAGACCCAACCGATCTGATCGCGGTTTTCAGACAGGCCTTTCACGTCCTTGCGGATCGAGCGGGCGAAATAGTAGCTGTTGCCAACGGCAATCTCGCACTCGCCGGAAACGATGCCGCGGAGCTGGTCGGTGTCGCCGCCTTGCGGTTCGCGGGCCATGTTGGCAACAACGCCTTCAGCCCATTCCTTGGCCTTTTCCGCCCCGTGATGCGTCACGATCGAGGCCAGCAGGGTCTGGTTGTAGGTGTTGGTCGAGGAGCGAATGCAGACCATGCCTTTGTAGGCGGGGTCAGCGAGGTCCAGGTAGGTGCGCGGCGGGTTGGCGACGGCGTCCTTGTCGTAGAAAATGATGCGGGAGCGCTGGCTGAAGCCAAACCACTGGTTGTCCTCATCCTGCAGGTAGGCGGGGATACGTGCCTCGAGAACGTCGCTGTCGACTTCCTGCAGCAGGCCAGCTTCCTTGGCACGGCTCAGACGCGAGGTGTCCACGGTCAGCAGGACATCGGCCGGGGAGTTTTCACCTTCGGCGGACATGCGGGCGATCAGCTCGTCGGCCTTGCCCTCGATGCGGTTGATGGTGATGCCGGTGGCTTCCTCAAAGTCGGTATAAAGTGCTTCGTCGGTGTCGTAGTGGCGCGACGAGTAGATGTTCAGCTCACCTTCGGCATAGGCGGAGGTAGCGATCGTGGCGGCAAGGGCGCCTGCCAGAATGGTGGTGGTCTTCAGCATGTCATGTCCCATATTTCTTGGCGGTTCATTTTCCGACTGAAATAGTCGCTTAAAGCAATTTCCGGCGGATGCAAAGGATTTCTGACAGAAAAAATCGGATACTTTGATGTTGCCGCCGACGCGTGGTTCCGCATCGGTGCCATCGCCAGGGCGCCGCTGTGCAAATGAGACGAATCGATTGGGGTAATTGGGGGCAATCAACGGTGAAGAGAGAAAACCGGACGTCCCAAAAGCAAAAAAACCGCATCGGATGATGCGGTTTTCTGCATGTCGCTTTTGCGGATCTCAGCCCTGGCGCGCTTTGAACTTGCGCTGGGTCTTGTTGATCACGTAAACGCGGCCTTTGCGGCGCACGACCCGGCAATCGCGGTGCCGGTTCTTCAGCGAGCGGAGCGAGTTCTTGACCTTCATGGCCTCTCTCCTTGTCTGCGGCGCGAACCAGCGCCTGGGTTAGCGGGTGCCGAGGCCGAAGCCGGGGCAGTGAATGGGGTGGTGGGCGATACAAGGATCGAACTTGTGACCCCTTCGATGTCAACGAAGTGCTCTACCGCTGAGCTAATCGCCCACCTAGCCTGCGCGCCGTCCGTGCCCCTTGGAAGTCAAAGGAGCGCGGGGTGCCGCGCCGGTGAGGGGGTCTATAAATAGAGTCGCAGCGGGGTGCAAGAGCTTTTGACCCCAGAAATTTCCGCGATATGCTGTTTCTTGCAGAAGAAGCACCGGAGCAAGGATGCCAGATACAGCGTTTTCCGTGATTTTGCCCGCGAAACAGGTCTCGGCCGTGGTCTTTGCCTCCCCGCATAGTGGCACAGATTACTCTGAATCCTTCATGGCGCAGACGATTCTGGGGCGTAAGGCGATCCGCAGCTCCGAGGATGCCTTTGTTGATCAACTATTCGCAGCGGCGCCGGATTATGGCGCGCCCTTGTTGTGCGCTTCGAAGCCGCGTGCCTACCTGGATCTGAACCGCTCGCCGGAAGAATTGGACCCGGCGTTGATCGAAGGTGTGCAAAAACGAGGTCAGAATCCGCGGGTGGCCTCTGGGCTGGGGGTGATTCCGCGCGTCGTGGCCAATGGCCGCGCGATTTACCGGGGGAAATTGCCGAGGGCCGAGGCTGATCGCCGTATCGCGGAGTGCTGGCATCCCTATCACCGGACTCTCAAGGCGATGCTGGAACAGGCCCACAGGACATTCGGGCAGGCGATTCTTGTGGACTGCCACTCCATGCCGCATGAGGCGGTCGACTCGATGATTCCACCGTCGGGTGGACGACCGGAGATCGTTCTGGGGGATCGCTTTGGGGCGGCGGCAGATTCGGATGTGGTGGATCGCATTGAAGCGGCCTTCGTTTCGGCCGGGTTGAAGGTTGCCCGCAACGCGCCGTTCGCGGGCGCCTACATTACCCAGACCTATGGGCGCCCCTCGCGGCGCCAGCACGCCGTGCAGATCGAGATCGACCGGGCACTGTATATGGATGAGGCAAATATCTGCCCCAACCCCAATTTCGAATCGTTCCAGCGCCTGCTGCGCGGTGTCATCGCGGAGATCGCAACGATCGGGAGCGAGGAAATGCCACTGGCGGCCGAGTAACCCGGAGACGAGACGCGGCACGGGCGGGTCTATCAAGACGTCAGCGTAAGGCCCGTCCTTTCAGAATCGCGGCATGGCCAAATCGCTTGCGGATCGCGTCGGTTGCCCGTTCGGCCTCAGCGCGTTGGGAGGCGCGTGGGTCGAGCAGATCTCCCCCGTCTTCTGCCTGCGATTCGGGAACCAGATCGGAAATCCCGCAGCCCAACAGCCGATAGGGACCCTCGTCGCCGACCTGGTCCAGCAGGGTGCGGGCCGTTCGGTAGATGCGGTCAGCCATCTGAGTGGGGGCCTGCAAGGTCAACCGCCGGGTCAGGGCGGAATGATTGGCCCGCTTGAGCTTCAGCGTCACGACCCGGCCAGCCTTCTCTCGGGCTTTGGCCCGGTCCGCGACTTGTTCCGCCAATCGCCAGAGGTGGCCGTCGAGCACCTCTATATTGGCGGTGTCCTCAAAAAAGGTCGTTTCCTTGGAAATCGATTTGATCGGTGCATGGGCGGAGACCCGTCGCCGGTCCTCGCCGCGGGCCAGGTGCCACAGCCGGTCGCCCATGGAGCCAAAGCGGCTGTTCAGCGCGTTTCGGTCCCAGCGAAGCAGGTCGCTAAACGTGCGAATCCCCGCCTTTTCCAGGCTGGCCTGGGCAGCAGGGCCAATTCCCCAGATCAGGCGGACAGGTTTTTCGCGCAGGAAGTCCGCGGTTTCCGCCTCGCCGATCACGGAGAAACCGCGTGGCTTGTCGAGATCGGATGCTACTTTGGCCAGGAACTTGTTGTGGCTCAGACCGATCGAACCGGTGACGCCGATTTCATCCTTCATCCGCTTGACCAGCCGCGCAAGCATCACCGCGGGCGGAGCACCATGCAGTTTTTCGGTGCCGGAGAGATCCATGAAAGCCTCGTCCAATGACAGCGGCTCGATGTCCGGTGTCAGCTCGTTCATCATCTTGCGGATCTCGCGGCTGACCTCGACGTAGACCTCCATGCGTGGCTTCACCACCACGGCTTCGGGGCAAAGTTTCAAGGCCTGATACATCGGCATGGCGGAACGAACGCCACGAATGCGGGCAATGTAACAGGCGGTGGACACCACCCCGCGCTTGCCGCCGCCTATGATGACAGGCTTCGCCGCCAGCTCCGGGTTGTCGCGTTTTTCGACGCTGGCATAGAAAGCGTCGCAATCCATATGCGCAATGGACAGCGTGAAGAGTTCGCGATGCGCCGTAATGCGCGGGCTGCCGCACTGGGGGCAGCGGCGAGCGGGCGCGATTTGGCTCAGGCAGTCTCGGCAAAGGGCATGCATGTCTCGTCAGGTTCTGTCCGGGGCGAGGGCGGAGGCCAGTCTAACTGCTGGCGGAAGGGTTGTCTTTAACCTCTCGCGTGGCCAAGTGACAGACCATGACAACAGACGCGATTGCCAAAGCAGAATTTTCCGGGGCGAAACTGGCACTGTTCCTTGGGAGCGACCTTTTGGTGATCCAGCGTGATGACAAGCCGGACATTCCCTATCCGGGACATTGGGATTTGCCGGGAGGTGGTCGAGAGGGACGCGAGAGTCCGGAGGCCTGCGCTCTGCGAGAGACCTTTGAGGAAGTGGGACTGCGGTTGTCGGCGTCTGCCTTGAGCTGGTCCTGCGCATACCTCCGACCACGTGGCTGGGTCTGGATGTTTGCGAGTCACCAGCCGGCAGCTCTAGCGCAGGAGGTGCGTCTGGGCGACGAGGGGCAGGGCTGGGCGTTGATGTCGCCGCAGAACTATTGCGCCCATCCCCTGGCGGTGCCGCATTTCGCCGAACAGCTGAGAGGCTACTTGGCGGCCGGTGGCGCGTAAGGCGAACTGAAAAGAAAGCCCCCGCTGCGAGGCGGGGGTAGGTGACGGGCCTCAGGAAGTCCAGCCCGTCTGGGGAGTGTCTCAACCCCGAGAATCGCGCACCCGCGGGTGTTTCGCAAAGAAAGCGACAGGTGCCGGGGCGGGCTGCCGAAATTGGTGTGCCATTTTCAGCACAGGACGATTTGGCGCAGCCGTGCCTTGCTGTCCCAGTTTCATCTTGCAAATGAGCGCCTTGCCCTTACGTCAGGCAGCGCGCGCCGAGGGGGATACGCGGGCAAGATGCATTTAAGATCGATTTTTTATTCCGCCTAAATTTTGGGCAGATAGCCCGCGCGCCGAGGTCGCTGCCGCGCAGTGTTGCGGATGCGGGGCATCCGTATGCCCCGCATTTGCGGGTTCTGGCCGGGGGGCTTCAGATCGAACTCAGCTCCGTCAGGATGGCCTCGGCAGCGCCGCGGGGGTCCTGAGCTTGCCAGATCGGGCGGCCCACGACGATGTGGTCGGCGCCGTCCGCGATGGCGTTGGTCGGCGTGGCGACACGTTTTTGGTCGCCGAGCGCCGCACCCGTCGGGCGGACGCCGGGGGTGACGATCAGCTTGCCCTGCGCCTCGGGCAATGCGCGGATCAAGGCAGCTTCCTGAGGGCTGGCGATGACACCGTCAGCGCCCGCGGCGAGTGCATTTCCGGCACGCTCCAGAACCAGGTCCTGAACCGCGCCCTCCTTGATCAGGGCGGTATCCAGGTCCTGCCGGTCGAGCGAGGTCAGGATGGTGACGGCGAGGATTTTGAGGTCTTTGCCTGCTGCCCCTTCCTGGGCGGCGCGGACGACATAGGGATCGCCATGCACCGTCAGGAAATCCAGATCGAATTGTGCCAACCCGCGCACCGCATTTTCCACCGTGGCACCGATATCAAACAGCTTCATGTCGAGGAAAATGCGCTTTCCACGTTCCTGCTTGAGTTCATTGGCAAGCCCCAGGCCGCCGCCGGTCAGCATGCCGAGGCCGATCTTGTAGAAGGACACGGCATCGCCCAGCTGGTCGGCCAGCTGCAGACCTGCCACCGCGTTGGGGACATCTATGGCAACAATCAGGCGGTCGTCGGCGCGCGGGGCTTGGGTCATCGGGGGATCCTCATGAGACTGGCGGGTTTTGCGTGAAACTGGCGTTTCATACGCAAGGGGGCGATGTGGGGCAAGTCCGGAGCGGGTGGCATGGCTGCCTCCGTCGGATAGGTTGATCCAAGTCAGGGATTTGCACATCCTTTTGGGGTTTATTGGTCTTGAAGCGTCCCAGATGCTTCCCACATTGAACCCTGAGGCCCGGACCGGGGCGTGCCGCAAGGCGGGCGCCGCCAGACACATTGGGCGCTTGAAAAAGGAGAGCAAGATGGACTTGAACAAGTTCACGGAGCGTGCACGTGGTTTCGTGCAGGCCGCGCAGACCATAGCCATGCGCGAAGGGCACCAGCGACTGGTGCCGGAACATATTCTGAAAGCACTGATGGATGATGATCAGGGGTTGGCCAGCAACCTGATCTCCCGTGCCGGTGGTGCGCCTGCGCGCGTCGCCGAGGCGGTCGATGCCGCTGTGGCCAAACAACCCAAGGTCAGTGGCGATGCCGCGCAGATCTATCTGGATGGGCAGACTGCCAAGGTCCTGGATGAAGCCGCCAAGATTGCCGAGAAGGCCGGTGACAGTTTCGTGCCGGTAGAGCGTCTGTTGATGGCGCTTTGCATGGTGAAGTCAAAGGCCAAGGACGCGTTGGAGGCTGGTCATGTCTCGGCGCAGAAACTCAATGAAGCGATCAACGACATCCGCAAGGGGCGCACCGCAGACTCCGCCACTGCCGAGGAAGGGTATGATGCGCTCAAGAAATACGCGCGCGATCTGACCGAGGCTGCGCGGGAAGGCAAGATTGATCCGATCATCGGTCGTGACGAGGAAATTCGCCGCTCGATGCAGGTGCTGAGTCGGCGGACCAAGAACAACCCGGTGCTGATCGGCGAGCCGGGTGTTGGTAAGACCGCGATTGCCGAGGGGATGGCGCTGCGCATCGTCAATGGCGATGTGCCGGAGTCCCTGCGCGACAAGCAGCTGTTGGCTCTCGACATGGGGGCGCTTATTGCTGGCGCGAAATACCGTGGCGAGTTCGAAGAACGCCTGAAGGCTGTCTTGACCGAGGTGACCGAAGCGGCGGGAGAGATCATCCTGTTCATCGACGAGATGCACACGCTGGTCGGTGCCGGCAAGGCCGATGGCGCGATGGATGCCGCGAACCTCATCAAACCGGCGCTGGCGCGCGGTGAGTTGCACTGCATCGGCGCCACCACGCTGGATGAATACCGCAAATACGTGGAGAAGGACGCCGCTCTTGCCCGCCGCTTCCAGCCGGTAATGGTGCAGGAGCCTACGGTGGAGGACACCGTCTCGATCCTGCGCGGAATCAAGGAGAAGTACGAGCTGCACCACGGCGTGCGCATTGCCGATGCGGCGCTGGTGGCGGCGGCTACGCTGTCGAACCGTTACATCACCGACCGTTTCCTGCCCGACAAGGCGATCGACCTGGTGGACGAGGCCGCGAGCCGTCTGCGCATGCAGGTGGACAGCAAGCCTGAAGAGCTGGATGCGCTCGACCGGCAGATCCTGCAGATGCAGATCGAGGAAGAGGCGCTGAAGCTGGAAGAAGACGCCGCCTCTCGTGATCGGCTGGAGAAGCTGCAAAAGGAACTGGCCGAGCTGCAGGAGCAATCCGCCGAAATGACCGCGCAGTGGCAGTCGGAACGCGACAAGCTGGCCTCTGCCCGCGATCTGAAAGAGCAGTTGGACCGGGCCCGCGCGGAACTGGACATTGCCAAGCGTGAAGGCAACCTCGCCAAGGCGGGTGAGCTGTCCTATGGCGTCATTCCGGGGCTGGAAAAGCAGCTCGCGGATGCCGAGCAGAAGGAAGAACAGGGGCTGATGGTCGAAGAGGCCGTGAGACCCGAGCAGATTGCCGCCGTGGTGGAACGCTGGACCGGTATTCCGACCTCCAAGATGCTGGAGGGAGAGCGCGACAAGCTCTTGCGGATGGAGGATGAGCTGCATCGCCGGGTGATCGGCCAGAATGCTGCGGTAACCGCGGTGGCCAACGCCGTGCGCCGGGCGCGTGCCGGGCTGAACGACGAGAATCGCCCGCTGGGGTCTTTCCTGTTCCTCGGCCCGACCGGGGTCGGCAAGACCGAGCTTACCAAGGCCGTGGCGGGCTTCTTGTTCGATGATGAGCACGCGATGGTGCGTATCGACATGTCAGAGTTCATGGAGAAGCACTCTGTCGCGCGCCTGATCGGTGCACCGCCGGGTTACGTCGGCTACGACGAAGGTGGGGTGCTGACCGAAGCGGTGCGGCGTCGTCCCTACCAGGTGGTTCTGTTCGACGAAGTGGAGAAGGCGCATCCGGATGTCTTCAACGTGCTGCTGCAGGTGCTGGACGACGGTATGCTGACAGATGGTCAGGGGCGCACGGTTGACTTCAAGCAGACACTCATCATCCTGACCTCCAACCTTGGCGCCCAGGCGCTGAGCCAGTTGCCGGAGGGGGCTGATGCTTCGGATGCCCGCCGGGATGTGATGGATGCGGTCCGCGCGCACTTCCGGCCCGAGTTCCTGAACCGTCTGGACGAGACCATTATCTTTGACCGGCTGAACCGTAAGGATATGGATGGTATCGTCGATATCCAGCTGGCACGGCTGCTGAAGCGGCTGGCCGGGCGCAAGATCTCCCTTGAACTGGACGAGGGGGCAAAGACCTGGCTCGCCGACGAAGGTTATGATCCGGTGTTTGGCGCTCGACCGCTGAAGCGGGTCATCCAGCGCGCCTTGCAGAACCCGCTGGCCGAAGCCCTGCTGAGCGGTGAGATCAAGGATGGTGACACGGTACCGGTCACGGCCGGAACCGATGGGCTGATCATCGGGGACCGGCTGGGAACAACTGACCGCCCAAAGCCTGACAATGCGGTCGTCCACTGATCGTCTTTGAAATCTGAAACACTTGGCCCGCCAGAGATGGCGGGCCTTTCCAGTCAGGGCCTGTTGCGTGCCCGCCGTCGGTGGCAGGCATGGCTGTCGGTCCTCAGGATCGGCAGCCGAACGGCACAAAGGTGCTGGCCATGCCCTCGTTCATGGTCATCAGGGTGAGCAGGTTGGCGAATGCCTGTTCCTGTGTTCTCTCGGGACAGACATTGCCCCGACCGACGCAACCGCCCGCGATGAAAGCCTCGTTGCGGGCCAGAAACTCGGGGCGCATCCCCTCTCTCCCTATATAACCCAGCGCGTCGTCCACAGCGCGCCGGTACAGCTCGCATTTCTGCTTTGCCCAACTGTTGTCCGCAGGTGCCGATGTTTCCGCGGTGGCCGTCAGCGGATACGCGGCCAGGGCGATACAGAAACAGATGAGCATATGGCGCATGGTGGCGTCTCGGGCTCAGCAGTGGCGCTGAAGCAGCTGGGAGTTGTGGCTCATATGCCGGTTTCGCCCCGCGCAACCCGACGTTCGTACTTGCGACGCAACACCTCCATGCGCGGCTCCCAGTCATAGCGTGTGTCTTCGGTTGTGGGAGACCAGAACAGTCGCCCGCCGTAGCGCCATGGATCCAGCACGATGCCGCCGTAGATGTCCGCCCCTTTGGGGGCAATCACCGCGGTGCTGTGGTCGATGCGGAACTCATTGCGAGGTTCGGCGATGGCGCGCAGCATGGTCAGCGTGCGGAAGTTTTCCTGATTGAGCCGCGCCTGCATGTCCTCGGCATAATGGACGCAGATACCGCGTTCCTTGACGCCCGTATTCACAAGAGTGTTGTGGATGATTGGCGAGGTCGTGACATTGTATTCTTTTGCCAGTCTTGCTGAATGTTCGTATGCGATCTCGGCTGCGCGACGTGCCTCTGCAGGATCGACGCTCGGGTCCAGCGATTGCAGCGCTTGAGACAGCTCCGCGACGTCATCGCGGCTGGCGGTCGGTGCGTTGGCGCAGGCGCTCAGCAAGCTGGCTGCCAGTAGCAACAGAGAAGTCAGTAGCGATTTCATTCAGGTTAGCCCGTGCCGGTTCGTATCTTTGCCGCCACCATATCGGTTGTGTGTCGCAAGGGCAGGGGGGAAATTTCCATCTGGCGGAGCCCTGCTCAGATTATTCCTCGATCGCTTCCCGAACCAGGCTGTCCAGCAGATCCTGGATTGGCTGCATGTCGCCGGGTGGGTAGGGGCGGAAGCCGATGGTCACGGTCTCGCTGTCCGGCAACTGCGCGACAAAGATGTCATAGGGGCAATAGGTGATGTTCATCGGGTTCGCCTCCATCACCTGCCGCGACAACCGTGCGGAGCAGAAGGAGAACACCTTGGCGTTCTCAAACAGCACCACATCAGAGCCGACGTCGCCGCGGGTGCGCTCCAGCATGTCGCCCACATGGCTGACATGCTCCAGCCGCAGCCCGCGGTTGGCAATCGCGTTCTCCAGGCCAAAGGTCACATCTTCGAAGCTGAGCGTGGTGTCGTAGCTCTGCATCTCCTGGGCGCCCAGTGGCTGCGCAGCAAGCGCAAGCAGCGCGACGGTAATGACGTATTTCATGCGAGGTCCCCCTTATCCCATTGTTGATTTTTGCCCGACATTCCACGGCAACACTACCGCTTTCCGCCGTCACGGCCCCGGTCTGCGGGCAAAGGTTACAGCGCTCTCGCGCAGTCGTGACAGGATATGTTTTGGGATTCGCTGCGTTGAGGGTTAGCTGAGGGGAACGCAGAACCGCAGGAGACACCGATGGCGCGCCGCTGGAGCAATGATCTGACCCATGCCGATACCACACCGGAGGCGGCCTTCTGGAACCGCCGCAAGATCATCGCCGGGCTGGCGGGCGCAGGGTTGGCAGGTGCGCTGGGCAGCCGCGCCGCGGCAGAGGGTGCGCTGGAGCCCAACAGCTGGGAGGAGGTCACCAGCTACTGCAACTTCTACGAATTCGGCACCGGCAAGGGGGATCCCGCCGCCCATGCGGGTCGCATGACCACGAAACCCTGGAGCGTCGAAATCGGCGGCATGGTGGAGCGGCCGGGCAGCTATTCGATGGACCAGATCCTGGGCGAGATGACATTGGAGGAGCGCATCTACCGTTTCCGCTGTGTCGAGGCCTGGTCGATGGTCGTGCCCTGGCAGGGGTTCGAGCTGGCTGATCTTCTGGCGCTTGCCGGCGTGCAGGCGGGGGCAAAATACGTCGCCTTCGAAACGCTCTACCGCCCGTCGGAAATGCCCGGCACCGCCTACAGGGTGCTGGACTGGCCCTACCGCGAAGGGCTGCGCTTGGATGAGGCTATGCACCCGCTGACGATCATGGCCACCGGCATATTCGGCAAGCCGCTGCCCAATCAGAACGGCGCGCCGCTGCGGCTGGTGGTGCCGTGGAAATACGGTTTCAAGTCGATCAAGTCGATCGTCCGCATCACCCTGACCGACAAGGAACCCCCCTGCAGCTGGAACATGGCCAACCCGCGCGAATACGGGTTCTACAGCAACGTGAACCCCGAGGTCTCG